>NZ_MLAM01000002.1 GCF_002272825.1 Helicobacter sp. 11S02596-1 | reverse complement strand
GTGGTTTGTGAATGGAAACCTTAGAAAACGGGTTGATGACGTGCGAAGCACGGAATAAATCGGGTGGGTGGGTGAAAAAACTTTAGGAATGAAAAGAGGCTTTGCCTCTTGGAATGGTCTTCAGGTTGGCATTGCCAACCGAGTAAAAAATAATGTTTTTTGGTCTCCCGCCTTTTTATTTTTTTATTACGCAGGGGGCGGGGTTCTACCTGCGAAGCGTCGCCCGCCCCCTTGCAACCATCGGGTGGGTGGGTCAGAAACCCACTGCACGCCCCCTTAGTAGATAGGGTGAAAAAGCATAGTGGGCTTTGGTTTGTTAGCAGTTCTGAAACTGCTTGCCTTTGTCGCGCTTGTGTGCTGTGAAAAATCGGAAAATTTTGACCCGCCCACCCAATCGTTGAAGTGCGCCCGCCGATTTTTCGCAAGGAGACACAAGCAAGCGACTTCCCCTCCTTTGTTTGCCGAAAAGAAAAGCGGAGGCTTATTCTTTTCGTGGGTTAAAGGAGGGGTTAGGGGAGGATTAAACCCCTTTTCTTTTGCGATTGAAAAGTTTAAAGCATTAGAAAAGCTTACAGGCGAAAGCCTTTAGGAGCGAACACCGATTTAATCGCCCGCAGTGGTCTTCAGGTTTGGATTTTTAATCCAAACCGAGTAAAAATAATGAAAGCATTAAAATTTCTTCAAAATCCCATTGAGGAGTTTTTTGACATTCTCTTGATTTTCTTTGGGAACATATTTCTCAATCGCCTTATCTGCGCCCTTATCAATCGCTTCGACAGCCTGTTTTTTGAGTAATGCACTCGCGTCAATATCGACTTTTGGCGATTTGAGATTGCCATTGAGACCCACATCAATATAATCTTTTTGGAGTGAGAGTCTGATTTTTGAAGCGATCTGGCTTTTTTCTAGGTCGATAAGCATTTTATTTGACTCGATACGCACATCTTTGCTTTGCATTGAAAGCTTGGCATTGAGAAGCTTTTTGTCAATAGAACTCGTAAAATCCGTCGTTTCAAAAACCTCGCTGGCGAGGTCAAATTTGGCGTATTTTTTGATTAGTTGCGTAAAATCGCTCCGAACAATCGAGCCATTTTTCACCGAAGCCCAGATCTTGCCTTTTTGCGTGGTGATATTGTAATCCAGACCGCCTGATGCCATCGCGTCAAAAACATCTGGGATTTCTAGCAAGCCAATAAGCCTTTTGACCGGGATGTCTTTGAAGTCGCTTTTGAGTGTGTCATTTTCAAAAACACCTTGCAGATTCCCACCCAAACTATTTGAATGAAAATCTGCGTGTAACCCACCAGCATAGCGGAGTTTGCCATCAACATCAAAAGAACCTACAAGCCCGACGCCTGTGATGAACTTGAGCTTTTTGAGGTCGGGCAAGGAAGCGTGAAATTTGCCATCAAAAAGAGGTTTTGTCATATCAACATCGGCTTGGTTGAGCTTGAGAGATCCAATCGGGGAGTCAAAATCAAAATCCAATTTGCCCGTGCCATTTTTTGAAAGCAAGGCGATTTTGCTATCAAATGCCGTGTCGGGCATATCGATCTCAAATTGCTTTTTGATGGGGGCGTTGATGGTTTTGCCCGTGATATTACCGGTGAATTTTATCGATGGAAAGGTCGCAAAATCGCTGATATTACCCTGCATATCTGCGGAGGCGTGGGCGTATTGGGGTTGATAGAACATCCATAAAATCTTTTGTATTGCAAGTTTTTTGATGTCAAAATCCACCGCTGTGAGGGCGAAATTTTTCAAATTCACATCATAAAGGGTCTGGGAATCGGCGATGTCGCTTTTGCCTTTGATATGCAAATCCTGCTGGTTGCCTGTGATCTCGCCACTGGTTTGTGCGCTACCTCGCAAAGGGATTTTAACAATGGGACTCAAAGGAGAAAGGTCAGAAAACTTGGCTTCATAGACATTAGCAATACGCATATCTGGGATAGCGATCGTCCCGCTGGTGGTGAAATTCCCCACATTAGAGGTGAAGCTCAAGCTGTCTTGGATAGATTTGTCATTAAAATCAGCTTGCAATGCCAATAAAAAATCCACCTTGGGAACGGGGATTTTAAAATCATTTTTTACCAATTTCTGATTGAGAAGACCATCTGTGATATTGGCAGTGATTTGCCCATCATAGCCGTGATTTTGGTTTTTTTTCACATCGGCTTTGAGCTTGAAAATCCCGCTTGCATAGGGCTTTTGCCCGATGATAGGGAGCAGTTTTTCCAGGTGCAAGTCTGTAATATCGGCATTAAGATCTGCTAAATCATAATCAATCAATCTTGCTTCTAGCTTGGTTTTTGAATCGGCTAGATTGCTGGTAGTTTTAACCAACAAGTCGCCAAACTTGCCTTGAATGCTCGAATCAATCTGGAAGCCACCTTTTAAAGGCATACCAACCATCGGATTTAAAACCGATAAATCCTTGAAAGTCGCGTCAAATTTTGCGTCGATTGTCTGCGAAAATAAAGAAAAATCACCCCAAAAATGCGCCAAAACCGCGTCTTGATGAGCCAAAGCAATATCAAAACGAGAGAGCCGCAAAGAAAAATTTTGCACCTCTAAAGGGATGGGCGAATATTTGTTGATCGCCACACGGACAACGGGTTTTAAGATATTGTTCCCGATTTGTGTGAATAGCAAAACATACACCAATCCCACTAAAACAATCAAAACGCCAAAGAGCCAAATAAACACTTTTTTCACTTTTTTCCTATCAATTAGAGTTTAGGCATTGATAATTTTCTCTTCAAGCCTGCTAAGACAATTAATACCACACTTAAGCCAACAAAATAATACAAAAACACAGGGATAGGCAACGGATCGCCACCAGCATAACTATGCATACCTGAGAGATAATAATTCACACCAAAATACGTCATCAAAATCGAATAAAATCCGACCACGCTCGCAGCTGCAAAGATATAAGGCATAAAGGCAAAGCCCATAAATCGCAAATGCAAAATCACCGCATACACGCCGATCGAAATCAATGCCCACGTTTCTTTGGGGTCCCAACCCCAGTAACGCCCCCAAGATTCATTTGCCCAAACGCCTCCAAGGAAGTTGCCGACTGTGAGCATTAAAAGCCCCAAAATCATACTCATTTCATTGATGGCTGTGAGCGAAAAGATGGTTTGATCGATGTTAGGGCGGCTCGGACTTCTGAAAATAAACATCACCAACGTAATCACGCCGACAATAAAGCACAATCCCAAAAAGCCATAACTTGCCGTAATCACGGATACGTGGATATTGAGCCAGTAGGATTTGAGCACGGGGACGAGATTGCCAATTTGAGGGTCCATAAAACCAAGATGAGCGACAAAAAGGGCAATACCTGCCAAAAAGCTTGCCGCACACAAGGCGAGATTGGATTTTCTAAAGAACACCACCCCAGCAATCCCAGCAGCCCAAGCGATATAAAGCATTGATTCATAGGCATTGCTCCACGGGGAATGCCCGCTAACATACCAGCGCAAAATAAGCCCTATCGTATGGGCGATCACGCACAAGAGTATCGCAGCATAGATACCACGACTTAGCCAAATATTGACAGGTCTATCACGCAAAATACTCACCAAAACAGCGATGAAAAGCACCAGACCCAATAAAATATAGGGCAATGTCAGCTGATCAAAGAAATTCACGTGATTGAGAAAGATTTCAGAATCAACCTTTGATTTTGGCAAATAAAGGTTTTTTCCATACGTTTTTTGATAGTTAGCGAGTTCATCAAGCGCCATATCCGCCTTTTCCCATCGATCATAAGCGATACCGATGTCAAAGCCTTTGAAAATATCGCCCAAAATCGTTTGGATTTCTTTGGCTTTTGATGGTGAGGCATTTTCTAGGGCGTCGATGGGGGCAAACCACGTGGTGGAGTTTTCATCAGGGAAAATCCGCAAAATCTGCCCACTAAAGACCATAAATGCGAGATTGAGCCTTTCATCGACATTCAAAACATCTTTATCAAATGTGCCTCTTTCATTGGGTTTTTTGCGATTGGCTTCTTCGACATAGTTTTGGAGCTTGTAACCATTGAGATCAAATGCATCGGAAAATGCGATACGCTTTTGATCTTTTGGCACGCCCAAAATCTCTCGCAACCTCGGTGTGGCTGTATAGATCATCTTGATATTTCGCCAATCATTCGGATAAAGCATCATCCCCAAAAACACCTGGTCATTACCCAAGCCTTTGAAGCCATCTTCTTTGGTGATTTTGTGGATTACATCCATCGCCATCGTATCGACAGGCTTGATACGCCCGCCAAAATCTTGGAGCTGGAGGCGAGCAAATTTTTTGGTGTGATTTTTGGAATTTTTCCTGAGATTTTCCATTCTCTGGACAATCTCCTCCGGCGAGCTTGATGGCATCATATCATCAATATGCGGGTTGGTGCTTTCAGGGACTATTTGGGTGCTTGCCGGTCCGTGCGTATCGATTTTGCCCTCTTGTATCCCATCGTTTGCATAGCCGATATGCCAAGCGCTTGAGCCAAGTATCAGAGCAAAAGCAAGGCTAGCAATTTTTTGGGATTTGAGGAATCTTGCGAGCTTTCTAAATCTGCCATTTTCAGCAATAAGCAACCAGATTGCCCCCAAAATCAACATCGCATAACCGATATAAGTCGGGACTTTGCCCGGATCTTTATTGACAGAAAGGATCGTGCCTTTTTCATCGGTGTCATAAGAGGATTGGAAAAATCGATACCCGTCATAATCTAAAACGTGATTCATATAGATCCGATAGGGCTTGACTACATTCCCGTTAGAATCCAAAACCTCCACCTCAGAAGCATAAGAAGATGGGCTCATCGAGCCGGGATAGCGTTGCAAATCAAAGTGATTGAGCTTGAGACCAAAAGGCAGTTCGACACTCCTCACACCCCAATTGATAAAAATCTTGACATCGCCAAAAATGCCCTCAACATCCGCACTTTCAATGCCGGGCCCGCCGGTGATATTATAAACCCGTTCTGTGCCATCATAACTCGCATTCAAGACCAAAAAAGAAGTATTATTGGCTTTATTCAAATCTTTTTTGAGGACTTCAAGAGATTCGAGCTTTAAGGGCTTGCCAAAAATCTCAATACTTTTTTTAAGATGATAATTTGAAAAAGGTGAAAGCGGGCTGGAGATAAATTCTTTTTGAACCTCGCCATTTGGGGCTATCGCTCTGATATTGAGGAAACTTTCACTTGTTGTGATGGCGTGGGTGCTTTCTCCCTCACGAATATGCATCGTGCCTTCAAACCCATAAAATCTCGTAATCCCCGCACCCAAGATAATCATCACCAACGAAGCGTGGAACAAAACACTGGCATATTTTTTTCTTTGCCAAGCCTTTGAGACTACCAACGTTCCAATCAAAACAATAAGCAAATAAAGGTGCAAGGCATCAAACCACCACGTATTATATACCATCGCCCTGGCTGCTGGCGTGCCATAGTCGTTTTCGATAAACGTTGCCACAGCACAAGCGGTTGCATACAAGAGAAGTAAAGGAATCGCTACCCAAAAAGAACAAAAAAGTAATTTAAATATCTTCATCGACACCCCTATGATTAAGATTGATTAGATTGATTCAAGATAAAATCACGGAGAAGCTCATTGATTTCTTTTTGATCTTTTGCCTTTTTCCATTCCCCATTTCCGATAAATTCGACCATAGCCATAAACTGCTTTTCAGGAACATAACCGGGAAAATTCACGATGGTTTTGCCATTGGGATCAGCAAATATAATCGTTGGTGTCGGGCGAACATCATACATTTGCGCAAGCTGGGCGGTAGAGACCTTGACTTCTTTGGGATCTTCTTTTGTGCCTACTTTAAAATCGTGCATTTTTGAATAACTCAGATTGACATAATACGCACTGAAATGCTCTTGGATATAGCTTTTAAGCTCGGGAGTATTTTTGATGTCTTTTTTCAACATCTCACAATACGGGCAACCATTCGCCCCAAAAACAATCATCATATATTTTCCATCGGGTGTGATCGTTTTGGTATCTTTAAAAACATCTTCCAAGCCAGCATAGCTTTTTTTGTCCATATTTTCATTTTCGTTTTGGATCTCACTAGATACATTTGTCCCTGTTGAAATCACACTCGAATCGATCTTGTCCTCACTTTTGCACCCAGAAATCCCTGCCCCCACAAACAGAGAAACCACAAAAAACATCATTATTAAAAATACACGTCGCATTTGCTATCCTTTCATAGATTTAACCAAGCCCAAAATGGCACTCACAAACTCTTGTGTGTCATTCAAACACGGGCATACAATATACTCTTTTACCCCGACTTTACTTGCGAGATTGCGGTATTGGATACAGAGCTCATATTTTGTCTCAGAATTGTCAATGCTAAAAGAAAGCGGGTAGATGATGAGTTTTTTGTCTTTGTGCTTTTGCACGATTTCTTCTGTGCTAGGCCCTATCCATTTGAGCGGGCCGACTTTGGACTGATAGGACAAAACGATTTTTTCAAACATAAGCCCCGCAAGTGGTAGCATTTCGCTCAAGATGGCGACGTGTTTTTCGCATTCTTTTTGATAGGGATCGCCCTTTGCCACCACGCTTTCAGGAAGCCCGTGCGCAGAAAACACCATCACAAATTCGCTTGGATCAAGGCCGTGCATACAGCGCTTGACTTCCGAGACTATCGCACGATTGAAACCCTCATCTTGGTAGAATCGATCGATGACTTTAACAACAGGTTTGTAATCTAAACTTTTGAGCGAAGCATACACCTCATTGAGCGAAGATAGCGTCGTTGTCGTGGAATATTGCGGATACATACTAAACAAAACAACACAATCAAATCCTTGCTTTTGCAAATCCTGTAAAACAGCGTGGGTATAAGGCGGGGTATAACGCATCGCATAGGTGTAGAATCTAGTCGTATCGGCTTGATTGAGCTTTTGGACCAAAGAAAATGTCATCTCCGTCATTGGGGATTTTCCCCCGATGGCAGCGTAAATCTTTTTGGATTTTTCAGCCCTTCTGGAGACGATAAAATTGCTGGTGAGCTTTCTTAAAAAATCATTTTTGATAGATAAAATACAAGGATCATTAAACATATTATTTAAAAATACTTCGACCTCATAAAGATTGCTTGGACCGCCCATATTTAGTAGCAATACAGCCTCTTTGGTTGTTTTGATTCGTGATCCTTTTTTAGTTGAATGGATTGGCGCTATAATATTAAAATAAAGTTAATAATGCTAAAATACGGGCTTATCTGGCTTCAAGGGAGTTTTTATGCAAGAAATCGATATGGCTGCCAAAGCTTTCAATGACTCGGTATTTTTTCATTCTTTTTTTATGTATTTTATGCCGATCCCATTTCTCATTAATCTTTATGCGCTTTTTACCAAAAAAGATTATACAGCGATCAATCGTAAAATCTGGTTTGTAATGCCGATGGTATTTTTTTTGGTAGCGGTGGCATTTTTTAGCGGGATATTTGTGATGGCAATGCAGTATTTTTTTATCGATATCAAAAATGCTTTGATGATCGCTGTTACGCTTTTTATTTTCATCGGCGAGATCATAAGGGTCAAAAAACTAAAAATCGCCAAAACCAAGCAAGAGCTGATGGAAGCTTATCTCAAATTCTGCAAACTGCTTTATGGACTGGATTTGATTTTATGTATTGTTATCATCGCCCTAGGTAGGTTTTAGTGCGTTTTGCTTACGCTCCAGATGCGGGGGTAGCGTCTCTAGTGATCGCAGGCGAGCTTTATACCCATCTTTATCACTCCAGACGAACCAAGCTTGAAAAAAAACTTTTTTTTAGAAATCTAAACGATAGCTATCTCTACACCTACGAACAAACCAATATCTCTCGCAAGCACGCTGAACTAAGATTATGCACACGAGTTGATATGCCCGTCTTGCCAAACCGAGAAATCCATATCATTTGGGCGATCATCGAAAGCAAAACCATCGAAAAAACCTTGCCCTATCTCAACCAAATCGGTGTAGGAAAAATCACTTTTTTTTATGCCAACCGCAGTCAAAAAAACGAAAAAATCTCTATTGAGAGGCTCACAAAAATCCTGATACATTCTTGTGAGCAATGCGGGAGAAGCGCACTAATGGATATAGAAATCCTCCCTGATTCACAAAGCGCGCACAAGCAATACCCAAAAGCGTGCGTATTTGATTTTGGGGGTAAGGATATTTACAGGTATCCCCCAAGCCTCAAAGATGGGATTTTCATCGGTCCTGAAGGGGGCTTTGATCTGGCTGAAAAAACGCTGTTTAAGGATTGCTCTACCTATAGTATCGCTACGGATTTCACGCTCAAAAGCGAATGTGCTACGTTGTTGCTTGCAAGTTTGGGGCGTTAATTAGAAAGCTATCAAAATCGGCTCAAAAACAATCGGTGCTGACTTTATAGGGGCTATGTTTGTCATAAAAATCATCGATCATAATTACGAAATGACGGCTTTGGTGGGTAGGGATGGCTTCATTGATAAAATGTTTGAAACTTTTTGTAGGGAAAAACATATTTTTAAAACGATTGAAAGTGTTGGTTGCATTTTTGTGAATATCTATTTTGACGATACACTGATGGATATTTTTCATCCCAAGATTTTTGATATCCATATCTATCAAAAATGCGTTGGCATACTGCAAAGGCGAAGAACGCTGGTAAGAAACTTCGATTTTATAGATTTTTTCTTTCATCACGTAGCGGATCAAAAAAGGAGAAGAAAACAAAATCACAAAAGAGAGCAAAAATAAAAATGTTGGCAAAAATCTTTTGGAATGCCAAACCAAACCCAATGTAAAAATAAATATAAAAATAACAAATATAGCCAAAAATAAAACTATCTCAATGGAAGTGAGACGATGGAACTCCATTAAAATTAAGTTTTTTATTTCTGACATCATTTTCTGCTATTTTTTTCCTCAATCCCACTCAATCCAAATCGCCTTGTAAGCTCGTGCTTGATGGCATTGGGGTGAATATTTTTATCACTCAAGCCAACTAAAATATGATAAATCAAATCGCTACATTCATAAACAATCTGGTCTTTTTGCCCATCTTTGATCGCAAATGTCAGTTCGCCGGCTTCTTCGATGATTTTTTTACAAATCCCATTTTCACCTTTTGCATACAATGAAGCGGTGTAGGATGTTTCTGGGGATTGGGTTTTTCTTTGTTGGAGTGTCTTATACAAGGCATCCAAAATGCTTTTTTCTACACTGGTTTTTGCGGTGTTTTGCAGATTATTTTCATCATTATTTTTTGCGCCACGATCTTTTGTGTTATTTTCACACCCAAGGGCGTGTTTTTGATCGCCATCACACAGACTGCCATCTTTAAGATTGATTTGCCTAAAAAAACAACTTGTTGCCCCCGTGTGGCAAACATTCCCGGTTTGATCGACTTTCAAAAGCAAGGTGTCATTATCACAATCCAAAAACATCTCGATGAGTTTTTGGGTGTGATTGCTGGTTTCGCCTTTTTTCCAGATACGATTGCGGGTGCGGGAAAAATAATGCACTAGCCCCGTTTCTAATGTTAATTTTAACGCTTCTTGATCCATAAAACCCAACATCAAAACACGATTATCATCGTATTGTTGCACGATAGCAGGTATCAAGGGGGATTTGACCCAATCAAGTCGCTCAATCAATGCCTCGAACTTGTCTGCACCCTGAAATCCTTGCAATCCTGCAATTTTGTGCCCTTGATTTTGCTTATTAGTCATTTACTTCCCACTGGCTGCAGTATTTTTTTGCTTACTTTTAGAATCCACCCAAATATTTGGCACAGCACCCCCAGGGGTCAAGAAAATCTGTGCGTCTTTATTGACTTTGAGTGCCTCATTGAATTTGCTTTGGGTTTCGATTTGGCGTAATTGCAAAAGCTTGTCGGTGAGGCTTTGGCTGATACTTTTATTTGCCTCCGATTTTGCTTTGGCTTCAATCACGATCGCATCAGCAACCCCTTTGGCTTTGATACGATTGGCATCTGCCTCACCTTTTGCTAGTGCAGCGACTTTTTCAGCCTCTTGCTTGGAACGCTCTACCTCGTAGCGCACACGTTCAGATTCCTGGCGTGCGATCTGAACTTTTTCGATTTGTTCTTTGATATTTTGTGGCAACACGATTTCTCGAAGCTGGACAGAACTCAACTCAACAGGCGAATTGGGGAATTTTGCCATTTCTTTGGTGATATCTGAACTAATCAGCGTGGCGATCTCATTACGCTTGGTAGGCAAATCCTCTGCAGGGTAGCGCCCAACAACACCACGGACGACATCTCTGACAACTGGATTGATGATTTTTTGCTCCCAGCTAAGCCCGTAGGTAGCGATGGTTTGGGGGGCGGTTTGGGGGTTGAGCCTGTATTGCACGGTGAGTTCAATCGAGACGGTCAAGCCCCGAGAATCCATCACATTGATCGCATCATTTCTAAAAATCCCCTGATTTTTGCCCACAACACCCATATCTTCGGTGCGAGAAAAATTGATCGTCCTCACACGGGTATCTACAACGATGATATTTTGAATGATGGGGATAAAAAAGTGAATGCCCGGCTGGAGCGGGGTATTGTCATATTTACCCGCAGTTACCTTGATACCCACCTCACCAGAATTGATAACAACAAATGGCTTGGCAAGCAAAATCACAATCACGATAATCACCACCGCAATTAGCGTAGAAAATTTTTTGTTTGTAAAAAGATTTGTAGGGATATTTGGCGGGCGAAACCCGGAATTTTTGTTGGGATTATTATTGCCACCCCCGCCATTATTTCGATCATTTTTGGGGGTTTCATCTTTCCCAAACTGCTGGTTTTTTCTTTTTAAATGCTCATTCAAATCAATCGGCATAAGTCTCCTTTAATCAATATAAGTCAGGTAATGGGTATATTTTGGATTCTCACCCATCACGATACTAAAAAATTCTTTTTGCAGTCTTTGGGTCAGCGCACCAGCCTTGCCTGTGCCAATCACTCGAAAATCAAGCTCCCTAATCGGGGTGATTTCAGCAGCCGTTCCGGTAAAAAACGCTTCATCAGCGATATATACCTCATCACGGCTGATACGCCTTTGGACCACAGGGATATTGAGGTCTTTGGCAATCTCAATCACCGTGGCTTGCGTGATGGATTCTAGCGAATTATCATAAGGGGGCGTGATAAGCGTGCCGTCGCGAACGATAAAAAAGCACTCCCCGCTCCCCTCCGCAACAAAACCGCTCTCATCAAGTAATAACGCCTCTTCGCAACCGCATTCCAGTGCTTCGTGTTTTGCCATCTGGGAGTTGAGATAATTTGCGGCAATCTTAGCCTTTCCCATCGTAGATTTCACAGAATTTCTAGCAAAAGAACTCGTTTTGACCTTGATACCATTTAAAATACCATCTTCGCCAAGATACGCTCCCCATTCCCACGCTGCGATGGCAACATTCACAGGGGCGTGAGTGTGGGTTACTCCCATCGTGCCATAGCCCAAAAATACAATCGGGCGGATATAGACATTGCCATCATAGACATTAGCTTTCAAAAGCTCGATATGAGCGGCTTCTAGTTCGCTTTGGCTATAAGGGCATTTGATCGCAACAATCTTGGTGGAATTAAGCAATCGTTTGACGTGATCGCTCAAGCGAAAAATCGCTAAACCCTTTTTTGTCGCATACGCACGTGTGCCCTCAAACGCTGCATTACCATAATGCAATGTATGGCTTAAAATATGCGTCGTGGCGTCTTTCCAAGGGATAAGCTTGCCATCTTTCCAGATAAATTCTGCTTCTTTTATCATTTTAAAACTCCGTTTCTTTCACAATAAATACATCTTGTGCTTATAGAAATTAAAATTTTATCCAAGCTGGTTTAATCCCAGCCATTCTTTGCCTAGTTTTTTGCCTACCAGCCTTTGGCTTTGGAGCTTGAAAATGAACGGCTTCTTGAACCCGTTTGTGTTCTTGAGCCTGCTTGGGGTTTGGCGTATTTGCTGTTAGTCCTTGTGCTATTGGTGCTTGTCCTGCCTTTAGAGGGTCTTTTTGTGCTTGCCCTGCCATCTTTTTGCCCTCTTTGTGAGCTTTGGGTCTCCATCTTGAGGATTTCTTGCTTGCTTAAGCCAATCTTATTAGATTTGAGTTGCAATGCCAAAAGCTTCAATGCAAGCTGGGAGGGTTCGATCTTGTCTTTGAGGCTTTCATAAAGGCTTACAACCTCATCGGTTACTTTGGCTTTGAGGATATTTTCAAACACTTTATCGCCATTAGCTTGCATCATCGGGATTTCATAAAGCTCAAGCTTAGAACCGATGTCTTTTTGGATACGCTGGAGTTCTTTGTATTCTAGGGGTGTAACCAGCGTGATAGCTACGCCTTTTTTGCCTGCTCGCCCCGTCCTACCGATACGATGGACATAGCTTTCTGGATTTAGCGGGATATGATAGTTAAAAACGTGGCTCACATCCGAGATATCAAGCCCACGGCTTGCCACATCGGTAGCCACAAGAATATCGGCTTTGCCTGCCTTAAAGGCATTCACAGCATCACGGCGTTCTCTTTGCTCCATATCCCCGTGCAATGCCACCGATTTATACGATTTGGCTTTGAGGATGGCATTGAGTTCATCAGCTTCTTTTTTCATCCGTGTAAAAATAATGCTTTTAGAGGGTGATTGGGTATCAAGCAAACGCGTAATCGCATCATTTCGCTCTGAATCATTGATAACATAAAATCGCTGGGAAATATCGACATTCGTGATATTTGTCGGGGTGATTTTGATATTGATAGGGTTTTGCAAAATCTTATCTGCCAAAGACCGAATCTGTGCGGGCATTGTCGCTGAAAAAAGCAAGATCTGGGCATTGCTAGGCAAATAACTAAAAATCTCCTCAATATCATCCAAAAATCCCATATCCAGCATTTCATCACTCTCATCAAGGACGACGATTTTGGGGACGAAGTTTTCAATCCTGTCATTTTTGAGATGATCGAGCAATCGCCCCGGTGTGGCAATCATTACTTGAGGCATTTTTTGCATAAACTCACATTGCCGTTTGATACTCTGCCCGCCATACACGCACACGGTTTTTGTCCGTGAAAATTTTCCTAGCTTGAAAACCTCATCACTGATCTGAATCGCTAGCTCCCTTGTAGGCGTGATGATAAGCGCTTCAATGGTCCGATCGTTTTTTAGCATATTGAGGATTGGCAGGGCAAATGCAGCGGTTTTGCCTGTTCCTGTTTGGGCTTGAGCGATCACATCTCTACCTTGCAAAACCGCAGGGATAGCTTTGATTTGTATCGGGCTTGGCGAGGTAAAACCCGCTTCAATGACGCCTTTGAGGACTTGGGGCTTGAGCCCAAGCCCATCAAAACCCATTTCTGCTACTTCCTCCATTTTTTCTGGGGCTGGGTTGGTTGGTTGCTGGGTGCAATCATTGTCTAAAATTTCTTTTGGCATTTTTGCTCACTTTTTAATATTTGGATTGCAAAAAGCCAAAAATCTTTCAATCAGACTTTTTGCTAGCGGTATTATAACAGAGTATTTGTGTTTTATTTTGCTATGCCAATTCTAGAAATGTAGTCAAATCAAATACTGGGGCGCTTGAGAATATCTGTTGATTTAAATTTTTATGTTTTACTATAAACCAAAAAATAACTAGAGGTTTTTATGTTTGATAATTCTTTAATGCAAATCTTTTCTTCCGCTCCCATTACTGCGTCTTTGCTCGCTGGGATTTTGACATTTCTTAGCCCGTGTATCTTGCCATTGATTCCAGCGTATATGTCCTATATTTCCGGTGTTTCTTTAGAAGACATCAAGCAAGGGCAGGCAAATAAATTCCCTATTATTATCAAATCCTTGCTGTTTATCTTAGGATTTGGGATTATTTTTATCCTGTTGGGTGCTTCGATGGCAAGGCTCATTCAAGATTATCTTGCCAGTAGCTGGCTCAATACCATCGCAGGGATAATCATCATTATTTTTGGCTTGCATTTTTTGGGTGTGTTTCGCATTGGTTTTTTATACAAAAGCAAGAAAAGCAACTTTTCCCTTAAGCCCCGTAATAAATTTTTGAGTTTTGTTTCGCCCTTTGTGCTGGGTGTGAGCTTTGCATTGGGCTGGACGCCGTGCATTGGACCTATTTTTGCTAGTATTGTAATGCTAAGTGGCACACAAGAAGGCTATGGGCTTACGTTGATGGTAGTTTATACGTTGGGGCTTGGGATTCCCTTTCTTGTTGTAGCAATGCTTTTGAGCCAGGCATTGAGCGTGCTAGGCAAGATGAAAAAATACACCCGCATTATTGAGATTATTTCGGGTGTATTGTTATTAGCGATTGGTGTGTTGATTATCAGTGGGTCAATGCGAGATGTGAGCGGGTTTTTAATGCAATCGTTGGGAGCGTAGAGATGAAAAAAATACAATGGATTGGGACGTTTTTTTTGATGGGAGTTTTTTTGCATTCGAATGTGTATGCAAAAAAGTTAGCACAAGAGCCGTTAATTGAAGCGTGCGATAAAGCCGAGCTTTCGGGCAATTCTTTGAAAAGGAGCTTTCTCACAAAAGACCAACCAGAAGGGCAGTCGTGCGATAGCCATTTCCAACCCGAAGCTTCTGATTCCATTCAAGGCGATCAAACGCTTAGTGATTTGAAAGCATTTCTCAACTCATCTGCAAATCACCCATCTTCAAGCAACTAAAAGCAAGCTGATTTTTATCGGGGGTTTGCTAAAATCGAAATATTTAAAGATTTAGGTATGCCAAAGGCGGGAATCAATAAAAAACCTCGCCCAAAAGGATAAAAAATGCTACTAAAAAACGGGCTTGTTTGCGATCATTCCCAAAAGATCCCAGCAGATGTTCGTATTCAAGATGGACAAATCACACAGATCGCACCCAATCTCTCTAGCAGAGCAGATGAGCAAGTCATTGATTGTAAAGGCAAAATCATCGCACCGACTTTGATTGATCTCAATGTCTATCCCAAAGGCAAATCGCTTTCACAAAAAACACTCACATCATTATCCAAAAAATCCCTCAAAGGCGGTGTAGGAACAGCCCTCATCCTGCCAGATACAACGCCAGCTTGTGAGAATGAAGCGATGATTGAGCTGGTAAAAAGTATCGATAGCCTCACAGAAATCACGCTGATTCCTAGTATCAAGCCGACTAATGCCGAAAATAAAATCAACGATATTTCTATCCTTGCTACCCAAGGCGGGAAAGTTATTTATATTGATAGCCGTATTGATGGGAATAATCTTTTAAAAATTATGCAATACGCTTTAATGCTTGAAATCCCTGTGGTGTGTTTTGCCCAAGACATTGAGCTAGCAAAAGGCGCGATGAATGAGGGGGCATTAGCCTCTATGCTGGGGTTGCCAAGCATTTCGCCATTATCACAGACCAAAGAAATCGCCAAGATTTCTCAAACCGCTAGGCACACCGGCGCAAAAATCCTCTTCAGCGCTATCACAGAACCGCAAGGTTTAGAAATCATTGATTATTTCAAATCCAAAAATGCTACTATCATCGCACAAACCCCTATCCACCATTTGATTTTGGATGAAAACGCCTGCGCCCACTACAACACCAAAGCCAAGCTCAACCCACCGCTTAAAGACCCTGCCTCCAAACAACAACTTTTAGAGGCCCTCAAAAATGGTCAAATCGATATGCTTACAAGTCTGCAATGTGCTGATTACAATTCCCAAAAAGACCAAGTTTTTGAATTAGCAAGCTTTGGCATTGATGCGATTAGTTATTATTTTGCCCTTGCTTATACCTATCTCATCAAGCCCGAACATATAGGGATACAGGATTTTTTAATGCTTGCTTCCAAAAGGCAGTCAGATTTTCTTGGACTCAACAAAGGCGAAATAGCCGTCGGCAAAGATGCGGATTTGATGATTATTGATCTGGAGGCTCACACAGAGATAAGCGATAGTTTTTCCCCCTACTATGGACAAAATTTGGGGCAAAAACTCGATTCAAAAATAGAATATACCATTATCGGTGGCAACATTTATGGCGAATTTTACAGATAGTATTTTGGATTTTTTTCATATTACCCTGCCGTTTATCCAAGATATTTCTTTGAGCCTTCTCAAGGCTATTATTATCCTTTTTGTCGGCTTTTATCTTGCCAGACTTGCCCGCAAAAAAACCCATACACTCATCGCCAAAAAAGATGAAATCTTAGGGAATTTCATCTCACAAGTCGCATCCATTGGGATTATTATCATCACGATTGTAACAATGCTAAGCAACATTGGCGTGCAAACCACATCGATTCTGACACTTTTAGGCACGATAGGCGTAGCGATTGCCCTAGCACTCAAGGATTCGCTCTCCAGTATTGCTGGGGGCATTATTTTGATTGTCTTGCGACCTTTTAAGAAAAACGACACGATAGAAATCGGGCAAATTAGCGGGAAAATCGAAGCGATCAATCTTTTTAATACAAAAATCGCCCTCCCTGATGGCAAGCTGGCAGTATTGCCCAATCGCAACGTGGCTAACGCTACGATTATTAATTGCTCCCATAGCCAAAAAAGACGTATCGAATGGATTTTTCAAGCCCCCTATAACACCGATATCCAAAAGGTCCGTGAGATCTTAAAAAATGTCCTCACCAATCTGGAAAAGACAAAAAAAGTCCAACATTTTGATTCTAAAAATGCCTTTATAGGCGTGAGCGATCTTAGCCCAGAATCGCTGACTTTTACCATCAGAGTATGGATTAAAAACCAAGATAGCCATAGCTTCAAAAGCGAGCTTATCGAAAAAACCAAAGAAGCATTTGATAGCGCCCAAATCCAAATCCCTCCCGATAGCCTTGAGGATGATTCTTTGAAAGCTTTGGAGAAAAATCAATGAAAACTATCCAGCTCATCGGGGCAAGCAAGGTTTTTGTTTGTGATAACGATTTTACAATCATCACTGATGGGGGGATTGCCTTTGAGAGTTCTGCAAGTAAAGCACCCGCACAGACACCAAACAAAATCGTTGCTATCGGAAAATACGAAACCCTCAAACGAACCTATCCTGATGGCGTATTTTACGAAGATATGGTGATTTTGCCTGCTTTTATCAATGCCCATATCCATTTTGAATTTGGCAACAATATTACAAGCTTTGTGTATGGCGGGTTTGAAAAATGGCTTGAAAGTGTGATGAAAAATCGTGATGATGTGCTTGCAGACATCAAATCTTGCGTGCAAGCCTCTATCAGCGAACAACTAAAAAGTGGCGTGGGGAGTGTGGGGGCGATCAGTAGCTACGGGCAAGATTTGGATATTTTGGCAGATTCGGCGTTGCGTGTGGTGTATTTTAACGAAGCGATCGGCTCAGCACCTAGCGCACTTGATTTTCTCTATGAAAATTTTTTAGCCCGCTACAATGCTTCTAAAAGATTACGATCCCATCGATTCACACCAGCAATCGCCCTGCATTCACCTTATTCCGTCCATAGCGTATTGGCAAAAAAAGTCCTTTCTATTGCCAAGCAAGACGCTTGCCCTGTCTCGGCACATTTTTTAGAATCTCGTAGCGAAAGGCAATGGCTACAAAATGGCTCGGGCTGGTTTAAGCATTTTTATGAAAATATCCTCAAAGCCCCATCTGCTAAGCCTCTTTATACCATCGAAGCATTTCTGGATCTTTTTAAAGGACTGCCCGCATTATTTACCCATTGCCTCTGGGCAGAATTAGGCGAACTCAAAAAGATTCAAGAAAATGGTGGCGTGGTTGTTTCTTGCCCGCGTTCCAATCGGCTTTTGTGTGGTTCTTATCTGGATTTGAATCGCTTAGATCTTGCGGGGCTTTCCCCGATTTTTGCCACCGATGGCAAAAGCTCCAATCGCAATCTTGATATGCTCGATGAACTCCGCTGTGCGCTCTTTGCCTACCCAGAAATGCCAATAGAAGCATTGAGCCAAATGCTTATCTTAGGAGCGACAAATCACCCAGCCAACGCACTCGGGCTAGATAATGGGGTATTTGAGGTGGGGAAATGCGCCGATATTAGCGTGTTTGCTTGCCCAGAGATCTCAAAAAGCCATCAAGAATCACTCCAATTTCTCCTGCACGCCAAAGAAGTCCAAACCCTCTATATCAATGGCGATGTTGTGATTGAAAATCTATTTTGATTTAACAAAAACAAATATTTTCTGCCTCTATCACCTAGGATTTACCTTTATAGAAGTAAAATCTATGATTTCATAGTAAAATTCATTTAAATTATCAAATCAAGGAAACCGCATATGCTTTCAAAAGACATTGTTACTTATTCAAAAATCCGATCCGAATTGCGTGCGTATATTTGTTATTTATTTACGCAAAATATCAAAAACTATATGCCCCAAACCACTCTCGAATCGATCTTTAGTGCTATTAAAACCATCAAAGAAGACATCAATGTATTTGATTGTATCTATGTCTTAGACCCGGGTGGCAAGCAGGTGGGCGAAACAATAATGGGGTATAAAAAAATCCGCTATGACAGCTGTGAAAATTTTGCTGATAGGGCGTATTTTTATGAAGCGATCAGGGAACAAAAATGTATCATCACCAACCCCTACCCAACACGTATCGATGGCAGTCTTGTTGTAACATCTTCCTATCCCGTCTATAACGAAAAACGTGAGCTTTTGTATGTGGTATGTATCGATATTTCCCTCAAAGAAGCCATCAATGTTAGCTCGCCAAGTCGATTTTATGACGCATTTTCAAATTTTAGTATTGCGATGTATTTTTCACTCTCTGCAATGCTAACCCTCATTTCTATCTTGCTTTTTATCAAAGGGATTGCAAGTTTTTGGACGGCTTCGATCCATTTTAGAAGCTTTGACATCAAAGAGGTTTTTGAATCCACCATCTTGCTGACGCTAGCTTTGGCGATTTTTGATCTAGTCAAAGCGATTTTTGAAGAAGAGGTTTTGGGCAAAAATAGCGGGGACAATCACCGCGCCATCCATAAAACAATGATCCGATTCCTTGGCTCTATCGTCATCGCTTTAGCGATTGAAGCATTGATGTTGGTATTCAAATTTACCATTAGCGAACCGGACAAAATCATCTACGCTGTCTATCTCACCGGGGGCGTGGCGATGTTGCTATTGGGGTTATCGGTTTATGTGAAATTCGCTTATGGAGCGATGGATAAGGATGAGAGAAACTAAAAATAAACACGAGGGGGGCAATCAGAATCGACTTGCTTTTGAGTTTTTGGCTTTTGCCCTAGTGTTTTTGTCGTGATTTTGCTACGGCTCGGTGGCAAGCCTCTATCACAGCACCCCGCACCGCCCTGTCTTCAAGGACAGAAAGTCCCTCAATTGTCGTTCCTCCCGGACTTGTAATCGCAGCGATGATGGTATCAGGGGATTGCTCGGCTAACAAATTGGCAAACCCTTCAAATGTCGCTCGCACCAGCTTGAGCGCATCATCACGTTTCAAACCCTCCCGCACACCCGCATCAATGAGGGCTTGAGCAATCAAAGCCAAAAATGCTGGCGAACTCCCGCCTGTGGCAATGGAAGCATCGACTAAGGATTCAGAATCCACAAACACAGCACAACCAAAGCTTGAAATGATTTCTCTGGCTTCTTCTTGAATATCTCCCTCTATATACACCGCCGTTGATGACTTTTGAAATCTAGCCCCAACATTAGGCATTATCTTGGCATAGTTGGTGGCTTGGATATGTTGTTTCAACATCTCCATACCAACACCGGCAAGCACGCTATAGACTGAATGGGCTTTGCCAAAATAAACAAAACTTCCCAAAGCATAGGGTTTCACACACAATATCACGATCTTACCATCGACATCAAGCCTGCCAGAAGAGCCGTGCAATGAGGATTGCGAAGAAATTTCGTGCATAAAAGGCGGGTGTATCGTTGCTACATCCCCCAAGTGATTTTCTTCGATAAATTTTTGGGCTTTTTGGGTGTCTCTACCCGTGATTTCGATGTGATATTTGTTTTTTAGATCGCTACTGGCAATCCCCAAAGCGATGGCTTTTGCCATACTGCCATAACCAACAAAAAGCAATGTTTTTTTGACTGACATTAAAGAATCCTTTTTAATATTATCAAGTAATGTATAAAAATTTTAAAATTTACCTGCTCGCCACAAATTGATGGTATGCAAAACATCTAAAATGCAATCATAAATAAATCAAGCAAATAAAAAATTACTTTTCTTCTTTGTTTTCTGGTTTATTCTCTGTCTTATTCTCTTCTTGGTGGTAATCAGAAATCGGTTCAGCAAGTCCGTATTGGGGATATTTGAGGCTATCTAAAACGACTTGTCCCATCGTTTGATTGTCAAAATTGAAGATAACGGGGGCTAAAAAATTAATCGTAGAGTTTTCAATAGGCGTTTGAATCACCATAATATTGGCAGTAAAAACATTTTTGCTATTTTCAAGGTCAAGTAAAAGTTTCAATGCGACCGGGACGTCAAATTCGTATTCTCTCAAAACAAATGGATTGATAAGCGTAAAAACAGGAACATCGCTATCAGCATTGCTAAGGCGAACAAAAATATCATCTATTTTTTCTAATTTCATTTTTGTTACGTTTTCAAATCCCAAAATTGGCGATTTTACATCAAAAATCATTGGTTAAACCCCTATTTTTATGCTGCAATATTGATTTGGAAAAACAAATCTTATCATAATTATTTATATTCTATCCAATTTTACACCCAAAAATCAATTTTTATAAAGTTATTTTGCCGATTGATTCGACGAGATTCGGTATAATGTAAAATTAAATTCATTAATTTAGCAAAATAACAAATCCAAATTTGGGAGTTCTATGGTCTATAGACAAATTGTTTTTTTACTTTTACTCATCGCCATCCTTGCTGCGTGTGCCAAACAAAATACAGAATACAACAAGCCCGCTATATACTGGTATCAAGGCATCCTCAAAGAAATCAAATTCGGGAATCTTGAGACAGCTGACAACTATTATTCTTCTTTGCAAAGCGAGCATATCAATTCGCCTTTGTTGCCCGAAGCGATGTTGATTTTGGGGCAGGCGCATATGAGCCAAGAAGAATATATTTTGGCTGAATTTTATTTTGATGAATACCTCAAACGCTATGGAACGATTGAAAATGCCGACTACATCGCATTTTTGAAATTACAAGCCCATTATTATGCGTTTAGAAATCAAAGCAAAGATCAAGATTTTGTTTCTGATACTATCCTCGCCCTAGATAATTTCATCGAAAAATACCCCAATAGCCGTTATATGCCACTGGTCGAATATATGCAGGTAAAATTTATATTGGGTCAAAACGAACTCAACAAAGCCATCGCCAATGTCTATAAAAAACAACACAAAAAAGTAGCACTTGATAAATATCTCGAAAGAATCGATGATGAACTCGAAAAAGAAACGCACCCCAAACCTTCGCATATCCCCTGGTATGTTGTCATATTTAACTGGTAAAGGAATCCCCTATGCAAATCAATCATTACGATAATTTTCCAAGTGTCATCCCCGTGATTATCGAAGATGAAGTCTTTATGTATCCATTTATGATTGCACCCATTTTCATCACCGATGAACCCAATATCAAAGCCATCAATAAGGCACTAGAACAAAATAGTCTGGTATTTGTGAGCTGTGCGAAAAATTCCCAAGAACAAAAACGATTCAAGGATAGTTTTTATGATGTGGGGGTTATCGGGAGCATTATGAGAAAAGTCGCTCTGCCCGATGGGAGAATCAAGCTCCTTTTTCAAGGCATTATGAAAGGAAAAATCCTCTCGATAGAAGATGAAGACCCCCTTCAGGCAGTCATCGATGTCATCAATTATAGGGATTATGATATTGATAAAATCAATGCGATGATGGAAGTTTTGCGTGAAAAAGTTACTAATCTAGCCAATATCAGCCAATTTTTTCCCCCTGATTTGCTCAAAACCATCGATGACAACGATGATCCCAATCGGATTATCGATCTAGTTGCCTCGACCTTGCGATTGAAAAAAGAACAATCCTACCAGCTTTTTGCCAGCGATGATACCGAAGAAAGGCTGTTGATTTTGATCGATCTGGTGATTGAGGAGACCCAAACCCAAAAGCTCCAAAAAGAAATCAAAAGCAAAGTCCATAATAAAATGGAGCAAATCAACAAAGAATATTTCCTCAAAGAACAACTCAAACAGATCCAAAAAGAACTCGGCGTGGATAAACAACGTGATGAGGAAATCGAAGAATATTGCCAAAAACTTGAAAAAATCAAGCCATTTATGGACAAAGAAGCGTATAAAGAAGTCAAAAAACAAATCGATCGCTTAAGCAAAATGCACCAAGATAGTGCCGATGCCAATATCGTGCAAAACTACATCGAATGGGTGCTTGAAATCCCATTTGGAAAATTTGGCAAAAAAAAGCTTTCGATCAAAAATGTCCAAAACCAACTCGATTCTGATCATTATTCCCTCCAAAAACCCAAAGAAAGGATTGTGGAATATTTTGCCGTTAGGGAACTCCTCAATCTCAGGGACAAAACCAACACGGAGGGAAAAGGCACGATCTTATGCTTTTATGGACCTCCGGGTGTTGGGAAGACAAGCCTTGCTAATTCCATCGCCAAGGCGATCAATCGCCCCTTAGTGAGGATCGCCCTGGGAGGGCTTGAAGATGTCAATGAACTCAGGGGCCACAGGCGGACCTATCTAGGGGCAATGCCTGGGCGTATCGTGCAAGGACTTATCGAAGCCAAAGAGATGAATCCCGTGATGGTGCTTGATGAGATCGACAAAGTCGGCAGGAGTATGCGGGGCGATCCCACCAGCGTTTTGCTTGAAATCCTTGATCCCGAGCAAAATATTGCTTTTAGGGATTATTATACGAATTTCAATATCGACCTTTCCCAAATCATCTTCATCGCTACAGCCAACGATGTTTCTAATATCCCCTCGCCATTGCGTGATCGGATGGAGTTTATCTCGGTTTCAAGCTACACCCCACAAGAAAAAGAAGAAATCGCAAAAAAATACCTCATCCCCCAAGAACTCAAAAAACACGCCCTCAAATCAAATGAAATCGCCATCACACCCGCTGCGATCAAGACTATCATCGAGAAATATACCCGTGAAGCCGGTGTGAGGAATCTGCGTCGGAGTATCGCTACTTTAATGAGGAAGTGTGCCAAAATCATTTTGGAATCAAAAGACAAACCCAAAAAAATCACCATCAGCCCCAAAGAGTTACCACAATATCTTGACAAAATCGTTTTTGAAATCGATGCTATCGATGAAGAAAACAAAATCGGCGTTGTCAATGGGCTAGCTTGGACAAGCGTGGGGGGCGATGTGCTCAAAATCGAAGCGATCAAAATCAAAGGCAAAGGCACACTCACGCTCACAGGTAGCCTAGGCGATGTGATGAAAGAATCTGCGCGTATCGCATTTTCTGTCATCAAGGTGTTGATTGATTCAGAGATATTAAAAGCCCCGATAAAAAAATCCAAAAAAACAAAAAAAGATGAAGAAGCCCAAGTCTATAATCTCTATGATATCCACTTGCACGTCCCTGAGGGAGCAACGCCAAAAGATGGTCCGAGTGCGGGCATTGCGATGGCAAGCGTGATCGCTTCGATTTTGTGCGAAAAAAAGACGCGTGCAGATGTTGCGATGACAGGAGAATTGACACTCACAGGGAGGGTTTTGCCCATCGGGGGACTCAAAGAAAAGCTTATCGCTGCCCATAAAGCAGGTATCAAAAAAGCCCTCATCCCTGAAAAAAACTACAAAAGGGACTTGGACGATATTCCTGAAGAAGTCAAAAAAGAAATCCAAATCGTGCCTGTTGTTACGATCGAAGAAGTTTTAAAAGAGGTGCTTTTATAGACCATCGCATTAGGTCCTAGTTTTTGCCGTTGAGACAAGTTGGGGCAATCGGAGTGATGGGGCGATTATTTTATTTATAGGGAGCGAATATGCAAGCTGGGATTATTGGGCTAGGGCTCATTGGCGGGTCGATGGGATTGGCATTGCAAGAAACCAAGATGTTTAAAACCATTTTGGGCTATGATATTAATGCCTTGCATACCCAGCAGGCGCTGTCTTTGGGATTGGTAGATGAATGCGTGAGTTTTGATGAGATCCAAGAATGCGATATTATTTTTTTAGCCATCCCGCTAGAGGCCATCACCCAGGCACTCCAAAAGTTTGATAAGATTTCCCCGCATACTACTATCATCGATCTTGGCGGGGCAAAAGAAAAAATCATCGAAGCTGTGCCACCAAAAATCCGCAAAAACTTTATTGCTGCCCACCCGATGAGTGGGACAGAGTTTTATGGACCCAAAGCCGCACTCAATGATCTTTTCAAAAACAAAATCATCATCTTGACAGATTTGGAGCATAGTGGTGAATTTCAAATCGCGTGTGCGAAAGAGATTTTTGTCTCTATCGGGATGCGTATCATCAAGATGGATCCCAAAGACCACGATAAGCATATCGCCCTCATTAGCCATCTGCCTCACGTTATTAGTTATGCCCTTGCTAATACCGTTTTGTCTCAAGAAAACCCACAAACCATTCTCGCGCTTGTTGGCGGGGGGTTTAAGGATATGAGCCGGATTTCAAAAAGCTCGCCGATTATGTGGCACGATGTTTTCAAACAAAATAAACAAAACGTCTTGCATTCGATTGATTTGTTTGGCAAAGAAATGCTATTGGCGGAAAAACTTATTCAAGAAGAAAGATGGGAAGAATTCAAAGAGTGGATGGCAAAAGCCAACACCCTTCAGAATTTTATGTAAAAGCGATTATATAAAAGCTTGCTTAGAAAAACTAAGCAAATTTTGATTGGATGTCATTGACCCAAGCATCAATGCGACCCTCTGTCAAATCATCTTGATTGTCTTCATCGATTGCCAATCCGACAAACTTACCGCCATCTACGGCTTTGGAGTCATCGAAGCTATAACCATCTGTCGATGTTTGCCCGATGAGTTTGCCACCTTTTGCTTTTTCATAGAGATGGTAGAGGGCATCACAAAATGTATCGCTATACGTGTCTTGATCGCCAAGCCCAACAAGCGCAATGGTTTTGCCAGCAAAATCGCTTTCATCCAAAGAACCGATAAAATCTTCCCAATCAGTTTGGAGATCCCCGCTCCCGTAAGTTGAGCTTGCCAAAATCAGATTATCAAACCCCAAAAGTTGGTCTTTAGAAGCCTTGGCAACATCGATAAGTTCTACATTTTCTTTGCCAAGTTTATCGGCGATCTTCTCGCAGATTGTCTGGGTATTGCCACTATCACTGCCGTAAAAAATGCCTATTTTTTTCATTGTTTTATCCTTTATGATTTATTTGAATTGAGATTTTGTATTATACACCAAAATAAATATCAAAAACTTTCCTGCAATACAAAATCAAAAATATTCTTATTTCTCGCCAAATCTTTTGAGCAAAAACCAAACCACCAAAACCAGCAGGGCAAATACCAATGGCATCACATACCCTATATCACCCACTTTGACAAAAATCGTCTTGATGACCTCGCTAGCAAAAAACGACACCATCCCAATCAGCACCGCCCAAATCGCACAAGCGATCGCATTGAGTATCAAAAACTTTCTCAAATCATATTTGCTCAAACCAATAACAATCGGGACAGCGGTTTTGACCCCATAAATGTATTTGTTAATAAAAATCAGCCAAACCCCATAGCGTTTCATCCACAAATGCACGAGGGCAACTTTCCTGCGATGTTTGGAAAAATATTTCAAAATATCAGCTTTTTGATACCTGCCCAATAATGCTAAAACACTGCTCCCAAAGGTATTACCCAAAAAAGCAACCACGATAGAAATGCCAATATCCATACTGCCTAAAGAACTTAAAATTCCTGCAATCACAATGCCGACATACCCACTACCCATACAATATAAAAATAAAATCAAATAGCCCCACGTTTGAAAAGAATCTTGGAATGATTGGATGGCTTCTTGCATTTATTCTCTTTCTACAAAAATTCGTTCATTTTATCCTAAAACTGCTTTATAATTTCAGAAACTAAAATACTTGGGGTGTCTATGTTGTATTATCTCTATTCTGATTTGGGTATCAATGTGTTCCAATACCTCACCTTTCGGGCGGGTATTAGCTTTTTTGTTGGCTTTTGTTTGTGTGCTTTTGTGATGCCGGCATTTATCAAATGGGCAAAATCCAAAAACGCCAATCAACCCATATCCACGTTTGTTCCCGCCCATCAAGGCAAGGCAAACACCCCCACAATGGGTGGGGTTGTATTTATTTTCGCAACCGTGATCGCTTCGATTTTGAGCGTGAAACTCAACAATGCCTATGTCATCTTGGGACTTTTTGTCTTGATTGCTTTTGGGCTTATTGGCGCTCGAGATGATTATATGAAGATCGCTGCGAGGAAAAATAGCGGGATGAGCGCGCGCCTCAAATTCATCCTTTTGTTTGTGATTTCTACAGGCGTGGCAAGCTCTTTGAGCCTACACGGGCTAGATTCTAGCCTGTATGTGCCTTTTATGAAAAAACCCTTATTTTATCTAGGCGATTACCCCGGTGTAGCCATCGCTTTTTGGACATTGGTATTTTTAGCCACTACCAATGCGGTCAATATCACCGATGGGCTTGATGGGCTTGCAAGCGTGCCGAGTATTTGTGCGCTCGTATCGCTCTCGATATTTGTTTATATCGCAGGGAATGCGGAGTTTTCCCGATATCTTTTGTGGCCCCGTGTCGTTGATGCGGGCGAGCTTTTTGTCGTTTCTGTCGCCCTCATTGGCTCGCTTTTTGGGTTTTTGTGGTATAACTGCCACCCTGCCCAAGTATTTATGGGCGATAGCGGTAGCCTTGCAGTCGGGGGATTTATTGCGTATATGGCGATTGTCTCCAATAATGAAATCTTATTGATTTTGATCGGCTCGATTTTTGTCATCGAAACCCTCTCGGTTATCTTGCAAGTGGGGAGCTATAAAACCCGCAAAAAACGAATCTTTTTGATGGCGCCTATCCACCATCATTTCGAGGTAAAAGGCTGGGCAGAAAATAAAATCATCGTCCGGTTTTGGATCATTGCGATTTTGAGCAATATCATCGCTTTGATGAGTATCAAAATCAGGTAACACCATCAAAAAATAAAGAAAAAGGGCACTAATGCAACGTATTTCGATTTTTGGCTATGGGATTACCACAAAACCCATCGTGAATTTTCTCAATAACCAGGGGATTTTATGCAATATTTTTGATGATAAATTTTCTCGTAACTCAACCGATGAGCGGGGCAATTTTTTGCTACCAAGCGGTGCATTCAAACCGCAAGATTCCGCCTATCAATCAACAATGGAAATCCTAAGTCCGGGCATCCCCCCAAGCCACCCTTTGATCCAAAATGCAAAAAATCTTATTTCAGAATATGATTATTTTTATGGTTTATTTTCTGCTGGCTATTCTCCCAAAAGCATTTGGATAAGCGGGACAAATGGCAAAACCACCACAACCGAAATGCTCACGCTTTTGCTGGGGAAATTTGGGGCAAAAAGCGGGGGAAATATCGGCACACCTTTAGCAGAGCTTTATACGCAAAAATCGCATTTATGGGTGCTTGAAACGAGTTCTTTTAGTCTGCATTATACCCACAAGGCTTTCCCCAATCTGTATTTATTATTGCCAGTAAAGCAAGATCATATCGATTGGCACGGGAGTTTTGAAGCCTATATCTGTGATAAGCTAAAACCCCTTTTGTTAATGCCAAAAGATACTTTTGCGATCCTCCCCTATGAGTTTCACACCCGCCCTGAAGTCAAGGAATTCTTAGGAAAAGCGTTTTTCTACAAGGATTCTTTCGATCTAGCCCAACAAATCGGCGTGCCACTAGAGGCTGTTGGTTTTGGCGAACCTTTTTTGCTCGATGCGCTCTTGGCATTGCAGGCCTGCAAGCTTTTGTTTGGCATTATTGATGTTGATTTGCTAGGAACATTCCAGGTGGGCGCCCATCGTATCGAGGAATTTCACGATAAAGCGGGGCGTTTGTGGGTAGATGACAGCAAAGGGACAAATGTTGATGCCACATTAGAAGCCCTAAAACGCTATCAAAACAAAAAAATATTTTTGATTTTGGGCGGGGATGATAAAGGGGCGGATCAGCAACCTATTTTTGAACTGGCAAAAAATTTGGATATTGAGATTTTTGCCATCGGGAGCAATGAAAAAAAACTCTTGGGGCTAGCAAAAGACTTTGGGATCGCTATCCATAGTTGTGGCGAGCTAGAAAAGGCTGTCAAGAAAATCAAAGATTCTTTAGGGCTTGATGGCGTGGGTTTGCTTTCCCCAGCTGCTGCGAGCTTGGATCAATTTGTATCTTACAAAGAACGTGGGGAATTATTCCAACAATACGCCTTAAACGAGTAACAAAAAGGATAAAAAGCAATGAAAAAGATGATTTTTGCTTGCAAGATTATATTTTTTAGCGTATTTTTTGGGGTTTTTGCCCCGCTTGCCCTCCCAACCACCCTCAAAGCAACAGAGCCGGATTTTGTTGATTTGTATGTGATTTTGAAGCAAATCGACAAACTCAATACGCTCATTGCCACCACCAAAAAAGACCCGCAAAAGCTCCAAGAATCGACTTTGTATGCCGATCAAAAAAATCATTTGATGAAAGAACTCGTTTCTAAAATCACCCATCGCAAGGAAAAAATAGGTATCAACATCGAACAAAACAAAACTGAGCAAGACCAAATCAAACAACGCTTAAAAACCAGCACGCAAATCCAAGATATTTATGCCTTTTCCCTCGATAAGATCAGGTTAGATTCTCTTTGGTTGGATCAAAAAATGTATGAGTTTTTGGAAACTTTGCGTCAAAAAATTGATTTTTTTAGCCAAAAAGAAGATATTATCAAGATTATTTCGCCCTATTTGATCGAATTGAATCAAAAAGAGGTTCAAGAAGACTTTTTTTCCAAAACGCTCCAAACCGAGTCGCAAGAAAAACTCAAAGAGCCACAAATCCATATCATAAAAACCGAACTCAAAGAATATCAAATCAAGCTACAAACTTATATAGAAATCATCAATTACATTCAAAAAAACCCGCAAGAAGTGCTACCACAGAGCGTGGCGATGAGTATCGGGATGGAATGGGTGCTAGAAAAAATCGATCATTATATCCCGCTAACAACGCATAATCTAGGTATCGCAAAGGTTGTGCTCTCTCTTGTAACGCTTATTTTGTTGCTGGGATGTCGCAAGATTGTAGCGAGAATCATTATGAAACTACTGGATTTTTTTATCAAATTCACCC
Organism: Helicobacter sp. 11S02596-1; assembly: GCF_002272825.1. GTDB lineage: Bacteria > Campylobacterota > Campylobacteria > Campylobacterales > Helicobacteraceae > Helicobacter_J. The sequence continues at coordinate 208,169 of NZ_MLAM01000002.1, read as the reverse complement.
GCCACAATCGCGAGATACAAAACAAAATCCGCAATGACATCATTGCCCCTGTGTCGGTTTTTTTGTTGGTTTATAGCTTTGATATTTCTTTGGATATTTTGTATTACCCCAGCCTGCCTTCCATCAAGCTTCAGATTTGGTTTGGGGTGGTCTATATTGCCTTATTGGCGTGGTTTGTGATTTCGCTACTCAAAGGCTATGGCACCGCCTTTATCACGACCATTGCGCAAAAAAGCACCGATGGGTTCAGAAAAGAAGTCATCAATCTGATCTTAAAAATCATCTACTTCATCGTGATTGTGATTGCTATTTTGGCGATTTTGAAACATTTGGGCTTCAATATCTCTGCTATCATCGCTTCTTTGGGGATTGGGGGCTTGGCAGTGGCTTTGGCGGTCAAAGATATGCTGGCAAATTTCTTTGCTTCGGTAATGCTCCTTTTTGACAATTCGTTTTCGCAGGGTGATTGGATAGTTTGCGGGGATATTGAGGGAACGGTCGTGGAGATGGGTTTGCGACGCACGAGTGTGCGGACGTTTGATAATGCACTGCTTTTTGTGCCAAATTCCGAGCTTGCCAATCGCTCCATCCGCAACTGGAATCGCCGCAAGGTTGGCAGGCGTATCAAGATGAATATTGGCTTGACTTATGACACCCCAGCCGAAAAACTCCAAAAATGCGTCAAAGAAATCAAAGAAATGCTACTCAACAACCCGCATATCTCAAAAGATAGCGATGAGCGAGGTTCGTTAGATTATGAGGTGATTTTCAAAAAAGACATCATTTCAATGGATGATTATATGGGCTATAAAAGCACGCTTTTTGTGTTTGTCGATGAATTAGCAGAAAGTTCGATCAATATTTTGATTTATTGCTTTAGCAAAAGCGTGGTTTGGGGAGAATTTCTAAAAGTCAAAGAAGATGTGATCCTTAAAATAATGGCTATCGTAGAAAACAACGGCTTGAGCTTTGCATTCCCCAGCCAGAGTGTTTATGTGGAGACATTCCCAAAAACCTTATGCTAGGAATTTATTTAAAAAATAATAATCAACAAAAGCAAGCTAGAGGGAGATAATCAAGGGGCTTAGAGTGGCTTGCTCAAGGGGATTTCCCTACACTCTAAGCGTTTTATCTTAAAGGGCTACAGAAATTAATAAAATTAATGCTATAATCACCCTTAAGATAAGCTTGATTATCTTAAAGACTGGCATTTCTACCACCTCATTTCGAGGTCATAAATTTGCCAAGAGGTTGCGACCCTCTTGGCACAACCTCAAACATAATCATAACAAATTTTTTTAGAACTTAAAAGTCAGCTAAATTCTATTATGCTTACTCAATTCAGTTTAGAAAACTGAATTCTCTTGACCACTCCGCAATTAAATTAAGGTTTAGGCGTATGGTTATGCTCATTTTGTCGCATATTACCATCGCCGTGCGAGCCTAAAAGAGATAAGCAGTTATCTCTTTTTTAACGGCTCTCCTCCTAAAGTAACCATTTCACGGGTGGGCGGGTCAAATGCTTCGCTTGTGTGTTAGAAATAAGTTTTAAAAGAGATTTAAGAGAAAAATAAAAAGTAGGAATTCAAGCAATGCCTGCACACCCTCTAAAAAGGGCAAAAGCAGGCATTGGCTCAAACCAACAAACATAAAAAGGCTTAAAACCGATAGGCATAATTAAATGTGAGGTAGCTTTGGGTGAGGAGTTTGACCTCTAATCTGTTATAATAATTATCGTTTTCATCAATTTTTTGATAAATTCTTTTTTTATCTGAACTCATCCCAAATATTCCCCCAAAGCGGTAAAGCAATTCAAATTGGTGACGGCTAAGATAATAATGCAAGCCAACTACAGGATAGAAATCAGAGGTAAAGATACTATCAAAAGTCTGATTACCCTCTTTGCCTTTCCCGCCTGTATAGTAATCAAACTGGTAACCCAAACCCACATTCAGCCCTAAGGTTTGTTGTTTATCGATTTGCCAAAAATCCCAGAGGTATTTGACATCCAAACCCAATTTGATAGGGATATAACTGATGATATTTGTTCTATCAAACATATTAAGCTTCCAAGCATCATAACCTGAATATAAGTGAGCCGAAACCTTAATCCCGTGTCGCTGGGTTTGTCCAAAATAATGCTGGTAACCCCCGACCAAGCCACCCTCAAAGAATGTGGAAGTAGCTTCCCCTGCAGTAACATTTGTAAAATCTTTGTTTTCATAAACAAACATTGTCATCTTCTCCCCACTCACATTCCCCTCTACACCTACAAAAAACCCATTTTTGGAATCTTTAGACTTTGTCTTTTGTTTGTCATTGCTTTGTATATTTTCTTGATTGCTTTGCAACTCTTTTTGCTTTTGTTTAAGCTCAAGCAGTTTATTTTCTTTCTCCAATCGCTGGATTTCATTATCCAAATCATCCGCATTCACACCACTAAGCCCTAAAACACCTATGGCTAAGCCAGTTAAAAACCATTTTTTCATTTCTTTTTCTCCTAAGTTTATTTTTCTTTTCAATATGCTTATTCTACTATTTACCCCCCCCCCCCCCGTCAAGGGGTTAGAGGCTAAAATTTACATATTTTTGGATGCCCTCCAAACACTGCTAAATCACTTTTTTTGATGATTAAACAAGTAGCGAGGCTTTTTGTATTCTGCCCCTTTAGGAAAATCAAATTATCAGAAGGAATAAAAACGGGGATTTATCAATGGGCGGGTGGGTAAAAGCGCAGCGGTCTTCAGGTTTGCAAATCAAACCGAGTGGAAAATAATGATTCTTTTCCATAGCCGTGCAACTAGTTATTTTTTCTTATACTAGCTAGAAGGGGGTCAGGCTGACCCACCCACCCATAAAAGCTTAGAATTGCGAAGTCCGCCCCCCTAGACCCCTTAAACCCCTACCCCCTGACACGCCCCCAATGTAATACAAGATTAAAAAGCGTAGCTGGCTTTGGTTTGCTAGCAATTCCAGACTTCAAACCTTAGAAACTGGGTTGATATTCCTGCGTTAGTTTGACTATAATCGGGTGGGTGGGTCAAATAACTTTAGCAACGTTCGGGAGCTTCGCTCCCGTGAGTGGTCTTCAGATTCAGTTTTTAATAAACTGAATCAAATTAAACATAATGAAAATTTTAGGATTCCTTTGATTTTTCTATGCCGATTTATATTTTATCTATATAATAAACACATATCGTGTTTATTATAATTTCATACCTAAAATCTTTACTATCGGAGGAACTTATGCCGCTCATCATTCCCCAAGATATTCCCGCTTTTGGCGTGCTACAGAATGAAAATATCTTTGTGATGTCTTCACGCCGTGCCCAAAGACAAGATATTCGCCCCATTGAAATTGCTATATTCAACCTAATGCCGACCAAAATCCAGACCGAAAGCCAGCTCCTAAGACTGCTGGCAAATTCGCCTCTCCAAGTCAAAATCACATTCATCACGACACAAACCTATGCGAGCAAAAACACCCCAAAAACGCATTTAGAAAGGTTTTATGAGACATTTGATAGGCTGAAAAACCGATATTTTGATGGGATGATTATCACGGGTGCGCCGATCGAAACGATGGCATTTGAAGAGGTGGCTTACTGGGATGAGTTCAAAGAAATTTTAGACTTTGCCCAAACGCACGTCAATAGCACGCTTTATATCTGCTGGGGGGCGATGGCGGGCTTGTATTATCATTATGGTATTCAAAAATATTCTTTGGAAAACAAGGCTTTTGGGGTTTTTTCTCACACCAAGTGTGCGGATGTTTTATTCACAGGTTGCGATGATGAGATTGCAATACCACATTCTCGGCATACCGGAGTGGATGAAGTGGCGATTTTGCGATGTGAAAAGTTGCGTATTTTGTGCCAAAGCGATGCAGTAGGAGCAGGTATCATCAAATCCTGTGATAACAAAAAGATTTTTATTATCGGGCATTTGGAATACGACAAAGATACCCTAAAAAACGAGTATGAAAGAGACAAAGCCAAAGGGCTAGCCATTCAAAAACCAAAAAATTATTTCGACACTACTGGCAATATCCGTGCAAACTGGAAAGCTGGTGCGAGCCTGATTTTTAGCAATTGGCTCAATCACTATGTTTATCAAATCACCCCCTATAACATCACATCGCTTAGCATTCAATCTCAACACTCACCGGGCAATGATCACTCCCCGTGATTTCAGGGTAGATTTGGGCATTTTTGAGATTTTTGGCAAGAATATTTGAACACAAAAAATAATCAATCCTCCAACCCGTGTTGTTTTCTCTTGCCTTGCCCATATAGCTCCACCACGTGTAAGCCCCTGTCTTTTCAGGATAAAAATACCGATACGTATCGGTAAAACCCGCATCGAGTAATTGCGTGAATTTCTCTCTTTCTTCATCGGTAAAACCCGCATTTCTTCGATTTGTTTTTGGATTTTTGAGATCGATTTCTTTGTGGGCGACATTCAAATCCCCGCACACCACGACGGGTTTTTTGGTTTCGAGTTGCTTTAAAAACGCCCGAAAGTCATCTTCCCATTCCATCCGATAAGACAATCTTTCGAGCTCACGCTTGGAATTGGGCGTATAGACATTCACCAGATAAAAATCCTCATATTCTGCCGTGATGATCCTGCCCTCTTTATCGTGATGGGCGATACCCATATCATAGGCGACATTTTTGGGTTTATTTTTTGAAAAAATCGCCACACCCGAATAGCCTTTTTTCTCTGCTGCATTCCAATATTCTTCATAGCCTTTAAAATCAAATGCCGCTTGATCGGGGCTCATTTTGGATTCTTGAATGCAAAAAACATCCGCATCTATTGAAGTGAAAAAATCCATAAAACCTTTGTTCATACAAGCGCGCAAACCATTGACATTCCACGATACGAGCTTCATTGTTTTCCTTTAACATTTGTTTTTTACTCGGTTTGGATTTTAAAATCCAAACCTGAAGACCATTCCGACAGGCAAAGCCTGTCTCCATTCCTAAAGTAATCATTTCATACCCAAGCGTTGCTTGGGTATTGGAAATAAGTTTCTAAGGTTTGTCGTGTGGAATTACTACCAAAAAGCCACTCCACTCATTTTCAAAAGTTCAACTTTGCCTCTCAGGCAAAGCTTGCATTATACCTTACCCACGCACCATAAAACAATTAACCCCCTACGTGCTAGGGCAAATCCCACGTGGCATTGTCTTTTGGGATTCTTCAAAACTCATCATTCCAAACTCCCTCCCCATCGCAATTTGAGATGGGATTTGATGGAATTTCTGATCACGGATGAGCGTCTTGACCGCTGGGGTAGCGAGCAAAACCTCAAAAATCCCACGCAATTGCTTTTCGCTAATAGGCAAAAGTTTTTGAGAGATGATTGCACGCAAGCAAAAAGCAAGCTCTGAAGCGATTTCTGCCCTATCACTGCCCGCACTATGCACGATTCTAGCTATCGTGCTAGCAGCATCTTGGGCGTGCGTGCTAGCGACGACGAGATGCCCGGTTTGCGCACACAAAAGAGCGGATTTTATCGATTCAAAACTCCGAAGCTCCCCGATAAACACAATATCAGGGTCTTCTCGCAAGCTCGCCCTGATAGCAGTATCAAAGCTCACGCTGTCTTTGCCGATCTCGCGATAGGAAAAAAAGCTTTTGGCATTCTGGTGGAGGTATTCCACAGGATCTTCGATACACACGATATGGCGACTAAAATGTTGATTGACATATTCCAAAGCCGCAGCAATACTCGTGGATTTCCCACTCCCTGTAGCCCCACTCACCAAAATCAGCCCGTCATTTTGACTAAAAATTTCTTTCAATATACTAGGCAATCCCAGCTCGTCCATCGTGGGTATAGTTTGTGGGAGTATGCGGATACTAAAAGACCCCAGCGAACGTGTGAGGTAGGCGTGGATACGCAAACGCACGTTATCAATTTCCACAGAAGTATCAAGCTCTATTCCTGTGGTGCATTGTTTTATCTGGTTATCATCAAGGATTTCTTTTTGTATTGTTTCCATCATTGCCCTATCTAGTCTCACGCTAGCTGGCAAGAGGTTTTTTGCCACCCGAAAAAACACCTCCCCACTCCCTAAGATATGTATGTCTGAAGCCTGATGTCCCAAAGCCTCTGACAAGATAGATTTGAGTAGTATTTTTGTATCCGTCATTTTTTATCTTTGTTGTGATTTTTGCCGTCTTGCAGGGGTAATTTGAGGCGTGTTCTTAGGATTTGAGAAGTTCGGATGTTTTTTCTCTCCACATAAATATCTGCCCAATAAGCACCCTGTTTATCAAGCTCCAAGCGATACCCACCGCTTAGAACACCAAACGCAAAGCTATCAGATTCACAATCCCCCATCCCATAGGTCTCTAAACACATTTTTGCCATCTGCAAAATACTGCGAACATCAAGCAAGGACTGGGATTTTAAATGTGTATTGCTCAAGCGATCAAGCTGTGTCCCGCTACGCTGGAGTGAGACAATCGCAATAATGGCAATCCCCAAAAACACCGCCATTGCCGAAAGAAAAATATAGGCTTCTCTCATTGGATTGCCCACACCCATCTGTGAGAACAAAATGGGTTTTTCTCCCCCACGCACAGCACAAGCTCCCATCCATTGCCATCTCTATGCAAAGCAAAATCGCTCACTTTCGATAAGACCATCCAGCCATCGAGATACAAGGCATTTCCTTTCAAGGTCGCTTGGTGGGATTTGGCATTTTCAAGCATTTGCCACGATAACGAATGATTTTGAAAAACAACGGAGTCTTTTTGCGCTTCTAAGAGGTAATTTTCTAATGCGTCCAGGGCATTTTGGAGTTCTGAAATAATCTGAATCTGGCGACTTTTGAGATGATTTTGACTCTGCAAACTAAAAAACATCTTCATCCCAGCTATCCCAATAATCCCCATAATCGCTATCGTGATAACAAGATCAAGCAAGGCAAATGCGCTTCTATTTTTTGGTGTTGTTTTTATTGTCCCTGTATTTTCCATATCTATTTTTTTCCATCTGTGATGGCTTGATTTTTGCTAATGCTTTGAGGATAAAAATAATGGTATGCCAACCCCTCTTCCCTACGCTCTTCTAGGAGCTTTCCCTCGTAGCGAAAACCTTTTTGAGACAACACAACAAAAGATTTTGCATTTTGCGTGCCTCCAAAATCCAATGCCTTGCTGATGTTTTTTTGGGCTAAAAACATTTTTTGACTTTTTTGAGAAAAAATGTGATAGCGCTCATTTTCTTCATAAATTTTCCAAAAAACCTTAAATGCTACACCCATCACCACAAGCGCCATCAACAACTCAACACTAGCAAAACCTCTATGGGCGCTCGGAAGCAAAAAACTCTTTTTCAAAAAATATTTTCTTATGGGTCTGATTTTGGGTGTATGTAACTTGCAAAATCGCTTTCCACCTGCCTGCCATATCAATGCTAAATTCAGGACTCAAGCAAGTTCCCGATGAGCATTCAAGATTGCCCAGGTCTAAACGCTCCGTTTTGCTGTGGTAACGAACCATAAAAAGGCGGATACTAACATCTGTTATCAATGGGTCAGAAACTTTGGGAATCATTGCGACATCAATACGATTGGGCGCATCGGTAAAAAGCTCGACTTTTGGCTGCTCTTTGAGTTTGTCTCGATGTCCTTTTACAAAATAAGGCGATAGTGGGCGATAAATGGCTTCCTGAGGGGGTTTTTGATTTGCCCCGATATAGAGGGCATAATCATTTTCAAACGCTTTTGTATCCTTGATAATGCGATTGATATCTTTATCGACATCGCTATATTTTTCAAAATACGCCCCATCATCGATAATAGGATGGACCACCGAAAGTCTCACCAACAAAACCAACAAAACAATCCCGATAACAATCACACTCAAAATGCCTAGAGGCCAAAAATTTCTATTTTTTTTCATTTTTTATGCCTTTGGAAAAAATAAACCAGAATAAATAATCCTACCAATGTAAAAAGCATCAAATATAAAACCACACGCACAAATAAATTTTGGTTTTCAGAGGGAAAATTATTCTCCAAAGTAACCCCATAATTGTGTGCAATCCTATCAGCGATTTCAGAATAGCCATTTAATATGATAGCTGAAATCCTTTGTGGCGTGAGATCAAGATCTTTTTCAGGTAAAAGCGGGGCGATATAATCGAAATAGATTTGGTCAATATCAAAAATATTTTGAGAATCTTCACTCAAAACAATGTCGATTTTTTTGGGCTGTCTGAAAAAAAATAAAACCCCATAAGGGGGAGAAAGCTTGGATATAACACTATTTTTGTAATCTTCTCTCTTTTGTTTTGAATCCAAAGAGGCATTATTAACATCAACATAAAGCGAAAAGCCTGTTTTGTATTTAAGCTCGCCGGAAACGTCTTGGACAAATGCTGCACTTTTGGGTATCAAAAGCCCCGCTTGATTGTCCAAAACAAAAGAATCTGCAAATAAAAATATTGGCAGAAAGAGGCAAAAAACCAACCTCTTTAAACAAAAAACCATCTTATACCAAAAACAAAAAGAGATTCGGGACGAAAGGAATCACAATCGTCATAATGATGGTCAAAATAATAAAAAATGCCAAAACCTTTTCAAGAGTAGTGAATTGCATAGCGTCTCCTTTATTTTTCCTGCACTAACTGGTAATGATCTTCATTCCCGACACTTTTCATTTTGATGGCATCTTGATTGTCAATCTTGTAATAATTTGTCGCTTGCGATTTTTGTATATGGATAGCAGCAAAGCCAAAAACGCCAGCCGCTCCAACAACCAAAAGAACGGCAACCAAATAGCCTAGTAATCCATTGATTCCAAATAATCCATTCATTAGTTACTCCTTAGTCTTCACTCAAAGGTTGCAAAGAACCGATATAGGCTGCAAGTGCTTTGATCTGGGTATCGTTAAAATTCCTATAAGCAAACGAGGGCATTTGTCCAATGTGTCCTTTTTTGCCGTGTTCCAAAACTCTTTTGAGGAACTCATAAGTCCCGTATTGGCTTAGATTTGGAGCAAAATTATCCATTCCAGGCATTCCTTTGCCATCGGGTCCGTGGCATCCAGAACAGCCGGCACTATCATAGACTTCTTTACCCTTTTGAACATCAGCAGGGTATTTTGTATGCTTGAGATCAGAAACATCAGCCATAATATAAGCAGCTACGGCTTTGGCATCTTCTTTGCTCAAACCCAAAACAGGCATTTCTCCCCCATCATACCCAAGCCCCACACTGCCGTGCTCAATAGTATCCATAATGCCCTCTTCCTTGCCCCATCGGGTGAGATTCTGGGCTTTCCCGTGCATACCCTCTGCAGTAATGCCGTGGCACTGCGAACACTGGACCAAGAATATCCCTTGCCCCATATTGACTAAATCTTCATTGCTGAGGGTTTTCCATTTTTCTTCAAATTTTTGATTATGGGTTTGGACCTGCTGGTTATAGTCTCCTATCTGGGAGTAGGAATTTAAAGGATAACCAAAAAATAAATACCAAAAACCCCATAAAATCAATACCAAAAAGCTCACCGTCCAGCCAACAGGCAGATTGTTGGCAAATTCTGCGATACCATCCCATTTGTGTTCAGTTAGCTCGCCCTCAGCTTTGGCATCGCGCATTTTCTTGATTAAATTTCCTGCGACATACACCGTCAATACTAAAATGACGATCGCAGCGACGAGACCGAATAAATTTATATTATCATTCAACCATCCCATATTCGCTCCTTTTTATTTGTTTTGTTTGTTTTCTCTAGGCTCAATAACCTCATCATCTAAGTTGTCTTTCAAAGCCAAATTCGCATATTTTTCATAATCTACGATGCCTTTTCTTTGATTGATATACATACTTGCGATGTAGGCATACAAAAATATGACCAACAAGATCGTAGCGACGACATAAGCAATCGCCCTGATTACCTCTAATGATTCAAGATCTATCATTTGACTTCCTTTACTTGCCTATCCTAGATTGACCAAGACTATTGAGATAAGCAATCAAAGCAACAATCTCTTTGACTTCTCCTTTTTGGAAAGCATCTTTAATCTTTTGGTTTTTCATATTTTCGACAATCTGACCCGCTTCTTCCATATAGGCTTTTTTGGCTTCTTCAATATTCCCTAGAGGCACGCCACCTGGGGTATCATAAGGAACACCAAAAACCACTTTTTGCGTATAAGCTTCTGCATAAGCGGTATCAAAATCCGCATCTTTTTTGAATAGATGATGATAAGCAGGCATTATCGAATCAGGCACGACACTGGTAGGCTCCCACATATGATTTTCGTGCCAATCGGTTGTCCTGCTATCACCCACCCGTTGAAGATCCGGACCCGTTCGCTTAGAACCCCACAAGAAAGGTCTATCATAAGCATACTCCCCGCTCAAGCTATACGCCCCATAGCGATCAGTTTCTGCTTGAAATGGGCGGATAAGCTGGGAATGGCAGTTGTAACAACCATTGTTGATATAAACCTGCCTACCTGCCGTCTCAAGCACCGTATAAGGACGGAGACCCTCGATAGGTCTAGAGGACTTCATAAAGTCGGGCAAAATCTCAACAAGCCCAGCAATCGAAAAGACGAATAAAAATGCTACCGTGAAAAAGAACGGATTTTTTTCTAACCAACTAAACATAATACCCCCTTATCAAGCAGCCATAGGCGAAGCATAATTTGGCTCTCGCTCTAGCTGTTTTGCTGCAGTGATGGTCATCACAACATTGTAGATAAACATAGCAAAGCCTATCAGATACATCAATCCCCCAATCCCTCGAATCACATAATAAGGGAATAAGACACGCACCGTATCAATAAACTGATAAGTAAGATTACCATACTGATCGACATCTCGCCACATCATCCCTTGCGTGATACCAGATATCCACATACTAGAGAAATAAAGCACGATACCAATAGTCATAATCCAAAACTGCATATCCATAATCTTTCTGGAGTAAATCTCTCGTTTATACATTCGAGGGAGCATATGGTAGCAAGCTGCAATGATGGTAAATCCAACCCATCCCAGCACCCCATCGTGAACGTGACCGATAATCCAGTCAGTAAAGTGTGCCAAAGCATTGACCGATTTGATCGCTTGAATCGGACCTTCCAACGTGGCAAGCATATAAAATGTTGAAGCGAGAACGAGGAATTTTATCAATGGTGATTCTTTGAGTTGGTGCCATTGCCCTCGCATTGTAAGCAACATATTGATAGCTGTTCCCCAAGAAGGCAAAATCAAAATTACTGAAAACACCGAACCAAGTGTTTGCACCCAATCAGGCACGGTTGAATAAATCACGTGATGCCCACCTGCCCAGATATACACAAACATCAAGCTCCAAAAAGAAAATAATGTGAGTTTATAGGAAAAAATAGGCTGACCGGATTCTTTTGGCAAGAAATAATAAATAATCCCAATAATCCCAGAAGTAAAAACAAATGCCACCGCATTGTGTCCCCACCACCATTGAATCATCGCATCATTAGTCCCTGCAAACATCGAAATCGAATGCCAGATACTCCCCACACCAGAAACAAAATAAGTCGGAACAGCCAAGTTATTGAAGATATAAAGCACGGATATAGCGGTGAATGTAGCGATAAAATACCATAAAGAGATATAAATCGTCCTCTCCCTTCTCACCCCCATACTCCCGAACATACTAATCCCCCAAAGCACCCACACGATAACTACCAAAATATCAAGAGGCCAAATCAATTCAGCGTATTCTTTTGATTGTGTCAGACCAGCAAAAAGGCTGATAACAGCAAGCACAAGCAAAATGATATAAAGCCAAAAATGCAAATAACCAATGAATTTCAAAAAAGCGTGTTGGTGGTAAGTGATTTTTAGCACCCTTTGACCTAGGTAATACCACGCTGCCCAAATCCCACTCAATGTGAAACCATAAATGACAGCATTAGTATGTAGCGGTCTAAGCCTCCCAAATATGCTATATTCCCCCGCAATATAATTCAGATCTGGAAAAGCCAACTGGAATGCCAATACAACACCAATAAGCATCCCTACAAACCCAAATGCCATCGTTGCATACAAAAACAACTTGGCAATCGAGTAGTCATACTCCAAAGTAGTATCGTTGTGCATTTTTTCTCCTTTATGTTGTGATTTGTTCTTGTTAGAAGCAATACCTTAATTCTAAGCCTTTTTTCTTGATGTATAACTTAAAAATGCAATCTATATGGCAAAAAATGAATCAAATATTGACAATCTATTCACAATTGGAAAGCTTTTCTTTCAAATAATCCGCCATCTGTGCTACTTCCAACCCCAAATCACTCAAATACACATAGATTTGTGCCCGTATATTGGGGGGGATTTTTAGCTTCCTTGCGATGTCTTTGAATCGCTTTGGCATCACTACTAGGCGGTGTTGTGCCACCAAATGCCGTGCTGGTGGGGCGTGTCCTATATGCAGGGATTTTGATATAAAAATATATGTTTGATTGCTCCCTAAAATAAATGTTTGATTTTTTTGTGCAATACACAAACAAAAATCTGTTTTTAGCACCTCTTGGCGTTGGGAAGCTGAAAGGACATAGCCCATTGTTTTGAGGATTTTATCACTCCAATACATATCTACAACGGCACTTTTGCGAGCAAAAAATCTGATTTCGCCCAAGCGAGCGATCGGGACTTTTGGATAGAGCAGGGATTTTTCGCTTGCAAGATATGCAAAAGATCTCACGATACCACCGCTGTATTTTTCTATCAAAGCATTCGCATAGTTGTGGCGAAATTCATTGCGCCTATGCGTTGTGTCTTGATTGCTCTTATCTTCAAAAAATTTATAAGGCAAACAATACGCATAAATCTTGCTTTTAGGCGTATTTATCAATGGGCGAATGATCTGATAATTTTCTCGAACCTCAATCCCATCAAAACCCAAAAGCGTGCCTAAAGAACAGCCCTTTGTTAGTTGCATCAAAAACCACTCCAGCCTATCGCCTAGATGATGGGCTAAAACGAGATTTTCATAACCCTCTTTAGCGATGAGTTCCTCAAAAAAATCATAACGAATACGGCGGGCACTGGCTTCAAAATTTGTTTCTATCTTTGGGGACTTTAATACAAAGCATTCTTTTTGATATTCCTGTGCCAAAGCCTGTGCGTAAGCGACCTCATCTTTACAAGATTCCCGCAACCCATAATCGACAATCGCCATATCAAAGCCAATGCCGTGATGTGCGAGCGCATAAAACAATGCGACCGAATCAGGACCCCCTGAAAAACCCAAAAGATTTTTGCGACCTTTAAGCTCGGGCAAAAACGCGCATTCTAGCATTGGAGTTTTTTGGTAACCTTGCCAAATAATAGCTTGTCTTTTACATCGCTTAGCACAGCTTCATAATAGCCTGATTCCAAGGTGAGATTTTCCAGCTCGCTATCATTGATGAGTATCTCCCCATCGACTTCAGGCGCCCACCGAATATCTCTAGCACTATAAAAATACTCGCTCATCTCGCTTTTCCCCTCCAAGATAATCGGGTAGGCTTGAGAAAGCATTTGTTTGTAGAGATGTTTTTGTTGGGTTAAAATGATTTTATTGAGGGTAGAGAGGCGTTTGTTGATGATAGATGTGGGGATTTTGCCATCGAGCTTTTGAGCTATCGTGCCTTCTTCAGATGAGAATGCAAAGATATTGAGCCGATCAAAACGAAAATCCTGTAAAAAAGCACACAATTCCTCAAAATCTTGCTCGCTCTCTTGGGGATGACCGACAATGAGCGTGCTTCTCACAAAGCTTCCCGGCACGGCACGCATTGCATTTAGAAGCTCTATATGCTGGGCTTTACTGCTACCTCGGCGCATTTTTTTTAGCATTGCTTCACTGATGTGCTGGATAGGCATATCAAAATAATTTTGAAAAATCTTAGAATCAGCAATCTTTTCTATCAACTCTAATGTCGTGCTGGAGGGATAGAGATATAAAATCCTCGCACTTTTAGCAAGATTTTGCTTTTCAATCGCATCAATGAGGGCAATCAAGCCATCTTTTTGCTTGTGGTCGTAGAGATAGGAACTCGAATCTTGGGCGATAAACGTAAAATCACAAAATCCTTGTTCGCTTAAAATTTGGATTTCTTTTAAAATCGAATCAATACTTCGGCTTTGAAGCCTGCCTTTGAAGCTTGGTATCGCACAAAAACTGCAATTTTGATTGCAACCCTCAGAGATTTTGATATAAGCGTGAATCCTCGAACCCGTAATCACTCGCCGTGAAGCTTCATCAGCCAAGAACACCCGCTCGCTTATTTGGGGGCTTTTTTGCTCTAACATTCTATCGATCTTGTCATAATCCCCCACGCCAGTGATGATATCGATTTCAGGGATAAGCTTTTGAAGCTCATCTTTATAGCGCTGGCTCAAACACCCACTCGCCACGAGCAAAGCCCCATTTTTCTTGCGTTCTGAGGCTTGTAAAATCGTCTGGATACTTTCTTCTTTGGCAGATTGGATAAACCCGCAAGTATTGATGATAATAACATCAGCAAGCTCAGGAGAATCGGTCATCTCATAATCGCTAAGTCTCCCTAACATCACTTCCGAATCGACAAGATTTTTGGTGCAACCCAGAGAAATCAAATGCAGTTTTTTGCTCAAGATTTTTTCTCCAACATATCGACTTCCCAAAAAAAATCAACCCACTCAGCAGGCTGTTTGAGATAAAAATCCGCACATACTTTTGCGGTAGGCTTTTGAAAAATCACAGATGAATAAAACGATTTTTGCGGGTAAGCGGATCGGAATTTTTGCATAATGGTTTCTAGGGTCTCCCCACTATCGACAATCTCATCAACGATGAGGATTTTTTGGTGTTCATCCTTGATAGCGGGCATATTTTCGATAATAAGCGAACTCTGCACGTTTGCATCGCTATAAGAAATCGCATTGAGGGCATAAACTGCCCGCAGATTCCAAGCCAATGCCAGCATATGGCTCATCGTCATCCCGCCTCTGAGGATACATACAATCGCATCAGGAATGCCGATTTTTGCTTCGATTTGTCTGCGAAGCTCTTTCATATCGCCCAAAAAATCGCTATAAGCATAAACCATCCGCTACTCTCCTCCTAGCTGTAATAATGTTGCAAAAACACGGCATTAGCACGCCCATCAAAGCTTCGCACCCCTAGTCTTTCCAAAGCCAACTCAATCGCATTGACTACCCACAAAGCCTCGTGTATGGGGATCATTCCCATATGATTGATACGAAAAATCGAGGTTTTGAGCCGATCTTGCCCGCCAGCGAGATTGAGGCAAAATTCATTTTTTAGGATCTTGCGGATTTGACTGGCGTGCTTTTCATCAAAAATCGTTGTCATCGCCAAAGCAGGAGCTTTTGGATAGATCTTAAGCCCAATAGCTTCAAGTGCTACCCGTGTGGCTAGCGCCCTTTGGCGCGTTTGAGAATATATCGCTTCCATACCACCTAATGCCTCAATGTCTGAAAAGTATTTCACAAGCCCAGTGATGATGGTTGTTGGGGCTGTCCAAGCGGTGGTGTTGTTTCTTTGGTTTTTGAGTTCGGTTTTGAGATTAAAATAAAATCCAACATCACGCTCTTCAGCCATCAAAACAGCTTTTTGACTTAGCCCGATGATACTCATCCCTGGAGGCAACATAAACGCCTTTTGACTCCCACCAATGAGAGCGTCGATATGGCTGGTGTCAATAGGCTCAACCCCCATCGCCGTGATCGCATCAGCGATGACCATTATGTCGGGGTTATGCTGTTTGACCGCTTGGGCAATGGCTTCAACAGGATGGCGCAACCCCCCTGCAGATTCGCATACTTGCACGCATACCGCATCGATCTGTTCATCAGCTTGGAGCGCATTGATGATCGCCTCAACGCTCACAGGCGTATCCCATTCGTTTGTTATCTCTTGGTTGGGGATATTATAAGCTTGGGCGATTTTGGCAAATCTTTCGCCAAATTTTCCGCTATTGATACTCAAAAGCTTTTTGGCACAAAATGCCCGCACACAAGCCTCCATCGCCCCGCTACCGCTACTAGCAAGCATTAAGACTTCTGGCATTTTTATCATCGCTAATAATCCCTCTCTAGCTTGCTTGAAGCACGCTTCAAATTCAGGGGTGCGGTGGTGGATGGTGGGGCGTGCCATCTCCATTCTGATACTCTCAGGAACAGGCGTGGGTCCGGGTGTGAAAAGTAACATCATCTTCTCCAGTCAAAATATCCTAGCATTATACAAAATGTTAAATCATTTTAGACACTAAGGCAATAAAATACCTTACTGATTGTCAAAACCGCTGAAAATATCTTCAATACACAAACGAAAGTTTGGGTATGAGAGGAGGAACGAAAAGTCAAGCAACTCGAGACTTGAAAACCTTAGAAAACGGGTTGATGACCAGCGATAGCTGGGAATAACCCAATCCTTTAGGAGCGAAGCAGGGATTTACTCCCTGCGTAGCGGTCTTCAGGTTTGTTTGCAAAACAAACCGAGTAAAAAATAATGTTTCTAGGCTTTCGCCTGCTAACTTTTCTAAAAACTTTTAGCTTTCTTATCGCAAAAGAAAAGGGGTATTAACCCACCCCTAACCCCGCCCTTAACCCACGAAAAGAATAAGCCTCCGCTTTTCTTTTCGGCAAACAAGGGCGGGGAAGTCGCTTGCTTGTGTCTCCTTGCGAAAAATCGGCGGGCGCACTTCAACGCCCTTATTTCCGATTTTTCACAGCACACAAGCCCGACAAAGGCTAGCAGTTTAAGACTTGAAAACCTTAGATGGCTTTAAAATCCTATCCACTAGCAAACCAAACCCCGCTACGCTTTTTAATTCTGTATTGCATTGGGGGCGTGTCGGGGGGTAGGGGTTCTAAAGGGGTCTTTTTGACCCGCCCACCCTGCGGACTTCGTAAGGAGAGGCGTAAAGCCAGAGCCAACTGCTTGGCTTTGGTAGCCTCGCACGCCGATTGCCTTATGCTTCGTCCGAAGTATGGCAATACGGCTAGCCCCCTAGTCCCTTTCTAGCGAGTATAAGAAATAATAACTAGCGATAAGGCTATGGAAAATAAAATTTTTAAACTTTGGAGCGAGGTGGTCTTCAGGTTCGGTTCAGCGAACCGAGTCAGCATAATGAAAATCCTCAATGACTTCCGCATACATCGCTTCAGCTTGCTCTATAGAGCGCTCTAGCGTATAATTAAGCGCACTTTTGGCATAAAGTTTCCCCATACGCTCTCGTTCCGTTGGATTTTCTATCCAATAATCAATCTTGCTAGCCAAATCTTTAGCATTCCCCGCTACAAACAACGAGCGATCATCGAGGGCAAACTGCCCGGTAGCTGATATTTTGCTATCAGAAATGATAGGCACCACGCCACAAGAGATTGCTTCCAAGCAAGCGATTGCCTCGCCCTCAACATCAGCGGTATGGACATAAATATCACTTTGGTGCAAAATCTTTAGCAAATCTGGCGGTGAGACAAAACCAAAATCAACGGGGTTTTCTAGCGCCATCGCCAAATTTTGTAGCCTTTTTTGTGTCGGGCCAATGCCTTTGAGATGGAGTTTGATTTTCTTAGCATATTTACTCGCCCTAATCGCTTCAATCAAAACATCTTGACGCTTTTCATTAGAGTAGCGCCCCACCATCGTGATATGGATAAAACCATCGCTAGCAGGCTTTGCACTCGGTGGGGAATATAGCGTGTCAAATCCATTGGAAATCACGTATTTTTTGCCTTTGTAACCATTTCTTGTAATCTCCTCTTCAATCAGCTTAGAGGGGCAATGGATATGAGAAATATGGCGATAAAAACGAAATTTAAAAAGCCAAAAAATAAAACGATTCAAAAACCCGAGCGATTGCAAGCCGATATTATAAGTAATATGCTCGGGCTGGAGGTGGAATGCCCCCATATAAGGGATTTTCATCTCTTTGGCAACAGCAATAGAGGCAATTTCAAGCTTAAAAGGCAAAAACAAATGCACGATATCTGCCCCACTAAATGCTTCCTTTAGCGTGCTTTTTACAGGCTTGCCAAAAATCATATGCTGTTTGTGCGAAATCTCTGTTACCAAAGGGATATAGCGCTCTGGAATCGCATAATACCCCTCACCCTCGATATGGGGGGCGACAACACGCACGTGATGTCCTCTAGCTTTTAAGGCATTGGCAAATCGAAAGGCTGTCATTGATGTGCCATTACTCTTGTCTGCAAAGCTATCTACGACCAACACGATAATCATTGAGGACCTTTTTCATCTTTGAGTTTGAGTTTGAAAAGTTTGCGATCAAAAATCGCTACATAAAAAATACCATCAAACACCTTGATGTCGAGCAAAAAACCCTCCACCTTTACCTCGCATTTTTTTGCTTCACTCTGCAGGGCATTTGCCCTAAAAATGAGTTCGTGTCCCAGCTCAATAGGGGCTAAAAACTTCGTTTCTGAACCGATGATAATGCTATTTTTTTTATTGATAGCACAGAGACTAGCATACGCAGCAGCGTTGAAAACAAAGCCTGCGTGAATGGTTGTATCATCACAAAGCATCGCTTCTGTCGGCACAAAAAACACTTCCGCTTTGTTTTGCGATAATGTAAGCAACTCCCCACACATCCCCCCATCAATCTTGCTACAAATAATCAATTCTTCGTTATTTACCTGCCCTTGTTCGCTTTGGTCGATTTGTTGATCCATTTTTTATCCTTTTTTTGCCTTTTTACATCTAAAATACCCACGTTTGGGCGCTGGATAGCCCTCGATGGTTTTTGAAATATCGCTGGGGTCAAGAAAAGATTCCAGGCTTAGCCCTTGTATCCATTCTGTTTTTCTTTGTTCGTTGGTGCTGGTCTCAGAGATTGCCAAAACCTCCACCTCTGCAAATCCCACCCGATCGCACCAGCCTTTTAGCGTCGGCACAGAGGGGATAAAATACACATTAGGCATTTTGGCATAAGAAAGCCTTGGACACAGGGCGATCTCAAGTGTAGAATCGATAATCAATGTATCCAAAATCAACTCCCCGCCATCATTTAAGCCCATAAAAAGAGATTTCAAAGCCACGATAGGATCGCTACGATGATACAAAACCCCCAAACAAAATATCACATCAAATCGCTTCTGATAGTCCCTAAGATGTTGAATCCCCAAAAGCTCGTAGGTGATGGGTTGCTTCAAAAACAGATTGATAAAATCAAATTGCGTTTTATAAAGCCCGCTAGGGTCAAATCCCACGAGCGATTTTGGGGAATGTTTTGCCATCTCAAACAAATAATACCCGTTGTTGCACCCAATATCAGCAACATCCTTGCCCGCCAAATCCACAAATGGGGCAAGCAGTTGCCATTTGATAAAGCTTTTCCATTCTGTATCGATAAAAAGCTCACCAATATAAAACGGCCCTTTTCGCCAAGGGCGCAAAAGCAATGCAATCTCTTCAATAAGCGTGTGTGTCTGGCTATCCAAAATCACACCATTTGGGGATAAATCAATCACAATGCCCTCATTACAGCTATATTCCAACGCTTTTAGGGGGAGTTTTTCGCTCAAGGAATACATTTTTTGCACGATGGGAGCGAATGTTTTTGCAATAGAGATATTGGAATGCGTGGTGTTTGAAGCAAGCGATTTTGAAGCATTTTTTCTATTTTTTTTAGGACAACTAGGCATTTTATATCCCTAAAACAAGGGCAACACAGGATCGCTATGGGGGGTCATCAAGATTTCTTTGAGTTCGGCATCCCTTAGCCCAAAAATCAAAGCAAAATTATAATGGCTTTTGTGGAGCAAGTCCCCAATATCTGAATGTTGCTGGTAGATTTCATTTTGCGCCATCATATCAAAAATCCCCTCATAGCCCTTTGGCAAAAATAAGATCAATTTGCCCCATTTGGCATTCAACAAGATATAAGTTACATATTTTTTAAATTTTTCAATATCATCTTCAGCGATAACCACCCGATCGGTCTGCCCATAGCCTACAAGCTTGGCACGGGCATTGATAAAATTGGGTTGCAAAAAAGGGACGGAAGAAAAATTTTTCAAATCAAAAGCGATGTGATGGGTCGCACACATTTCCATCACACTGCTAAGCTCAGGCAAAAATAGGCTGGGGAGCTTGAGTTCGTATTGGGCAAGTTTGTAGTTTATCTTGGTATCAAATAACGTGGCAACAACGACCTTAAAAGGTGGCTCTTGGGGCAAAACAGCCTGCGTATATTGCAACAAAAGATCCAGCAGGGATTTGTCTTTGATAATAATGCCTCGAAAATGAGCCTCACTCCCGACTAAGCTTAACAACACATCAAGCCCATCATCAAAAAAGCCAATCGAACTATCGCTAACAATCTCTGAAGCGATGGCATATTCTATTTCAGAGACAAAAAACACTTCGATTTTCTCGCTCAAAAATCGGTAGCGAATCAGGCGGATGATCGCATCACGAATGCAATCAACTTTGATCCAAGCAATCTCCCCATCTACCATCTGGACATATTTGTCATAGACAATACCATAAGCGCCCAACGCAATCGCCCCATCGATTTCATCAGGATTTTGAGCGATAAATAAACAACCCCGCTTTACCTCAGATATTTTTGTAGCCACACCATTAAAAGCACTAATCGCAGGCGTGGCTGCAAGCTCTCCATTGATGATTTCGACAGCTTCATTGACTCTCACTAACTCACCTTACTCCCGTTGCTTTTCACTTCTGTAGCTCTCAAAAGCGAAAGACCTTTTTCATCTTTGCTAGCAAGTATCATTCCCTCACTCATCTCGCCCATCAGCTTGGCAGGTTTGAGATTGGCAAGCACACACACTTGCGAGCCAATCAAATCCTCTGGTGCATAATATTTTGCGATACCTGAAACAATCTGCCGATAGCGTCCCTCTCCCAAATCAATTTGGAGCTTGAGGAGTTTATCGCTTTTAGGGATCTTGCAAGCTGTCATAATCGTGCCAATGCGAATATCTAGCTTGGTAAAATCACTAATTTCAATTGTCTCACTTGTATCAATAGGGGGTGTGATTTTTGGTGGTGCGGGTGTTTTTGATGGTATTTTATCTGGCTCTGCTTGGGGCTGGGGTGCCACTTCGAGCCTAAAACCATCGATTTTAGGGAATAGCGCATCGATTTTTTCGATGGTAAAATCTTTGAGTAACGCCCGATCTAAAACGAGATGTTTGTAGTCTTGATGGGAGATTTTTATCTTGAGGCAATCTGCGATCTTGGTCGCACTAACAGGCATTATCGGATAAAGACACAGGCTTGCCTTCCCAAGAATATTAGCAATCAACCCCAAAAATGCCTCGCATTCCTCGTGCTTGTTGTTTTTAATCAGATTCCAAGGCTCATATTTTGTGATCGCCCCATTAGCAAGCACAAACGCCCGCCAAAGCTCCTCAAGATAACGACTAAGCTGCATTTGCTCCATCAAAAGAGGTAATTTTGCCAAGATAGTATGCAACGCTTCAAGCTCGGCTTGAAAATATTTGGGCGTATTTGCTGAGGAGATTTTGCCACCAAAATACTTTTCACTCATCCCAATGAGGCGATTGAGAAGATTCCCCAAATCATTGCTTAAATCCGAATTGACCCGCAAGATAAGTGCTTTTTCTGAGAAATCCCCATCTTGACCAAACGGCACTTCTCGCATCAAAAAATACCTCAAAATCTCAACCCCATAGGCTTTTGCGACTTCTTTGGGATCGATGACATTCCCGATACTTTTACTCATTTTCTTCCCATCTCTTGTCCACCACCCGTGCGTATAGATATGTTTGGGCAAATCCAGCCCCAAGCTCATCAAAAACGCCGGCCAATAAACCGCGTGAAATCGCAAAATATCTTTGCCAACAATATGGATAGGCTGTTTCCAAAAATCCATCCGCTCCCCATCACCCCCATAACCCAAAGCAGAGACATAATTAAGCAACGCATCAAGCCACACATACATCACGTGTTTGCTCTCATTGAAACTAGCAGGGAGCTTGATACCCCATTCAAAGCTCGTTCGGGTGATAGAAAGATCATTGAGACCATTTTCTACAAAACGCACGACCTCGTTTTTCTTGTGCGCGGGCAAGATACAATCAGGGCAGGCTGCATACCACGCCAAAAGCTTTTCTTGATACTTGCTAAGGGCAAAAAAATAGCTTTCTTCTCGCAATATCGTCGTATCCTTGCCACAATCAGGGCATTTTCCATCGATTACTTGTGTTTCTGTAAAAAAACTCTCACAACTCACGCAATAATGCCCCTCGTATTCGCCTTTGTAAATATCGCCTTTCTCATACATCTTCTGGAATGCGACTTGGACGCTGTGGCAATGAAAATCATCGGTGGTGCGGATAAAATAATCATAATCGATGCCAAAGCTATCCCAAAGATTTTTGAATGCTAGACTGATGGTATCAGCATATTCTTTGGGCGTTTTTCCTCTGGTGCGTGCGGATTGCTCGATTTTTTGGCCGTGTTCATCTGTGCCTGTGAGAAAAAACACCTCATCGCCTAAAAGTTGGTGATATTTTTTTAACATATCCCCAATCAATGTCGTATAAGCGTGCCCAATATGGGGAATATCATTGACATAATAGATTGGCGTAGAGATAAATGTCTTCATTCTTTTCCTTGTGGGGTATGTTGCTAAATTTCAAATTATAACAAAACTTTATTGTCGAAGCATTTTTTCAATATATTCGGACATATCCGAATTGCCACGCCTATCACGCTAGTTTTGTGCCAAAAGCGATTCGATGATAGCGATAATTTTGGGCTTGTTTGAAGCGATACTCATTGCAAAAGCTACGTTGTGTGAAGCTAGCTTGTATGCTCTAATACTTGCTTGATCGAGTGCATTTAAAACCCCTGCGATACTTTCTGGGCTAAATTTATCAGCTGTTTTACCCACCCCGCTAGATTCTATGATTGCCTTGATTTCAGGGGATGGATAAGCAACCACGCATAATCGTGACTGGATATATTCAAAAAATTTATTCGGCAGGGCAAAGGTATTATTGAAGCTATTGTTTGGCAAGGTGATGATACCAATATCAAAACGATTGCAAAACGGAATAATATCCCCCATCGGCACGGGCGGGAGAAACTTAAGATTTTTTAGCCCCAAAGCTTGGGATTTTAGGCTTTCAAAAAATCCTGCCTGGTTACTCATCCCCATCACGTATAGACAAAATCGCTCATCAAGCCTTGTAGCGATTTCTAAGAGATTTTTAGAATCTCTATCAGGGCTCAAAAACCCGTGGTAGATAATGCCAATCGTATCATCAATCTCTGATGGCAAAAGGTCATAAAATGG
Organism: Helicobacter sp. 11S02596-1; assembly: GCF_002272825.1. Taxonomy (GTDB): domain Bacteria; phylum Campylobacterota; class Campylobacteria; order Campylobacterales; family Helicobacteraceae; genus Helicobacter_J. The sequence goes on along the minus strand of NZ_MLAM01000002.1, from coordinate 184,842 downwards.
CGGGAGAGAATGCAAGACCTCGCAAGGAATCCCAAAAACCTCTTTGTATTTTTGAGCAATCGCAGTATTGACACTCATAGCGCCATCGACTGCGGGCAAGTATGTTTGGCACAAATACTCAAAAAATGCCCCAAAAGTCTCCATCCATAACGCATCGTTTTCATATTCGAGCGGGTAAAATTCACGCAAATCAATCAAAAGCTTCGGGCGAATTTTGCACGAGGCGTGAGCAAATCTGGTAGCAAAAGGCAAGAGCGTAATATCTTCGATGATGATCAAATCTAAGGGGGGCAAAGCAGATAAAATCTCTGTAATTACTTCGCGATTGGGTGTCTCGATAAGTTTGTCAAAATCTCGATTGAGGCAATGATGTAAAATCGCCTCATTTTCTTCTTGGGTGCGCTCTTTGGAGGTTTTATCTGGCGGGAAATAAAAATATTTCACACCATCGGTATTTGAAAACCCTGATGGCAAATCCCGGTTTGAACTTTTGGAAATACAAAAAACTTCATATATTTCTTTTAGCATTTCGATCATCCGAAAGGGTCTAGGACGCTTGCTTGCATCACAATCACAAAGAATAGCTACTTTTTTCTTCACAATTATTTCCTCTCACATTCCCTTTTGCGAGCAAAAAAGCATACCCACTTGGCAGGATACAAATCGCACGCTTTTTGCCGTGTTTTTCTAAAACAATTTTTACAGAATGCTCCAATCGCACCCGCTCTTTGCCACAATGAGGGAGTCCAAAACGATCAAAATAGATACGATTGAGTCTTTTTCCCTCACAACCCTTATCAGACTCAATATGCAAATCTTGCAAGCCGTAAGCCTCAGCCAGGCGAATAAAAACACTCGAATTATTCTTGCAAGCCTGGGCGATATTGGTGTTATTGTAGCCACTCAAGCATTTTCTATCATTCCCCCCGATCGCAATAATATCCCCATCCATCGGTCTGCCATCATAATTTGTCGTCGGGGCAAAACGGGGCGTATCGACATAAATGCTATAGCTTGTGAATGCATATTCGCCTTTCATATGAAATTGTATTTGCCACATCGGATTTTTTTGTATCAAGCCGTGTTCATCAATGCTTTTGAAACGATTTTTGAGCGATTTTGTTTGCTCAAGATCTGTATAGATTAGATTATCATTCAACGCCAAATGGCGGGCATAAGATAAATGCTCCAGCAAGGAATTTGCCGCCACATTTAGTGTGGCATTGGTTTTTGGAAAAGCAAAAAAAGCCAAAATGCTCACTAAAGACAAAACCACCAATATTTCAAACAAACTAAATGCTGTTCTCATTTTTTTATCTTGATGATGTTATACGTTCGGATATTTCTCCCCATAGCTGTAATGCCAATGTCGCCTTTTGTGCCATTGGGAATCTTGATGAGCCGCAAATCCTTGCTGTCTTTGATACCATAAAACAAAAGTCGCAATGCCAGTCGCTCATCTTTGGTATTTACAGCATTGATACCATATTTTTTCAATGCACCTGCGAGCTCTTGGACCACATAATACCCAGAGGCAAAATTATCTTTGGCACTAAAAAAATAACTCAAACGATTGCCAAACAAACAAAAAGTCTCAAGAAACAGCACCGCAAAAACAATAAAAAAACGCATTTTGTAGCGGGTGCGAAAACGTGGCAAACGAATCCTTAGGTCATTGAAAAAACTTTTTATCATCACAGGCAAGCCCACCACACTCACCGGGATAAAACTATCAGAATCAATATTTTGGCGGATGGAGAGCAGTAACACAAACACCAAACTACTCACCCCGATATACGTCATCAGATTGTTTTGATTTTTTGTAATCGCCCAATACAGCGCATAACTATAATAAATAAACAAAAAAGGAGAAAATAACATCGCCATTTCTCCCAAAACATCCAAAAAATGCCCCTGCGGCCTGCCCCCAATATCAAGATCAAACAAATACATATTCACGCCAAAGCCACACAGACAATAGATAATCGTTTTTGGCATTTTGTTTTTCATCGCATAAAACACCACTGCCAAAAGCAACACGCTAAAACTGCCATCAATAAAAATACTCAAAAACAACGAAATATACGGGATACGCTTATAGCGGATATTGATGTAGCAAATCCAGAGCGAGACCAAAATAATCAGCCCGCTTTTTAATAACAAAATCGCACTCAGATTAATCCCAGGCAACATCGCATAAACCAAAACCGCAAAAAGGCTGTCAGTGGGCTTTTTGAGATAATTTCTGCTGATAGCATAAATCAAAAGCATATTCAAAAAATGAATCACAACAAAAGGGCCACGCAACGCATAGTCATTTTGCCCAAAAATCTGCGTGCTTAAACGTGCCAAATCAAAAACAAAATTTTTCTCATAAAAAAAGCCATAAGCTTCTTTGTAGCTAATAGACATCTGGCTTATCATCCAAAACTGCAAAATAACGCTACCAGAGGCAATCAGCAAAAAGAAAATATCAACAACATCACCCGCTCGTCTGGTTTGGCTGTGCCTATCTAACCAAAATCGCAGATACAAAATAATGCCTTGAAAGGTTTGTGCTCCCATCAAAAAATCTCGTTAAACCGATACCCGCATTCTAGGAGTTTGAATCGAATCTGTTCTTTGTGTTCCCTGCCTTTTGTCTCCAAAGCCATCGTTACGCTCGCATCACCATAATCGAGATTCGTGCTGACCCGATCATAATCGATTTGAACGATGTTTGCGCCTACTTGGGTCAAAATATCTGTGAGTTTCTGCAAGCTTCCGGGCTTATCGATCAAAATCACCTTGAATTTCATCTTGCGATCAGATTTCAACAAACCTTTTTCGATGATGAGGTTTAGCATTGTTACATCGATATTCCCCCCGCTAAGCACCACGCCGACCTTATCTGTGGGTTTTAGCTCAATCTTTTTATGCAACAATGCTGCCACACCCACAGCACCCGCACCCTCAACAACTAGTTTTTGGTTTTCAAGCAGATACAAAATACCGCTAGCGATTTCTTCATCATCGACCTCAAGAATATCGCTCACACCCTCGCAAATATAAGCGAAATTTTTCTCATTCACATCGCGCACAGCTATCCCATCAGCAATCGTGCGGACAGAATCGACCTTTTGGATACCCCGCTGTTTGAAGCTCTCTTTCATCGCAGGGGCGCCCTTTGCTGTTACGCCAATGATTTTGACATCGGGCTTGAGTGCATTATAGGCACTCGCAATCCCCCCTATCAACCCCCCGCCACCAATGGGAACAAGGACGATATTAAGTTCCGGCTCTTCTTCTATCATCTCCAAGGCAATGCTCCCTTGACCTGCCATCACCTCATCATCAGCAAAAGGATGGATAAAATGCAAGCGTTGTTCTTGGGAAAGTTTTAGGGCATAGGCATAGGCTTCATCATAATTATCACCTGCCAAAATCACCTCTGCGCCGAGCTTTTTTGTCGCAATCACTTTGAGAAGCGGGGTTGCTTCAGGCATTACGATCACAGCACGAATGCCAAAATGACTGGCTGCATACGCCACACCTTGGGCGTGATTCCCCGCTGAAGCGGCAATGACGCCGTTTTGGCGTGCTTGCTTGTCCATACTGGCGATTTTATTGAATGCGCCACGTATCTTAAATGCTCCTGTTCGCTGGAGATTTTCCTTTTTGAGATAAATCTGCGCGCCACTTTCTTGGCTAAGCCGTGGGGCAAAAGAAAGCGGGATGGTCTCAATTACTGAAGCTATGCACGAGCGGGCTTGTTGGATTTTTTCTAAAGCAATCATTACTGCCCCCCTAATAATCTTTGGTGTTCTATCTTGATACATTGATTTGCAACCACGCTAATACCTTGAGATTCTAGCATATCTTTGGCTTGGGCATTAGAAATCCCTAATTGCATCCAAAAGACCTTTGGCAAAAATCCTGACGCCAAGATTTCTTGGGCGATTTGCACACACGCTTCACTCTTGCGAAATACCACAACAATATCAGGGCGCTCTGTGCGTAATGCCTCTGTCATATCGTGATAAACCTTTTGCCCCAAAATGCTATCGCCTTTGGGATAAATAGGCACGACCTGATAATGGGCATTTAAGAGATATTTCCCGACTTGGTGGCTATCTTTGCTTACATCGGGACTCAAACCCACAATGGCAATTTTTTTGGCTTCTTTTAAAATCAATGGCATATCAAGCATTTTTTATCCTTTTTATATCACGTAAAAACACGGGCAGGGCGATCAAAATCCCAGAAAGCAAGATCAAAATAATCCCAATCCCACTCATCAAATCCGGAAAACGATCGCCCAAAAACAATCCCAACAATACCCCCCAGACAATACGACTATAATCAATGGGGGCGACAATGCCGGCAGGGGCAAGCATATAAGCACGGGTAAGGAACTGCTGTCCAAATGTCCCGGCTAAGCCCATCGCCACGATATATACCCACGCCATCCCATTAGGCGAACTCCAGCCATTTGAGAGATACGGGATAGGCAAAAAAATCCCCACGCCTCCAATCAATGTCATCGTAATGCCAAAAGCAAATACAACGCTTTTTTCATCAAAATAATCGCGCAAACTCCGCAATGTAATAAATGCCAACGCCGCACTCACCCCGCTAAAAATCCCAGCGAATATATTTGTAGCCTCTAGCCCCCCTACGCTAGGATTGCTAATGCAAATCACACCGATAAACCCAATGATAGTCGCGAGTATCACCCCGATTTTGGGTCGTTCTTTTAAAAAAATTATCGAAAAAATCACGGTATAAATCGGCACACTTTGGGCAAACGCTGTCGCAGTCCCTAGCGGGATGGTAGCGATATTATAAAACAAAGCCAGCATACTTAATCCCCCAATCACCGCACGAAACACCAGCTTAGCCCAACCGCCTTTTTTCTTGGCTTTGTTATTCGGCGGGGAAATGCTAAAAATGCCTAGCACAAAAACCACCATCACAAACGATCGGAAAAATATATTTTCCATCGGGGAAAGCTCAGGGGAGAGAAGTTTTACAAAAGCATTCATCAATGCAAAACTAAATGATGATGCTGCCATATAAAAAATCCCTTGAGCGGTTTGGGAATATTGCATCATTGTCCTTTTAGAAAAACGATTCGAAAAAATAAGCTCAAAATATAAAGCAAAGTATAAAACATTTTTTATTTTTAACCCTTAAAATATTGGCTTATTTTGATGTTTTTTGGCAAATTTTACAGGAAGTGGCATTGGAGATTGTGATAAAGATTTCAAAAAATTCAAGGATTTTTCAAGATAAACTATCGAAAAAAGATGTAGAATAATAAAAATAAATGGACAGGAGGAGACCTGCCATTTATTTAAAAGGAAGATAATGCGAAGCCAAAGCAATGGGAGACATTGCTCTAACTAAAATCACGATTTACAAACTAAACAACCAAACTAAAGGAGACCCACACCACAACCACACCTATTCTCCTTATAGTTTTTAATGAAACAACCAAACAATTAGGAATTATTTTTTCATTTTATGAGGATTACCTTCACCTCCTACGTAGCGAATTTCACTACCGATAATATCGTAAGCTTGTCCAAATCCTTTGACAAACCTGCCATTTCCAAAATGCAAGGCGACAAGATGGAAATCCATCATATTTCTAATAGTCTTGATCCCACCAGCACCGCCGGTTTGCGTAACAAAACTATCAAAAACCTTGTCAAACTCCTCGCCACGCTCAATGAAACTAACTTCTGTTTTGTAGCGTAGGCGTTTTCGTAAAATCACAGATTTCGCTTTGGATTCGTCTTCAAGAAACATCACCTCAACGTTCTTAGGATTTGCTTTCAAGCTCGCATAGTGTTCGCTCACTTCACTGATATAAATATAACATTTCCCATTATGCTTCAAAAGCGGGGCATAAGAACAAACCACGCTACCTGATGGATGGAGGCTTGAAATAGTAATCGAACCAAACTCATTGATAAAAGCTTGGATTTCTTTCTCCACAGAAGCGATATCAAGCGTTTTGGGAACACTCTGGCAAAGCTCGATGATAGCGTTTTTTAAATCCTTTTGCATATCAGAGACTTTTTGGGGAAATTCCACCCGAAAGCTCTTGCTATCATCATAGCCAATATCCATACCCATCGCATCCACAGCCAAAAGCTTGACATTCTTGGGATCAGAAATCTGCCCAAACTTTTTCAAAAGTCCTGCCATCTCTGCTTGATGGTGATCGTTCATATGGTTAATCACACTTTGAAATTCCATTTTTTTCTCCTTCAGTTTTTATGAATGAACTGAAACTTTAGCGTTTGTTTTTAAATTGATGTATTATAAACCATATTAGCTTAAACAAATATAAAAAATAGTAATTATTATCATTTTATAAAAATTTAGTCTCTAATTCCCCTATTTGCGAATACGCAAGCTATTAAGCACAACCAAAAACGAACTCACGCTCATACTTAGTGCCGCAATCAAAGGGATAACAAACCCCGCAATCGCCAAAGGTATCATCAATGCGTTATAAACGATACTCAAGGTGATATTTTGCTTGATGATTTTATATGTCCTTTTAGAAATAACAAACGCTTCTAAAAGCGTGGTAAGCTTGTCATCAAGCACCACAACATCCGAAGAAGCGATGGCAATATCACTACCTGCCCCCATCGATATACCCACATCGCTTTTGCCCAATGCCAAAGCGTCATTGATACCATCGCCCACCATCACCACAATCTCGCCATTTTGATGGTAACTATCTACAATCTGGGCTTTTTCTTCAGGATTCAACGTTGCCAAAAAATCCTTGATACCTAGCTCCCTAGCGACCCCACTTACCACAGCTTCCCTATCCCCGCTAAGTATCTGTATATTCGTATGAGTTTTTTTGAGCGTATCGACAAATTGCTTTGCCCCTGTTTTCAAAGCGTCTTTGAGCAAAAACACCCCGACGAGTTCCCCATCAACGCCATACCCAAATACCATATTTTCACCAAAATCACTGGTATCAAGCCCATCGGGTATCTTCACCCCTTGTGCGCCCAAATACTCCAAACTCCCCCCGCAAAGCTTTTTGCCCAAGCCCACCCCTTCAATCCCCCTAGCAGGACTCTGGCAAAATTCACTGATAGCAACCTGTGATTCCCCCAAAAATCTAGCGATACCTTCTGAAATCGGGTGCTTGCTTTTACGCACAAAAGCACCCAACAGCCCTTTGTCAAACGGCTTTAATTCCAAAACTTTCACGACACTAGGCTCACCCATAGTGAGCGTGCCTGTTTTATCCAAAAGCACCCGTGAGACCTTTGCCATACTTTCCAAAAACGAAGCTTCTTTGAATGCCAAACCTTTTTGATACGCCTCACCAAGCCCTACCACCGTGGCAATCGGCGTAGCCAAAGCCAACGCACACGGACACGAAATCACGATCACAGAAATCGCTATCATCAATGAATACTCAAACGAAGCGCCCCCCAAATAATGCCAACCTAAAAAACTCAATGCCCCAATCCCTAAAACCGCTTTTGAAAAAACCTGCGAAAGCGAATTTGCAAGCGTCTGGATACGGGGCTTATGGATGATACAATCTTCCAAAAGCCTCACCAATCGGCTCATCAAAGAATCTTCAAAAAGCTTAGAAACCTGGTAAGTAAAGCTTCTATCGGTATTGACATAGCCTGAAAATACCTCCGCTCCAGATTGTGCGCAAAGAGGCAACGATTCGCCATTGAGTGCGCGCGTATCCAAAACCACCTCATCGCTTATCAAAACCCCATCGAGTGCCAAAGATTCCCCCGGTGATACCTCGATAATATCGCCAACCTTGACTTCTTGGGGGGTTTTAGCAATCTTTTGGGAATCTTGCAAAACCATCACGCTATGAGGAATCTTAGAACTCAGTTTATCAAGCGCATCGCCGGCTACTTTTTTGGATTTGATTTCCAAGAATTTCCCAGCAAACACAATCGTAATAATCATCGCCACCGATTCAAAATACGTCTCCCCACCGCCCCAAATCGCTGCATAAATCGAATACGCGTATGTCAGGCTTGCCCCCGTGCAAACGAGCAAATCCATCCCGACAAAACGATTTTTTAGCCCATAATACGCCCCAACAAAAAACACCCTACCGGTATAAAACAACACGGGCGTGGATAATACAAAAGAAACCAAGTTCAAGACATTTTTCATCTCTTGGCTGATCCCCAAAAAATACCCCGCATACTGCGCCACAGCTATCCACATAATATTCATCGTGCAAAAAATCGCCACAATCAAAGCGATGTAGTAACTCCGTCGTTCTTTTTTGGATTTGACTTCTTGGATCTCTGGGTCGTAAGCATACGCATCATAGCCGATGGAGCGGATCAATGACACAATTTTTGAGGGGCTGATTTTATTGGGGTCAAATGTGATTTTTACCCGATTGTTCGTATAATGCACGCTCGCTTCATAAATCCCCTCTTGGGCATTGAGGATTTTTTCATTCAGCCAAACACACGCCGCACAATGAATCCCCTCCAAAATCAAAGAAATCTGGGAAAGTCCATCGCTATGGTTTGTATAGATATATTTTTTTGCAAATGCGGGGGTATCAAAAGAAGCCAAATCGCTTTCTGAAGTTCTCTCCCCAACAGGTGCGAGGGTGTTTTGCCCCAATTTATCATAAAAGCCTTCAAATCCGCTTTGTTTGAGTAAAAAATACACACTTTCACACCCCTGACAACAAAAATACAGATCTTCCCCATCATCACAAACGTGCTTCAAAGCGTTTTTGGGGTATTGCAAATGGCAGTGCGAACAAGCTAGCATTAAAATATCCTCATCAAGATTTCTCTAGCGATGTCCCAGCCTTACACATCGCTTCTTTTATGTCGCTCGCAAATACCTTGATACTATGGGTGTTTGCACGCTGATAAATCGCTCTGACCTCTGGGGTATTGTCGGTTTGGCGTGGGGAATTATGCGTAAAAAGCGGGGGCAAAATCTTGAGGCTGGATTTGGTATTGATACGGGCTTTACATAACAAAAGGCTGGCTTCTTTATCCAAGCGAGGATACACAAATCGTGCGATTTCAGCACTCCATCCTGTCTTTTTCAATGTATAAAAAACGCGATGGGCTTCCTTGGCGTCATAGCAAAATACAAAGCTCCCCTTGGGCTTTAGGAGTCTTTTTGCTTGCATACACAGCTTCTCAAAAGGCAAAAACTCCTCATATCTAGCCTGAGAAATCCGATGATTTAGCGATTTCAAGACGCCATCTCTATAAAATGGCGGATTAGAAATGATACAATCAAACTTTTCACTGCTTACATATTCCTTTGCATATGCCAAAAAATCCGCACAAATCACAACAGCGCCTAACTTGGCATTTTTTGCATTCAATGCAGACAAAAACGCACTTGCCTCATCACGCTCAACCATCACTAACCTCGCCCCGCTATCTCGTGCGCACAACAAACCCACGACCCCACTACCTGAACCCACCTCCAAAATATAAGAAGATTTTTTCAAAAATCCCCGTGCAAAATCATACAAAAATAAACTATCGCTATTGTAACAATACCCATCGTGGAGTTGGTAGATTTTTAAGATTTTTTTATCCATAATAATGCGTCATTCCCTAATGGTTGCGTATAAACCAACTCCCCATCCCAAGCAAATCCCGCCATCAATATATCCCGTGCGTTTGGCTTTAGTGTCGGGGAATAATGCACCAAAACCATATCGATAGATGGTGCTAAACTTTCAAAAAGTCCCCAACCTCCCTCAATGATATTAAAACCCCGCTCCAAGCCTAGCTCTGAAATCTGATGGCAAATGCGGATCTCGCGACCTGGCACGCCAAAGGCAGGGATACTTGTATCAAACCCGCCAAATTTATCATTACGCCCGCCCTCGTGTATGCCATCAAACCCGGTTTGAGATGTCAAAACCCGCACATCTGGAGCATTTCTAAGCCCATCGGGTGGGGCATTTTTGCCATCATTATTTGAAGCATACCGGCAATCTAATAGTGGTCTATCCTCCCTGAATGTCTTCCCGGAAACAATCAACGCATTTGCCACCCGACGCTGGTTGTGGGTAAATTCCCTCGATAACGCCCCTGAAATCACCCCGCTTTGATAGTTTCCATCCAGGCGCATAGCGATTTTAAATAGATTAAAATGCCCGGTTTTTTTCAAGCACAAAAAGGGATAAAGCAAATCATTGCATTCCTTTTCTGCTACACCAAAACAAACTTCAATCCCAGCATTTGCAAGCCTTTTGGCACCACCTTGGGCATTACCTTGCGTCTCTGTTGCCCCGATGATGACCCTTTTGGGTTTGATAATCTCCAAAAGCTCCGCACACGGGGGCGTTTTGCCATAATGATTGCAAGGCTCAAGCGTAACATAAATACTACAATTTCTAAAAATGCCCCGATGGTTTTTTGCCAAAAAAGAATGCAAAGCGCTCGCTTCTCCCTCAGGGCAAACCTCATTGGTGAGGGCTTCATAGGCAATCTTGATGGCACTAACTTCAGCGTGGGCTTCACCACTTTTGGTATGGGCGCAAATAGAGAGTATCTCGCCATTTTCACCGATAACCATCGCCGCGACTGCGGGATTAGGAAGCGGGAGGGTTTGGTATTTCCACGCCTCTTGCAGGCATAATGCCATCAGCTTTGTATCATTAAGCATAGTCATATGTCCTTTTAGATTTTTACTCGATTCACATTGCGAATCTGAAGACCACTCCGCAAGATGTAAAATCTTGCTTCGTTCCTAAAGCACAGGGTTATTCCCAGCTACCGCTGGTCATCAACCCAGTTTTATAGGTTTCCATTCAATTCGATAAATCGAATCTGAAGACCGCTCAAACAGGCAAAGCCTGCTTTCGCTCCTAAAGGCTTTCGCCTGATAACTTTTCTAATGCTTTGAACTTTCTCATCGCACACAAGTGCGACAAAGAAAGCAGTTTCAGATTTAAAATAAATCCAAGACTTTAAATCTTATCTGCTCGCAAACCCAAGCCCGCTACGCCCTGTCATCTGAACCACTAAGGGGGCGTGTCGGGGGGTAGGGGTTTAAGGGGTCTAGGGGGGCGGACTTCGCAATTTAAGCCCCCCTGACCCCTTTCTAGCTAGTATAAGAAAAAATAACTAGTCGCACAGCTATGGAAAAACATTGTTATCTAAGCGATTCACAAGCAAATCTAAAGACCCGTTTCATTATTTTTTACTCGGTTTGCTTAAAAACAAACCAAGTAAAATTTAATGCGCAAAAAAAGGCAGATATAAAAACCCATTGATAACCAAAGCATTCACAATATCAATAAAAAATGCCCCCACCAATGGCACAACAATAAACGTTGCGTGGGAATAACCATAGTGATTGGTTACTGTTTGCATATTTACCATCGCTGTAGGCGTTGCCCCCAGCCCAAAGCCACAATGCCCCGCAGCAAAAACAGCCGCATCATAGTCTTTGCCACAAAATCTAAAGGTTATAAACACCGCATAAAGCACCATCACGACAACTTGGCACACCAAAATCACCACCATTGGTAATGCTAATGCCACGAGTTCCCATAGGTTGATAGTCATCAGGGCAAATGCCAAGAACAGCGACAAACTGACATTCCCAAGGACTGCAACCTCACGATCAAAAACCTTATGGATATTGAGCGCAGAAAGGATATTTCTGAGGATAACGCCCATAAAGAGACACCAAACAAACGTTGGCAGTGTAAAATTGGAATGTTCTTTGACATATTCAGAAATACTTGTTCCCAAAAGTAACGCTACAGCAATTAATGCCAGAGATTCCACAAAACTTGAAGCCGTAATCAAGCGTTCTTTTTTGGGCGATTCAAAGCCTACCGGCTGGATGTCATCTTTTGTGCCATCTTCGCTAACACCGGGTGTTTTGAGTTTGTATTTGGCAATCAAATACCTTGCCACAGGTCCGCCGATAAGCCCCCCGCTAATAAGCCCAAACGTCGCACAAGCCATCGCCACTTCCATCGCAGGAGAAAAGTTATAAGGTGCAGCTTTGAATATCTCTGCCCAAGCGCCACCCGTTCCGTGTCCCCCGCTCATCGTGATAGAACCCCCAAGCATTCCCATCAAGGGATTGACCCCCATCGCTTCAGCGACTGCGACACCAATGATATTTTGCAAAAACAACAGCCCCACCACGATGACTAAAAATATCGCTAACATCTTGCCCCCTTTTTTCAAAGAAGCAAAATCAGCGCTCAAGCCAATCGAGGTAAAAAATGCCAACATCAACGGGTCTTTCAAAGAAGAATCGAATTTCATCTCAAAATTAAAAAGCTTATAGCAAACTAGCACCAACAATGCTGCGACCACGCCACCAACAACGGGCTCAGGGATATCATAATCCCGCAAAAACTTGACCTTTTTGATGATATATCGCCCTAGCAGTAGCACCGCTACCATACACACCAGTGTCGCATAAACATTAAAATTCATCGTCTGCATTATTTTCCTTTAATATCTATTTTTTACTCGATTCAGTTTTTCAAACTGAATCTGAAGACCGCTTTTTGGAGGCTAAGCTTTCAGTCGCTCCTAAAGTTATTGGGTTATTCCCTGCTTCGCAGGTCATCAACCCAGTTTCTAAGGTATTTAAATCTTATCCACCAACAAACCAAAGCCAGCTACGCACTTTCACCCTATCTGCTAAGGGGGCGTGCAGTGGGTGGGGGAAGGTCTTAGGAAGGGGGCGGGCGACGCTTCGCAGGTAGAACCCCGCCCCCTCCTAATAGGCGTAAGCCTAAAACATTATTTTTTACTCGATTCGATAAATCGAATCTGAAGACCACTCCGCAAGATGTGAAATCTTGCTTCGTTCCTAAAGTAACCATCTCACACCCAGCCAGAGGCTGTGCGTTCGAGATAAGTTTCTAAGGTATCAATTCACAAGCAAATCCTCTTCACCGCTAGGCTTAGACCCGCTCACCCAAATCTAAGGCATCTTAAAATTCAAATGCCTTTAATTCTAAAAAACTTTAGCTTAAATTATGTAAAATTTCTTTTGAACCAAAAAATCCGCTTCATTTTTTTGGATTTGCTTACGAAGTTGCTTGGATTGAAGCTTTTTAATCCTATAATGGCAAATCTTATTTCATCATTTTAGGAGCTCATAGAATGAATACAGTCTTACAGATAGGTGCGGGTGGCGTCGGTGGCGTGGTCGCCCATAAGCTTGCGATGAATCGTGATGTTTTTGGCAAAATCATTCTAGCAAGCAGGACACTCAAAAAATGCCAAGAAATTGCCCAAAACGTGCGTTCTAAGGGCTATGGAGAGATTATTTGTGAAAGCGTGGATGCCGATGATGTTGCTGCCCTAGTTGCCCTCATCAACCAATACAAACCCAAAGTCGTCATCAATGTCGCTCTCCCCTATCAAGATCTCACGATTATGCAGGCGTGCCTACTGACAAAAACCCACTATCTTGACACCGCTAATTACGAACATCCCGATACAGCAAAGTTCGAATACAAAGAACAATGGGCGTTTGGCAAATCCTACAAAGAAGCAGGGATTTTTGCGCTCTTAGGCTCTGGTTTTGACCCTGGTGTTACGAATGTATTTTGTGCCTATGCCCAAAAGCATTATTTCGATGAGATCCACTCCATCGATATTCTCGACTGCAATGCAGGGGATCACGGCTACGCATTTGCGACAAATTTCAACCCCGAAATCAATCTTAGAGAAGTCAGCTCCAAGGGGAGATATTGGGAAAATGGCAAATGGATAGAGACCGAACCGATGGAAATTATGCAAGTATGGGCATACCCTGAAATTGGCGAAAAAGACTCGTATTTGCTCTATCACGAAGAGCTTGAATCACTCGTAAAAAATATCAAAGGTCTGCAACGCATCCGGTTTTTTATGACGTTTTCACAAAGCTACCTCAACCATATGCGATGCCTGCAAAACATCGGGATGTTACGCATTGATGAGGTCGATCACAATGGCGTAAAAATCATCCCTATCCAATTCCTCAAAACACTTCTCCCCGACCCATCAAGCCTAGCAGGCAAGACCAAAGGCAAGACCAATATCGGTTGCTATATCCAAGGCAGAAAAAATGGGCAAGAAAAAACCCTCTATATCTACAATGTATGCGATCATCAAGCCTGCTATGAAGAGGTCAATTCCCAAGCTATCAGCTACACCACAGGCGTGCCAGCAATGATTGGGGCAAAACTCATCTGCGAAGACAAATGGGGGGTGAAATCCATCGGGGCAGGCGTGTTTAATATGGAAGAACTCGACCCTGATCCCTTTATGGAAGAACTCACCAAACAAGGGCTCCCTTGGGAGGTTATTGAGAGGTAATCTCTGCCCCTCTTGCTTATCAACAAGCCAAACACCCATCCAAAAATACCCTTGAATGATTAAAAAAATGCTATCATTTTTGTTTTTTAGATTCATTTCACATCTCAAGAATCTCGCATTATCTCATCAAAAAAGGATTTAGTTTGTTGTCAAAAATCAAAAAAAGCCATCTTCTTTCAGCCATCAGCGTGCTTTTGATTATTCTTTTTATCTGTATGGATCAGCCCAGCCTTTATGGCAAACTCGCCCAAATGAATACCCAAATGCCAGATATAGAGAAAAATTTTGTGGTTATTTTTGCTTATCTGGTGAGTTTTTTGTGTCTCCTGCTCGCTTCACGCGCACCTACTATCATCAAATATAGCCTATTTGTGCTTATTGCTGTCTCTACGATTGTTTGCGATGTTTTCTTTTTAGCAGGGGGAAAAGTGCTTGAATACCCTGATTTTATCGTGCTGTTTCAAGCCAAAGCCAATGCTTTTGACGCCATAGCGATGTATGCCCCTTTTATCTTCAAATCTCTTGGGCATATTGCTATTCTTTTGGTGGCATTTCTGATTGTCCCACAAAAGGGCAAAAAAATTGTAGGGGGGGGGGCATTAGCGTGCTTTATCGCATTATTTTGCATTACACTAGGGGTTTGTATCATCAAAAAAGGTGGGGCGACCAACAAACTCCCCACCACCGCTTCGATTTACGCCCTTTTTGCCGCCTATCAAATCGATAACTTCACCAACCCCCATATCTACAAATACACCACCGACGCCCAGCCAAAATACCCATCCAAAACGCCTCATCTGGTTTTGATTGTCGATGAAAGCGTGCGCTATGACTTCTCCCCTTTTGAAAGAATCCGCTTAGATACGACCGAAAATAATTTATGGCATATCTATGATTTTAAGCTAGCCACTTCGGGGGCAAATTGTTCAGCCACAAGCAATATTATCTTGCGTAAAAATGCCCAACCCAAACACCTCAAAGATGATCTTTATAACAACGCTTTGATTTGGAGCTTTGCAAACAACGCCGGCTATACGACCTATCTATACGATGCACAGGGTTTAGGCAAAGGGCACGATTATTTTGATGAGAAAGAACGCGAGCTTATCTCTCACAATATCAGCCAACACATCACCAACGACACACAAATCCTCGATGCCCTCTCCTATCTAGATAGCCCACAAAAAAGCTTTACTTATATCATCAAAAAAGGCTCGCACTTTCCCTATGAGAGCAATTACCCAAAAGGTTTTGAAGTCCCATTTTCTAGTCCCTATATCCAAAAAGAACTCCCCTTTCGCCAAAACTACATCAACGCAGTCGTGTATCAAAGCGATAATTTTTTCAATGAGCTTTTCAAGAAAAAATTCCAACAACCCGTGATGATTATCTATACTTCTGACCACGGGCAAAATCTCAAAGACACATATGGATTCACCCATTGCACCACTCCAGATGTGAAGCCCTATATCGGCGAAGGTCTCGTTCCTTTGGTGGTTATCACGAATTTTAAAAGCAAAGAACTCCAAAAAGCCCAAACGGAGAATTTAAACAAAACATCGCATTTTAATATCATCCCCACGTTTTTAAAAGAAATGGGCTTTGAAGCCAGCGGGAGCTTGTATGAACCCATCAGAGAGCCTTTGAAAGGATTTTTTTATCGTTCAGTATTTGGGTATTTTGGCTCAGAACCACCCTATGCAGAATATATTGACCCCACCCTGCCAGATCACATACCAACGGAGCGTTTCCGCTAAGAATTTATCGCTATCTAAAACCATCGCCCAAGCTCTTGGGCTTTCCCCCAAAGCAGTCTTTCTGTGCCCAGCATTGTTTTGTCCTAAAAAATATAATTTCTCTTAAAAATTCTCATATTTTTCAATGATTTAGCAATAAAAAATATAATAACTAAGAATCAGACAATCCAAACATATAAAGAAAATAAATTATCTTTTTTTGACAAAACTTTCAAAAATCGCATCCAACGTTTCAGGGCAAGCCAGACACAGGCACAAAAATTCTTAATACGGAACGAAAACAATGCCATCATCTCAAAATCTAAACGAGATTTTCAGACCGAATGAAATGCCAATGTTCTGGGGTTCTTTAGGCAGACCCGAATTACCCCCCAAGATACGACTGCTGTATGCATTCGGCTGGATTGTCGTGCTCTTTGCTGCAGGATTGCAAAATAATCTCGTGATTGCCAACATTTATGAAGTCCAAGGCAATCTTGGACTCACGCCCGCAGAGGGGACAATCGTTACGGCTTCGTATTATATGGGCTATGCGTGGATGAGTGTGGTTCTTTTCAAAATGCGCCAACAATTTGGGATGAAGGTATTTTTTAGCTTTGCGCTTTGTATTTTGGTGGTCATCCACGGCATACAAATGATTTATGAGGATTTTTATATCGCTGTGATCACGAGATTTCTCAATGGCTTACTCGGGAGTAGCCTATCGACTTTGTGCGTGTATTATGTTTTGCAAATGCTCCCGCCTCAAAAAAAATACCTAGCGATGTGCCTAAGTGTCGGGCTTATCCAAGTGGGTTCTTCTGCGGCTAGGTGGATGTTGCCGTATTTGATGATCAATGAAGACGCCCATTTGAGTATTTTTATTGATATGGGAATGACATTGCTTGTTTTGGCTGTCTATTTGCTTATCGAATTGCCCCCATCCCAAACCGGCAAATCCTTTTGCCTAAAAGATATCCCCTCAATCCTCCTCTATGCAATGGGAACGGCGACATTTTGCTTGATTTTTAGTATCGGCAATACCATCTGGTGGGAAGATCCTTGGATAGCCTATGGGCTTTGTATCGCCATTATTTGTTTGACATTATTTTTTATTCTCGAAAATTATCGGGAAAAGCCCTTGATTAATTTTTCTTTTATCGGCAAATTTCAAGTCTTAAGACTCTGTCTAGCCGGCGCATTTGCCCGTATGTGTTTGGCTGAACAAACCACAGGGGCGACGGGATTATTCAAAAATGTCTTAGGATATACCGATTACCAACTCATATCTTATTATGGTGTTATCACATTGGGGGCGCTTTTTGGGGGATTGTCCTGCATTGGGGTGATGAACTACAAACGCACCAGCCTCATTATGGTGATTTCGTTTGCAATGCTTATTATTGGCTCATTTGCCTCCACCGGGCTTTCACCCTCTGTAATGCCCTCTAACCTCTATTTCCCCCAATTCCTCATCGCAGCTTCGAGTGTGTTTTTCATCGGGCCATTATTTGCCGAAGGTATCACCATATCAATGCCACGAGGGGGTAATTATGTCATCACATTCATCGCGGTATTTGGCTTTTCACAAAGCGTGTTTGGATTGCTTGGTTCTGCTTTGATTGGTTATTTTATCCAAGAGCGCACCGCGATGTATCTCCAAACCCTTATCAATCATTCTCCTGATACGAGCGCGCTCAATGCCCTCACGCCCAACCTACACGCCCAGCTTAGCAAAGAAGCTGGCGTGCTAGCTTATAATGATCTATTTTGTGTCATCGGCTTGGTTGCTGCAGCTATATTTGTCTTATTGGCAATCCACTGGGCTTATTATGCACGACGCAAAGCAACGCCTATTGATAGGGAGCTTGACATCCTCACGCGCAAGAGTATGCAAAATAACCGCAAAGCACAAGCCTTAGACAAAGAAAAAAAGTCCTGAAGGAAAGTTTATGCCATTTCTCAATCACTGGAGACCCAAAAAACCCAATTTATTCACAAGCATTATCGCCACTTTGATGGCAATCGCTGGTATCTTGTGTATCTTGTATGCTTGGGAATTGCCCCCATTTTTTCGCGGGCTTATCAACACCAATGACGCCTATGTCCAATCCAAAGTTACTTTGATTTCCCCCCGTGTGAGTGGCTATGTAACCCAAATCTATGCGAAAGATTTTGCAACACTCAAAGCAGGTGATCCTATTTTGCAAATCGATCCAAGCGTCTTTATCCAAAAAGTCAATGAAGCCAAAGCCAATCTTGAAAGTGCGGAATCTGCTTTGATGAGCTATGATCAAAACTACCAATTACGCCAAGCCAATCTCAATGAAAAAAAAGCTGTGATTGACACCAACGAAGCAACCTATCAAAATGCGATGACTCAAAATAAACGTGTCGCTAAGCTTGTCAAAAATGGATCGCTTAGCCAAAGAGAGTTTGAAGACACCCAAACAGCGCTCAAAAAAGCAAAATACGCCCTCGAAGAATCCCAAGCCCAATACAAAGAAGCCCTCCAAGAACTAAAAGCTTATAAAATCAGCAAATCTGCTTTAGAAGCTGATGTCAAGCGGGCAAGTGCTGCGTTGGAGTTAGCCAAGATCGATTTGGATTACTCGCTCATCAAAGCCCCTGTTGATGGGCAGATCAGCGAGGTGGGGGCGAGATTGGGGCAATTTGTCTCCCAAGGCACGCCACTGACTTTCCTCATCCCCCATCTCAAATGGGTGCAGGCGAATTTCAAAGAAACCAAAATGAAAAATGTCCAAATCGGGCAACGGGCGACATTCCGTGTTGATGCGCTAGGTGGGGCGGAACTACAAGGCGTGGTTGAAGATATTTCACCTGCAACAGGGAGCCAATACAGCGCTATTAAGGTCAATAATGCCACAGGCAATTTCATCAAGGTCATCCAGAGGATTCCTGTTCGCATTCGTATCGATACCAATAACCCGCTTGCAGAAAAACTCAAACCCGGTATGAGTGTGATTGCTACCATCCACACCCAAGGGGATTAAAATGCCTACCCGTCGAATCATTATGGCTTTTGCGATCGGGATTTTGCTGTCTTCTTGTGCGCCCAAAATCCCAGAAATCCCAAAAGACGCTGGAGTTGTGATGGACTTGCCTCTAAATGCCAACGAAAAAATCAACAAAGATTGGTGGCAAAACTTCAACGATAATGATTTGATGTTTCTCATAGAAAAGGCAAGAGACTACAATAGCGATGTGCAGATTTCTAAAACCCATATACAAGAAGCCCTAGCTGCACTCAAAGTTGCCAGATCGACGTTATTCCCCAGTGTGAGTTTGAGCGCAAACCCCCAATACACCCAAAACACCCTTACCCCGCTTTTTGGCTTCAAAGCACCTGTTGGGGCGCTTGATCCTGCTCTTAATATTTCTTATGATTTTGATTTTTTTGGCAAAAATGCCAACGAGCGAAAAAGCAAGCTGTATCAAACACAAGCTATCATCGCACAAACCTACGCCACACAACTCAATATTGATTCGATCGTAGCAAGCACGTATATCAACCTGCTCGCACTCAAAGACCATCTCAAGCTATTGCAAGATACGCTAAAAACAAGAAAAATCCAATTGGAAATTTCTACAGACAAGGCGAGTGTAGGCTATACCAGCGGGTATGACAACCAACAAGCAAAAATCCAATATGAAGCCACAAAATCCCAAATCGCTCCCGTGCAACTTGCTATCATCAAAACACAAAATGCCCTCGAAGAACTCACAGGCGTGCGCTCAAAAGATCTCAAAACCGCCCAAAGCCTAGCCCTCATCAACCAGCCTAGCTTGCCAAAAGACATCCCATCATCGATTTTGAGGCATCGACCCGATATCGCTTATGCCGAATTTGCGCTCGCTGCCAGCAGTGCTACTTTGGCAAAAGCACGGGCAAATTTCTTGCCAAGTTTCAATCTCATTGCCAATATTGGGGCGTTTATGGTTACAAGCTTTACAGGGGTTTCTGCAATCATCCCTGTGGGTGCATTGGGAACAAGCATTTTAGCCCCCATCTTTGAAGGGGGCAGGCTAAAAGGTGAATTTGCCATCGCTAATGCAAAAAGAGATGAAGCCGCCTATACCTATAAAAAAATCGTCCTCAATGCCCTCAAAGAAATCAGGGACGCTCAAGCAAGCATTGAATGGACAAAAAAACAACAAACTTCTCTTGATAATGAATATCAAGCCGCACGCAAGACCCTAGAATATGCCAAAGACAGATATGAAAGTGGCTACTCTTCTTATCTGGAAGTTGTAGATGCGGAGCGTTCGCTTTTGGAGCTTGAAGTCGAGATTATCGACCTCAAAGCCACCTATATACAATCCCTCATTAATCTTTATCACGCCCTTGGGAGTGGATTTGACACCGCTAGAGTCAAAATCCCAAATAGCAAGAAAAAATAATCTCCTGCCTGTAAAAGCACCCGGCGAATATTTTGGGAAATCCCATCTTATTTGATAGGCTTAGCATTGTTGGCAGTGATTTGAAAATCGGCTTTTTACACGATAATAAAATTGGCAAAGACTGCTTTAATAGGGTTTTTTTATTTGAGAGGGGAAAGAAAGATGATTGCGATCGATTCAATAAAGCAAGCAGGAATTGCTTCCTGCAAGCGGTATGCGGTCTGTTTGCAAACAAACCGGTTACGCCCCTTTAGGTGGTTTAAAAGCCGTAACCTTGGGAGCTTCGCCATTGTATTTTTCGATATTTACCAGCGTGGTGTGTGAGATATTGCCATTGGCAAGCTTGGAGGTCGGTATATCAATGGTAAGCACATTCGCACAGCCATTTTTACAAAGCGAGCCGATTTTGCCAGGCTCTAAAGGATCATACCACGCCCCTTCAGATAGCCTCACAACGCCCTGACTGATGTCTTTTGTTACAAATGCCCCCGCTAGGACCTGCCCACGCTTATTAAACACCCGCACGATGTCGCCGTGCTTTATGCCCTTTTTCTTGGCGTCTTTGTCATTTATCCAGATAGGCTCTCTATCAGCAATGGCGTATTTTTGCCTGAGGCTAGTATTGGCAAGCTGGGAATGCAATCGATGACCTGGGTGTGCTGTAATGAGGGCAAATTCAGCAGGTTTTTCCTTCATACCCAACCACTCGATAGGCTCTAGCCACGTCGGGTGAGGCGGGCAATCTTTGTATTTCATCTTTTCTATGGTTTTTGAATAGATCTCAATCTTACCAGATGGCGTCCCCAATGGCTCTAAAATAGGGTCTTCCCTAAAATCGCTATAGCGAACCCATTCCTCATTTTCTATCGGGGCTTCAAAGGTGAGGGGCAAGTTTTTAGTCCAAAACTCCCTGAAACTAGGCATTGGGATATTTCCTGCCTTTGCTTGGGAGAGCGCTGTCTCATAAAAGCTCTCGATCCATTCCATCGGGCTTTTATTCTCGCTGTATTTTTCATAAATGCCAAATTTTTTAGCCAAATCGCAGAAAATTTCATAATCGCTTTTTGCTTCAAATTGTGGCTTCACGACAGCTTTCATCGGCACGATATTGAGATTAGAATAATCCCCAGTCATCGTGATGTCATCTCGCTCATAGCTCGTTGTGATCGGCATTACAATATCAGCATATCTCGCAGTGGGCGTCCAATAAATCTCGTGCACAACGATGGTGTTGGGCTTTCTCCACGCTTTTACCAATTCATTTGTATTTTGGTGATGGACCATCGGATTCCCGCCCACCCAGTAGATAAAATCAATATCAGGATAGGTGATTTTTTGCCCGTTAAAATCAATTTTCTTGCCCGGATTTGATAGAGCATCGGCGATTCTTGCGACAGGGAAATTAAATTTCGTGCCTTCTAAAAGCCAGCTTGCCCCACTTTCTGCTTTGCTAGAATTGCCTAGATTCATCCCGCCGACCACAGGGCCTTTTGTCGTCGGCACACCGCCATTGCTATAATGATATGACAACCCAAAGCCCCCGCCAGGAAGCCCGATTTGACCAATCATAGAAGCGAGCGTGACCAACATCCAGTGAGGTTGCTCGCCGTGATGGGCGCGTTGCATTCCCCAGCCAGACATAAACATTGTCCGATTGTCATAGAATGTTTTTGCCAACTCTTTGATGGTTTTTGCAGGGATACCCGTGATTTTTGACGCCCATTTTGCGTCTTTTGGCGTCTTGTCGGTTTTGCCTAGCAAATAATCTTGGAATTTTTCAAAGCCCTCGGTGTAATTATCGACAAAATCCTTGTTATATTCCCCTGAAACAAGCATACTATGAGCGATTCCAAGCATTAAAGCCACATCGGTGTTTGGCGTAGGGGCAATCCATTTGGCATTCAAAAATTTCGCCGTTTCATTATAGACAGGATCGATACAAATGATTTGTTTTTTGGAATCCCTTAACGCTTTGAGATATTCCAACCCTTGAGAGTCGCTTGAAGTCCAGGCGATTTTTAGCGTTAGAAGCGGGTTTGCCCCCCAAATCACGATTACTTTAGAATGCTCTAGCACCACAGGCCAGCTGGTTTGTTGCTCATAAACCTCGATAGTCCCTAGCACGTGGGGCATAATCACTTGGGAAGCCCCGGTGGAATAATCCCCCGTAGATCCTGTAAAGCCCCCATTCATACCCATAAATCGTTGCAACAAAATGCGACTATTGTGCATATTGCCACTGCTTTTCCAGCCATAAGAGCCTGCAAAAATGCTTTGCGGTCCTTTGGTGTCTCTGGTCTTTTTGAGCCTTTTGGCGATGAGATCAATAGCTTCTTCATAACTCACCCGCACCCATTCATCACCACCTCGCAATTCTGGCTGGGGCTTGTCGGGATTTTTGAGATAGGATTTTCTCACCATTGGGTATTTGATACGATCTTGGGCATAGATTTGATCGCTCACGACGCCTTGAAGCGAGTTTGGCATAGTTTGCTTGATGGCATTTTCGCTTTTAACAACCTTGCCATTTTTCACAGATACCTTTAAAATCCCCCAATGCGCTGCTGTGATGACCTCGCCATCAAGCACAAAAGATGGTGAAAATTTCTTTACCCCCGAGGCGAGCAATACCCCACGATCAAGGGCAAAATCCACAAATGGGATGGTGGCACAAAGTGCGCTAAATTTAAGCAAACTGCGGCGTTTTTGGTCGTAATTTTTCATTTTGTCTCCTTGAAATCTTTGGAATGTTTTTGCAAATATTGGGTCAGAAGATAGCCATCATCCTTGCTAAGCCCTGTCCTATTGATCATAGATTTAACCACGCTTGGCCACTGATTCGCCCCAAACTCCCTTGGCTCGTGCGATGGGTGGCACGATGAGCAACTCTGGACATACAAATCATTAGCTTTTTTGTAAAGAGCTTGTAGGTCTGGGGTCATATCGCCTTTATCAGCGTAAAGCTCGACATAGACTTTGTTATAGACATTTTTTGTCTCGGGGTCTTTTTGCGTAGCAAGGACTTTCAATTTTGCCCCCGAATTTTTGCTTAAACCCGCAACCAAAATGCGCTTGCCAACCACGTAATAAATCGCATTATCCACCCCTTCTTGCGTATAGCCCTCAATGCCTAAAAGCAATCTTGTGGGTGTTTCTTTGATGATTTTAACCTGTGAAGTAGGCAAAAGCTTGCCGATGACTTTTGTAGAGTTAGGATCAAGATAAAGCTGTTTAGTAGTTTCGGCGTAAAAAACGTCTTTTGCCCCCAAACAGCTCATCAAGCCCACAATTAACCATAGTGAAATTTTCCTCATTATTACCTCCTTTTTTTGGTGCGTTATGATTATATTCTAAAGCCCCGAAAATCCCCTATTTTTGGGAATAAAATCCGTAATATAAAAAAATATATATAGAATTTTGTAATCATTTGGCATTAGCAGGATGTGATGGAGCTAAATTTTCAAAGCGTGCTGGGCGCACCCGAATTGATTCTTTTGTGGCTAGGTGGGTGTTGGTTATGATTTGATGGGATGGGGATTTGACACAGCTGGAGTCAAAATTTTAGACAGCAAGAAAAAATAATCAATGCGATGAGTAATACCGCATAAATGCTTTGAAACATCTCATCTCAAAGCATAATTTTGTGGCATTTAAAATACGAGCAATTCTCTTTTGAGCTTATTGAGGGCATCGATTTCTTTTTTTAACGCATCGATTTGTTCGTTGATTTGAGAAAATACCGCCATACTGACGTGTTCGGGCATATCTTGGGAACCCCTTTTGATCATAATATAATCCACCAATGTGATCTTTGCCATATTCAGCAGTATCTGTATTTCATCTCGAATCGATTCGATGTTTCTAAAAATTTCATCTATTTTCTCAAACATTTCTTCCCCTATTTACACTATTTACACTATTTAATGCCGGCACTAATGAGCGTATGCAAGTGGATCGCCCCTTGGATATTCTTTTGTTTGTCTGTAATGATAAGCAATTGGATTTTGTTATCTTCAATAAACTTCAAAGCCTCCCCCGCAAGCCAATCAGGGTCATCGCAATATTTGGGATTTTCTGAAGCATAGAGGCTCACAGGGTCATTTAGACTAAAATCCTCTCGCATCATCGCCCGACGCAAATCCCCATCGCTAAGCACCCCGATAAGCTTGCCTTCTTTGGCGATAATCGCATTCCCAAGCCTCGCTGCACTCATCGTGATAAGGGCGTCTTTGAGGCTTGTTTCTGGTTTGATCAATGGCAAATCTTTGGTCTGCATCAAATCTTTGATCTTGACAAAAAGCCTTTTTCCCAAACTCCCGCCGGGATGAAACGAAGCAAAATCATTTTTGGAAAAACCTCTTTTTTTCATCAAACAAACAGCCAAAGCATCACCAAGCCCCAAGGTCAAAGTGGTCGAACTTGTTGGTGCAGCACCTAGCGGGCAGGCCTCAGCAGCGATAGCGATAGGGATAAAATAATCGCCCATTTTTGAAAGCGAACTTTTAGCGTCCTTGCTCATTGTGATAATGCCCCCGCTTAGGCGCTTGAGATGGGGCATAATCGCCACAAGCTCTTCACTCTCCCCGCTATAGCTAATCGCAAGAATAATATCTTCCTTGCCTACCATACCCAAATCCCCGTGCATTGCTTCAGTAGGGTGCAAAAAAAAGCTAGGCGTTCCCGTGCTAGCAAGCGTAGCAGCGATTTTCGCACCCACCAAGCCACTTTTGCCCACACCGCAAACGATCAATTTGCCTTTTGCGCCAGAAATCAGACCAACAATACCATCCCAATCAATCGCTTGAGCGTGGCAAGCAGTTTGTAATAATTCCTTCGCCTCAAGCTCAAGGACATCCTTGGCAATCTGTGCAAAATCCATCATCGTCTCCTTTATCACTTTCGGCTTTATCGCTTTTTTGGGTCGAATTTATTGCCCCGCTTTTTAGGACACAAAAACATTACTCACAATAACGGGGTATTTTTTTAGTTTTTTAAACAAAAGTTTTCTCGTGATATTCCTGACTTCGTTTTCTAGTGTTTTTTGATGGGTCAAAACCTCTTTTTTAGCCGTCTTGATGTAGAGTTCCAGAGCATTTTCGATTTCTTTGACAAGCTCTTTTTCTTCCTTGAAATTCGCTATGCCTAATGTCGTGATTCGGGTATTTTTGAGGAGTTTTTGCTCTGTGCTAGAAACAAAAGCCGTGATGACTGCCATCCCGCATTCTGCCAATCCCTGCCTATCCAAAACGACATTGTTATCAATCTCTCGGCTGACTTGATTATCAATATAGGTTTTACCGCTTTTGATGGTGCGGACTTTGCGGATATAGCTTGGATTTACCTCGATTTGATCGCCATCTTCCATTAGGTAGATATTTTTTTCAGGCACGCCACATTTCATAGCTGTATCCTTGTGCTTGGCAACGTGGTTGTATTCGCCGTGAACGGGCAAGAAAAATTTCGGCTTAATCAGGCGCAACATCAATTTTTGCTCCTCTTGGGCGGCGTGCCCGCTCACGTGGATTTCGCTAAAGTCTTGATATGCCACTTTTGCCCCTGCTTTCATCAAAAAGTTTAAAACCGTTGAAACCGAACCCTCATTGCCCGGAATCGCCTTGGCTGAGATGATAACCAAATCGGCAGGCTTGATTTTGATATGGCGATGTTCATCGGTTGCCATCCGATAAAGTGCGCTCATCGTTTCGCCTTGAGAACCTGTCGTTACGATGAGAACTTCCTCATCGGGGTATTTGGCAACCTCGTGGGCTTCGATGAATATATGATGGGGCAAATCAATATAGCCCAATTCCCGAGCAATATCGAGATTTTTTTCCATCGATCGCCCGATAACAGCGACCTTGCGGTTGTATTTGATACCATAGGTGATGGCTTGATAGACACGATGAACATTTGAAGAAAACGTGCTCATTATCACCCGACCTTCTGCGCCTTTGAACAACGCGTCAAATGTAGGTCCAACGCTCGCTTCACTCGAAGTTACCCCGGGCTTGTGCGAATTGGTAGAATCACTCAAAAGCAACATCACGCCCTCTTCGCCATAATGGGCTAATCGGTGCAAATCTGTGGGGAGATTATCAATCGGGGTATGATCGATTTTGAAATCCCCTGTATGCACGATAATGCCGGCTTCCGTGCGGATCGCTAGGGCAGAAGCGTCGATAATAGAATGCGTGATATGAATCCATTCGATTTCAAAATCACCGATTTTTATCGGGTGGCGCTTCTCAACGATTTTAAAACAGGAGCGATATTTTTTTAGCCCGTGTTCATCGAATTTATTCCCTATCATTCCCAATGCCAGCGGGGTGCCATAGAGGGGGAATTGCATTTGTTTGAATAGATAAGGGACTGCCCCGATATGGTCCTCGTGGGCGTGGGTGATGACGATACCAGCGATTTTGTCTTTGATAGCATAAAGATAGCTAAAATCAGGTATTAAAATATCCACGCCGTGCATATTCTCCTCAGGGAAACTCATCCCTACATCGATAATGATCGCAGAATCCTCAGTTTCCATCACCATCATATTCCCGCCGATCTCGCCCAGTCCGCCAAGCGGGGTGATCCGCACGCGCGCTTTGGTGTTGAGGTTGAGCTTATAGTGAGGATTGAGGCTGTTTTTGTGGATACGATTGTTGGTTTCGACACCTTTTTTGAGGTCCTTGTGAAAGGCGAGGTTGCCCCTTTCATTCACATTTTGAATATCCCTTGTGCCTTTTTTGGCATCTGGAGCATTTTCTTGCGTGCTTGCCTGATGGCTTGGATTTGTATTTTTATTTTTCCCAATCCACTTTCTCGGTGGTCTTGATTGCGGGTTTTCTGTGCTGTTTTCAGCATTGTCTTGAGGTTTTTTAAAACGTGGCTTAAAAAATCTTCTTTTTTGCCCATCTAGTCGTTGCCCCTCGGATTTTTCTCTGTCTTGTGAAGGGTTCGTTTGGTTGTTATTTTGATTATTATTGTTTTCCATATTTTTCTGCCTTTAGATTTTCAAATATTTGGTGATAAGTCGTTGTTCTTACTTGATGGGCTCTGCTATCCTCTTGAATACCAAGTTGCTTAAAAATCGCTTGTAATATCTCCTTGTCATACCTGTTGGCAAGATTGTTGAGCAGTTTTTTTCTCGGGGCTGTAAAACAGATTTTGAGAAATGCTTCAAACCCTGCTGGCAAACACGCACCATTTTTCTTCATCATAAACACCGAAGAAGTAACCTTAGGCACAGGAGAAAAAGCCTCTTTTGGCACATCAAAAAGCATTTTGACATCTCCGAGCGTCTGGGTTAAAACACTCAAAGCACAAAAATCCCTTTCGCCACTTTGCGCACAAAATTTTTGCGCAACCTCTTTTTGGGTCATCACCACAAAGCCTTTGCAACACGGATCTTTCAATGCCCGCAACAAGATAATCGAAGCGATATAATACGGCAGATTGGAAACCAAAACATACGCTTGCGTATCCAACCAGCCGTTATCATCAGGCAAATTCAAAACATCCTGACAAATCAACTCAAAGTCTTGGGATGCCATCAAATGATGGTATTTTTGTGCAAGCAAAGAACATAAATCTCTATCGACTTCATAAGCCTTGAGTTGGTAAAACCCAAGCAACCTATCTGTTAAATCACCCAAGCCGGGCCCAATCTCTACAAGTCGCTCGCCTTGATACACATTGGAAACGGATTGGACGATCCTATCAACATACACGCTATTTTTTAAAAAATTTTGTCCAAATTGCTTTTTGGCTCTGTAGTGTATGCTTGCTCTCCATAAAAATTTGTGTCCATTTTATCGGTTTTTTTGTGATTTGTAAATAGCGAAGTTAAGGTAAGAAATATTATAATCATCTGTTAAAACCTATCTTGAATATTCAAGCTTGCTTGAATATGAGATGGTTACTTTAGGAACGGAGCAAGATTTTACATCTTGCGAAGTGGTCTTCAGGTTTGTTTTTAAACAAACCGAGTAGAAATGATAGAGGCTTTCGCCTGCTGTCTTTCCTAAATACTTTTAGTTTTCTTATCGCAAAAGAAAAGGGGTATTATCCCACCCCTAACCCCGCCCTTAACCCACGAAAAGAATAAGCGCCGCTTTTCTTTTCGGCAAACAAGGGCGGGGAAGTCGCTTGCTTGTGTCTCCTTGCGAAAAATCGGCGGTCGCACTTCAACGACCTTTTTTCCGATTTTTCACAGCACACAAGCGCGACAAAGGCAAGCAGTTTCAGAACTGCTAACAAACCAAAGCCCACTATGCTTTTTCACCCTATCTGCTAAGGGGGCGGGGCAGGGTTTGGGGGAGTTTGAGGGGGATAAGGGGCGGACTTCGCAATTTAAGCCCCTTGTCCCCCTCAAGGGAAAACAAAACTAGGGATTTTTTAATTCGCCCTTTAGACTTATCGCAGAAACAAAAAGACCTTAGAAAAATGAGTTGATATTTCTGCATTACAAGATATAACTCTGGTGGGTGGGTGAAATTTCTTTTGCGATAAAAAAGCTTAAAACATTAGAAAAGCTAACAGGCGAAAGCCTTTAGGAACGAAATGGGGATTCATTTCCTGTGGAATGGTCTTCAGATTCAGTTTGCAAAAACTGAATCGACACCGATAAAATCTAACTCCAATACACAAAGCAACGCTTTGGGTATGAGTTGGTAACTTTAGGAATGGAAAGAGGCTTTCCTCTTGGAATGGTCTTCAGGTTTGTTGCAAAACAAACCGAATAAAAATAAAATGATAAAAAATGAAACAACAGGAAATGAAATGACCCCACTTGCAAAGCGTATCATCCCTTGTTTGGATATTCACGATGGAAAAGTCGTCAAGGGTATCAATTTTGTCGGCTTAAAGGATATGGGCGATCCTGCCACAATGGCAAAAAAATATAATGACGCCGGGGCAGATGAACTTGTTCTACTTGACATCAGCGCCACCCATCAAAACCGCCACACGATGGTTGATGTTGTCAAATCAGTCGCCAAGGTTACATTTATCCCGCTCACCGTTGGGGGCGGTATCAAAGATCTTGAGGGGATTTATCGCCTCCTAGACGCAGGTGCGGATAAAGTCAGTCTCAATAGCGCTGCGATCAAAAATCCCCAACTCATCACAGAGAGTGCCTCACGTTTTGGCACGCAATGCGTTGTGGTCGCCATTGATGTAAAGAAACATACCACAAAGCCCGATCGTTGGGAGGTTTATATCCAAGGCGGAAGAGAAAACACCCGCAAGGATCTTGCCGAATGGGTCAAAGAGTGTTATCAGAGGGGTGCAGGCGAAATCCTCTTGACAAGTATGGATGCCGATGGAACAAAAAATGGCTACGATACCCAAGCCCTCAAACATATCAGAAACCTGGTGAATATCCCGATTATCGCCAGTGGCGGGGCAGGGAAAAAAGAGCATATTTTGGAGGTTTTCACCGATGATATTGCCGATGGGGCGCTTGCAGCAAGTATTTTTCATCTAGATACTATCGCCATCGGTGCGCTCAAAAACTACCTACGACAAAATAAAATTTCTGTAAGGATTTAAATGTTTGTTTGTGCTGGAAAATCTGAAAGTTTTAGTTTTGCCCAACCTATCGGCATTGGGCTGGTGGCAAGCGCTATGAATCTTGGCAAAATCTGCAGTTTCCAGCCCATCGATTCTCTGGTATTTCTCGGCACGGCTGGGGCTTATGATCCTGAGATTCAGGTTTTTGACATCTTCGTAAGCACCTGTGCAACGCAGATAGAAGCGAGCTATACTACCCATCAAAGCTACACGCCTATCGACAATCATATCCAAAGTGAGTCTGCAAATGTTCCACGTGAAACAAAAAAAATCATCGTGAATTCGAGCAACTATATCCACACCGATCCCGATTTTGCAAAAAAAATGCTCCGTGCGGGGATTGCACTCGAAAATATGGAATTTTTCTCCGTGTTGCAGGTCGCCCAACATTTTGGTATCCCTTGTTGCGGTATATTTTGCGTAACCAACCATTGCAATGAAAACGCCCATCGCGATTTTTTATCTCACCACGACCAAGCCAAAGAAATACTTGAAACCTATACCCGCAACCAGCCATCATTATGGGATCTCCAATGAAAAAAAATATTTATGATTACACATTGCAAGCACTCCAAAAAGAACTTGAAGCCATCCACCAGCCAGCATTCCGTGCCAAACAACTTTACCAATGGCTTTATACCCGTTATCAAGATTCATTTTCAGATATGGCAAATCTCCCAAAATCGTTGCGGGAAACCTTGCAAAACACATACACCATCAAAAATCTCGAAATCATCCGTATGGAAACCAGCAAGGATGGGAGCAAAAAATACCTTTTCAAGACAAACGATGGCTTGAGTTTTGAGAGCGTTTTGATCAAAATGCGGGACAAAAAATGCGATACCAATGGGCAAATCATCGAAAGTGAAAAATGGACCTGTTGCCTTTCGAGCCAAATCGGTTGTAAGGTGGGCTGTGCGTTTTGCTATACCGCAAAGGGTGGTTTTGTCAGAAATCTTAGCAGTGGCGAGATTGTCGAACAGGTTGTCCAGATCAAAAAAGACAATGCCATCGCTCCAGAAAAACGGATCAACATCGTTTATATGGGAATGGGAGAGCCTCTCAATAATATGCAAAATGTTATCCAAGCCATCAAAACTCTAGCCGAACTTGACGGGCTATCCATATCCCCAAGAAGACAGACCATCTCAACGAGCGGTATCGCACCCAAGATTATCGAGCTTGGTAAACACAATCTCGGCGTGCAACTTGCGATTTCCCTACACGCTGTAGATAACGAACTCCGTAGCAAACTCATACCGATGAATAAAGCGTATAATATACAGAGCGTGATCAAAGCGGTGAGGAGCTTCCCCGTAGATGAGAGAAAAAAGATTATGTTTGAATACCTTGTCATCAAAGACACCAATGATGATCTTGCCAGCGCCAAAAAACTCCTCAAGCTTCTTGATGGTATCCGCGCAAAGGTCAATCTGATCTTATTCAATCCGCACGAGGGTTCGGCATTTGAGCGCCCTGACATCGCACAGGTGAAAAAATTTGCCGACTTCTTGATACGCAAAGGGCTTTTATGCACCATCAGGGAATCCAAAGGTATCGACATTAGTGCAGCTTGCGGGCAACTCAGAGAAAAAGAATTAGAAAAAACATCTTAAAATGTTTCATATGAAACATAAAAAAGGAATGACAATGGATTTATTGGATTTATCGTTGTTGGTATTTTTGATAGTAGTTTTGGTGAGCGGGATCGGCAGTTATCTCTGGGTATATCTCAAAAACAAGGACTAAAAAATGCTGGTTCATATCTGTTGCTCTGTGGATAGTCATTATTTCTTAAGCGAATTGCAAAAAATCTATCCTGATGAAACGTTTGTAGGCTATTTTTACAACCCCAATATCCACCCCAAAAGCGAACACGATTTGCGCCTCAATGATGTCAAGAGGAGTTGCGAGCTTCTCAATATCAAACTCATCACGGGCGAATACGACACACAAGATTGGTTTGCCGGTGTCAAAGGGCTCGAATGCGAACCCGAAAAAGGCGAACGTTGCACGCAGTGTTTTGACATTCGATTGATGAAAAGCGCCCAGATAGCCAAAGCCATCAATGAAAAAAGATTCACCACGACCCTGCTTTCAAGCCCAATGAAAGAACAAGAAAAGCTCTACACGCAAGGGGAAGCGATCGCAGAAAAAAATGATTTGGAATTTATCAAAATCAATGTGCGTGCCAATGGTGGGGTGCAAAAACAAAATGAACTCGCCAAAGAAAGCAATCTCTACCGCCAAAATTATTGCGGGTGCAAATTCGCACTCGAGCAACAACGCAACAAACAGAACAAATTTTCCCTTGAGATGATAAGCCATATCGGCAATCAAATCCTCCCGGGAAGCATTGAAGAAAGATACGCCACATTTGCCCATCGAGACAACCTCGAGCAACAAAACAAAGAATACATCCTCTCGCAAAGAAAACATCTGGTATGGCGACTACTCAATGCAAAAGTCCAAAAAGGCGATCGGGTGCTGCCAAGCTATATCATCGCAAAATCGCAAAACAAAAAAGACGCCAAAAGTGGCAGTATTGTATGGATCAAACCGAATCTATTTGAAAATCTCCCAAAAATCTATGCGCCAAAAAAACACACGATAGAAGAAAAAGCCCAAGCCTACCAAAACAAAAATTATCTCGTGGGTTTTTGCAAAAAAGACGACAGCATTTTTGTGCATTTAAAACTCCTCAATCTTTTGCTTGATAGCACCTATCAAACCACCAAAGAGCTTTTGTATCACCCGCCCAAATACGAAGATGAACTATTTTTGAGGCATATCCTCTGCGGGGCTGAAAGTATCAACCCTATCATCATCGTCGATGAGATTTTTTGCGAAAATGTGCGTATAAGCATTCAAAGCATTTTCCAAGAAGAATCCATCTTCAAAGTGATAGAAAATTTGTAATTAAAAGATATTTTGCTAAAATCACGCCATAACACTACCATTCAAAAAGGGCTCAAATGATGGATATCAACAAAATAAGAAAAATACTCCCACATCGATACCCAATGCTTTTGGTCGATAAGGTTATTGCTGTAGAACCCAACAAAACCATCACCGCATACAAAAACATCACCATCAATGAGGAAGTATTTTTGGGGCATTTTCCCAAGCAGCCCATTTATCCGGGCGTGATGATTGTCGAGGGAATGGCACAGGCGGGGGGTTTGTTGGCATTTGTCAGCACGTGGGGCGACGACATCGCTGCAGCTGAAGACAAGATTGTCTATTTTATGACGATTGATAAGGTAAAATTCCGCATCCCTGTAGTGCCGGGCGACAGGCTCGAATACCAACTCAGTGTCATCAAACACAAAGGCACGGTGTGGCAACTAGAAGCCAAAGCATTCGTGGCTGAAAAACTCGTTGCCGAAGCAGAACTCAAGGCAATGGTAACCGAACGAGAAAAGGATTAAATCTATGGCAAACCAACAAAAAATAGCCCCCACAGCCATTATCCAAGAGGGCGCTAAGATTGCCCAGAATGTCGAAATCGGGGATTTTTGCGTTATCGGCGAAAATGTTACGATTGGCGAGGGTTGCAAACTCTATAATAATGTAACGATTCTAGGCAACACCACGCTTGGCAAAAATAATACGATATTCCCCTATGCTGTGCTAGGGACGATCCCCCAAGATCTCAAATACGATGGCGAAGAAGTCGAACTCATCATCGGCGATGACAATCTCATTCGCGAACATTGTATGATAAATCCCGGCACCAAAGGCGGTATCAGCAAAACCATCATCGGCAACCAAAATCTCTTGATGGCATTTGTCCACGTCGCACACGATTGTATCATCAAAAATCATTGTATCCTTGCGAACAATGCCACACTAGGCGGGCACGTTCAAATGGGCGATTATGTCAATATTGGCGGGCTGACCCCTGTGCATCAGTTTGTCCAGATTGGTGATGGGGTGATGGTAGCTGGCGGGTCAGTCCTCACCCAAGATATCCCGCCCTTTTGCCTCGCAGAGGGCAATCGTGCCATCATTCGTGGGCTAAACAAACACCGAATGCGCAAGCTGTTTTCCCATCAAGATATTGATTTTATCAGCCAGCTTTATAAGCGATTGTTTTCAGGGAGTTCGCTCATTAGAGAAATCGCCCAAGATGAACTCCAAAAAAACCCTGACAACAAATATACCCAGATGATATGTAATTTTATCCTCCAATCCAATCGGGGCATTCCAATCAAAAAAGGCAACTTAAATGAATAAAGAAAAACGCTGCAGTTTTTGTGGCAAAGTCGAATCAGAAAATTGTATTGTTTTCTCATCGGGCAGGGAGGGCGTAAATCTCCATATCTGTGAATTTTGTATCAAAAGCCTTTACAATGTGCTTACCGGCGGGCAAAGAGAAAATAAACAAGTCCCCAGCCAAACACCTCAAACTGGAGAAATCCCCGCACCAAAACAGCTCAAAAAAGCCCTTGATGCCTATGTCATCGGGCAAGAAAATGCCAAAAAAGTATTTTCGGTCGCTGTTTATAACCACTACAAACGCATACAAAGCAAAAATATCCAAGACAGCCCTGAAGATGACGCAGATGTTGAGATTTCAAAATCCAATATCCTCCTCATCGGACCTACTGGCAGTGGCAAAACCTTGATGGCACAAACATTGGCAAGATTTCTGGACATCCCGATTGCCATTTGTGATGCTACCAGCCTCACAGAAGCTGGCTATGTGGGCGAAGATGTCGAAAATATCCTCACCCGCTTGCTCCAAGCTGCTGATGGCGATGTAGAAAAAGCCCAAAAAGGCATTGTCTTTATCGATGAGATCGATAAAATATCCCGACTTTCAGAAAATCGCTCCATCACGCGCGATGTCTCTGGTGAGGGCGTGCAACAAGCCTTGCTTAAGATCATCGAGGGGAGTTTGGTAAATATCCCCCCCAAAGGCGGGAGAAAACACCCCAATCAAGATTTTATCCAGATTGATACGAGCAATATCCTTTTTATCTGTGGCGGGGCGTTTGACGGGCTGGCTGATATTATCAAAAGGCGTTCAAGTAGCAATGTATTAGGCTTTGGTAGCGAAAAAAAGACCAAGCTTGAGCAAGAAGATGTTTTGCACCTTGTCGAGCCTGATGATTTGGTAAATTATGGGTTAATCCCCGAGCTTATCGGGCGACTTCACGTCATCACCACACTAGAGGCTATCACCAAAGAAGCGATGATAGAAATCCTGACTAAGCCCAAAAATGCCCTCATCAAGCAGTATCAAAAATTATTTAAAATTGATGATGTGGAACTCATTTTTGAAAACGATGCGATCGAAAAAATCGCCGAGCTTGCCATCGCGAGAAAAACAGGTGCGCGGGGACTACGGGCGATTGTTGAAGAATTTAGCACCGATATTATGTTTGATTTGCCCGAATTAAAGGGTTATGAAGTTATAATAACAAAAGATTGTGTGGCAAAAACAGGCAAACCCCTCTTGATAAAAAAGAAAAAACTTTCTCAAAAAAATAAAGGAGCTTGATGATATTAGACAAAGTAATAGGGCTATTTTCGCACGATATAGCCATCGATTTAGGCACAGCAAATACCATTGTTTTGATCAAAGGACAAGGTATCATTATCAATGAACCCTCCATCGTCGCAGTCAAAACCAACAAATACGACAGGGATGGGGAGATTTTAGCAGTCGGACACGAGGCAAAAGAGATGATCGGCAAAACGCCCGGGGGTATCCAAGCCATCAGACCAATGAAAGACGGCGTGATCGCTGATTTTGATGTAACAGAAAAAATGATCCGCTATTTCATCGAAAAAGCCCACAAACGCAAATCCCTTATCCGCCCTCGCATTATGGTTTGTGTCCCCTATGGACTCACGGGTGTCGAAAGAAAAGCCGTGAAAGAATCTGCAATGAGTGCGGGTGCTAGAGAAGTATTTTTGATCGAAGAGCCAATGGCAGCAGCGATTGGGGCGGGATTACCCATCAAAGAACCCCAAGG
The DNA here is from genome assembly GCF_002272825.1 of Helicobacter sp. 11S02596-1. GTDB lineage: Bacteria > Campylobacterota > Campylobacteria > Campylobacterales > Helicobacteraceae > Helicobacter_J. Next base: position 148,791 of record NZ_MLAM01000002.1, on the reverse strand, counting down.
AAGCCTTATCGTCGATATTGGCGGGGGGACAACAGAAATCGGCGTGATTTCTTTAGGCGGGCTGGTGATTTCCAAATCCATCCGTGTAGCAGGCGACAAGCTTGACATCGCTATTGTTGATTATATCCGCAAAAAATACAACCTCCTCATCGGGGAGCGCACGGGTGAGGAGATAAAAATCCAAATCGGTTCTGCCTCGCCACTAGAAACGCCTTTATCAATGCAAGTCAAAGGGCGTGATCAAGTCAGCGGGCTACTCAACACCGTAGAACTCACCAGCGAGGATATCCGTGATGCCATCAAAGACCAGCTAAGAGAAATCAGCAACGCCCTCAAAAGCGTCCTTGAGTCCGTCCCACCTGATCTTGCTGGCGACATCGTAGAAAATGGTATCGTTCTCACTGGCGGGGGTGCGCTCATCAGGGGATTGGATAAATACCTCTCTGACATCGTAAAACTCCCCGTGTATGTAGGGAATGAACCCCTGCTCGCTGTGGCAAAAGGCACGGGAAAAGCCATTGAGGAGCTTGATTTACTCCACCATATTGGGGCGCACGATTGAATATAGGGCTGGATGCAAGATTGAATGTAGGATTGGATACAGCACCGATTGCAGGGCTGTTTGAAGGCACGCAAATCTAATGAGATACAAGCCACTTTCTTTTATCATTATTATTGTGGCTTTTTTATTCATTGCTTTTGACTCCAGCCAATTCTTGCGCTCACAAACCCTTGCTTTGACCGACAAGATGAAAATCTGGGTTTCTTCCACCCAAGATTCTATCAAGCTCGCTTATGAAAAATACCTCCACCAAGCAAGCACAATTGAAACATATAAAAAAGAATTGCAAGACTACACCAAAACCCAGCTTGAGCTCCAAGCCCTCCAAACCCGATTTGAAGAACTATCTGACTTTATCAAACAAAAAGCCCCCGAAAATCCTGACTTCATTTCCACGAGGGCATTTTCATACGTGGGTATCGGGGATTATAATCGCATTTGGCTTGATTTTGATATTGCTCCCTATCCAAAAAGCAAGATTTTTGGTATCGTGCAAAATGGCAATGCGATCGGGATTGCCACCATCAAAAACAACCGATTGATGGGACTGCTTAATGGCGATGAAAATTGTAGCTACGCCGTTTATATTGGCGATCAAAAAACGCCTGCGATCATCCGATACGACAGCAGTGATCCTGAAAAAATCCTCGCTGATTTTATCCCCTCTTGGCTAAAAATCAATCTTGGTGATGAAGTCAAAACCAGCGGGTTAGATGGTATTTTCACGCCCGGTATCCCTGTAGGGCAAATCACATCTATCACCCAAAACTACGGCTATATCACCGCAGAAGTCTCACCCTATGCCAAAAAAAATCATCTTGATTATATGTGGCTGGTGGATACCAAGATTATCCAAATGGATTTTGACCCCCCCCCCCCCGCTAGAGATACAAAAAGATGAATAACCATCCCTTAAACCCCAAAAATACGATAAATCCTACGCATTCTATCGAGGTGATTTGCTCCACACTCAAGGAGGCAACTACAAAAAACGGCATTGATAGGGCATTAAACGCATTTTTGGAACTATTGGAAAATCGCACCGAAATCCCCTTGGCGCAATCTGAGCGACTTATCAGGCTTTTTAGAGACAAAATCTATACGCACGTTTTCTCAAAGGGAGAGATCTTGGAGCGATTTTATCTATGCCTTATTGCCATCACGCCCCTAGATTCAGAGGCAGATAAGCGGTTTGAGTCATTTATAAACATCGCGATGAGCAATCTATTTACCAAAGGTATCAGCGAGGAAGAAAATATAATGCTTTTAGAACTTGGTGTCCTCGCCAAGCTCCTATCAGGGCAGAAAAACGAGGCAATAATCTCTTATATCAAAAACATCTCCCAGATCGATATGCACACCCCATCAGCACAAAAGGCAGCTAGCTTTATCCTAAAATCTTTTGAACTGCTTAATATCCCATTTGAAACCTTTATCGAGGCGATGGCAGATGTCTTGAAGCCAGAAAATATCCTCCGATTAGAGAGCAAACGCAGGCGTTCAGTTTTTAACTGGCAGTTGCACGTATTTTGGAATGTCAAGCATTTCTTCAATCATCGCGACTGGCTCAAGCTCTACCCGCTGTGGGAAAAGATATTTTACCAAATGCTCTGTGTCGGGCAAAATATGGCAAGCAATTCAAACACGATCGAACCAAAAACAATCGATGAAGCCCTTTACCTGCAATTTTTCATCTACCATATGGCGGGCAATAGCTTCACTTCGCAAGAGGATTGGAAGCATTTCAATCAAAAAATCTCACAAATTGCCACCCCCATCTATCAAAAATTTGCCCAAAGTTTTGGCTTGCCCCAGCCAAAAAAAATCCCAAAAAATAAAAAAATCATCGGTATTTTAAGAGACCGATTGGTAGAAAATTCCCCCTACAAAGTCGAATACAGCTTTTTAAAAACCTTGCTTCAAGATGAGGCATTCCAAAAACACTATGAAGTCAAAATCTATCTGATGGGTATTTTGGAAAAAAGCGATGATGACCCCGCTATCATCGCCTCTTATAGGGATTTGGGCATCCCTATCATCAACACCATCGCCCCATTCAATCAAGATGGCTATTACAACTCCCATCTTTCCAAAGCCCTCAGTATCCGTGAAGCCATCATCAAGGACGCTGTCGATATCCTCATCAGCCCCAATAACGGCTATGGGATCAGTGATTTTATCCTCTCAAGCAGGGTAGCCCCCAAGCAGATCTTTTGGAGTCACGGCAATTTTATGTATGACATCGCCCAAATCGATGGCAAAATCACGCATATTTGCGCCCAATCTGGGGCTATGCGATGTGAGGGTTATGATTTTATGGGCGTGAGCGTGGCGATGGAATCAAAATTTTACAATCCCCCCATCAATGCCGATCTCATCGCAAAGCACAGGGAGAAATTCCCCAAAGACAAGACCATTTTGGGCGTCATCGGCAGGCTGACAAAAATCGATTCGCTCCCCTATCTAAAAAGCATTGTCAAGATTATGCAACACACGCCTAGCACGATATTTCTAGGCTGTGGGACAGGCAATGTATATGAAATCAAGCAAAAAATCGCCACCATCGTTTCAAATGAAAATATCGCTAACCCCGCAGCGTTTTTGGAGAGATTTTATTTTCCCGGCTATGTCGATAGCACGATTTATGGGCATATCATCGATGTTTGGCTCGATAGCTTCCCGATGGAGCAAGGCGAGAGCAAAGTCGAGTTTAATGCCAAAGGCGGATTGATCCTCACGCTTTCAAAAGAAAGCCAAAGTGAGCGAGAAGAGCGGATTGAAAGCTGGATTACAAACAATCTCAACGATGCCCAAAAAGAATGCCAAAACCAAAATATCACGCTAGAAATGCTAAAAAAAATCTGGATAGAAGACTGCACGGGCATTGCATTCGCTCAAAAAGACAATGAGGAAGAATGTATAAAAAACTATGTCAAAAAAGCCATCGCTATTTTGAACCTAAGCCCCAAAGAAAAGCAAACCCACATAAAAAACAAGCTTTTGTTGCGAAAAATATATGATGGCGTGCGGAAAAATACCGGCGCAAAATCCTTTTTGGAAATGATTGAAAATGCCTAAAATAGGTATTTTTGGATTTGGCAATGTGGGGAGAAACTTTTTTTGCCTTTTAGAAAATCTTTTTGGAAATCCACATTCCAAAAACGCCCTTATTTGCGATGAAAATTTCAGCCAAAAATCACACGATAAATCCGCCCAAGATTTACGTATTGAAAATCTCATCATCAAAGAGCCAAAAGAACTCAAATCCTGCGATATTATCCTCATCTGCACCGCAAAGCCGGAGCTATTAGCCTCATTTGAAAAAAAACTCCTCACCGCCCAAATACAAAAAGAAAAAATCCGGTTTTACACCGATTGTTTTTATATCTCTTATTGGCTAGAAAACGCCGTAAAAGAGCATTTTAGAGGCATTACACTCGATAGTTTTATCCAAATGCTCCTAGCAGATAGCCCCGATCTAAAAAATCTCCAAAAAACATTCAAAACACTCCTGGAAACCACCCCCAAGCCCGATAAAAATGCCAATTTTTACGATGAGCTGTATCAATCCGATCGAGCCTATGAAAAAAACGTTTATTATCCGGGCTGGGAATATGCGTGCAAAATCCTTGACACCGCCAAGAATGAAGGCAATGCGGTTTGCGTGCTTGATATTGGCTGTGGGAGTGGGGAATTTGCCAAAATGCTTTTTGATAGGGGCGTGAAAAACTATCAAGGCATTGATTTTAGCGCCCAAGCTATCAGTATTGCTAGAGAAAAAATCCCTCAATGGCAAGTGCGATTTATCCAACAAGACATCTTTACCACCGATAAAATCGCCCAACCCTACAGCCATATTTGCATTTTTGAGGTCTTAGAACATATCAATGATGATTTGAAGATTCTAAGCAAAATCCTACCACAAACCCATATCATCGCCTCTGTGCCGAATTTTTACTCCAAAGGGCACGTTAGGATTTTTGAAGACATTCACGCAGTTCAAAAACGATACGCTCATTTGCTTGATTTCATCGATTTTTTTGAACTTCCCCTGTCAAAAAAAGGGGCGAAAATATTTTATTTCCACGCCCGCAAAAAACCTAGTGAGCCTAGTGAAAATGCTACAGAAACCATCACAGAAAACCCCCAAACAAAATCCACAATATCCCGCCCAAAAAAATGCTAAAAATCCTCGTGCTATGTGCGGCAAATCCCGCTACTAACCCCAGACCCAAGCGTATGATCGATCTACTCAAAGCCAACCATCAGGTTTGTGCGATGGGGATTTGTGCCTCAAGCATAGAGGGCGTAGAGACCTTTAGCTACCCCGCCTATACCAAACGAAATCTCCTTGAAGAAATCCACCTGTATATCCATAGCTTTAGCAAAAATTACGCCCCACTCATCTGGACAAAAAATCGCCTAGAAATCACAAAACTCCTCCAAAAACGTGCATTTGATCTTATCATCTGCCACGATCTCGTGCTTTTACCCATCGTGCTTGCAGACAAAAAAGGGGCAAAAGTCCTTTTTGACGCTAGAGAATTTTACCCCGCCCAAAACCAAACCAATTTCCGATGGCGGCTACTCTTTGCGAAATTTAACGATTATCTATGCAAAACCTATCTTTTGCAAGCCGATAGTGTTATAACGGTCTCCAAAGGTCTCCAAACCCTCTATAAAAAGCATTATGGCATTAGCTCAAAGCTGTTTTATTCCCTGCCTAAATATCACGACCTGCCTCCCAGCCCCATCAAACCAAGCACTATCAAGATCATCCATCACGGCGCAGCCAATCCTAATCGCAAGATAGAAAAGATGATCGAGGTAGCCAACTTTTTAGATGGGCGTTTTGAGCTGGATTTGATGTTGGTAAATACCGATACGAGCTATATGGAATTTTTGCAAAAAAAGGTCGCCAAAATGCGCCATAAAGGCAAAAAAGTCGCCATCATCCCGCCGGTGGCATATGAGGAGATTATCCCATTTAGTGCGTGTTATGATATGGGGCTTTACTGCATTCCCCCCAGCACGCCAAATCTCAAACACGCCCTGCCTAATAAGTTTTTTGAATTTATCCAAGCCAGACTTGCCATCATCATCACGCCAAATCCTGAAATGTCCCCATTCATCGCCACCTACAAAAATGGGTTTATAGTCGATGATTTTCGCCCCAAGCAAATCGCTCACGCCATCAATGCCCTAAGCGTAGAGCAAATCCAAGCCTATAAACAAAATTCCGCCCAAGCTGCCAAAATCCTCAACACCCAGAGTAATCAAGCCAACATCGATGCTATTATCAAAGAGCTTTTCCCTGAGCGATAATTCACCCAAGACAACGTCCATCAAATCAATACGCAACGCAATACACAACTCAATAAGGAGCAAAGTGATTTTTATCGTGGAATGTTTTTGGCGGGGAATATCTGGGCTGATAGGGCTTATAAGGATTTCTTTGTTTGAAGCGTTGCGGGGTCATCACATCGGGTTTTTCTTTTGAAAATCTCCGTGCTTTGGGGACATATTCACCAAATTTATAGCGCAAACCAAACGAAAACAACCAGTAAGTATTGATATGCCCAAAAAACTCGGTTTTAAATTCCCCGCTGAGTTTGAGTGTGTCATTCAAAAATACCCAATCCCCGCCAATGCCAAGCCCCACACGATGATCTGTGGGGCTGATAACTCTATGTTCTAAGGGGATATTCACATCATCAACCAATGTTGCCTTGCCCCCGCTTGTAAGGTCTTGGCTATATTCTATCGAGGCTTTAGCATTGATATTAGAACCTCCGAGATCATAATTTTTCACACCCAACACACCGATTTTGCCAATAAATGCGGGCGTAAAATCCAAATGCCCCCGAATATGGGCGTTACTCATATCCCTAAATGCCAAATCACTGCTAAACATCATCGCAGGGATAAACGAGATATAAGGCTGGATATACAGGCTATCATCACGAACTTGCGCACTGCCTGAAACATTCCGACAAAATTTCCCACCAACACAGCTCTCACGGGTGGTGTATCGGGTCTTTAGGAGAGGATAAAAGTTATAACCAAATCGCGTATTGAGTAAAAAAATATGCCCGCCATACCTCCCTTGAGCGCCTGCTCGATAGATGTCTTGATGGATAGCGCCATAGATGTATTTCGCACTCACATCCACAACCAAGCCTTTTTTATCCACAAGCCCGCCATACGCCCCAAATCCAAAGCTATTGACATTCCCATCATAGCCGACTAGTTGCTTATCTCCGGTGCGGAGCTTGGTGTATTCGAGCGTCCCGCCATAAAAAAATCGATCTTCTGCATAAAGGCTTGCCCCATCATAGCCGATCTGGACATTGGTAAAAGGATTTTGAAAGGTCTTGCTGCCTGTGGCAAAATTATTTGCATAAATCCCGCCCGCATTAATCTTCGCCCAAGCCCCCATTATCGTAAGCGGGTTAAAAAGATCTTCGATTCGAGAATGCAAGCTATCGCTCCCTAGACGAAAGAGCAAATAAGGGATTGAAAACACGCCAAAAAGATCTTTGCTCACATCGCTTGGGGTCATCGTCTTTGCTGCACCTACGATAAAATCCGTCCCACCTGTAGCACCAGGAGCGGTGTCAAAAGTCGGCAAATAATCATAAAGCCCAAATCGGGTAATCGTCCCCTCAAAGCCCGCACCCGCTGCAACATTTTGGGCATTGGCGACAACCATTTTCGGGCTATCTTTGAGCGGGGAATATGTATCCAAATAAATATAATGCACGCCCTCTAAATTATTAACCTCAATCCTGTCAGATATGCCATTTTGCGGATCAGCACTCAACAAAAATAACCCGCCATTCCCATCAATTCGATTTACCTTGAGTATGCGCGGGGCATAAGCCTCATCAGACCGAGCGCACCCGCTCAAACAATAAGGTCCGGGTGTGTTGGAAGAAGCGTATTTAGAAAAATCCACATAAGAAATACCTGCCAAATCACCCACATCAAAGGGCTTGCTGGGATCAAAAGCCGGATTTGAAAAAGACAAGGTTTTTACATCGGTGCTTCCTGTGAGAAAGTATTTCCCGCCATTTTCTAACGTCAGGTTAAGCACCATATACCCCATCGCCGTCCGCCCGATAAAAAAGCTCTCTGGATTGGTAAGATTCATATAAACATTGGAATCTGATCCCATCCCCTTTGTGGCATACTTCTCATCAAGATCAATATCACCTTGAAGCTGGATAATATTGTTGGGGTTGCGTGTAGTGCCCGTATCGGGGTCATAATTCACATAAATAGCGGCGTGATTTTCCATCTTGAAAATCGCCCGAAGCCAATCACCCGTATGGGATTCTTGCGCCCTAGCGTTGCTGACATTGACGATGAGGTTTTGGCGGAAATCAAAAATGCCCCCCGTGTTTGGTCCATTGCTAGCAGAACCATTGGCATTAAACACCCCACGGGCGAGATTGCTATTATCAGCGACATTAAAAATCGTATTGGTATCAAAAATGATATGCGCCCCATCAGTTGTGCCAGATTTCCGAGACATAAATATGGCTTGGTTCTTATCCGGTTCTGCGGGCTTGGCGGTCGAAAAATCCCAGAAAATATTCCACGTGCTATTAGCCCCACCGCCAAAAAGATAATCTGTCTTTCCAGTAGCTTTAAAAATACCTGCAGCATCGGATTTCCATTCATTGGCTGTAACCTTGATATGGGTATTTAGCGTTACACCCGGACCGATGGTGATTTGATGGGTATCGCTCGAAATGATTTGTTTCTCTGTGAAATTAATAGAAAAATCAAGATTTGTATCAATAGGATAATTATTAAGCATAGGGGGCGTATCGACTGCCCCGCTGATTTGTATATACAACAATATAATAATAGTTTTTATGTAAAGTTTCATTTTTTTCCATAAAAAAATAAACATTTTTGTTAGATTATATCATCTTATGCGAAGTAAGTTTTTTAAAACCATTTCAAATGCTATAATAAATATTAAAATTCTCATCAAAGGCAAAATATGCAGAAAGAAACGTTCTTCCAATATCTCAAACGCAAAATCCAAAAACGCAAAGGGGCGAAGAATCAAATCCTATTTTCCACACGGGTGTTGCAATTCCCATCAAATCTAAAAAAATTTTTTGATTTCACCCGAACATCCCATCTCTACCTCATCGAAAATGCTATCGCTGATCCCAACGGCTTGGGTGGTTTGGAGCTAAAACTCCACAATGCCCACGTGCCTAGGGAATATTGTGATATTTTTTATAACCTTTTAGTGCTATCAAGCAAAAAACAAATGGGGGGGGGGGCATAAACCCGTCTGCATTGATTGTGGCGCACATACCGGACTTATCAGCGATTTGATACTCCATTGCGGGGGTAGGGTGCATTGTTTTGAACCCAATATCATTTTGAATGTCATCTTGCAAAACAAATACCAAAACAATCCCGATGTTACCATCAACAATGTCGCCGTATCGGACAAAAACACCACAACACGATTTTTATTAAATAGTAGCGTTTCCCAAATCAATCGTATCTCTGAAAGCGGGGATAACTACGATTATTATGGCGAAAGCTATGAAGTTAGTGTCATTGATTTGACAACCTATATCGAAGACGTTTTGAAAGAATCTGAAAGCATTTATCTTCTAAAAATGGATATTGAGGGCGCAGAATTTGAGATTATGGACAAAATCATCGCCAAAAAGCTCTATGAAAAAATCACCTATATCGTTTGTGAGACACACGAAAGTTTTTTCAAAGATGGTGATGAAAAACTCAAAAAACTCAAAGACCAGCTTAGCGCCCATCAGATTGAGAATGTATTTCTTGATTGGATATGAGCGGGTTTTTTGGATTTGCCTTTGGAAAAATCAATCAAATCCTGCGTGCTAGTTACCCAAAATGGGAGGGCATACAAACAAATCTCAAATACTTTCAAAGCACTCAACGCATCGGCATAAGCGCGGTGCAAAACCGGCGTATTGATCCCCAAAAAGGTGTTTAAAAATCCCAATGAATACCTTGGTGAGAGGATACTTTTACGTGCCAAATCAATCGTGCAGATTCTAGGATTACCTAGCCCATAAAGCCCGATAGCGTCCATATGATGGCTGATAAAACTATAGTCAAAATTCACATTATGGGCGACAAAAACGCTATCCCCTAAAAATTCTTTAAATCTTGCTAAGACTTTCACGCTTTTAGGGGCGTCTTGAATATCTTGCGTGGCAATGCCGGTGAGTTCGGTAATCTTTTCTGGAATCTCGCTAGCATAAACAAAACTTTCAAATTTCCCCACAATCTCCCCACCCTGATATTTCGCCGCCCCAATCTCGATAATCGAAGAATCCTCAGGCTTTGAGCCTGTTGTCTCAATATCGACAAAACAAAATGCCTGCTCTCTCCAAAGCGTGGTTGTGGTGCTCAAAAATACATTGTCCGCTTCTTGCCCCAACGGGAAGCCACAAGCCTTCAATAACTCCAGCGTGGTCCCACAATCATCGCCAACCCCAAATCCTAAGCCCGAATCCGTGCCGATGGTATTTTGCAAACGATCGCAAAAATCTGCCGTTTTCATCGGGGCAGTCTTGAGGAGATTATAAAGATTATGGAGTGCAGGAATCATCGCTAATATTTTCTCACCAAAATCACCTCATCGCAATGAAGCGATCGCCTTGGCATAATCAGGGCTACCAAAAACATAACTACCCGCTACCACGATGTCTGCACCGGCATTTTTTAGCAAATCGATATTTTTATCACTCACGCCCCCATCGACCTCGATAAGGCAATGGGGATTTTTAGTGGCGATATGATTTTTGAGATTTTGGATTTTTTCTATGGTGTTTGGGATAAATCGTTGCCCGCCAAAGCCCGGATTGACACTCATTAACAAAACCATATCCACATCGGGGAGAATGTATTTGAGGGATTCCTCGCTTGTATGGGGGTTCAAAACCACGCTCGGGCGGATGCCAAGATTTCTGATATGATTAATCAAGCGGTGTAAATGCTTTTCTTCTTCGATATGCACACTGATAAATTCAGGCTTACAGGGGGCAAAAAGATCCACAAAAAATGTCGCATTTTCAACCATCAAATGAATATCCAAAGGCTTAGAAGCGATTTTGGCGACCTTATCAACGACGACAGGGCCAATAGTAAGATTAGGCACAAAATGCCCATCCATCACGTCGATATGCACATAATCACAACCCGCCTCACAGATGGAGCGCACCTCAGAACCCAGATCTAAAAAATCCGCAGACAAAATACTTGGGGCAACCAGCATAAAAACCCTCTTGAAAAATTGAATGTTAAAGAATATCACAAACCCAATAAGATATAATTTAACCAAAAAATTTCGGAGTAAAAATGCCAAAAGATTTTATCCCTACATTGCAAAAATGCGCGCTCCAAATCCAAGAACTCATCAAAACCACGCAGGCAAGCTATCTGGAAACCACAAACACCAGCGGGGATACCCAGCTAGGTATCGATGTGCAAGCCGATAATATCATCGAAAACGCTCTCTTGGGGTTAGAATGCGTTAGGGGGATTTGTAGCGAAGAAAAACCTGAAGCGATTTTCAAAGATAGTGGCTCGTATTTGGTTGCTTATGACCCCCTAGATGGCTCTTCGATTATCGATTCTAACCTCAGCGTGGGGTCTATCTTTGGCATTTATCAAAAAGAATTTCAAGCCAAATATTTGGTCGGGAGTGCGTATATCATCTATGGACCTCGCTTGGAGATGGTGCTTGCAAGCACTGCTTCGGATTCTTTAGAATATTTTATCCACGGCAAAAATGGCTGGGAAGAAAAAACCCCGCCCACACTCAAAGCCCAAGGCAAAATCAATGCCCCCGGAGGCACGCAAAAATACTGGAAACCTGAACATAAAAACCTTATCGAATCGTTGTTTATGGCGGGTTATCGCTTGCGTTATTCTGGCGGGATGGTCCCAGACTTGCACCAAATCCTTATCAAAGGCGGGGGATTATTCAGCTACCCAGGCACAACAGAATCGCCCAATGGCAAATTACGCAAGCTTTTTGAGGTGTTTCCCTTTGCTTTGATTTATGAAAAAGCTGGTGGCGAGGCCATCGATGGCAAAACCCGCTTGCTAGAGCTCCCAATCGACAATCTCCACGAAAGCACGCCGTGTTTTTTTGGCTCTAAAACCGAGATAGAACAAGTCAGAAAAACCTATGCAAACCAAAATTTATGAGTGAAAAACTATGAGTGAAGCACAAATCCCGCAAGATATTTGGCAAAATAAGCTTGAAGAAAAGCTATCCATACTGCAAACCTGCCAGCAAGAAAGTGCTGTGAGAAGTTGTTTGAAATGCGAAAAAATATTTGATTGTCAGATTAGAAAAGATTATGTCAAAGCCGTGTATGAAAGTATGAATAAGGGGCAAAGCGGGGATTTTGAATTTTGATATGGCTTGATATCATCGACCCCAAATATGTGCTATTTTTTAGAAACCTTATCCCCAAGTTGGGCTTGCTAGATGAGGTCCTTATCACGACAAGAAAAAGCAAGGATTATGATGAATGCGCCAAGCTTTTAGCGCTTTTTGGGATAGAAGCTATCCACGTGGGGGGCTATGGCGGGGCAAGCTTGGCAGGGAAATTTGAAGCCCGCCTCAATAGGCAAAAAAACTTTTTGAAACTTTTTAAAAAAATCGGCACGCCTAAGCTTTTTATCACCGGAGCAAGTGCTGATGGCACACAAACTGCCTACGCGCTAGGCATTCCCATCGTGCAGTTTAGCGACACGCCCATAAAAAGCGATAGTTTTTCTATAGAAAATATCACCTTGCTTTCTCGCCTCACCTTGCCCCTAAGCTCGCTTATATTTCGCCCATTCATCGTGCCTGAGGTTTGCTATCACGCACTAGGAATCGCCAAAGAAAATATCATCGCTTATGATTTTATCGATGTGGCATTATGGCTCAAAGACCTAGCGCCGGGGCGAGATTTTAGAGAAACCTACCATATCCCCAAAGACAAGCCCACAATACTCATCCGTGAGGAAGAATACAAAGCCCATTATGTCAAAGAAAAATTGCCCATTATCTATGAAAGCATTACCCAATTGAGTGCAAAAATACAAGCGAATCTCGTTGTAATGCCCCGTTATGATAGCTCGGGACTGAAAAAAGATTTTGGAAAACTCAAAAATGTATTTATTCTCGAAGAAAAGCTCGCACCCAATGAATTTTATCCCTTTATCGATGTGCTTATCGGGGGCGGTGGGACGATGAATCTGGAGGCTTGCTATCTGGGGATACCAACGATTTCGACACGCTCATTATTCCTCTTTCACGATAGATACCTTTTAGACAACGCCTTGATGTCGCATTGCAAAACGGCTTGGGAGGTTTGTGAGGTGGTGCGTGATATTTTGGATACCCTTTTGGATACTCAAACCAAAAATAGGGGTGCAAAAATAGGGTCGCAGGCTAAAATAAAAGCGGGAGAAAAAATGGGAACGAAAATAGAGATGAAAAATCACGCAAAAGCCCGAGCGAAAAAACTTTTTGAACCCAAAAATGCCGATTTTGATGAAATTTTTCAAACCATCCAAGCAAGATTTTATGCCTGAACTCACGTTGTATTATGATGGGGAATGCCCGATTTGCAAACAATATACGTTATTTTTGAAAATCAAAAAAACCCACCGCTTATTCCTAAAAGATGCCAGAACTTCCCCTGAACTCAAAAATATCTGCCAAAATAACCACATCAATATCAATGATGGGATGGTCCTACTCACAGAAAATGGCGGGGTTTTGCAGGGAGAAAGGGCATTGCTATATCTGCAAAACCTCGATAATAATACAAGTTGGCTCTATAGGGTTTTTATTTCCAAACCGCTTGTGAGATGGGTATATCCGATTTTGAAAGGATTGCGATGGCTCTTGCTCAAAATTCTTGGCAAAAAAACCCATATTGAATAAGCATAATGAAAACCTTAGAAATCTATCTCCAACGCACAGCCTCTAGTTTTGACCCGCCCGCCCCAAGTTGATAGCCTTGCGTTAGCTTGACTATAACCCTATCCTTTAGGAACGAAAACAGGCTTTGCTTGTTGGAGTGGTCTTCAGATTCGCTTGTGAATCACTTAGATAACAATTTTTTTCCATAGAAATATCGCTAATGATTATTTCTCATACTAGCTAGAAGGGGGAATGGGGGGCTGACTTGCGAAGCGCCCCCCGTTTCCCCCTTAACCCCACCTCCCCCTGCACGCCCCCTTAGCAGGTGAGGTGAAAAAGCGTAGCGGGCTGGGTTTGTTAGCAGATAGGATTTAAAAGCCATCTAAGGTTTAGAATCTTGAACTGCTTTCTTGTGGTTGCTTGTGTGCTGTGAAAAATCGCAAACTTGGTTGTTGTAGTGCAACCGCCGAATTTGTTTTATTATTTTTTACTCGATTCAATTTAAAACTGAATCTGAAGACCACTTCGGGCGAGTGAATCGCCCTACGTTCCTAAAGGACACAAGCAAGCGACTTCCCCTCCCATCGTTTAAATGTCCTGCCGAAAAGAGGAGGAGCGTTAAGTCAAAGCCAACTGCTTGTCTTTGGTAGCTCCGCACGGCGATTGCGATGTGCGACTAAGAGGAGCATAGCAATACGCCCAAACCTTAATTCTCCTGCCCGCAGTGGTCTTCAGATTCGCCTTAAAAGGCGAATTGAGTAAAACATAATGACATACCTTAGAAATTTATCTCGAATACACAAAGCAAAGCTTTGGGTATGAGATGGTTACTTTAGGAGCGAAGCGAGGCTTTGCCTTGCATAGCGGTCTTCAGGTTTGCAAAGCAAACCGAATAGAACATAATGACAAACCTTTTATTTCAAATCTTTTTGAGCGCTTTGGATACCCACTTGGGCGCATTTTTCATCAAATGCACCTTGTGGGGCACCACCAACGCCAATCGCACCAATCACATCATTGCCAACCTTGATAGGCAAGCCACCTTGCATAAACACAAGTCTCTTATCCAAATGCACTGCCATAGCTGGTAGTTTATTCTCCGCAACTCTTTGAGCAAGCACGCCTGTGGAATTTTTCATCGACAAAGAGGTGTAGGCCTTGTTGTAGGTACCTTTCAGGGTGTGAGGCCCCGCCTTTTCATCTCGCAAACTAACAAGTTCCAAGCCTGAAGCATTCAAAATGCTAACCGCAACACTATAACCATCGCTCCGACATTGTTTGAGAGCATTTTGGGCGATCTTGAGAGCAACATCTGTAGTCAAAACAGGCTCTTTAGGCAGTGCTTGCAAGCTGACAAAACTACTCAAACAAAGCACTACCAACAAATATTTATATCGCATTGTTAAATCCTTAATTTAAATTGCCCCCTCAAATCTATCTTATCTAAAATTTATAAGAAATCTCAAACCGCCCATCAAATCCGGGCTGTGCTAAGGCTTTTCTCACCGCATTGGCAACATCATTGCCCTTACCATCAGCTTCGACTTTGATAGGCGAGGTTTGATCAATATAATCTTTGTTAAAAATATTATTCAACACAATCGAAAATCGCAATCCCTTGATTTTGGGCGGTGTGTAATTCACATAGATATTATGCACGCCATAGCCGGGCTTATGGGTGTGATAAAATTCTGCATTATAAATATCATAGCCCTCATAATCAAGCGTTTGGACAAAACGGCTCAACCAAGAAAGATCCAGCCCAATGCTAGGGAATGTATAGCTCAATCGCAAGGTATAATTAAACCCTGTGGTAGCGCCTAGCTCGTAAGTATCGTTGATGAGTTTGCCCCGCACAGTCGGATAACTCCTCGCAAACCCCAATGTCGCCACAAAATTTTCATAATTAAAGCTCGCTCCCAGCTCATAACCATAGATATTGATTTTATCTTTTAGATTTTGTCTAAAACCTCTATCCTCACCATTAGAACCTTTAGAGGCTGCTGCTGCTTTTTGATCTTCAGTAATAGGATGCCCATAGCTATTGATAAAATCACCGATAACCTGATAAAATACCGCGCCTCGGAGACTAAAATATTCTTGGGTAAAATCCATATCAAATTCGACATTTTGCCCTTTTTCAGATTTTAGTTTTGGATCAATAGTAACCTCATCATCTTGAATCAACAAGGCATCCCCAGGCAATGCCCCACGGGTAACATAAGCATAAGAAAGCTTCATATCAATACTATCGATAGGCTCATACAAAACCGCCACACTCGGACTAAAACCTTGCGTTACGTGGTTTTGGGAATTTTTGTCAAAATACGTATAAACATCATAACGGGTTCCTGCCCCCACGGTCAAGGATTTTACAAGGGAATAATTCGCCTGCACATAAGCCCCGATAATATTGCTACTTTCTTTGCCTCGTTGTTCCTTGGTAATCTCTTTTTGGGCTTTATCCATCACGGTCATATTTTGGTAATTAAGCCCGTAATCAAGCGTATTGCTATAGTCTTCTGCAATCGGGTGGGAGATTTTGAGATCAGCACCAAAGTTATTCAAAAATATATTTCTGGGTGTCCTGCCTTCATCATCATCTTTAAAAGGTCCCTCATCAGATGTATCAAAACGTGGGGTTAGATAGATATTTCGGACACTCCCATAAGCATCCACCTTGACTTTGGGAGACCCAAAGTTTTTGCCCCCTTGATGGGCGTATTGCAAAGAAACATTATGATTTTGATCGGTATGATCAAAAAGTTCTTGAGCAAAATTGAAACCCTCTTCGCCGATAGCATTCGTAACATTGGCACGGAAAGGTCGGGTCGCATTATCTCGGGTCATATTGTAAGTAAAAGTGATTTTATCTTTTTCATTGAGATAGGCATTGGCTTTGAGGAGCACATTATTTTGCTGGGAAGGAGAGCCGATGACTTTATCCTCGCTTTTGGGGTGAAAAAGATTCTTGAATGCGTGTTCGCCATCGCGATAATAAAAGATATTTTGATAGGTATAATACGCCAAAACATCAAAATGACTCCCACGCCCATAAGCCATCACATTTTCTCGGATACCATAATTGGTATAAAACGAACTTGCCAGCGAAGCACCAAAATTTTGACCTTTTTCTAGCAAATCAGAGGCATCTTTTGTCGTCATCGTGATCGCTCCAGCCAAAGCGCCCGGACCTGCAGAGGCATTCGCCGCACCTTTGGTAATCTCGACTTCTTTGAGCATTCCGGGATCAATGATGGTATTGCCTTGGTGGTGGAAAGCATTGCCATTTTGGGCTGCCCCATCTATGGTAACACGAAGCAACCTATCTTCAATACCCCGCACATAAATCTTTTGAGCCATTACCCCGCCACCGCCGACATTGACATCTGGCTGGGTAGCAAACACATCTGACATTTGATTGGCCTGACGCGCACCTAAATCCTTTCCATTGATAAAATCTTTGTTATTAAACTGGAATTCTTTTTCTCCCGTTGCTGTGATCTTATCAAGGGTGTAATTTTGAGTATCATTTGCATATATAAATGTTAAAAATGAAAATGAAACCAACATAATAAGCCTATATTTAAACATTATTGCTCCTTCGGTGTAATAAAATAATTGTCATTATCACCATATAATGATAAAAATAAGCTTAAAAAGTTTTATTTACTTTTACCCCGACAATACAATCATTAGTAATTTGGGGCTTTTTGAGTGTTAAAGAAATAGAAGTGATGGGGTTAAAATTTTGTTTTAAATGTTTAATAATATCTAACAAAGCTTCCTCGATGAGACCATATTGTTTGGTCTCTAAAAGCTCTTTAATGAGATTTTTAACCCGGATATAATCGATAAAATCTTTGTCGTGATAATCATAAGTAAATACCCCCTCAAGGAGGATTTTTTGCGGGATTTTTCGCTCAAAATCCAAAATCCCAATGATGGCTTCCAACTCAAAATTTTCAATGATAAGGGTGAGGGATTGCAAATTTTAAAGGACCTTTTTTTCTTCGCCTTTAATCAAACGCATTATATTGGGGATATGGGTGTAGATAACGATAATACCGATGATGACAACGGGTGTATGGGTATGGATCTGTGATATGATAGAAAAGCTACCGGGCAAAGGCAAAATATAAGGGATAATAAATGTCAGGGCAATCCCGCTCAAAACACCCAAAAGTGAAGAGAGTGAAGAAACTTTCAAAACCTTACCTACAATGCCCCAAACAATCAAGCCCAAAATCCCCTCAACAGGGATGAGTAAAATCACCGAACCAATCGCTGTGGCTACACCTTTGCCACCACTAAAATTCAAATACGGGCTATAGCAATGCCCCAAGATAGACAAAATCGCAATCATCCATTGTGTCTCATAACTCAAGCCAAAAATCTTAGCCAAAAGGACAATGACTAATCCCTTGATAGCATCTAAAAAAATCGTAAATATCGAAAGGTTTTTGGCTTTTTTGGCATCATCTTGTTTGAGGGCTCGATAAACATTTGTCGCCCCAATGCTTCCAGAACCTAGCTTGCGAATATCCACGCCACAAAAAATCTTAGCCAAAAGCAATCCAAAAGGGATACCGCCTACCAAGTAAGCTAAAATATAAAAAATAACATTGATATTTGTGATAACTTCTAAAAATAAATTCATAAAAATATCCTTTTTAGGCTGTTTTAGACATCCAAATGCCGCACATCTTTGGCGTGAAGTTGGATATATTCCCTCCTAGGCTCGACCTCATCACCCATAAATAACGTGAAAATTTCATCAGCTTTTTGATCATCAGGCAAGGTAACTTTTAGTAGCGTTCGATTTTGCGGTGTCATTGTGGTTTCCCATAGTTGTTCAGGATTCATCTCGCCTAAGCCCTTATATCTCTGGATATAAGCCCCTTTTTTCGCCGATTCTTCGATATCTTCTAAAAATCCAATTGGATCTTTGCCTGCCAAAAATTCCAAATTTCGCTCACGGATTTTATTGTAAATAAAATACGCTTCTTCAAAGAAATTATCTACAAACAGATTTTCATCGATGCTAAGCTCCACCAAGCCTGATTTTGTCTGGATATAAAGCATAATTTTATCTTCACGGATGGTTTTACTCAAAATATTGCATTCAATCGTGCCTAAAAATCCCTCGATTTTTTCATACATTTCTTTGAAGCCAAGCGAAATATATTCTTTGTGTTCTATCAAAAAACGGACGACTTCAATCATCGCATAGCGCTTTTCAAGCTCTTTGAGTGTGAATCGGTAATGCGAAATGTATCGCAAAATTTCAAGAAGCTCTTTTGTCCCAATGCCTTCAAATTTGAAATTTTCAATCCCATTTTCAATGAGATATTCTGAAAGGGCTTTTTCATCTTTGAGATAAATTTCTTTTTTGCCTTTTTTGAATCGATAAAGCGGGGGTTGGGCGATGTAGATATGCCCATTTGCAACCAAAGGCTTTAAATAGCGGTAAAAAAATGTCATCAATAATGTCTGGATATGGCTACCATCAACGTCCGCATCGGTCATAATGATGATTTTATGGTAGCGGAGTTTTTCGAGGTTAAATTCCTCGCCTACACCGCAACCAAAAGCGGTGATCATATTTTTTATTTCTTCAGATTTGAGGATTTTATCCAGACGGGATTTTTCAACATTAAGTATTTTTCCCCTCAAGGGTAATATCGCTTGATAAACCCGATCCCTGCCTTGTTTTGCCGAACCGCCCGCACTATCGCCCTCGACCAGATAGATTTCAGACTCTAGGGGGTCTTTGCTCTGGCAATCAGCAAGCTTACCCGGCAGAGTCCCTACAGACAAGCTTTCTTTTTTACGGGTGAGTTCTCTCGCTTTTTTCGCTGCTTCCCTGCCTCTAGCTGCTAACAAGGCTTTTTGCATTATCGCTTTAGCATCATTGGGATTTTCTTCAAAAAACTTTGAAAGCTTTTCATACGTGAGTTTTTGCACGATGGGTTTGACAAAAGAACTACCCAATTTTCCTTTGGTTTGCCCCTCAAACTGGGGTTCCATAATCTTTGTGGAAATAATAGCAATCAAACCCTCTCGGATATCATCGCCTGTTACTTTATTATCTTTTTCCCTTGCGTTTGCATTCGCATCGATATAGTTTGTAATCGCCCGACTAAGCCCTGCCCGAAATCCTGCTTCGTGTGTCCCGCCATCGGGCGTGCGGATATTATTCACAAAGCTCAAAACCTTTTCATCATAGCTTTCATTGTAAGCTAAGGCGATTTCGACTTCCGTTTCTTGTTCGATAGCATTAAATGTGATGATTTGAGAAACGAGGGGTTTTTTGTTAATATCTTCTACAAATTGGTGCAAACCATTTTCAAAATGATAGGTTTCTTCTCTCTGGGTTTTTTCTTCTTTGAAGCAAATCGTAACATTTTGATTCAGATACGCCATTTCTTTGAAACGTTTGCTTAAAATCTCAGGATCAAACTCCAAAATCTCCATAATCTCCCCATCAGGGAAAAATTCGATGGTAGTGCCGTGTTCTTTGGTAGTTCCGATGATTTCAAGTTCGGTTTGGGGGATACCTTTGGCAAATTCTTGCCGGTAGATATTGCCATTTTTTTTGATCGTCATAATGAGGCGACTAGAGAGCGCATTTACCACGCTCACGCCTACCCCGTGCAAACCACCTGAAACCTTGTAAGTATCTTTGTCAAATTTTCCCCCAGCGTGAAGAACGGTCAAAACCACCGTGGCGGCGGGCAAGTTTTCTGTTGGATGCATACCCACAGGGATACCCCTGCCGTTATCCTCGATGATAGCACTGCCTTCTTGTGTAAGCGTAACTTTGATCGTATCACAATGCCCTGCCATCGCTTCATCGATGGAATTATCCACGACTTCATAAATCATATGGTGCAAGCCATTAGTATGCGTATCCCCGATATACATACCGGGACGTTTTCTGACTGCTTCAAGCCCTTTGAGGACTTTTATATTGCTCGCACCATATTCTTTTTTGTTTTCTTCCATACGCTCTCCATTTGTTCTGTGGGCTAAAATATAATCGGCATAATGATGGTTGAGAAATTCCCATCTTTGAGTGTGAATGGTGTGTTCATTTCGTTTAAACATAGATTAAATTCTACAGATTCGATTTGAGAGAGAAAATCAAGGAGGTATTTCGAATTTGCTCCGATAATGACTTCTGATTCGATTTGCGTGTCAAATTCTATCTGGGTGCTGGCTGATTCGGAATTTTCATCACTGATGGATTCAAATATGATTTCATTGGGTCTGATGATGAGTTTGATGTTGTTGGATAGTGAATTAATCAGCCTGATGGATTCTACGATCTTATCTTTGGGGAGTTTGATTTCATTTTTGAAGCTTTTGGGGACGATTTTTTCATAATCAGGGTATTTGCCGTTGATGAGTTTGGTAAAAAATAGATAATTAGGCGTTTTGATGATGAGTTGGGTTTGATTGTAAAAAATTTCTAAATCATCATAAAAGAGTTTCAAAATTTCATTGATAGCTTTTTTTGGGATGATAATCGAGAGATTTTCGACAGATTGGGTATCGTGTTTGACAATTGCCAGTCGTCTGGTGTCTGTAGCTACAAAATTAAGCGTGTATTCTTTGATATCTAATAACGCCCCGCTAAGCTCGATTTTTTGGTTGCTATTTTCAACAGCGGGATTGATTTTTCGAATAGAATGGATAAATTTCGATGTATCGATGTTGATTTTGGCATTTTCATCAGGATTTGGGAAACTTGGAAATTCAGAGGCATTAAACATCCCGAGTTTGAATCGTGATTTGCCTTGTTTGATAACCATAGAATCATTATCGGTTTCTATGATGATTTCCCCATCTTTGAGCCTACCTACGATTTCAAGGATTTTTCTCCCATTAACCGTGGCATTACCATCAGATTCTTTTTTCAAAATATCAATTTTTGATTCGATACCAATCTCATAATCAGTCGCTTTTAGAAGTAATTTATTGTCAATAACTCCAAAATAAATATGGGAAGTGATTTGGGAAGAATCTTTTTTATCCAAAAACGCTTGAAAATTTCTCAAGATAATTTCAAGACTGCTTTTTGCTACGATGATTTTCATTTTGGTATCTCCTTAGATGATGGATAATAATTTTTTAGTAACACATAGTAGGCTTCAGTGAAATGGTGAAAAGTGCTGCAAAATAGTTTGAATGACGAGCTTTTTTATGTGAAAAGTTTTCGTTTTATTTTCACATTTTTTCACATTGACCCAGCGTTTTCAATATTATATCTAATAATTTTGTGTTTTATAATGCTTTATTATTTTGCTCGCTTTGGATTTTGTTTTTCATTTCTTCTATCATTGCTTTAATGTTGATATTTTCGTTGATTTCTGTAGTGATCATTTTCATCGCTTTGCTTACTGAGCTGTGGTCTTTCATATTCAAAAATTGTGCGAGGGCTTGCATTGAGTTAGGTGTCAGGGTTTTTGCGAGATAGATGACGATTCTTCTGGCATTAGCGGTGGTTTTGTTTCTGGATTTTGATTTGATTTCGCTGGGTTTGATGTTGAGCTCTTTTGAAACGATTTTGATGATATTTTCTAGTGTGATATTTTCTAGGTTTTCTTTTTGGATATCTTTGATGGCATTTTTTGCCATTGTGAGGCTGATATCTTGCCCGATGATAGAAGCTTGGGCGTTGAGCTTGAGGATGATCCCTTCGATTTGGCGGATATTATCATTGATATTTGAGGCGATATAATTAATAATTTCTCGGTCGATTTTGATTTGATTGAGCTGGCATTTTTGAATGATGATAGCGATTTTTGTTTCCAATTCTGGGGGTTGGATATCTGCAGTCATCCCCCATTCAAAACGTGATTTGAGGCGTTCTTCTAGCCCTAAAATTTGTTTGGGGGATTTATCACTTGTCATCACGATTTGTTTGTTATTGCTATGAAGCTCGTTGAATGTGTGAAAAAATTCTTGTTGCACAAGCTCTTTGCCCCCAAAAAATTGCACATCATCGATGAGGAGATAATCACAATTGCGGTATTTATCTCGGAATCGATCCATTGTATTGTTTTTTAGGCGGGTGGTAAAATCATTGAGAAATTGTTCGGCTGTTACGTAGATAACGACTTTGTTTTTTTCCAAAACGCTATTGCCAATCGCATTGAGGATATGGGTCTTGCCAAGCCCGGTGCCTCCATAGATAAGCACGGGATTATAAATTTTGGCTTGTTTTTGTGAAATTTGTTGGGCAATCTCATAACACAGGCGATTGGATTCTCCAATGACAAAGGTATCAAATGTATAAGAGGGATTTAGAATCGCTTGGGTTTGGAGTTTGGATGCGGGGTTTTTTGAACTTTTCACATCTCTTTTTTGTGATTCCACAATAATGCTTATTTCCGGCTTAATTTTTTGATAAATTTCAAAAAGATGGATGATCTTATCGCTATACCTTGTCTTTACCCAATTCGCGATATAGATATTGGGGACAACAAAGACTGCCAAATCCGATTTAGAGGCGTTTTCATCGTATTTCATTCTGGAAATATAGGTGTTATATTCATAGGGGGTGATTTCATCTTTAAGCTGTTTTAATATATCATTTCCCGACATTTTTTCTCCATTTGTAATGTTTTCACAATTGTGAAAAGTTTGGTGAATAATAGTGAAAAAAACGTGTGAAATAAATAAAATGGAAGCAAATTGACGTGAATATTTTAGGTATTGATCCGGGGAGTAGGCATTGCGGGTATGCGATTGTCCATCTGGAATCGGGCAAAATCTCTCTGTTAGAAGCGGGCTTTATCAAGATGAAAGAGCGGGTATTGCAACATCAAATCTTGGAATTTGTCGAGGGGATTGATTTGGTGTTAAAGTCCCATCGTATCGATGAGGTCGCCATTGAAGATATGTTTTATGCTTACAATCCAAAATCAGTCATCAAACTCGCTCAATTCCGTGGGGCTTTGAGCCTCAAGATTTTGCAAGAATTAGGCAATTTTGCTGAATACACCCCCTTGCAGGTCAAAAAGGCATTGACAGGCAATGGCAAGGCAGGAAAAAATCAAGTGGCGTTTATGGTCAAAAGGATATTAGGTATCAAAGGCGAGATAAAACCGCTTGATATTACTGATGCGATCGCAATTGCCATCACACATTCCCAGCGTATCAAAACAGGCAAAAAATCCGACAAAAAGCCCGAGAATCCCTAAGCAAGGCAGAAACAAATCGCCTAAAGCAGGTATTTTTCCCATTCGTAGGCACTAGCGACAATAGTTTTGAGGTTGTTATATTTTGGCTTCCATTGTGTCATTGAGAGGATTTTTTGGTTGTTTGCGATGAGCTTTGCGGGATCGCCTGCTCTTCTAGGGAGTATTTCTACTTTGAAATCCACACCAGAAACTTCTTTGAGTGTGCTAATGACTTCCTTGACGCTATATCCTTGGGCATAGCCGACATTAAAAATATCGGATTTTTTCTCACTCATCAGATATTCCCACGCCTGTAGGTGGGCATTTGCCAAGTCATTGATATGGATATAATCCCGAATACACGTCCCATCATCGGTGGGATAATCATCACCAAAAATCGCCATTTTTTCTCGCTTGCCTACCGCACATTCGCACGCGACTTTGATGAGATGGGTCGCATTTTTGCTCCGTTGCCCCAAGCCATCTTTTGTGCCGTTATTATCATCGTAAGCATTATGTATATTTGCACCCGCCACATTAAAATACCGCAAAGCGATGAAATTAAAATCATAAGCGAGGCTAGAATCTTTAAGGATTTGCTCGCTCATCATTTTGGAAGCCCCATAGGGATTAATCGGTGCGAGTGGCGTATTTTCTTGCACGGGAATGTAGCGTGAATCAGGCTCTCCATATACCGCAGCGGTGGATGAAAAAATAAAATTTTTTATTTTATGTGTGATACAAGCTTGGATCAAAGCGGTGGTATTTAGCGTGTTGTTGCTGTAGTATAAAAGCGGGTTGGAGACGGATTCATTCACGATCAAGGATGCCCCAAAATGCAAAACCCCATCAAAATGGGTTTTTTCTAGTAACGCTTCTAAGGCGCTCCTATCAGATAGATCTACTCGGGCAAAATTGATCCGATCGGGAAATCTGTTTTTTAAATATTGGATATTTTCCAAAAAACCCGTGCTAAGATTGTCGATGATAGTCAGCGATACATCGGTATTTTCCAAAAACTCCAACGCTGTATGTGAGCCGATGTATCCCGCCCCACCTGTTAATAAAAGTCGCATTGCTATTCCTTGAAAGTCTAGATAAAGTTTCAAATTATAGCTAAGTTCGAGATTCTAAATTGGCTATAATTTTTTTTATTAAAAAATCATTTTATTTCAAAAGGATTGCCTATGGAAGATGTATTTGATACCAAATCGCTCACGATGTCGGTTCTTGTAACACCGAGTATGTCGAATTTTAGTGGTGTAATGCACGGGGGTGAGCTCCTCAAAATGCTCGATCAAGTCGCCTATGCTTGTGCGACACGATATTGTGGTGTTGGCGTGGTAACCCTTAGTGTTGATAGCGTGATTTTCAAGCACCCCATCCCGATTGGTTCGATGATTACCTTTTTGGCGAGCGTGAATTATACGGGTCGGACGAGCTGTGAGGTGGGTATTAAGGTCATTAGCGAAAATATCAAGGACAAATACGTTACGCATTGCAATAGTTGCTATTTCACGATGGTGGCAGTTGAAAATGGCAAAACCATTCCCATTCCCCAACTAGTGCCAAAAACGCCTGCAGAAAAACGCCGGTATGAGCGGGCGATCCAAAGGAGAGAAGCCCGACTTGCCAAATAAATTTGGCAGTAAATTTGGCTAGATTTTAGGCAGATGGTATATGCTAGTTTTTTTGGCTATAAAGGGCAATAAAATTTTGCACTTCCTCATCAATGCTGTGATTGCCATAAAATTTTATCGCTAGATTTTGTGATTTATTGAGAAAAAGACTTTCATTGGGGGCAATTTCGATGATACCCTTGATGAGAAGATTTTTGTTTTTGAAAGATAATGCGATGTAATCAATGAGCGTTTCAACAATCAAGGCAAAATCTTTTTTTTGTGCAATTTTTAGATGATTGAGCTGGTGTTCTTCTCGGGTGAAGCAATCAAATGTATAGAGATAATATTTGATAGTGGGGATACTGCGGTTTTGAATGAATTTTTTATCGATATTGAGACCAAATAACAATTGTTTATCTTCGGTGATGATAATTGTCTGCATATATTTTTGTAATCCCAAAACCCCGCCGGCTTTGCTATCAAGCTTTTCTTTTTCAAGCATTAGGATAAAATTCAAAACATCATCGAGTTCTTGGTTGAGCTTTGCTATTTGTTTGTGTGTTTTTGCCAGGATATTTTTGCTGTCAATAATTTCTGCGGTTTTGAGATTGAGACGACTTTCAAGCTCTTGGATATAAGCTTTTTGTTCATCAGACTTTATCTTTAGGGTATTGAGTTTGGTTTTTTTCATCAACGCTTCCATATTGTGCAGCCAAATCGATCGCATTGAGATAGCTTTGAGGATTTGGCTGGGTTTTGTAAGCTATGTTAAAAGCTACGCCGTGATCTACAGATGTTCTTAATATCGGAATGTTTAGCGTTATGTTTATGCTTTCGTAAAAATAAAGCGCTTTGAGTGGGGCTAACCCCACATCGTGATACATACTGATAAAAAATCGGTATTCCTGCCTATTTTGCGGACTAAAAGCCGTGTCCGGGGGGATAGGTCCGATGAAAATCTCGCCACCGAGTTGTTTGTTTGCCTCAATGATAGCTTGGGCAATGATAGTGTCTTCATCACCGATGAGCCCGCCATCGCCGCAATGCGGGTTGAGACCTAGAACGAGCGCTTTTTTCATTTTTACACATTGATAAAATTGAATCAAAAAATCACATAATGGTTTGAATTTGATGGTCGCATTCACATTTTTTAGTGCGATATGATCGCTAAAAAGTGCCACAAACATTTCTTTGCACCCAAGCATCATTATCGCTTTTTTCTCGTAGCGATTTGCCAAAACCTCCGTATGCCCGATTGCTGTAATCCCGCCAAGTTGCCAGGCTTTTTTGTGGATAGGGAGCGTGCAAATGCCTGCAACTTCCCCTTTGTCTGCGAGCGTGCAGGCTTGCAAAAAGCTTTTATAGCTATACCTGCCACTTTCAGGGCAGATTTCACCCGCACGAATCGGAGGCACGGGGGCATTTGGCAGGACAAATACCATATCGTTTGGCATTACTATCCCCAATAATTCGCAGGCATTTTGGAGTAATTGCGGGTGAGCGCAATAAATAGGCTCGCATAGGTTTTTGATCGTTTCGTGCTGGGATAGGGCGAGCTGGGGACCTACGCCGTTAATATCCCCGATGGAGATAGCGATTTTTTTCATTTTATAAGTTCTAACATATCTTTGATTGCTCTTTCAAGTCCAGTAAATACCGCCCGAGCGATGATACTATGCCCGATATTGAGTTCGGTGATGGATTTAATTTTAGCGATAGCACTAGCATTTTGGTAGTTTAGCCCGTGACCGGCAAAAACGCCCAACCCCAGTTCTTCTGCTAGGCTCGCACACGTCGTGATTTCAGAAAGTGTCATTTGAAGCTTTTGGGACAAAGTATCCCGAGTTAAATCCAGACTTTTGATGGCATTTTTGTGCCTAGAAAGATTGGAGTAAAGCATTAAATGCACGTTGGCATATTCTCCGGTATGGAGTTCCACGCCAGTAGCACCGAGTGCTTTTGCTCGCTTTATCGTGTCTTTTTTGGGATCGATAAAAA
Source organism: Helicobacter sp. 11S02596-1 (assembly GCF_002272825.1). Lineage (GTDB taxonomy): Bacteria > Campylobacterota > Campylobacteria > Campylobacterales > Helicobacteraceae > Helicobacter_J. The sequence continues at coordinate 121,470 of NZ_MLAM01000002.1, read as the reverse complement.
GGGCGGTTTGAATATCGCACTTTTGAAATTCTTTGATGATTTCTTTGAGGTTGTTTTGCGTGAGGTTTAGTCCGCCCTCTGTGGTGATTTCTTCTCGCTTTTCAGGCACAAGGGTGATTTTGTGGGGTTTTTGTTCGCACAAAAATTCGACAATCCCCTCATCGCAGGCACATTCGACATTCACAGGCAGGACAGAAGCATTGATGATAGCCCTCACATCATCATCGTGGATATGTCGCCTATCCTCACGCAAATGGATCGTGATTTGAGAAACGCCGGCATTTTTGGCGACAAACACCGCCTCTAGGGGGTCAGGCTCGTTGATTTTTCTCGCTTCCCTCAAGGTCGCAATGTGATCAATATTTAATCCCAAATTCATCAAATGCCTCCAATATTTGTAGTTTTTTTATGTTTAAAACATATTATAATAAAGATTTTAATAGATTTTTAGGAGATTTTATGCCAACCAAACGATTGAACGGCTCGGAAATGGTTATTGAAGCGTTGCGATTAGAGGGTGTAAAGGTGATCTTTGGTTACCCTGGCGGGGCGGTTTTGAATGTCTATGATGAGATTTATAAACAAAATCACTTCCAGCATATCCTCACCCGCCACGAACAAGGCGCAATCCACGCTGCTGATGGATACGCACGGGCGAGCGGGGAAGTTGGGGTGGCTATCATCACATCAGGTCCGGGCTTTACCAATGCAGTTACTGGCATTGCGACCGCTTATACCGACTCGATCCCGCTTGTGATTATCAGCGGGCAAGTCCCCATCGCCCAAATCGGCACCGATGCATTTCAAGAAATCGATGCGGTGGGTATTTCACGCCCTTGCACCAAGCATAATTTTTTGGTCAAAAGCATTGATGAATTGCCTAGAATCCTCAAAGAAGCCTTTTATATCGCTAAAAGTGGCAGACCTGGTCCGGTGCTAGTGGATTTACCCAAAGACATCAGTGCGACATTTGGGGAGTTTGACTACCCCTCTGAGGTTTTGCTCCGGACATATAAGCCCACGACAAAAGGCAATTCTAGACAGATAAAAAAAGTCGTCCAGGCGTTAAAAGAAGCCAAAAAGCCGTTGTTTTATATCGGCGGTGGGGCGGTGATTTCAGGGGCTAGCGAGGCGATAAGGGAGCTGGTGGATAAAACACAAATCCCCGTCTTAGAAACCCTGATGGCACGGGGGGTCATCCCGGAGGGTCATCCCCGCTTGCTTGGGATGGTGGGAATGCACGGGACATATGCGGCAAATATGGCAATGCAAGAATGCGATTTGCTCCTTTGTCTGGGTGCGCGCTTTGATGATCGGGTTACGGGCAAGGTCAGTGAGTTTGCCAAATATGCCAAAATCGTTCATATCGATATTGATCCTAGTTCCATCGGCAAAATCATTGATGTGCATTTCCCTATCGTAGGCGATCTCAAAAGTGTTTGCGAGGATATTTTGGAATGCCTGCAAGACTATGATGTTAGCGCTATCAAGACCTGGCAAGAACACCTTGATAAATACGCCCACACCCACCCATTGCGTTATCAAGACTCTGATGAGGTGCTAAAACCCCAATGGGTTATCCAAAAAATCGGTGAGATCTTAGGCGAGCGTGCGATTATTGTTACCGATGTGGGGCAACACCAGATGTGGGCGGCGCAATTTTATCCCTTTAGCTTCCCCAGACAGCTCATCACTAGCGGGGGATTAGGGACGATGGGGTTTGGTTTGCCTGCGAGTATGGGGGTGCAAAAAGCCAAAAATGACAAGATTATCGTCAATATCACCGGCGATGGATCGATTTTGATGAATATCCAAGAGTTGATGACTTGTGTCGAGGAAAAAATCCCTGTTATCAATGTGATTTTGAATAACAATTATTTAGGAATGGTTCGCCAGTGGCAAAGCTTTTTTTATGAACATAGATTTTCTCATACCGACCTTTCTCTCCAGCCTGATTTTGTCAAGCTCATCGAGGCTTTTGGGGGGCGGGGATTCCGTGTAGAAAACAAAAAAGATTTTGAAGAGGCGTTCAAAGAGGCTATTAAATTGGGCGATTCGGGCGTTGTATGTATGCTTGATGTCATCATTGATCGGATGGAACACGTTTTGCCAATGGTCCCAGGTGGCGCACCACTCAATAAAATGATATTAGAATAAGGATAGAGCAATGCAGAAACGAAGAATAATCTCAGTCTCTGTTATCAATGAACACGGGGTTTTATCACGGATATCAGGGCTTTTTGCGGGGCGAGGGTATAATATCGAATCCCTAACCGTTGCCCCTATCCCAGAAACCGAACTTTCTAAGGTAACGATCGTTACAAATGGCGATGAGCGGGTTTTAGAGCAGATCATCAAGCAACTCCACAAACTCATACCGGTGCTTAGCGTGAGTGAGAGCGATGATTTTTTAGAAAAAGAAATGGCGCTAATCAAAATCCCCATTGAAGAAGACATTGCCAGCATTGAGGTGCTGTGTCGGGCGTATAATGGGCACGTGGTGAATGCTAATGAAAAATACATCATCGTAGTTGTAACGGATAAGCCCTATCGTGTGGGGAGCTTTATCAAAGCTATCAAGCGATTCAATCCCAAAGAAATCATTCGCAGTGGCGTGGTCGCTTTGGAGCGGTATTGAGGGTATGAAAATATTGTAATTGCCAACCTTGAAATCAATTTCGTAGCATAGGCAAAAGCAAGGCGGTTCTTCTGCCCGAAGTGGTCTTCAGGTTTGACCTGTCAAACCGAGTAAAAAACCTTAGAAATTGGGTTGATGACCAGCGACAGCTGGGAATAACCCTGAACTTTAGGAACGAAAACGGGCTTTGCCCGTTGAAGTGGTCTTCAGGTTTGACCTGTCAAACCGAGTAGTCATAATGGAAACCTTAAAATTCTATCTCCAATACACAAGCGAAGCTTGGGTATGAGATGATAACTTTAGGAACGAAAACGGGCTTTTCCCGTTTGAGTGGTCTTCAGGTTTGTTTTCAAACAAACCGAGTAGAAATTAGATAAACAGGAGACAATCTTGAACGCTGATACTATCAAAATCATCCCGGAGTGGAAAGAGTTGCTAAAGGCTGAATTTGAAAAGCCTTATTTTACTTCTATCAAGTCCCATTATCTGGAGGCAAAAAAGCAAGGTGCGCCCATCTACCCGCCGGGCAAGCTTACCTTTAATGCCTTGAATCTCACCCCGCCTGCTAAGATAAATGTCGTGATTTTGGGGCAAGACCCTTATCACGGGAGCTTCCTGCGCGATGGGGTGGAAATCCCTCAAGCGATGGGTTTGTCGTTTTCTGTGCCACGCTCTATTCCTATCCCGCCGAGCCTCAAAAATATCTACAAAGAACTCCATCGTTCTTTGGGTATTATTGCCCCAAATCACGGCGATTTGTCGGCTTGGTGCGAACGGGGGGTTTTGCTTTTGAACGCGATTTTTAGTGTGGAAAAAGGCAAGGCTGGCTCGCACGCTTATTTTGGCTGGGAAAATTTCAGCGATGCGATCATAAAAATCATCTCAAGGGAGTGCGAACATATCGTTTTTATGCTCTGGGGCAACTATGCCAAAAAGAAAATCCCCCTCATCGACCAAAGCAAACACGCCATCATCACCGCTCCTCACCCCAGCCCGCTCGCACAGGGTTTTGTCGGTAGTGGCGTATTTCTCAAAGCCCAAGAAGCCCTGCAGTCTTTTGGCAAAGCCCCGCTGGATTGGAGCTTGCCCCAATAGCTTTATCGCTGACATATCGCTTGTAAAAATATGCTTTGCATTTCTTTGATATTTTGCCACCACTCCTATCCATTTTAGAAGCCTCTAGACTTACTTTTCAGCCTAGCTTCCATCGCTTCTAAGCGGGTCAAAAAGATGGCTTGGCTTAAAGAACTGCGATGTTTAAAACGTTCATACAAATAAGCAGAATGCAAAAATGACAAGATGGATTCATCGGAAGTATTGGCAATCAGCACAGGATTTGCTGGCGATGGGCTTTGGCTACTTCTGTGGCGGGGAGTGATAGGCATTGCCATCACAGCAGGGGCGATATTCTCGCTGATGGTCTCACCCATCACGTCGGGCTTGTTTAGCAAGGTTTCTAGGCTTGCTGCAACGCTCTTGAGTTTAAGATTTATATCAGAATCTGGGTTTTGATTGTGTTTTTATTGTTGGGTTATGCAGATAAAATACATCTAGCCTTTTTTATTAGTGGTTTTTCTATTTTCAGGTGCGCTACAACACCAACAATTACCGACATCAAAACAGCAATAATAATCATTAGTAAATACATTTTTTCTTGCATTCCGAAATGCTTAAATGCAACATAGATTGCGTTTATTGTAAGTATATGGGTTAGATAAATTGAATAAGATGCATCGCCCAGCAATGTTAATGTTTTTGATTCGCACGTTGATATAAATGGTGATAAAAAGCCAGCAAGAATCATTGCCGATGGTATTCCATAATACAGCACCCTAGATACATCGCCACTGCTAAAGGCTACACCTGATGGGAGCAGGCATATAAAACTGGCACCAGCGAGTATAAGAATAAAAGCTATGTATTTATTTAATTCTGTTTTTTTAAATATCAATTTGTATATGAGCATACCAAAAATAAATTCAATTGATATTGGTGATGCTATAAACTCAATATCGAATATATTTCCAATGGCTATAAGTGCCAATAGTATTATAGAGGTTGCAAGAATGGCATTTTTGCGTAAGAGCAGGGATATGGAAAATATTAAGTAAAAATAGGCCTCATAGCTAAGAGTCCAGGCAACCAGGTTTAAATAACTGCCGTTAAAAAATGGTATTAATGTGATTGATTTTAATATTGATGGGGTGGGGGCGTGAGTGTTTACTATTTGAGGCATTAATAGAAAAATAATTAGGAATGGAATGAGGGTAGCTATGTATATAGGATATATTCTTATAAATCTATTTTTTAAGAATGAAGCGGGGGGGGGGGGGAATTTTTTCCGATATGTAGCACATAATAAAGCCTGAAATGGCAAAAAATATATCAACGCCAGCGTCGCCAAAATATAAATATGAGCCACCATCATTTAAGTGTGATTTTAATGTTATATGATGAATCACGACCATTAGACAAGCAAAGAAACGGAGATATTGAATTGACCAGATCAATTAGGCTCACCTTTTTTATTATGTTAGCGTATTTTTAATTAAACTCACGTTTGTGCCATCATTAGGATTGGATATCATGCCCCTTTATAATCCACATAGCCTCAAAGGCAGGTATTTTTATGCTAGCGTGGGGGCAAACTGGGAGTTAGGGTGGTATTTTGATGGGTTTTAAGGGCTTGCATAAAACCTCAAAATCACGACTTCGAGATGATTTCAAGTGCTTGGATCACTCGGAGGACGTGTTCTTTTTGGGCTTGCAGGCTTGAGCCAACGACATTAATAGCGTGCGTGCTCTGCGGGGCAGTGTGATGGAAAGCAAGATTGGGGGGATTGGTTGATGGGGTGATAGAGGAGAATTTTAGATTCAAAGAAGCATTGGCTATCCCAGCAGTGGCAAAAAGGAGAGTGAAAATAATCTTAGAAATCGTTAAGATTGGGTTTGGGAACATTTTAGAAACCTGCGACTAGCTTTTGAGAATCAAAAACATTGCCAATACCTTTTGCATTTTTGTCTTTCATTTAGATGCTCCAACTATGTCTTAATGAGCTTAAAAATCAACATTAGTGCCATCAGGCAGGTTTCGGCATTGCGCTCCAATGCAGGCTCCTGCACCTCTATTGTCTGATGATGTAATAGGGGTTTCCATTTCTCGAAATCTCTTGCATTTTGTGAGTTATTTTTATTCAAGAAAGCCATTATTTTTCAGCTTTTTGGCATTTCATCAAATGCTGTCTTTTTGCAATTTTTTGAAGCTTTCCAATAAAACTTCAAACTCAAAATTTGCTTATCTTTTTTGTCTTCATAAGTGATAAAAATGCCCGAATGTTCTCGTATGAGGTTTTTTATATTTGCTTGAAGATTTCGAGCTTGGATACTCTGACATTTTTCATCAAAAATCTTATTCAATACATCATAATTGTTCCCATAAGGAAAACTCATATAAAAAATTTGATTTTGTTTATGGGCTAGCAATAACTCTAAAATCTCTTCTTGAAGTGAGCAAAATTCTAAAATATAGAAAATGTCTTTTTTGCATTTATGCTTATAAACTATCTTCCCACCTTCGCTAAATGCGAGTCTCTTATCAAGTACTTTTCTCCACCCAGAGCATTTATTTGTAAGCACCAAAAAAATTTTATATGGAAATTTTTTATCTTTAAAGGCTGGCTTTTCCATATAGCCAGTGCAAAGATATTTTTCTAAACCAGAATTGAAATAATAGGCATTGCCTAGTTTAAAATGGTCAAAAATAATATATTTGGCTCGTGAAATATTTTTATTTTTAAGCAATGTAATTTTTTCTATTTTGCGAGTTTGTGGATTAGGATTTTTGATGTAGATAGATGAAATATCTAGATTTTTATTTGCAACCATTGACATTATCAAAAATTTAAAATCTTCAATACGATCACTAATATCAGGATAGTCTTCCCCTAAATCGACATCAATATCTTTAAAGTGCAAAGAAAATTCCAAAGGATTTATTCCCATAAATAGCTCTATGAGCCTGGTTGTAACTGCCCTTAGCTCCAAATCTAATAAATGTTTGCTGTTATTCTTAATAAGAATAGCAATCCCTTTTTTGAGTTTCCAATATTGATCATCGCTCCACTCCGTATAATCAAGCCATATTCCCACAAAAGAATTTCTATCAAAAAAATTATTATCCAAAACATTATGATTGCGAGCTACTTCTAAAGGAATCTTGGAATAATCCAAGCCTAGCATTTTAGATTCTTTATAAAGTAAGTTAAACATTAGTCTCCTATTTTATTTAAATCTCTATCAAAGGTTCCATTTCTTGTTTCTTTTTTTCCTAGATTTCTTGGAGAATTTGCTTCTTTCCACGCTCCGCCATTGTGAGAGTCTTGGTCTCTTGTAATGTAGCTATTTTTCTTGGGGTGTTTGTAAATATCAGCCCCATTAGACTTCCCAGCTTGCTTGTCTTTCTTGTAGCCAAGTTCTTCAGCTTTTCTTTTTGCTTCTTGCTCATTTTGAAATTTTCCATTTTTATTTGTGGCGCTCTTTTCTCCTGCCTCACCTGCCTTGCTCTCACCCCCATCTTTTGAAGTCCCTTGATTATTTCCCTTCCCCTCCTTAGCACTCTCATTTTTTACTGGGGGATTAGCACTTTGTGGGGTTTCCTGCTTAGCCTCTTGTTTGCTTTCCTTTTTCTCCCCTGTTTGTGTTTGAGGATTATTGGTTGATTCTTCACTATAGCCTTCAGGTCTTTGAGGAACTTTAACATTAGAATCATCTTTGTTTTTTCCGAGTTTTTTACTCCATTTAATGATAGCATTTCCGCCCTTTTCTATCAAATAATGAGGGTCGAGATATTTTAAGGCTGGAATACTTTTGATAATACCCCTCTCATCCCTCTCCCCATTCTCTTGGGTATTCTGTGTTCTACTTTGGTCATTGAGTGCATTACCAAGTTGTAAGATTTTATCATTGGCATATTGCTTATTCCATTCTTGGGTTGTAAGCTTGCTTGCTAATTGGTTATTGCTTGCATTCTTTCTTTGGCTATTTCTTTGAGCGATTGCATTACTAAAATTCTTTAATTCCCAAATATTCCCTGCTGTATTGCCTCGATTGAGGGCAGTTTGTTCATTATGGTGGTGGGTGGCTTTATCAGTGGTTTCGTGAAAAATAGTATTGATTACCCCTTTGCTTTGAACTAGATTGTTGGTGCGGGTATTAAATCCAATAGTGTTCTTACCATTGAGGGTATCGGCATACCCTTTGGTAGTAGGGTCATTGTTATAAAGCTTGACTTCCCCATCAAAGCCCTGATGTAAGGAGATTTTTAGATTCAAAGAAGCATTAGCTATCCCAGCAGTGGCAAAAAGGAGAGTGAAAATAATCTTAGAAAGGGTTAAGATAGGGGCTTTACACATTTAAAAACCTGCAAAAGCTTTGGATTTATGATTTATACGCATTTCTTTTTCTCTTGATAACTTTGATGATATTGATAATCAGGCGAATGAATGCAAAAAGAAGCAAAACCATTGCTCCAAACATCAAAACAAAAATATAAAGAATATCCATCAGATAAAGCCCGTAGAATCTCGCTATAAATATGAGCGTGAGGGTAATGAGAAAAATAGCTAAAATAATTTTGCGATTAATGAAAATAATAATCAAATAAATGGCAGTGATAGTGTAGAAAATATTAAATAATTGTGTGTCAAAAATATACTATTGATAGCATAGCAAAACGCCAAAAATAGGCTAATGAAGAGATTGCAAATCATATAAAATATTTTTTTATTTTTGAAATTTAAATACGTGTCAAGCGTGATAATTAGGAAGAATAAAGTAATGTAGATTATTAGAATATTTTCATTTCGAAAATATGAAGAAAGAGAAAAAATTGGATAAAACATTATCATAAAGGACATATTAGCCTTATTAGAAATCAATAATTTTTTATTAATAATTCTGTAAAAAATAAAATTAAAAAAAGTAATATATACGTTAAGCATTATAAATATAAGAATTACAATGCCCCCCTCACCAAAACCCTTAGATTCCCTCAAAAATGAAATTGCCTCATTCCACATTTTTTATCCTAAACCCCATTAATATAATTTTGAATCGGCTCAAATTTATTTTTATCTAAAATCTTCTGGTATTCTCTGATGACTGATGAAGTGAAATCTTGGCAATTATTCAGAAAGAGATTATATTTGGGCGAAAAGGTTTGCTTTACGTTTTCCACCGCTTTTCTCATAATGTCATCATCATAATGCTTGCCATCAGTGTCTTGGTATAAATTTAAGTTTTTAGGATTGTCTGCGTGCAACCCATCATTAAAAAACCCTATATCCCCACCTTTTTCATCTTCAAAGAATATTTGTTGGTGTTGCAGTTTTGTGTTTTTAATAAATTCAATAACTAATTCCCAATTCATAGTATTGACCTTTAATGAAGTAAATATTGATGTAATTTAATAATAATGAAAATTCTTTTTTACTTAAATTTATAGTTTTATCTAAAGAAATAATCTTTTTAAATTTAATAATCCCAATAATATCGACTAATTGATGGAGTTTAAAATTATCAGGGAGGAAAAATAAATCAATCAAAATATAATCTTTATCATAAATATTGCAATATATTTTCGGGCAGGGAATAATAAATTCATTATTTGAAAGCTTCAAAATGCCCAAAAAAAGATTATTGTTCGGCAAGGGTTTATAAAAATATTCTTGAATTTTTTGTGCTTGAGATAGGGTGGGAGTGAAAATCTCAAAGTGGTGGCGGTATTGTAACACAAGCTTGAAATCTTTGGGTTTTGTAGGGACATCATACCCCATTGAAATTCTTTTGTAATCAGTTGCTGGAAATTTTTTTGGCAGGGATTTAAAAATATAACCCAATTCATCTTCTGTTGGTGTATAAAAATATTTAAATTTTTTTAATAAATATTGATATACACAATCACTAAGACTTAAAATATTGCAGTTAAAATCATCTTTATAAAGAAATAAATTTAATTTATTATTAATAAAATAAATCTTTCTAAAACCATCTTTTTTGATGATAGAAGATATTATCTTGAGTTCTCTTTTTTGTGTCCTGCATTCAGGGAAAAACTCACAAGGCACGATATTTTTATATAGCTTGATAATATCTTGCCTTCTTTTTTTTATGCTAAAAACCTTACCTTTATCTATACGAACATTCACATAGGCACAAGATGTAAAAATATCAACACAGCTGTAGGGATTGATTTGAGAAAAACCAATGTTGGATTTGAAAAATTTTATATCTTTATCGTTAAGCCTAAAAGCCATAAAGTTTTTAAATTCCCAGCGGGGAGAATTTTGGATAAAATCCTCAAAAATAGCTTTTGGGATTTTTTTCTTTTGAAGAATTTTGAAGTTATCGGCTATTTCATAAAGATAGAAATGCTGATTTAAAAATGAGCCTAAGGGTATATCTAAGGGCTGTTTGGCAATATAAGTGTATTTAGTATTGGTTGCTTTTGATGAACTTTGCTTCACGGGTCTATTTTCCTGCCAGGTTTTGGAGGCTTGGTTTGTATTCCGTTGTTGTCAAATTCTCCCAGATGATTACCTTTTTTGTCATATTTTTCCCAACGATTATGCAATCTGTCTCTTTGATAGATATTTCCATCTTCATCTGTATAGCCTTGATTGCCTTTTCTCTTTTTTAGGGTTTTGCCATCAACATTTGGAGGACCTGGTTGATGAATATCTTCCTTTCTCTCTCCTGTTTGTTTTGCACTCTCATTTTTGGGAGTTTCCTGCTTAGCCCCTTGTTCATTCCCCTTAGATTGCTTAAGAGGTTCATCTTTTAAGGCTTTATTAATGATTACAGCAGTGCCAACGCCTGCAATGATAGCACAACCTACAGGGTTTTCTATGCAAGCCTCCAGCCCAATTGCTGCTCCCCCAGCTATTGTTGCTGGATGATTATCCCTCTCCCCCTGATTTACTAATCTTGCTTGGTAGGTATTTTGGGTTAATAGCTTAGAAGCTTTTGGGTCTGCTAGCTGTTCTTGATACCATTGCTTAGGTGTGATAGGTTGGTATTGTGGGATTGGGTTGGTTTTTAGTCCTAGCTTATTTGTTTGATTTATCCCTGTTTTATTTGTCTGATTAGGATTGATTCTTCCAGAGGTATGGCTATGTGTGAAATTCAACGCATTACCAAAGCTATAGATAATATTCCCATAGCTACCAGCATTATTAGCAATGTTTTCTTTATGGGTAAGCGAATGGGCTTTTTCGTGAGAAAGGGTATTTATAAATGTTTTAGTGCTAGTGAGTGTCCCATAAGCCCCATTGAGATAGATTTGTTTATGGTTATTATCATAAAAGCCTGTAGCGTTATCTTCTTTATCATAGTAAAGAAGCACATTGTTATTTTCTCCACTTAAGGCTTGGTGAATCTCTTCTGTAGTAAGCCCACTAGCAAGATTATTAATAGTATTTCTATTGAGATTATTGGTGCTTACCATTGCTTTTTGATTCGCAAGGTATTGGGTGGGAATATCTGTAACCAAGCTATCTTTATCTGTAAGGACTTCATAAGAAGTTATTAGAGGATTGAGAACAAAGGTGCTTGTGCTTCCTATGGTGGATTTGATGAGATTTTGGGGGAGAGATTTGAAATCATTCCCTATCTCTTCTCTCCCCTTTTGTGTGAATACACGCATATCAATATTCGTATTGACATCTAATGCGTGGGTGAGTTTATCTTGTGTGATTACTTCGATTGTATTCACATCACGATTAAGGTCTTTAAACTCTTTAAACTCTTTAGTGCCTAAAGATTGGGGATTGTTTATGCCATTAATAACAATCTCTCCCTCTCCTAAAGTAGCTTGGGTCTTGCCTGCTTGGGTATAGCCAATGTGTTGGATTCCAAAGGAAGCAGTGGTATTGCTTGTATTGTTGGCATTGTTTCTGCTACTGCTTATATGATGGCTATTACTGGTATTGTCTCCATTGCTTCTACCACTCCCACCCATTCTAGAAATCCCAAGACTAAGAGCAATGCTGTCTTGATTGTTTTTGTTGTTGATATCTTTGAAATGAAGCGATTGGGTGTTTAAACTAAGCTCTTTGGAACTAGAAATAAGATAGCTTCCCTGAAGATGGGCTTGGATTAAGCAAACTAGAGCAATGAAGATGATTTTTTTAAGCATTGAATTTATATTTTTTCCTTAGTTTTTCTAAAAAATCAAGTTTTTATGTTTCATCATTCTCATAGATTTCTTGGTTTGTGTGCTTCTAGCCAAACATAGTTTTTTGACTTTTCTGCAAAACTTTCCTCATCTTTGGAAAAAATCAAATCTTGTGTGAAATCTTTTGTCTCATCAGCAAGCCTATAATGCTCCACTTCCAAGCTCGCATCAATAAAGGTCTCTAAAATCACATCATTTGAAAAAATAATCTTGATATCTCCAAGTGGATTGCAAATACAATCAATAACCTTTAAGGGAAGTAATGGCGAAATTCGTTCATCTAAGAGCTTGTCAAATACAGAATTTCCCATCTTGTCATCTAAATTTTCTTGAAATCTTTTAGAAATATCATAACTTGCCAGAATGATTTTCTCACCCAAAATAAACCGAAAAGGGCATTGGATATCTAAAGAATATTGAGAAAATTTTTTGAGACTTTCTGAATATTTGGATAAAACCCTTGCCCCAAAATCTAAACAAAAAATTCCCTTGTAAATAGAAATATCTGTCAAATCCAGTCTGATAATTTCTCGAAAAGAAGTCATATCGCCTCTTGTGCAAAACCAAAATGTTTCTTGCTGAATGAATCAATAAATCGCCAATGCTCCACTTCCAAGCTCGCATCAATAAAGGTCTCTAAAATCACATCATTTGAAAAAATAATCTTGATATCTCCAAGTGGATTGCAAATACAATCAATAACCTTTAAGGGAAGTAATGGCGAAATTCGTTCATCTAAGAGCTTGTCAAATACAGAATTTCCCATCTTGTCATCTAAATTTTCTTGAAATCTTTTAGAAATATCATAACTTGCCAGAATGATTTTCTCACCCAAAATAAACCGAAAAGGGCATTGGATATGTAGGGAATAGCAAGGGATTTTGTCATCACCATCATTAAAGAAACCACCAAATCCCAGACATAGCATTGTTGCAATTCTTTTGATACTGCTTAATTCTTTGCCAATCAGAGTGTTTGAGATAAGGGTCATTTGTTAAAAAGTCCTTTTGCAGTATCCATTAATTCTTGATAGGTTGGCTTTGAGCCTTCCTTTCTAATAATCGTGTCGTTTGATAAACCGCAATTGCATCATACAAATAGGAGTCCAAATCTTCAAATAGATAGTCTTCATTTTCTCTTATTATATGAAATTTTAGATTCAAACGATTGGTGAGACAAAAAGGTGGGGCTATTTTCTTGTCTATGTCGTAGTCAGTTTCTATGCTTGTGATAATACAAAATGCATAATCACTAAATTTTTTTTGCAAAAAATCCCCTACCCATATTAAAAACATTAGTGCAATATGAGCAACCTTATCCTTTTTAATATGGATAAAATCATCGATATGAACAGCATTGCAAGAGCATTCTAGGGCGGTCAAATTATCAAACGAAGAGTCTTTCAGGCTTAGATTATAAAAGTCTTTAGACTGCATATTTGTGTATCTATTTGCATTAAAATAGATTTTAGATTTGTCATTATCTATATAGGATTTAGTAATTTTTTTGCAAAATGAATCTAAAAAATCACTAATTTTTTGAGTATCTTTGAGATTTGGTTTCTTGCTTGCCAATAGGTTTTGAGCGAATAAGGCATTCATTTTGAGCATAATTTTATTCTCCTAGATATTTCAATCCTTTTTGGATTCCTTTTTGAACTTTGGGTTCTTTTAATAAATCTTGAACTTTTGGTGGGCCGGGTTGTTTTGTTTTTTGATCAATAAAAGATTTTGTTTTGTTATCGTATAAATATTTTTTTCCATCAATTTCTGTATGAATTTGCCCATCTCTCTTTCCTGGAGCTGGATTTTCTACATCAATTCGGGGTTGTTGCCCTTTAGGGGTAACTGTTTTGCTAGGCATTTGTGGTCCATTTTCACCAAATTTCTTGTCCTCTTTACTCTCATTCTTGGGTGCTTCCTGCTTATTTTCTTTCCCCTCTTGCTTAGCATTTTGATTATTTCCCTTCCCCTGCTTAGCACTTTCACTCTTTACTGGGGGATTAGCACTTTGTGGGGTTTCCTGCTTAGCCTCTTGTTTGCTTTCCTTTTTCTCCCCTGTTTTTGTCTGAGGATTATTGGTTGATTCTTCACTATAGCTTTCAGGTCTTTGAGGAACTTTAACATTAGAATCATCTTTGTTTTTTCCGAGTTTTTTACTCCATTTAATGATAGCATTTCCACCCTTTTCTATCAAATAATGAGGGTCGAGATATTTTAAGGCTGGAATACTTTTGATAATACCCCTCTCATCCCTCTCCCCATTCTCTTGGGTATTTTGTGTTCTACTTTGGTTATTGAGTGCATTACCAAGTTGTAAGATTTTATCATTGGCATATTGCTTATTCCATTCTTGGGTTGTAAGCTTGCTTGCTAATTGGTTATTGCTTGCATTCTTTCTTTGGCTATTTCTTTGAGCGATTGCATTACTAAAATTCTTTAATTCCCAAATATTCCCTGCTGTATTGCCTCGATTGAGGGCAGTTTGTTCATTATGGTGGTGGGTGGCTTTATCAGTGGTTTCGTGAAAAATAGTATTGATTACCCCTTTGCTTTGAACTAGATTGTTGGTGCGGGTATTAAATCCAATAGTATTCTTACCATTGAGTGTGTCTGCATAGCCTTTGGTAGTAGGGTCATTGTTATAGAGTTTGACTTCCCCATCAAAGCCTTTATTTGTTTTGTCTGTATTGTTTTGATTGGTGTTATTACTAGCAATATTTGCTGTTTGTTGGAGTGTGTTTTGCACTCCATTGGGGTCATAGTCTGTAAGATTATTTAACGAGTTGGTGAGTTCTTTATCTTCTTGGATTTGTTTTATCAACCCATCATCTCGGATATAATCTTGCACGGCTTGAACTAAACTGGTATCTTTATCTAAATAAGCATTCTTGAATGATTGGGTGATAATATTGTTTTTGAGTCCTTTGCCTATTTGGGTGATATTTGTTCCTAGATTATGTAAATCATTCCCTATCTCTTCTCTCCCTGCTTGTGTGAATACACGCATATCAATATTCGTATTGACATCTAATGCGTGGGTGAGTTTATCTTGTGTGATTACTTCGATTGTATTCACATCACGATTAAGGTCTTTAAGCTCTTTAAACTCTTTAGTGCCTAAAGATTGGGGATTGTTTATGCCATTAATAACAATCTCTCCCTCTCCTAAAGTAGCTTGGGTCTTGCCTGCTTGGGTATAACCAATGTGTTGGAAATTGCCATTGAGATACGTTTGGGCTAGAGGATTAGGATTATTTATACTGCCATTATTGTTATCTTTCCCACTATTCCTGCTTCTGCCACTCCCACCCATTCCAGAAATCCCTAGACTAAGAGCAATGCTGTCTTGATTGTTTTTGTTGTTGATATCTTTGAAATGAAGCGATTGGGTGTTTAAACTAAGCTCTTTGGAGCTAGAAATAAGATAACTTCCCTTTAATTGGGTCTTATGTTTGGTTTGTATGGTTAGTTTATCTTGGGTAGCTATGCCAGAGGCCTCTCTTACCCATTCTTTATCGGTAGTGCTTTTTTGTAATGAAACATCTAATCCCTTAGCATTCCCTACCCCTATACCCACACTGCCCCCATTGGCTTTTTTAGTCGTAGTGTCTTGTAAAGAAATGATATGGAGATTCTCACTCTTTATACTGGCATCTTGTGCGAATACATTTGCTCCTTTGAGCACAAGGTCTTTGTTGGTAGTGATTGCGATATGTTTCGCATTTAATGTGGTATTCTCATAGGTGCTACTACTCTCTGTGGCTCTATGCTTGCCCCCACCAATACGAGCCCCGATACCATTACTCCCATAGCTCATAGTCATATCAATGGCTTTATTGGTTTGGCTTGTTTGGGTGGTGTTTTCTGAAGCAAGGAGATTAATAGCATTAGCTTCATAGACAAGATTTTCTTTTGCAAGGGAATGGGAACCTATTTGATTAATGTTGCCCCTTGCTTTTAGAGAGATATTATTGGCTTGGAGTATTGAAGCATTATGCGTGATAGATGTTTCTTTTGTAAGCGTTTCATCACCAGAAAGCGAGACAGAAGCAGAGGCATAAAATCCTGTGCCATACGAAGAGGCTGCTGCACTAGCAGCACTGGCAATAGATGTGCTTAGCCCTAAGGTGGCATTACCGACATTAAGGGTGGCAAAGCCAAGATTAATTTTGGCATCATCAAGCGCACTTTTGCTGGCTTTGCCTTGCTCATAGAGTTTTTCTATATGGCGATAATCTTTGGTAGCCTTTAATAAATCCGCACCCGCTTGGGCGAGTTCTTTGCCTGCAAAATACGTGTCCGCATAGGCATTGCCAATATTTAGTGAGAAATTAAGGATACCTTGTATGTCTTGGGTATCTTTGGTTTGGGTGTTTTGAGCGCTTTGGATATTAATAGCTGTAGCGTTTAGTTGCATATCTTTTTTGGCTTGCAGAGTTGAGCCAATGACATTAATAGTATGCGTGCTTTGATGAGGGGCTTGGGAGGCAGTATTAGCTGTGTCAGGATAGCTTTGCCCGGCTTGCAAGATAAGATTTCCCCCAATATTTAGATGAGAACCCACACTTTGGATGTCTTGAGAGGATTGATTGGATTCTTGATAATTGAAATCTGCCCCCAAAGACAGCCGTTGTTTAAGAGACAGAGAAAAGCCCTTGAAATCTCTGGACTCATAATGGTTTGTTTGCGTGGTTTTATTGGTATCTGAGAGGATTTGGATATTCCCATCTTTTGATAATAAGCGGGCGTCTTTTTGGGTAGTGATATTACTGGCTTGAATGCTAATATCTTTTTGGGTAGTGATATTTAGCGTATTAGCTATGAGCGTGCTAGGTTTTACAAGGCTTTGTTTGTTATCCTCACCAGATTCTTTTTGAAACAGCCCAAAGAAAGATTTGTTTTTGGTGGTTAAGTTTTGAGAGTTAGTGTCTTTGACATCTAAAAGCTTGAAACTACCCGCTTCTATCAGCGTATTTTCTTTGGCAAGTAGATTTGCCCCTTTGAGCGTGGCATTTCCTTGAGCTTGTATCGTGATAGCTTTGGCATTGAGGGCAGAATGGTTGTGGGTGAGGTGGCTTGCTTGCTTAGTTGTTTCTTTTGAATCGAGGGTAAAGCCAAAGAGCCTTTCTTCTTCTGATGTGGTTTGTTTGCTGTTGTGGTTGTTGGTAGAAGCCATCTCAAGATAATCTTTTTGGGTAGCGATATATAGGGCTTCTGTAGCATTATAATGGCTACCTATTGAAAGGATATTCCCTTTGGCTTCTAGGGTGATATTTTTTGCTTCAAAGTCATTTCCCTTGCCCTCTATGCTTAGTTCTTCTTGGGTGTGTTTGATGGTTTTTGAAACAAATAACCCCGCTTCATTTTCATAGCGTGTTTTTAAACTTGTAGTCAAATCGTTTGAGGCTAAGAGATTTAAATCCCCGCCAGAAAGCAGATGGGCATTCTGGGTGGCTTTGAGCTTGGCAGTGTTGAGGCTAATAGATGAGCTAGCTTCTATCATCATATCAGAAGCTTCTAGCTTCGCACCCAGATGTTTTTGTCTTGAAATGCTTTGATAAGAATCTTGATAGGTTTCTAGGAGTTCTTGGGTGCTTATAAGGATATTTTTTGCTTTGAGATGGAGTTTATCTTTTGCAGTGATGAGTGAATGGGCGATGTGAAGATTGTCTTTGGCTTCTAGGGTGAGATTTTTTGCTTTTATAGAGGCAGTTTTAGCGATAGTATCTTGGGAATGGCTACTTTGTGAATGGCTTGCTTGGGTGCTTGAAATCTTAGAATCCATCGTGATATCTGAAGCATTCAAGAGGGCATTTTCTGCGAAAATAGCCCCACTATGATGGAGCAATCCATCGCTTCTAAGTAATAGGGTTTTGCTTTGTATATTACCTTGATTACTCAAGAGATCTTTGGCGTATAGCGATGTGCTTTCTGAAGTAATCTTGGAGTGATTGAAAAAGCGAATGCTCTCCATATATAGATTGTTTGCAAGGATACCGGCGTTTTCTTCTTTATCCAAGGGGCTTCGAAAGCTAAAATCCCACGAAGCGGGTAAATAAGCCGAACTCAAATCCCAAATGGTATCCAAAGGTGTATCAAGGTGGGGATTCTTGCGTGAATGTATAGGGGAATCATTATCCCAAGATGGCAGAGCATAGGCAACAGGCAAGGCGTGCGAGGAAGCTAACTGCGAGTTGGCGAGATTGTTTTTTTCTAGGCGGGCTAAAAAATCGTTCAAAACTTCGATATTGAGCGTGTTTTTTAAGAATAAATCCGAGTTATAAAAATCACTTGCGAGTTTGGAATCCATCGCTTCTAAGCGGGTCAAAAAGATGGCTTGGCTTAAAGCACTGCGATGTTTAAAACGCTCATACAAATAAGCAGAATGCAAAAATGATGCCATAGATTCATTCGAAGCATTGGCAATCGGCGTGGGATTGCTAGTTGATGGGCTTTGGTTACTTCTGTGGCGGGGGGCGATAGGCATTGCCATCACAGCGGGGGCGATATTCCCGCTGATGGTCTCACCCATCACGTCGGGTTTGTTTAGCAAGGTTTCTAGGCTTTCTGCAACGCTGGGGAATTTAAGATCTATATCAGAAATCTGTTTGGCGGGGCGGTAGTCAAAGACTTCAAAGCGGGTGGAATGCTTGGTAACTTTTGTCTGGTGAATACAAAATGTAAGGTGATCGCCCCAACCCTTGCATTCTGTAGTCTCATAGCTATAATTTTGAAAGCCTGCTTGCCTGCCTGTTTGAATGATTGTCTTTTTGGCTTGTGGGAGGTTATTTTGCATATCATCGATATGTAAATCGGTGCGAGGGGCAATGAGAGAACCCCCTTGATTTTTTAAAGATGTTGCTTGAATAGCTAGCAAATCCCCGCTGATTATCATTGAAGGCTTGTAGCTAGAAAGGATCAGTTTGTCTTCATAGGTGGTGCGCTCAAAGTCTTTATCCCCATTGTGTAGATAATAAATTGCTGGGTTAAAAAAGTAGAAACGATGTGAGGACCTCGCCTTATCATAACCTTGCCAATTTCCCTGCGTGATGTGTTCTCTTGCGACAAGCTCGCTTTGGGTTTGAATGTTGGCGATATTTTCTATATTAGTAGCAACAATCGCCAAAGAATTTTTTGCCCCTAGCAACGCATAGATATTTTCTAGCTTCGAGGCGTTTATGACAAGATTATCGCCTAAGATATTGGCTTTGTCTTGATTATGGAGCGTTTGGGCGTTGATGATGATATCTTTGGCGTGGATATAGGCGTTTTGATTTAGGAGCTTAGAGGTTTGAATCAATAAATCAGTGTTAGAATCCATAACGCCAGTATTGACAAGCATATCTTTAATATTTAGGCTTTGGGTATTATGCGAATAGATAGTCCCATTATTTTGTAAGGCTAAAGCTTGCATATCTAGCGTGTTGCTTGAATAAAATCCCATATGGGGAGGGCTTGAAAGATTTGGCTGGCTAGCTTGCTTGGAATCTTTTGGGGAAGTCTGGGGCAATGCTAGTGATGGTGTTGGCTCTGTGTTTGGAGTAGCGATGATGATCTTGCCTGCTGTATTGATGGTAAATCCCCCATCAAATGCTTCTTTTGAGGGAAAGGTTGCCATCACGCCAGCATTATAAATAGACGCTGTGGCTTGAGAATTTATTAGATAAATACTTTTAGCATAAACCCCACCCAAATACGCCACATCCAGAGCAAAGAGGGTTTGGGTTTGTGTGCTGGGTTCAGAGGCTTCTTGAGGGGGTGGGTTGTCTTTGATTGTGATAGGTTCATACAGCAAAATGGCAGGATTTTCATTAATATTTAGCCCGATTTGGTTCGCACCTAAAATGATATTGAGCTTATTGGCAAAGAGGGCTTTGTCAATCTTTAAGGTTTCTGATAGGAGATTAAGGGTGTCGATGTTGCGTGTATCTAAGGTTTCAATAGCAATATGCCCTCTTTGGACCATTATTTTTAAGCGTTCATTCAAAGAGGCAATGGAATCTTTGAGAGCAAGGGTGGGATTGCTAGGTAGTTCTAATGATGGGGGAGTGTTATGTTGGCTATCAAAAACACGATTTTCTGTGTTGGTATCCCAAGAGATAATCCCTGTGGTAAGGGTGAGATTGGAAGTATTGATAAAGCCACAACCCGCACAGGTGATTCCATTGGGATTGGCAATGATGAGACCAGCTTCTTTCCCTGCAATCTCTAAAAGCCCCAAGAGTTCTGAAGTATGCGTGGAAGTGACTTGATTGAGGATTAAATTAGCTTCTTGATCTTTAAAATGGGGATTGGAGCTGATAAGCCCGCCAAGCTCTGTGGGCGTGATGGGATCAAGGGAGTTATTCAAGATAAGCCCCTCTTGTTTGACATTGAAATCGATGTAATGGTTATCAGAAATCCCAAAAGCATTGGGGGCAACGATATTAATGATGGGAGTGCCATTGTTAGCCACATCGAGGCTAGGGGCATTGATTGGAGCGGAAGTATCAATGGTGATAGCTGGGGACATAGAGGCTTGAGGGGGCAGACTAGGGATTTGTTTGGATTGGTTTTCAAGGTTGTGATGAGAGAGATTTTCTTGGGTTGGGGGTGTTATCATCTCATCAGTGGCATTCAAACAGAGGGGAAAAAGTAGCAACAAGGCAAAGAGGGCAGAAAAGAAAAAAGAAGCAAAAAGCCTGGCAATGATGTGAAGTTTTTTGCAATGATGGGGATAGTGAGTGGTTTGATAGTGAGAATTGTTATGATAAAAAAATAATGCCTGCCCATCAAATATTTTTTTCATATTATCTTCTGCCAATATTTTTGAATAATTTTGCCTTAATGATTCTTAAATCGTGTATAAAGTTATCAATAAATATAAAATATATTTTGCTATGATATAAAAATAAATCTTTTAAGATATAAAGGGTTTTAAAATGGCAATAAAATAAGCATAAAAAAGATGGGCAAGAATGCTTTAGGCTCGCACACCGAGGCGTTTATGCCCGTTAGGGCATAGCCTACGGGACAATGGGTTGTTGCTCGCAGTAGTTTCAGATTTGCAATGTGAATCAATTGCAAATAGTGGTTTTCTGCAACCTTGATTGCGAATTTTTTAAAGCCACACAAATGCGACAAAGGCTAGCAGTTCAAGAATTACTAGCAAACCAAAGCCTGCTATGTCTTTTCACCTTATCTGCTAAGGGAGCAGGTCAGGGGGATTTAAACCCACCCACCCGAAAAAAATAAAAATAAAACAAAGGATTTTTTTAATTTGCTTTGTCTGCTTATTTCACTAAAATGTCAAAATATAAGAAAAATTTTTGTTAATTTGCAAAACGTTAAAACACCCAAGCCTGCTTGGAGACAAGATGATAACTTCAGAAGCAAATACTGATTCAACTAGTGGGAGTGGCCTTGCGATTTGTTTGCAAAAAACAAACCGAGTAAAAATAATCGCTTTGATTATGGCATTTTTTTGGTATCTCCCCCTTGCTGGCAAGGAAATAGCCATCACACCAGCACCCAATCCCATCACGCCAGAAAAAAATTGTTTTGATATTGATGAGATTTTGCTTGTCCCAAATGTCTCATCGCTAGTAGCTGGGGTCAAAAAGACGTTTTTATTTCTCTCGCCAATCCTTGCTACCTATTCGCACCAATGCCTTGATAAAGAAAAAATAACCCATCTCCTCAATGCCCTCAAACTCGCCTCGCTCAAAAAAGGCTACATCACGACAGAATTTGGTATCACCCCCCAAGACCTTAGGAGCAAGCAACTCATCATCACCCTACAAACCACCATCGTAGGGGCGATAGAGGTCCAAGGGAAACAGGCAGGTTGGCTTTGGGGCAAAGATTATGCGATCAACATCGGGGATATTTTATCGATCAAGCCCATTGAGAGGGGATTGTATAACTTCAAACGCCTCAAAACCAACCAACCTGTTGTCGAGATCTTGCCTATGCCAGCTAGTTTGCCTGATAAGCCCCAAGAATCCAAAATCTCTATCGAAAATCCCCAGCCCGCCTTGCCTATTTATGCTTCCATCAGTGCGGATAATGCAGGATCTCTTAGCACAGGCATTTATCAGACCTCTTTGCAGTTTGGGCTTGAAAATCTTCTCTCTTTGGCTGAATCTTTCCATACCTACGCCGTTTTCACCCCTGATATGTCTCAAGCCCATAGTATTTATGTTTCAAGCGATTTTAGTATCCCTTGGAGGCGGTTTTTGCTCTCAGTGAGTGGCTCGTATGCACACTACGCCCAAAAGCTCTCCATCGGGCAAAAAACATTCTCTTACAACGGCTATGGGGCGAATCTGGATATCAAAGGGAGCGTTTTGGTTTATCTGGATAATCTCAATAGTCTCAACTTCAATTTTGGGCTGGGTAAGCGATGGGCGCAAAACTATCTTGAAAACATCGCACTCATCGTTCAAAATAGAAATCTCACCAATATTTATGCCAACATCAATTATTCCAGATATATCAAAAATGCCTCCATTAGCGTGAGTATAGGCGTCAAACAAGGTGTCAAATGGCTAGGTTCAATGAAAAATTTTCCAAACAATAATGTGAAATCTGCACCCAATTTCTTTTATACACTTCCCACTATTGATGTCTATACGAGCGTGCCATTGAGGCTTTGGGATCAAAATTTTGCTTACAGTGGCTTTGTCAAAACCCAAATATCACGGACGCACCTTTATGCGAGTGAAAAATTTGGCTTGGGAGGGATTTATAGTGTGCGGGGATTTGATAGCTCGGTGCTAAGTGGCGAGATAGGCGTTTTGAATCGCAATGATTGGACCTACTACCTACCAAGCGTCTTTAAACTCACGTTTGTGCCATCATTGGGGTTGGATATGGGATACACGAGTGGCATTGATAGAAGTCGCAATGATGGGCTAGAAGATTCGGGTTTTATTATCGGTTCAGCAGCTGGGGTAAAAATCTATTGGAGTAAATATTTTAACGCCCAGATATGGGGATATGCACCCCTTTATAATCCACACAACCTCAAAGGCAGGTATTTTTATGCTAGCGTGGGGGCAAACTGGGAGTGAGGGCGGTATTTGATGGGTTTTGAGGGCTTGCATAAAACCTCAATACAAAATCACGACTTCGAGATGATTTCAAGGGCTTGGATCACTCGGAGGACGTGTTCTTTTTGGGCTTTGTTGGGCGTTTTGTCTTGGATATGTTTCAAAAACGTATTGATGGAAGCGTCCAATGCCATAAAATTTTCTAAAACAGGTTTTTCTTCTTTGCCGAGTTTGTATTCGACCATTTTTTCATAGAGGCTGTTTTTGTCAAACTCATCCTTGATGATAACGCCCGTGTCAAAAAGCGTGATTTTATCGCGTTTGGTATCATCATAAATCGCCGTTTTTTGTTCCCCGCCGATAATCATTTCCCGCACCTTGATAGGAGAGAGCCAAGAAACATTGATCGTGATAACAATGCCATTATGGAGTTCCAAATTGATATTAGCCAGGGCGTCATTGGGGTAGTTGCGGTATTTTTTGGTAAATGTTTTTGATTTTTTGATATCAAGCGTGATGAGATAATCGATGATAGAAAGATCGTGGATCGCAAGATCCCAGATGACATCGACACTGCTTTGGAAAAGCCCTAGATTGATACGTCTGGAGTTGATATAGACAATATCGCCAAATGAAGCGATATGTCCCTTGAGCCATTTGATCGCAGGGGAGTATAAAAACGTGTGATCACAATGCAGGACACGCCCGTGTTTCTCCGCAAGCTCATAGAGTTCGTAAGCCTCTTGGATATTCGTAGTCAGGGGCTTTTCGACAAATACGTGTTTGCCAGCTAACAATGCGCGTTTGGTGAGGGCATAATGCGTATGGGGTGGGGTGATGATAAAAAGGGCTTGGATATTTGTATCCAAAAGAATCTCTTCAAAGCTCGCATAGGGCGTGAAAGCATAATGTTTTTTGGCTTCGTTTATGCGCTCAATGTCCGCATCAAAAATAGTTTTGATATTAAAATGCGGGTTTTTATCGAGGCTTTTGGCGATATTGATCCCCCAATACCCGTAACCAATGATACCAACATCCACCGCTAAAGTCTTTTGAAACGGCGGGGTTTTTTTAGCGGGCGGAGTTTTTTGGCAGGATTGCCCGCATAGATACCCGCTTGTGTGATATCTTTGGTAACGACACTCCCAGCACCAATCACGACATTATCACAGATTTTTACTGGCAAAATCGTCGCATTGCTCCCGATAGAGACATTATTACCAATATGCGTGCTTTTCCATTCTGCCTCGCTCAGTGATGGGTGTCCTTTTTCAAACAAATCATTAATAAACATCACGCCGTGAGCGATGAAGCAGTCTTTGCCAATGGTTACAAGCGAACAGATAAAACTATGGCTTTGGATACGGGTATTTTCCCCGATAGTAACGTCTTTTTGGATTTCTACAAACGGCCCGATAAAGACATTATCGCCTAGCGTGCAACCATAGAGATTGCACGGGGTGATGATGGAGACATTTTTTCCATAAGCAATGTTTTTTAAATCCGATGGGATAGTTGTCATTAAGATTCCTTTAGAACTTTTATTTTGTCTTCGATGGCTTGGAGGTCATTGCCTAATTTTTCAAGCACGCTGAATATTTTTTTGGCGTGTTTGTCATAGTCTTTGGGGATATTGAGTTGGTAGAGATTTTCGATATTAACGGTGTTTTCCCCGCTTTGTTCGTAGATTTTTTTGAGGGCGTTTTCCCCATCGGTGCGGAAAAAATAGCAATAAAGCCCGATCGCCATTGATTTGTTTTTTGCTCGCAGTGTGATGATACCAGCGTTGGCAACACAACAGCTTTTAAGCTCGCCAAGTAGGGCGATTTTGGGTGAGACACCCCTAAGAGAGAGCAAAATATCATAAGAATGCAAGGCGTATTTTTTGATTTTTGCTTTGTCGCCACGATTTTTTTTGTTTTCAAAAGTTTGCGTCATCCCATAGGGTTTAAAATCTGCAATACCTACATCGTAATACTCGATAGGTTCATCTTTTGGGCTACCATAGACGCGTTGCCCGCGAAAAATCTCTACATCTAGGGATTTGAGGGTGAAAGTATGCCTTGGGGGGAGATTTCTATTGACATAGCTTTGTGCGCGCAAGTCGTGGATTTGGATATTTGAAAGTGGCGTGAGTGTCGAATAGGGTGTTTGGAGTTTTTTCTTGAAAATATTTGCGAGTTCTTCAGTATGCACGAGCCGATTGTATTTGCCATCTTTTTGATAAAAATATTCATTGTTGGCATTGATATGCAAAATATCCTCGTTATTTGGCGAAATCACGAGGATAGAAAATTCGTGATTTTGGTGAGGGAAGATGTTTTTGGGTAGCTCAATGATCGCTTCGATCATTTTTTCTTTGCAGAGGCGCTCACGGAGCTTTTCTTCTAAGGAAGATTTTTGGAGTGTCTGATTGCGGATGATAAACACGCCTCTTTTTTTTAGGTGGGCGAGGGCGTGGGTCAAAAACACCAGTTCGGGATAGTTTTTTACCAAGATCCCCATCTTGCCAAAGCGTTCGTCTTCTTTGAGGTATTCAATGCCCATATGAGCGTATAGCGGGGGATTGCATAGGACTTTGTCGAATTTTTCAAAACCATTTTTTGTTTTGAAAATCGGTTGTTTCAAGATGTCATTGACATAAAGTTTGGTGTCTTTGATTTGGGCGAGTTGGGCGATGAGATGGGCGATATTTGAGAGCTTTTCATCGAGTTCTTCCCCATAGAGTTTGATTGCTTTTGTTGTGTTGCCTATGCTTAAAAACACGCTCCCAATCCCATAGCAGGGATTGTATATCTCATCACCGGGGGCAATATCCAAAAGAGAAATCAAGAGTTGATTGACCTCCGAGGGGGTGGAATAATAATAGAGCTTGTTGGCGGTTTTTTTTTGGGTGATGGTGTGGAGAAATTGCTCGATGATATGGTTGTCTAGCGGGGCTTGATGGATGATTTTGAGGATTTTTGAGATATTGGCATTGGGATTGATTTTGACATAAAAAGAAGGCTTGATGAGGTTTTGGATCAAGGTTTGTAGCTCATTATAAAGCAGATTTTTTTTTGTATCTTTTTCGATGAGATGGGCGAGGGCTGTGGGATTTTGGGTTTTGAGGATAAAGAGTTCTAAAATAATGGATATGGTATCAAGCACATCAATATGGTAGCGTTTCAAATACTCAAAACAATCCAGCAATTTTTTCATCATCAAGCCCCGTTTTCAAATTCCAAGAGATTGGACCATTATTCGTAATCGGGTAATTTTATCATAATCCCTGCGAAAATTGCACTTGGGAATCTTGCGTGGTTTGGCGGATTTGTTTGTGGTAAAATTTATCATTAATTCAAAAAACAAAAAGGATTTATGCGATGTTAGAGATATTCCCAGCAATCGATCTCAAAGAGGGCAAGGCTGTGAGGCTATTTCAAGGCGAGATGGCAAGTGCAAAAATCTATGGAGAAGCCAGCGAATTTGCCAAAAAATTTGAGGATTTGGGCGCAAAGTGGGTGCATATCGTGGATTTGGACGGGGCATTTTGTGGGAAGCCCAAAAATCTCGCCGTCATTGAGAACATTGCCAAAACCTGCCAGCTCAAAATCCAGCTTGGTGGGGGAATACGCGATGAAGACACGATAAAAACATATACCGATATGGGTATTGATCGCTTGATTTTAGGCTCAGTAGCGATGAAAAATCCCGCATTTGTCAAAGAAATGGCAAAAAAATACAAAATCGCTGTGGGGATTGATTCTAAAAATGGCAAAGTTGCTGTCGATGGCTGGGCAAAAACAGGAGAAATAAAAGATCTAGAACTAGCAGAAATGTTTCAAAATAGCGATATTGATGCGATCATTTGCACCGATATTAGCAGAGATGGCGCACTTAGTGGTATCAATGTCGAATGGACGTTGCAGATGGCAAAACATAGCGGGTGTTTTTGTATCGCTAGCGGGGGATTCAAAGACAAAAATGATTTGTATGCTTTAGAGCAAGGGTTGAAAGATAATGCTATGTGTGGCGGGGTTATCATCGGGAAAGCGTATTATGAGGGGCAGGTCGATTTGGGATGGGTATTAAAACGATTTGTATGAATGGTTTTAGAATTTCTTAGCGATTTATGATGGGAACTATGTTATGATTCCAAAAGTCTTCACTAAGAGAAAATATTAATTGAAGTATGATAGCAAATTGTATATTTATTTTTCGAGGAGTAGAAATTGAAATTGCTGGTAGTAGATGATAGTTCCACAATGAGAAGGATTATAAAAAATACGCTTCAGCGATTGGGCTATGAAGATATTTTAGAGGCTGAGCACGGGGTGGAAGCTTGGGGTCTCTTAGATAGTGTTGAAGATATCAAAGTCTTGATAACTGATTGGAATATGCCTGAAATGAACGGGCTTGAGCTTGTCAAAAAAGTGCGTGCAGATAAGCGATACACAGATATTCCTATTATTATGGTTACAACTGAGGGGGGCAAGGCAGAAGTTATCACCGCACTCAAAGCGGGTGTGAATAACTATATCGTCAAGCCTTTCACCCCCCAAGTTTTGAAAGAAAAGCTTGAAGTGGTTTTAGGCACGAATGACTAAAAGAAATGACTAAAGGTTTTTATGCAGGAGCATTATTTTGAAACGCTTATTATCCCGAGTGATTGCGATGAGGTATTTGCTGATTTTTTGATTGAAATCACCCAAGATGCGATCGAGGAGAGGGATATTCATTCAGATGTTTCAAAAATTCTTGATAACCCCATTTATCTTAATATTTCTCAAATCCCTTCCCCCAAAAAAGCTTTGATTGTTTATGGCTCTAGCAGTCCAGAAGATAGTTTGATCCCGGCTTTAAAAGACTTTTGTTCGCAATTATCAACCAGACTAAACCAAAACATCGGCGTTGCCTATGAAAGCAAGATTTGCAAAAATCAAGACTGGATACAAAACTACCAAGCGAGTATCACCCCGATTTGGTGCGGGAGGTTTTATATCCGCCCGAGCTGGTGTGAGCCACCAAAGACGCCTGATGAACTAGCCAATGGGGCGTGCGGGGAAGCGGTGCAAAAATCCCATCAAACGCAAAATCTAGGAGAAGCCAAAAATCCCCAAAAAGTCATAGATATTTTGATCGACCCCGCATTGGCTTTTGGTTCAGGGCATCACGCTAGCACAGCGATGTGTTTGCAAATGCTTTCAGAGATGGATTTATCAGGCAAGGATGTCTTGGATGTGGGCTGTGGGAGCGGGATATTATCCATCGCTGCTAAAAAGCTAGGGGCGAGGGTGCAAATGTGTGATACCGATGTGTTAGCCGTGAAAGAAAGCCAGAAAAATTTTGCACTCAATGCTTTGGAAGTTGATAAGATTTGGGAGGGGTCTATCCAGCAAGCCCCACAAAAATATGACCTCATTATTGCCAATATCCTTGCAGATGTGCTTAAACTGCTCCATCAGGATTTTCTTCACGCCTTAAAGCCTCATTCCGTCTTGATTTTATCGGGTATTTTAGAGGATTATGAATCCTCTGTTTTGGAGACATTCACAGATTTTGAGGTGCTAGAGATTTTACATCTTGATGAGTGGGTAGGGGTAAAACTTACTCAAAAATAATATAATTGACCCTAAAATTCAAAAAACGAGGAAAAGATGGCACAAAACAACAACCAAAATCCCAATAATCCAAACAATAAAAAACCATTCAATCAAAATCCCGTGGTATTGTTTATTATCTTTGTCGTGGTTGCGTTGATTGCTTTTCGTATTATGAGTCCTGAAGATGGCGGATTAGCAGATCGTTTTGGGGCTAGTAGCACAAAAAATATTAATTATTATGATTTTAAACAGCTCATCAAAGACAAAGAAGTCAGCTCTGTAAGTATCGGGCAAACCCTTGTAAAAGCCGTCGGGAAAGGGGCAAATGGGCAAAAAATAATCTATGTTGCCAAAAAGGTCGCTGACCCATCCTTAGTGCCATTGCTCGATGATCAAAAAATCGAATATAGTGGGTTTAGCGAGTCGAATTTCTTTACAGAGATCTTGAGTTGGTTGCTTCCGGTCTTTATCATCTTGGGATTGTGGATGTTTATGGCAAATCGGATGCAAAAAAATATGGGCGGGGGTTTTTTTGGGATGGGAAGCTCCAAAAAGCTCGTGAATGCAGAGAAACCAAAGGTCAAATTTGATGATATGGCAGGCAATGAAGAAGCAAAAGAAGAGGTTGTTGAGATTGTGGATTTTCTCAAATACCCCGATAGATACGCTTCTTTGGGAGCAAAAATCCCCAAAGGTGTTTTGCTCGTAGGGCCTCCGGGCACCGGTAAAACGCTCTTGGCAAAAGCTGTGGCAGGCGAGGCGAATGTGCCGTTTTTTTCAATGAGTGGGAGTAGTTTTATTGAGATGTTTGTCGGGCTTGGGGCAAGTCGGGTGCGGGATTTGTTTGAAATGGCAAAAAAAGAAGCCCCCAGCATTATATTCATCGATGAGATTGATGCGATTGGAAAATCTCGGGCTGCCGGTGGGATGATTAGCGGGAATGATGAGCGGGAGCAAACGCTCAACCAGCTTTTGGCTGAAATGGATGGATTTGGTTCAGAAAACGCCCCTGTCATCGTGCTGGCTGCGACTAATCGACCCGAAGTCCTTGATCCTGCGTTGCTAAGACCGGGGCGATTTGACAGGCAAGTTTTGGTCGATAAACCTGATTTTAACGGCAGGGTCGAGATTTTAAAGGTCCATATCAAATCGGTAAAACTAGCCCGTGATGTCGATTTACAAGAGATTGCCAAGCTCACTGCCGGGCTTGCGGGTGCGGATTTGGCAAATATTATCAATGAAGCAGCACTCCTTGCTGGGAGAGCTAATCAAAAAGAAGTCAGCCAAAAACATCTCAAAGAAGCCGTTGAGCGGGGCATTGCAGGATTAGAGAAAAAGTCTCGCCGTATTTCGCCCAAAGAAAAAAAGATTGTCGCTTATCACGAAAGCGGGCACGCTGTGATCTCGGAAATGACAGAGGGTTCTGCTCGGGTGAATAAAGTTTCTATCATCCCACGAGGGATGGCAGCACTAGGCTATACCCTCAATACCCCCGAAGAAAACAAATACCTAATGCAAAAACACGAACTCATTGCTGAAATCGACGTTTTGCTCGGTGGTCGTGCCGCAGAAGAAGTCTTTTTGGGTGAAATCTCCACAGGGGCAAGCAATGATTTGGAGCGGGCGACAGATATTATCAAATCAATGGTGAGCTATTATGGGATGACAGATGTAAGCGGTTTGATGGTTTTAGAAAAGCCAAGAAATGCGTTTCTTGGTGGGGGCTTGGGGAGTGCGCGCGAATTTAGCGAAAAAACAGCTGAAAATATGGATAATTTCATCAAAAAAACACTCGATGAGCGCTACATTCACGTCAAGCAAACGTTGAGTGATTATCAAGAAGCTATCGAAAAAATGGTCCAAGAATTATTTGAAAAAGAAGTTATTGATGGGGCGAGGGTGCGAGAAATCATCGCTGATTATGAAACCCACAACAATCTACCTACAAGATTGGTCAATATTGAAGAGAACTAAAAAATGACAAGCACGCAAATCATCGCAAAAGAGGGCTATAAGGGAGCAATCGTCCTTTTGGTTTTGTTTTTGGTTTTTTTATGGTTGGACTGGGGATTGCTGATCTTTTTGTCTTTTTTATGCCTACTTTTGTGGCTTTTTGCATTTAGAAATCCCGAAAGACTTCCCGATGATAGGTTTAACCCCATCGTGTTGGCCCCTATTGATGGTAAGATCGAGAAAATTTCTGCACACGCTGATAGGTTACATATTTGTATTGCAGTCGATTGGCTCGATGTGGGGATTATCAGAGCGCCTAGCGATATTGTGAGCTATGAGGTTTGCAAAAAAAGTGGGCTTTTTTTGAGATATTGCCAAGAAGAACTCAAAAATGCCCTCAATACAAAGATAACCTTTTCTTCTCAAGCCCAGCATTGTTTTGAAATGGAGCTTTTTCCTGAAATATTTTCTTCAGCAACGTTTTATGAAAAAACCCATTGCACCATCAATGATCGGATGGGCTTTATGAAGCTGGGTCGCTTGGAGCTTCGATTCCCCGCAAAGCTTTTGGACATCAAGGTCAATATTGGTGATAAAATCAAAGGCGGACAAACTTTAATAGGATATATCAAATGAATATCAACCCGTTATACGCACTCCCAAACCTCTTTACGGCTGGGAGCATTTTTTTGGGCGTTGTGAGTATTATGTTTTCTTCCAATGCGATGTTTGAGTGGTCTTGTTGGTTGATTATAGCTTCGATGGTTTTAGATGGGCTTGATGGGCGAGTAGCGAGGATGACACGCACCACCAGCAAGTTTGGCGTGGAGTTTGATTCGCTTGCAGATGTCATTGCTTTTGGTGTTGCCCCTGCGATGTTATTGTATTTTTATATCGGTGGGGAATATGGCAGGTATGGCGTTATCGTGTCGGCTTTGTTTGTTATTTTTGGTGCGATCCGATTGGCACGATTTAATATCGCCACCCCCGATGCGGAACCAAACTCTTTTATCGGCTTGCCTATCCCATCAGCAGCTGTTTTGGTCGTGTTGTGGATACTCATTGACATCCAGTATGGCATTTTTGGTGTGGAATACGGCTATGTGATACTCATAGCCACCTTTGTTTTGAGTATCTTGATGGTGAGCAATATCCGCTACCCGAGCTTTAAAAAAATCAAATGGAATCTGAAATCTTTCGTGATACTTTTGATTTTTCTAGCGATTGCGTTCCTCAGACCTCGCGAGGTTTTAAGTATTTGTATGACATTTTATGCCCTTTATGGGATTTTGCGTTGGTTATTTTTGATTGGCAAAATGTTTGTTAAAAAAATTTAAAATTATTCATCTTAAATCAAAGCCGTATTTAAGAAAATAAAAGATACACTTGAAAAATCTAGGAGTGAGTCCAAAACAAGGCAAATCAATGAGAATCTGTATGCAAATCACGTATCATTGTAGCAAGAAAATTCACTCCACCCTCCTTCTGGGCTTTTAGTAGCCTCACCCTTATACCCAATAAATTACCTATATTCACCATAAAAAATAAACTAAAGGATAACTAATGTCTGAAATGATTAAGATTTTTGATACCACATTGCGAGATGGCGAGCAAAGCCCGGGTGCTTCGATGAATATCGAAGAAAAGATAAAAGTCGCCAAACAACTTGAGAGATTGGGCGTTGATGTGATTGAAGCGGGGTTTGCCGCTTCGAGCCCGGGAGATTTTGAAGCGATTGAGAGGATTTCACAAGTCATAAAAACAAGCACGATTTGTTCTTTGTGCCGTGCGGTTGAAAAAGACATTTGGAGTGCAGCCCAAGCCCTCAAATCCGCTCAATCCAAACGGCTTCATATTTTTATCGCTACTTCTAATATCCATATGGAATACAAGCTAAAAATGAAGCCTGATGAGGTTATCAAACGTGCGGTGAATGCCATCGCTTATGCCAAGACATTAGCGAGCGATATCCAGTTTAGCTGTGAGGACGCTTCACGGAGTGATATGGGCTTTTTGAAAGAAATCCTTACTGCCGTAGTCGAGGCTGGGGCAACCACGCTAAATCTCCCCGATACCGTTGGCTATGCTTTGCCAGAAGAAATGGGAAAAATCATCGCTGAATTTTCGTATTTGACCCAACAAGGCATTGTTTTGTCCGTGCATTGCCACGATGATTTGGGCTTGGCAGTGGCAAATTCCATCGCTGGGGTTCAAAATGGTGCGAGGCAGGTTGAATGCACCATCAATGCACTAGGGGAGCGTGGGGGCAATACCGCACTTGAAGAAGTGGTGATGATTTTAAAAACCAGAAAAGAGCTTTTTAATGGCTTGGATACAAGGATCACAACCCAAGAAATCTACCCGACCTCCAAGCTTGTAGCTGATGTTACCGGTATCAAACCCCAGCCAAATAAAGCTATCGTAGGGCAAAATGCCTTTGCTCACGAAAGCGGTATCCATCAAGATGGTATGCTCAAAAATCCCCAAACCTATGAGATCATCAAGCCTGCTGATGTGGGGATTATCCAAAATAACACATTGGTGCTTGGCAAGCATTCAGGCAGAGCGGCCTTTAGGGATAAGATAAAATCGCTAGGATTTAGCGTAGATGATGAGGAGCTCAACAAGGCATTTGAGAGGTTTAAGGTCCTTTGTGATAGCAAAAAACAAGTCTTTGATGATGATATTCGTGCGATTTTAAACGAAGAAACCACGCATATACCGCAAGTTTTTGCCCTTGAGCTCACCCAAATCAGTGCGAGTTCTGCAGGTAAATATTGTGCGGTTGTGAGTATCACCAAAGATGGCGTTGCCTATAGCGATTGTGCGTTGGGTAATGGCAGTGTCGATAGTATCCTCAAAAGTATCGATCGTATCACAGGAATCACAGGCAATCTCAAAGATTATCAGGTCGAATCTGTCAGTAGTGGGAAAGACGCATTAGCAAAGGTGGTCGTGCGGGTGGTGTTTGAAGCGAATAAACCTGCGATTATGGGACACGGCATTGATCTTGATACGATGAGTGCCACAGCAAAAGCGTATGTATCTGCCCTCAATAGTTATTTGAGTATGAAAGATTTGCTAAAATCATCTCCTAAGGAAAATACCTAAACTAAATCTTGGCTGTGAAGCCAAAAAGCAAAAATGGGGTGATGATGAAAACGGAGAGATTTATTATCGAGGGGATGAGCTGTGCGGCGTGTTCTAGTGGTATTGAGCGGGCAGTGGGGCGAAAGGAATTTGTTTGTAGTATCGAGGTAAATCTCCTTTCAAAAACGGCAAAAATCACTTATGATGAGACACAAGGCAGTTTAGAAGATGTGTTTGCTCATATTGCCAAGATGGGCTATGCCGCAAGCCTGCTGCCAGAAAATCGATGGAATGGGGAAAATCGAGAGAATCCACAAGATTTACAAACCCGATTTACAAACTCACCCCAAGCAAAAAAAGGATTTTTGCCATTTTTGTTCCTGCCATTTTCATCGTCATTTTTGACCCCCAAAATAAAAGTGATTTTCTCGATTGTTTTTACGCTCGGGGTTCTTTATTTATCGATGTTTGCGATGTTTTTTCCCCATCTGGTCCCAGAAATTTTGCAAGACCCCAAAACCAATGGGGTTTTGCAGTTGCTTTTTACGCTGGTGGTAATGCATATGGGGCGTGATTTTTATTTTAGGGGTATAGGCACGCTTATAGGCAGACATCCCAATATGGACACCCTCATCACTATCGGCACCGGCAGTGCGTTTATTTATAGCCTGTATTTGCTTATCAAGCTATTTATCGGGGTAGATGGGGTTAGCACTAGGCATTATGATGGGTTTTATTTTGAGAGCGTGTGTGTGATTATTGTTTTTGTGTTGCTCGGCAAGATGATTGAAGAGCGTTCAAAAATTCGTTCAAACGATGCGATAAAACGCCTCGTGTCTTGTGTGAGTCAAACGGCTTTAAAAATTCAAGCCACCAAAGGAAATGGCGCAAAAGGGGATGAGGTATTAGAAATCCCAAGCGATACGATTGTCGCAGGGGATATTATCAAGGTGCTTCCCGGAAGCCATATCCCTGTTGATGGGATCATCACGCAAGGTGAGGCGAATATCGATGAATCAATGCTAACGGGTGAAGCGTTGCCGGTATGGAAGCGTTTGGGTCAAGCGGTGTATTCTGGGACTATCAACACCGATAGGGCGTTTTTGATGCGGGCTTTAAAATCAAGCAAAGACAGCACGCTTTATAGGATTATTGAGATGATTGAAAATGCTCAAGGGAGCAAAGCACCCATTGCTAGGATTGCTGATAGGGTTTCGGCAATTTTTGTGCCTATCGTGATGATTATTGCAACATTAGCAGGGATTTTTTGGTGGGGGCAACTTGGGGATTTTGGTTTTGCTTTAGAGATTTTTGTTTCGGTGTTGGTGATTTCTTGCCCGTGCGCATTGGGTCTTGCTACACCAATGGCGATTATGGTAGGGGGCGGTAGGGCAGCTGATGGGGGTATATTTTTCAAAAATGCCAAATCACTAGAAAATACCCAGAAAGTTACTGCGGTGGTGTTTGATAAAACTGGCACCTTGAGTGTTGGTGCGCCCGTGCTAGATGAGATCGTGGTTTTTGATACGAGCAAAACCAAAGAAGACATCATCGCACTTGCAAGTGGTGTGGAACTCGGTAGCGAGCATATCATCGCCAAATCCATCGTCAAATACGCTAAGGAACACCATATCGAGCCTGAGGTTGGCAAAGATTTTGAGGCAAAATCAGGCTATGGTATCACAGCTACGATCGGGCAAAAACGTATCAAGCTTGGCAATGAAGAAAGTTTTTGTTTTGAAAACCCCGCTGTTTCCCATCAGGTTGCTAGAATTACCCAAACCGATGGTATCGTTGTTTTGGTGGGCGAAACTGGGACCACAGAAATGACAACTCAAGATACAAAAAACCAAGACAGGCTTTTGGGTGCTATCATCCTCAAAGACGCCCTCAAACCCCATACCAAAAAAACCATCGCTACCATCAAGGCGATGGGGCTAAAAACCATCCTTTTGAGTGGCGATAAAATGTCTAATGTCCAGACAATCGCTGATGAGCTTGAAGTCGATGAGGCGATCGCACACGCTAAGCCCAATGACAAGCTCGAAAAAATCCAATCCCTAAAAAATCAAAACGAAATCGTGATGATGGTAGGCGATGGGATGAATGACGCCCCTGCGTTGGCTTTGGCTGATATTTCCCTAGCGATGGGAAAAGGGAGCGATGTGAGTATCCAAGCGAGTGATATTGTCGCATTTAACGATGATATCCGATCGGTCATTAATGCGATTTCTCTGAGCCGTGCAACGATAAAAAATATCAAAGAAAATCTATTCTGGGCTTTTTGCTATAATGTGGTTTCCATACCCTTAGCCTGTGGGGTTGCCTATGGGGCGGGCATTTTACTCAACCCAATGATCGCTTCTTTGGCGATGAGTTTGAGTAGCCTTAGCGTTGTTTTTAATGCCCAAAGGCTAAGAGGTTTTAGATTCAAGGAGTAAAAATGCAAAAAGAATTTCGTGTTCTTGGGATGAGTTGTTCTCATTGTGTTGATAAGATAGAAAAATTTATCGGGGAAATTGATGGGGTCAGCCATATCGATGTCGATTTGGACCAAAAAATCGTTAGCGTTAGCTTCCAGGCCCCTGCTAGTGAAAAAGCCATCATTGAAGCCATCGGTGATGCCGGATATGAAGTCGATCAATGAAGCGGTTTTTGAGAAGATTTTTGCCTTATGTTAGAGATTATTATGTTTATTTTTTTATTGCGTTTTTAGCAACGATCCTCACCGCTGTTTGCACGGCTTGGGGCACTTATTTGGTCAAGCCGGTTTTGGATGATATTTTTATCAAAAAAGACACGCAAATGCTGGTGATATTGCCATTTTTGGTTGTCGCTGCCTATCTAGGAAAAAGCTTAGGGATGTATATCCAGACGTATTTTATGAGTTATATTGGTTTGGATATTGTCAGAAAGATTCGCGATCAAATGTTAGGGCATCTCTTGAAATTAGAGATGGAATTTTTCAATAAAATGCGCAGTGGGGAGCTGATCGCTCGCATAACGAATGATATTGGCTTGATCCGAGCGAGTGTGTCAAACTATCTGGCTGAATTTGTGCGTGAGCTACTCACGGTTATTTGCCTCATTGGTGTGGTGATTTATCAAAGCCCCAAGCTCGCAGTCGTCGGTCTTGTGATTATGCCATTGGCGATCTACCCGCTTTCTCGGATTATCAAAAAAATCAAAAAAATATCCCGTCTCAATCAGGAAAAAAATTCTGATATTACCGCAAAACTTTCTGAGATATTTAACAATATCGAAATCATCAAGGCGAGCAATGGCGAAAAATTGGAAAATAAAAATTTCAATGAAGAAAATTACAAATTTTTTAGATTAGGGCTGAAAGGCACGATAATTGGGCAATTATCTTCACCTTTGATGGAGTTTTTGGGTTCGATTGCCATCGCATTTGTGATTTATCTCGGCGGGAGCGAGGTGATTGCAGGCAGAATGACAGCGGGAGCATTTTTTTCATTTATCACCGCACTTTTTATGCTCTACACACCCATCAAGCGTTTGGTAGGTATCGCTTCTGCGTGGCAAGAAGCATTGGTGGCTGGGGATAGGATATTTGAAATCTTAGATAAAAAGCCCAGTATTAATGATGGCAACAAACACCTCAAGCCTCCTGTCCAGTCCATTGCTATTGAAAATGTTTCTTTGCATTATAGTGGCACACCGGCTTTAAATGGCGTGAGTTTGGAGATTTTCAAAAATCAAATCGTGGCATTTGTGGGAAAAAGCGGGAGTGGGAAAAGCTCGCTAGTGAATTTGATGTTGCGTCTTTATGAGCCTAGCGGGGGGAAGATCTGTATCAATGGCGTTGAGCTGGGCGATTATACCCAAGAAAGCGTGCGTGATAATGTCGCTATCGTAACGCAGAGGATTTTTATATTCAATGATAGTATCGCTGCTAATGTCGCTTATGGCAAACAAATCGATGAAGAAAAGGTCATCACTAGTCTCAAAAAAGCCCAAGCGTGGGATTTTGTATCCTCGCTTCCTGATGGCATTGATACGATATTAGATGAGTTTGGGGCAAATCTTAGTGGCGGGCAACGCCAAAGGATTGCGATTGCTCGGGCGATTTACAAAAATCCTGAGGTTTTGATTCTTGATGAGGCAACTTCAGCCCTTGATGCCAAAACAGAAGAAGCCATCAAAAATACGATCGCTACTATCAGGGAGGATAAAATCATCATTTTGATTGCCCATCGCCCCAGCACTATCGAGCTTGCCGATAAGGTTTATCATTTTGAAGATGGCAAGATCGTGCGGGTTTCTTAACGTTTCTTGGCATTTTTCAAGTTTTTGAATATTTTTAAAAGCGCTTGGGTGCTGGTGGATGGGAATTTGTTTAGGTGGGATTCAAGAAAAACCTATTAAAATGCGAAAATTTTATTTTAAAGACAAAAAATAATGAAGTTTCACCTCAATTTGGATACCTTTGTCATCTCAGATACGCATTTTGGGCATAAAGCTGTCTTGAAAAAAGAGCCCTTACGCCACCAAGTTGCCAAGCAAAATGGATTCAAGGATTTTGATACTTATAGTGTCTCATCGTGGAATGCCGTCGTGGGCAAAAATGACAATATCTTGCATTTAGGGGATTTGTATTTCAAAGATGGTTGGCGATACCTTTTGGAGCTTTCGGGCAACAAACGCCTACTGGTAGGGAATAATGACTTGAAAAAATATACCCGCTTAGAGGATTTTGATGATTGGAGTATTTGCAAAAAAATCAAGCTCAAGATAGAAAATAAGAAAAAAATCCTTAAAAAACTAGCAACCAAATGGGGCAAAGACGCTCTAAAAGATGAATTACTCAATGCGATTGTTATTGATTTGGCTACCGAACGGATAATGTTTAGCCATTTTCCCGTGATGGATAGAAAGAAAAACGATCGCTATGCCTTTACACGGGATGTGCTTGATGATTTATACAAGATGTGTGATTGCTCGCTCAATATCCACGGGCATACGCATTCCAAAAACACCAAAAACCCTTTTTGTCTCAATGTTAGTGCGGAGAATATTGGATTTGTGCCTCTGAGGATTGCTGATGTGCTTTCACTGCGCCCGTAAGCTTATTTTTTGAGACTGATTTTGGAGGCTGGTTTTTGGGGCTTTTGGAAAGCAATCTATAAAGGTTAGAATTTGCAGGGCAAATCCTAAGACCATTCCAAGAAGCTTTGCCTCCAAAAAGCGGTCTTCAGATTCAGTTTAAAGAACTGAATTGAGTAAAAACCTATGAAACTGGGTTGATGACGTGCAAAGCACGGAATAACCCAATAACTTTAGGAATGGAGCAGAGTTTCACTCTGCGGAATGGTCTTCAGGTTTGATTTGTCAAACCGAGTTTGTATAATAAAAACCTTAGAAACTTATTTCCAATACCCAAGCAACGCTTGGGTATGAAATGGTTACTTTAGGAGCGTTTGGGGGCTTTGCCTCCAAAAAGCGGTCTCCAGATTCACAACGTGAATCGAATAAAAAAATGACAAAAGGCAATCGATGGAATTTCCAAAACATACCAGCTTAGAAATACTAGCACAAATAGGCGTGGCGGGATTTTTGATTTCGCTTGTGAGTTCTTTGATAGTGATTTTTCTATCAAAAAAATTCCGCATTTTTATCGACACCGCCGATAGTGCCAAGCCCCAAAGATTCCATTTCGCCCCCACACCACGATCAGGGGGTATTGGCATATTTTTGAGTTTCGTTTTGGTGGGCTTAGCAGGATTGGAGCACACGCCCGCAAGCCTCTATTTTCTTGCTGGGCTAGCGATTATTTTTTTTAGCGGTTTGATGGAGGATTTTTCTGCCTCGCTTAGCCCCAAAGCCCGGCTTTTTATCCAGCTAGTAGGCGTGGGCGTAGGCGTGTTTGGGATGGGCGTGGTTATCACCGACCTTTCCCCTGTCGTTATTTTGCCCTATGGGGTGGGGGTTGCTTTTAGTCTTTTTGGGATTGTAGGGGTTTGTAATGCCATCAATATCATCGATGGCTTCAACGGCTTGGCTGGGGGGATTTGTGCGATGGCGTTTGTCGCTATTGGCATTGCGGGAGCGGGCGATATGTTTGTTTTGTGGGTTTGTGTCGTCGGGCTTGGGGCGACATTGGGTTTTTTGGCACTAAATTTTCCCAAAGGCAAGATATTCTTGGGCGATGGCGGGGCGTATATGCTTGGATTCATCCTAGCGATTTTGCTCGCAATCCTCTCACAA
The DNA here is from genome assembly GCF_002272825.1 of Helicobacter sp. 11S02596-1. GTDB lineage: Bacteria > Campylobacterota > Campylobacteria > Campylobacterales > Helicobacteraceae > Helicobacter_J. Next base: position 81,709 of record NZ_MLAM01000002.1, on the reverse strand, counting down.
AGCGATAGGGGAATTTCGGCTTGGTTTGGGCTTTTGGTGATGATTTATCCTGTGTGGGAGGTGGTATTTTCTATCATTCGCAGGAGGCTTCAAAAACAATCTGCAATGCAACCTGATGGCAAGCACCTCCATACGCTTATCTATCAAAAGGTTCAAGACAACCCGCTCACCGCCGTTTTGATATGGCTTTTGAATCTCCCTTTTATGGTGCTTGCAGTGGTTTTTATGCACGAAGCGTGGGTGCTTATCGGGCTTTGTGGTGTTTTTGTGGTGGTGTATAGCGGGATTTATTTTGTTTTGAGTGCTTCTATTAAATAAACTCGGTTTGCCTTTTTGGCAAACCTGAAGACCGGCTCATCTATTTTTTACTCGATTCAGTTTTTAGAAACTGAATCTGAAGACCATTCCGCAGAGTGAAACTCTGCTCCATTCCTAAAGCTTAGGGTTATTCCCAGCTACCGCTGGTCATCAACCCAGTTTCTAAGGTTTTTAAATCCTATCCACTAGCAAACCAAAGCCAACTACGCCCTGTCATCTGACCTACTAAGGGGGCGTGCAGGGGGAGGCGGGGTTAAGGGGGAAACGGGGGGCGCTTCGCAAGTCAGCCCCCCATTCCCCCTTCTAGCTAGTATAAGAAACAATAATTAGCGGTAAGGCTATGAAAAAATAAACAATGCGGTTTTAAAACATTATGTTTTACTCGGTTTGTTAAAACAAACCTGAAAACCACTGCGGGCAGTAAAACCCGCTTTTGTCGTATGCTATGCTCCTTAAGGTCGCATAAACGCATCGCCGTGCGGAGCTACCAAAGCCAAGCAGTTGGCTTTTTTAACGCTCCTCCTCCTAAAGTAATCATCTCACACTTGGATGGGTGGGTCAAAACCAGAGGCTGTGCGTTCGAGATAAATTTCTAAGGTTTTTTCCTGGCAATGATGATATAAAAATAGCATAAAAAAAGAGCGATTTAGCTGTGGTATAATCCGTTCCAGAATGAAAAAGGAGTTCTGTTGGAAGCGCAGATAAAAGAAGAAATCGCATATCTTAGGACATTTATCAGTATTTTTATTGTGGCTTTATTTGGTATGGTAAGTTATTTTTTTGTAAATTTTGATAGGTTAAGCATTTTTAAGATAATCATTATTGTTAGTGCTATGGTTGCTTTAACGCTTATCGTTATTTATTTTCATAGGTCGATAATCAACAAAATCAAAAGTCTAGGGGGTTTATGATGGTATTGAATGCAATCATTTTTATAATTATGCTGGTGATGGTTTTTGGGTTGATTGCTTATATCGGGTTTGATTTATCAAAAGACCATAAGTAAAATTACTAGAATATTATTGCCTTGATTTGTGTTGTTTTTACTTGGTTTTCATTATGTTTTACTCGATTCAGTTTGAAAAACTGAATCTAAAGACCACTCCGCAAGATGTGAAATCTTGCTTCGCTCCTAAAGAATAGGGTTATAACGGCGTGCGTTGCACTTCGTTATCAACCCAGTTTTATAGGTTTTTACTCAATTCAGTTCTTTAAACTGAATCTGAAGACCGCTTGCACGGGTAAAACCCGTGTTCGCTCCTAAAGTAATCATCTCGTCAGCCAAGCGGAGCTTGTGCGTTCGAGATAAGTTTCATAGGTTTGAAGTCTGGAATTGCTATCAAGCCAAATCCAGCTACGCTTTGTCATCGTATCCATTCAGGGAGCTAGCGGGTAAATTTTTCTATCAAGCCCGGGCTATTCTTCGGCAAATAGCTCCGTGCTAAGATACCGCTCCGCAGTATCACACAGCATTGTAACGATATTTTTACCCGGGAATCTCTTAGCAAGTTGCGTGGCTGCCCATAGGTTTGCTCCTGAAGAAATCCCTATCAAGATACCTTCAGATTTTGCTGCTTCAGAAACAAAGGCATAAGCGTCTTGAGTCTCCACCTGCAAAACCTCCTCATAAAGGCTTGTATTGAGGATTTTTGGGACAAAACCCGCACCAATGCCCTGAATCTTGTGCGCTCCGGGCTTGCCACCAGAAAGCACAGGCGAGAGGGTCGGCTCTAAGGCAAACAGCTTGGCATTAGGATTTCGTTCCTTGAGCACTTCACCCACGCCGGTGAGTGTCCCACCCGTCCCAACACCCGCAACAAAAACATCAATCTCGCCATCTAACGCCTCGATGATTTCTTTTGCTGTGGTCTCCCGATGGGCTTTGAGATTGTCAGGATTTTGAAACTGCTGCAAAATAAATGAATCCTCAATCTCATCAGCAAGCTCAAATGCCCTTTGCGCAGCCCCGCTCATCCCTTTTGCCGGATCGGTAAGCTCAATATGCGCACCTAGCATTGCCATCAATTTACGGCGTTCCACGCTCATTGAAGCGGGCATTGTCAATACCAGCTTTATCCCCAAAGACGCACATACAGAAGCCATACCAATGCCTGTATTCCCGCTTGTAGGTTCGATCAAAACGGTGCTAAGGCTGATGCGTTTTTCTTCCAAAGCATTTTTAATCATATACCAAGCAATCCTGTCTTTTACCGAGCTGTTGGGATTGATAAACTCGCATTTCCCAAAGATATTCGCCCCATATTTCGCAGAAATTTTTCGCAATTCCAAAAGTGGCGTATTGCCAATCATATCCAATACCGATCGTGCCGTTTTCATTTTTTACCTCACTCTTAAATCTTTTCCACACTAAGGATAAAATTATTTCTCAATTCTATTAATAATTTTATCTAAAACTATAATAAATCAATATTAAGCAATGCCTAACCATTCCAGAAAACAATCGGCATTATTGATTTCTAACAATCAAACTCGGGGGTAATCCAAAATAAGCTATCAGCGCTTCTTCTTTATCGCGATGTTCGCCCGTGTCGTTTTCGTGATCATAACCCAAAAGGTGCAAAATCCCGTGGATAAGCAACAAAGCAATCTCAAACTCCACGCAATGCCCGAGTTTTTTTGCCATCCTTTTTGCCATATCGACATTAATCACCACACTGCCTAATGGCAAATCCACCCCAACAATCCCCATATCCGAAAATGGGAAGCTTAGCACATCGGTGGTTTTATTTTTCGCACGAAATGTTTTGTTTAGCTCCAAAACCTCCTCATCACCTGCAAGCACAAGCTCGATGTCTTTGGGGCTTAGATGATGGGCGATTTGATTAAAAAGTTCGCCATCAAAAATGTCTTGGGTTTGGTTGCTGATTTCTAGCATTTCATTCCATTGATATGATTTGTTGGTAATACAAACTGCGTGTTCGCATCCAAAATAAGTGCTATAATTTAACCCTAAAATCAGATTTTATTCAAGGAATGTTTATGGTTGATTATGGAATCAAATTCTGGTCAAGTGATGATTTTATTATCGATGATGGTGTCGTCAAGGTCAATCACAAAAATAAGCCCGCTATCATCGACATCGTTAGCGAAGTCAGAGAAAAAGGCTACAAAGGTCCTTTGCTTATAAGGTTCCCGCACCTCATCCAAAAACAAATCGAAAAAATATTTTCTACATTCAAGCATTCCATTCAAGAATACAAATACAAAGGCAAATTTAAAGCTGTTTTTCCCCTCAAGGTCAATCAAATGCCTAATTTTGTCCTACCACTAGTCGCCTGCAGTCAAGACCAATGCTACGGGCTTGAAGCCGGGAGCAAATCCGAACTCATCGTTGCGATGGCTTATACCAACAAAAATTCCCCCATCACGGTCAATGGCTTCAAAGACAAAGAAATGATTAGTCTGGGTTTTATCGCTGCGAATATGGGACACGACATCACGCTTACCATTGAGGGGCTAAACGAGCTTGAAACCATCATCGAAGTCGCCAAAGAAATGGGTGCTCCCTACCCAAAAATCGGGCTACGTATCCGATTGCATAGCACAGGGACAGGCATATGGGCAAAAAGCGGGGGGATTAATTCAAAATTTGGGCTCACCAGCACCGAACTGCTTGAAGCGATGAAATTGCTTGAAGATTCCAAGCTTTTAGGGCAATTTAGTATGATCCATTTCCATATTGGTAGCCAAATCAGCGATATTTCCCCGCTAAAAAAAGCGATTCGTGAGGTGGGCAATATCTATGCAGAACTCCGTAAGATGGGGGCAAAAAACCTCACGTGTGTCAATATCGGCGGGGGATTGGCTGTAGAATACACCCAGCACGAAGGCAACAATAACCGCAACTACACGCTGAGCGAATTTAGCGGGGATGTGGTGTTTTTGCTCAAAGAAATCGTCAAAAACAAAAAAGAACTCGAGCCGGATATTTTCATCGAATCTGGGCGGTTTATCTCTGCAAATCACGCTGTTCTCATTGCCCCAGTGCTGGAGTTGTTTTCGCAAGAATATGATGAAAAAGCCCTCAAACTCAAAGAAAAAAACCCGCCCCTTATTGAGGAAATGCTCGATTTGTATCAAAGTATGTGCGAAAAAAATGCCATCGAATACCTCCACGATAGCTTCGATCATATGGAATCCTTGCTCACACTCTTTGATCTAGGTTATATCGATCTGCAAGACAGGAGCAACACAGAGGTTTTGGTCCATCTTATCATCAAAAAAGTCATCAAACTCCTCAAGCATAAAAATCACAATGACATCATCCGTATCCAAGAACAAGTCCAAGAACGCTATTTGCTGAATTGTTCATTTTTCCAGAGTTTGCCCGATTATTGGGGCTTGGGGCAAAATTTTCCGGTAATGCCCCTTGATAGGCTCAATCGCCGCCCCACACGCAGTGCGAGCCTGTGGGATATTACCTGTGATAGCGATGGGGAGATTGCGTTTGATTCGAGTAAGCCATTATTTTTGCACGATGTTGATGTTACCAAAGAAGAATATTTCTTGGGATTTTTCCTTGTGGGGGCGTATCAGGAGGTGCTTGGAATGCGGCACAATCTTTTCACCCACCCGACAGAATTTAGCGTGGTGTTTGATGATGACCTCAACAAAGGCTATGCGATTGAAAACCTCCTAGAAGCCCAAACCATCCTAGATGTGCTTGATGACTTGGATTATGACACCAAAGAAATCGAGCGAATCCTCAAACAAAGAATCGAGGACAATCAAGACATCGATGAAGAAACCAAAAAAGAAGTCTTGGGGCAACTCTATATTATGCTAAGCGAAAATGGCTATCTGCGAACCATCGCAAACGGCGAAAAAAACTAAATGGCACAGACAAAAGAACCCCAAACCAGAGGAAATAAACAAATCAGCCTGTTTGGTCTCATCAAAGAAGATTTTAGCGTCCCTTTGAAAAAAGACCCGGCTATCCATTCAAAAATCGAGCTTTTTTTCAACTACCCCGGATTGCTTGCTATCGTGCATTATCGTATCGCGCACAAACTCCATCTATGGGGGTTCAAGGTGTTTGCACGGCTTTTGATGGGATTTACGCAATTCCTCACCAACATCGACATCCACCCTGCTTGCAAGATTGGGCGGCGGGTGTTTATCGATCACGGCATTGGCGTGGTGATTGGCGAGACAGCTGAGGTCGGCGATGATGTTACGATTTATCAAGGCGTGAGCTTAGGCGGGGTGAGCTTGGAAAAGGTCAAACGCCACCCCACACTCCAAAATGGCGTCGTCGTGGGGGCGGGTGCCAAGGTATTGGGCAATATTACCATCGGGGAAAATGCAAAAATCGGTGCGAACTCCGTAGTCATCAAAGATGTCCCAGCCGGTGCAACGGCGGTGGGGATTCCTGCACGTATGCTTAGCAAAGACAAATCCAAAGAAGAAAACACGCCCATTCAAAAACTCCCCGACATCGATAAAGAGCTTTTCAAATGCCTCATCAAAAAAATCAGCTTGCTAGAACAAACCATCAGGGAGCAATCCGCACAGACCGACCCAAAAACCACCGGAAGTATCGAAAATATCGAAGAAGACACCGAACTTCAAAATCTCTTGAAAACTTTATAATCTTACCACCCCCTTAGTGGGCGAGGTGACAAGGCGTAGCGGGCTGGGTTTGTAGGTAGATTAGGATTTCCAAACCTTAGAAACTTTGCCCGCCCGCCCCAAGTTGATGACCAGCGGTAGCTGGGAATAACCCCATACTTTAGGAACGAAAACGGGTTTTACCCAAACCAACACCTTTAAAACCTATCTCGAACGCACAAGCGTAGCTTGGCTGATGAGATGATTGCTTTAGGAGGAGGAGCGTTAAGTCAAAGACAACTGCTTGTCTTTGGTAGCTCCGCACGGCGATGCGTTTATGCTCCGATAGGAGCATAGCATACGACAAAAGCGGGCTTTGCCTTGCGTAGCGGTCTTCAGATTTGGATTTTAAAATCCAAACCGAGTAAAAAAACAATGAATACCGATAAATCAAATCTAAAGCAAGCCTGTGTATTCAAGATAAATTTCTAAGGTTTGTTTTTAGAATCTAAGAATCTAATTTCCAAAACTGATTTTTAGCCCGTTTTTATCTACGCCAATGGTTGCTTTCCCGCCATTTTTGAGCGTGCCAAATAATATTTCATCGCTAAGTTTGTGTTTGATCTCATTGTCGATGATTTTGCGGATTTCTCTTGCACCCAGCGCATTTTCAATGCTCCGTGAAGCAATGTTTTGCAAGGCTTTTGGTTGTATTTGCAGTGTGATATTTTTTTCTTTGAGTTGGGCGTTGAGTTCGCCAATGATTTTTTTGGCGATTTTTTCAAATTCAGCCTTGCCAAGCGGATAAAATGGAATCACCCCATCAAGGCGGCTACGAAATTCAGGGGTAAAAATATTTTTCAAAGCATCGTGATGTTTGTTGTGTTTCTCGCCATAACCGCTACCAAACCCCAAGGGATTGCTAGCAGTGCTACCAGCATTTGATGTCATAATCAAAATCACATTTTTAAAATCAGCAACATTGCCCCCATTGTCTGTCAAGCTCGCACTATCCATTATCTGCAAGAGAATGTTATAAATATCAGGATGGGCTTTTTCAATCTCATCAAGCAACAAAACACAATGGGGGTGCTTTTTGATCGCATCAATAAGTAGCCCGCCTTGCTCAAATCCCACATACCCTGCAGGCGCACCGATGAGCCTAGAGACGCTGTGGGCTTCCATATATTCACTCATATCAAATTTCTCAAAATGCAGTCCTAGCACATTGGAAAGCTCCCTGCTAAGCTCGGTTTTGCCCACCCCACTAGGCCCTATGAACAAAAAGCTCCCAATCGGGCGATGGGGCGTCCCCAAGCCGGCTTTGTTGGCTTTGATAGCTTGGGTGAGCGCATCAATGGCGCTATCTTGAGAAAATATTTTTGATTTGAGTTTTGTCGCGAGGTTTTTTAACAACCCTCTTTCATCGCTACTGACTTGTGATTTGGGGATATTCACATTTTTTGAGATGATATTTTCTATGTCTTGTTTGTAGATGATATGGGGCTTTTTGCTGGCTTTGTTGGTGGCGTGATTTTTATAATCAGTGTGGATTTTTTTGTTTGCTCCCACCTCATCCATCAAATCGATTGCCTTATCAGGCAGGAATTTATCACTGATGTAGCGACTAGAGAGATCGACACAAGCCTTGAGCGCTTCAGGGGTGTAGCTGATGGCGTGGTAAGCCTCATAAATAGGGGCTAAACCCGCAATGATCTGGTAGCACGCCTCTAGGCTAGGTTCATTGACTTCGATTTTTGAAAAACGCCGTGAGAGGGCTTTGTCTTTGTCAAAATGGTTTTTGTATTCGCTAAATGTCGTCGCTCCAATGCACCTAAGCGAGCCATTAGCAAGCATTGGTTTGAGTAGGTTGGAAGCATCGAGACTGCCTCCTGATGTCGCCCCAGCGCCTACGATGGTATGGATTTCATCGATAAAAAGCACCGCTTGGGGGATCTGCTCGATTTCTGCAAGCACGCCTTTGAGGCGTTTTTCAAAATCCCCGCGGTATTTGCTCCCTGCGACCATACTGCCCAAATCCAGTGCGAATATTTGGCAATTATGCAGGGCTTCGGGGGCATTTTTTTGGGCGATTTCACGGGCGATCCCTTCGGCTATCGCAGTTTTTCCTACGCCGGGTTCGCCCACAAGGATCGGGTTATTTTTTTTGCGACGGCAAAGGATTTCGCTTACACGTGTGATTTCATTTTCTCTGCCAATCACAGGGTCAATCTTGCCAGCTTTTGCCAGCTCGATGAGGTTTTTGCTGTATTTTTTGAGATAATCGCTACTTTGGTTGGGTTTGGTGCAGGTGCTTTCTTCAGAACTTTGGGTTTGTGATTTGTTTTCTTCGGCAATTTTTTCAAGAATATCCAAACGGCTGATCCCTTGAGACAAAATGAGCTTGGTCGCATAGCTGTTTTCTTCTTGCAGGATAAAAGCGAGCAAATCACCGACTTCTAGGACTTTTTGATTGGCATTTGCAGCGTGTTCGATCATTGAGCTAAAGACCCGATCGAGTGCGGGGGTTTGCGAGGGGAGGGAAATCTCTTGATTGTTAGAAGCGGGGATATAATTACTCAAATAAAGGCGAATGATCTTTTCCATCAAAAAGACATCCGCACCACAAGATCGCAACAGCTCCTCGCCCTTTTGGTTGCTTAGCATTGCCAAAAAAAGATGTTCAATGGTAAGTATCTCGTGCTTCATCTCTCTGGCAGTCTCAACAGCGTCGTTGATGGTTTGGGTGAGGTTTGGGCTGATGAGGTGGTTCAAATTTTCTCCTAGTTGAGGTCTTGGGTGATGATTTTTAAGGGGAAGCCATTTTTTTGCGCCCGTTGTTTGGCGATTTTGGCTTTGAATTCAGCGATGTCATAAGGATACACCCCGCACATCCCGCTGCCGTTTTTATGCACGCTCAACATCACTTCAGTAGCTTCGTTGTAGGATTTTTCAAAAACATCCATCAGGATTTTGATGACAAACTCCATCGTTGTATAATCATCATTGAGCAAAATCACTTTGGACATTTTGGGTTCTTGCAAAAAAAGCTCAATTTCTGCTTGCGTGTTGATTTGTGCCATTAAAAAATCCCCAACATATTTTCATTGATTGCCTATAATTTTACCAAATTTTATTAACTAGTAAAGGCGGGTTTTGAAGACATTATTTATCAGTGCGACAGGCACAAACATCGGCAAGACTTACACAGCGGGCTTGTTAAGTCATTATTGCAATCAACAAGGTATCAAAACCCTTGTTGCTAAGCCCATTGAGACAGGGTGGGTAGGGTCAAGTGATTTGGTTGGCGGTAATAGCACGCCCGATGCGATTATCCATCTAAATGCCGCCCAAAAAGCTGGGATTGATGTGGGCTTAGAGGATGTGAATTTTTATCGCTATGGCTTGCCGGCTTCGCCATTTGTTGCCCAAATGCACCAGCCCCAAGCCCCAAAAGTCGATTTTGAATTTATCGCAAAAAAGATTATGGCGTTGCAAAAGAAATGTGATTTTGTGATTATCGAAGGAGCTGGTGGGCTTTTGGTGCCTATTGGCACGGGGGATAATATGTTTGATTTAGCCCAATATTTGGGGTCTCATCTGTTGCTTGTGAGTAGCGATCGGCTCGGGATGCTTAATGATTTGCTTTTGAATAAGGCATTTTTGGATTCAAAAGGATTTCCTTGCACATATGCTATCAATGTGCGTGATGAGGAGAGCTATAAAGAGATTAGCCAGCCGTATATCGAATATCTCAATGCGATTTCACAGAAGCGAATCCACCAACTCCAAACCGATATGTCTCTGATTGCTTCAGAAGTGCTTTCTTTTTGTAAGATTTGATTGTTTATAAGTGTCAATGTATAATTAAGTAAAAAACCCAAATACAAAATGGAAAATATTTGTCAGTTAAAAATGTAGGAAAAAAATACCAACATATTGATGTCTATGAAGCGGCAAATCAGAGATTGCGGTTTATATTTTCGCATTTTGAACGCGTGATCGTGAGCTTTTCAGGGGGCAAGGATAGCGGGGTGCTATTGAATTTGGTTTTAGACTATGTCAAAACGCACAGAATAAAGAAAAAAATTATTTTGCTTTTTATTGATTTGGAAGCCCAATATAATTATACCATTGCCTATATCCAAAGAATCATTGAAGCCAATCAAAAATACCTTGAAGTCCATTGGTGTTGCTTACCGCTAAACCTACGCAATGCTACGAGTGTGTTTAGCCCATTTTGGACGTGTTGGGATGCAGACAACGCCGATAAATGGGTGCGGGACTATCCAGAGATTCACAATCCCAAAAAAGGCATTTATGTCTGGACGCAGCACAATCACCCATTCAAGTTTTTTAGCTACAAGATGGAATTTGAAGAATTTACGACGATATTTTTGGAGCATTTTGGGAATGATGGCAAAAAAACCATCTGTTTAGTCGGGATTCGTGCTGATGAGAGTTTCAATCGTTTTAGAACCATCGCTTCAAAAACCAAAAGAACCTTCAAAGGCAAGCCATACACCACGCAAGTTGGCAAAGATAGTAGCAATATTTATAATGCTTACCCGATTTATGATTGGACGACTGAAGATGTTTGGATCGCAAACTATCGCTTCAAATGGGATTACAACGAGCTTTATGATTTGTTTTATCAAGCTGGTGTCCCCCTTTCGATGATGCGGATTTGCCAGCCATATGGTGATGATCAAAAAAATGGGCTCAATCTCTTTCGCATTATCGAGCCTGATACGTGGCTAGGCGTGGTCAATCGTGTTAGCGGGGCAAATTTTGGGAATATTTATTGCAAAGATAAAGTAATGGGCTATTATGACGTCAAACTCCCCGAGGGACACACGTGGAAAAGCTATACGAAAATGCTTTTGATGACATTGCCAAAAGAACTTCGGGAGCATTATGTCCATAAATTTATCAAATTTATCCGTTATTGGAACAAAAAAGGTTGCCATATCGGCGAGGAAAGCAGGAAGCTTCCGGGCGTGAAACGGCTAAATCTGTTAAATTCACGAGGCAAGGAGCTTTTTGTTTTTACCAAGATCTTAGATTATGCCCCTAGAAAAATCGAATCTGCCAAAGAAGCATTGACGTGGAGACGTATGGCGGTATGTATCATCAAAAATGACGTGCTTTGTCGGGGACTAAGTTTTGCACAGACAAAAGAGCAACGCCATAAAATTGCTTTAATTATGGAAAAATACAAACGTTTTTAAATGCTACAAAACAAAGGAGACAAGATGCCCACAAAGGATAATTTTCAATCCCCTGTATATAAAGTCATCGCTGTGCCTTTTGAAAAAGTCCGGTCCAATACCTACAACCCCAACCATATCGCCACCCCCGAGATGGCATTGCTATACCAGTCTATACTCAATGATGGCTATACGATGCCGATTGTGTGCTATTACATAGCCGATGAGGACAAATATGAAATCGTCGATGGGTTTCATCGGTATTTGATTATGCGCGAACATCGGGATATCTATGAGCGTGAAAAGGGGCGTTTGCCTGTGGTGGTTATCGATAAGGATATTTCCCATCGGATGGCTTCTACCATACGCCACAATCGTGCCAGAGGTAGCCACGCCGTCGAGCTAATGCAAAAGATTGTTGCTGAGCTTATCGAATGTGGTAAAAGCGATGAATGGATAATGAAAAATATCGGGATGGATGCTGATGAACTCTTGCGCCTCAAGCAAGTCAGTGGCCTAAGCTCGCTATTTGCAAGCAAGGATTTTAGCAAAAGCTGGACGATTTGAGGGGGTGTATTTTATCATTTTCTACTCGATTCACTAACGTGAATCTGAAGACCACTCCGCAAGATGTGAAATCTTGCTTCGTTCCTAAAGTATGGGGTTATTCCCAGCTACCGCTGGTCATCAACCCAGTTTTATAGGTTTTTACTCAATTCAGTTCTTTAAACTGAATCTGAAGACCGCTTTTTGGAGGCAAAGCCCCCGTTCGCTCCCAAAGGATAGGGTTATGAGGGCGTTTCACTTCCTCATCAACCCGTTTTCTAAGGTTTGAAATTTTAAACTGCTTGCCTTTGTCGCTGCTTGTGTGCTGTGAAAAATCGGAAAATTTGACCCGCCCACCCAAAGAGGTTTTAGGAGGGGGCGGGTAGCTTGCTAAGTAGAACCCCACCCCCTCCTAATAGGCGAAGCCTCAAAACATTATTTTTTACTCGATTCGATAAATCAAACCTGAAGACCACTGCGAGCAGTGAAACTGCTTTGTATTCTTGCTTGTCAATCTCTCTTGATCTCGATAAATTCACCCTTTTGGACATCATAAACCTTGTGCGTTGCTAAATCAATACGATAAATCTCTCTAAGAACATTCCCCAAAAAGCCAATCTCAACGATAGAAAGCGTATCAAAATCCGCCTTGATGGGCGTTTTCATTACTTCATTGAAGCGTTTTGCCACACCTGCCATCGCTGTGGTGATGGTTTTATCCAAAGCGTGATCGCTATATACCAAAGTCATATGGGGGCGATAGCGCTCGTGTTTTTGGTTGTTTGTGATCGCATTGATACCACTAACGCCAAAATCTCGGATTTGCGATTGCGCTACTTTATCCAAACCAGCATACACAGGACCTGTGAAGCTTGGTATCGGCGTGGCACGCAAAGGAGCAATGGCAATGGCGACTTCACGATTGTAATCTGCGATTTGATCAAACCCTAGCGATTTTTCTACGCCAATATCAAACCACCACGGCAAGCTTGTATGCGGGCTTGCCTTGATGAAGCTGTAATGGCTTAGATAGAGACTAAATGGCTTTGGGGGAACAGGGAGTGCGTGCAGGATTTTCTCCGGTGTGCTTGGGTCGGGATTATGGATATGAAGCACCGTGATATGGGGGATGTTATACCTCAAGACCTCTTTGAGGAGACCATTTTGCAGGAGCGTTTCTGTGAGGGCACCTTGGGTTTTTTCCAAAACATCACGAACGCTTTTACTAGCCACAGGAAACACCACCCCATAAGTCCGCTCATAAGGCAAAAAATCCTTTTTTGAAAGCGAGGTATTATCCACGCCAAACATCACGCTGAAAGCCAAAACCAAAAAACAAAATGGGAGACAGAAATATTTTTTCATCACAAATCCTTTTTTAAAATTTAGATTTGGCATATCTTAGGTGGATTTGATTGCATTTTGATTGCAATATTGTCATCAAAATGTCGCCTTTTTGGTTTAGCATTTTTTTCATAAATTTCAATACATAAGGAATCACAATGAAAATTTATACCACCGAGTTGATGGCAACAAAAACAGGTTACGCCTCTCATAGCGGTCTTGAGGCTGGCAAAATAAACCGAGCAATCATCATCTTATTGTGCGTTTTGATGGGGATAACAAGCCTATCGGGCAAAACGCTTTATGACAGGGGGATTCGTGGCGATGTGAGTGAATTTGGCGGTAGCAGGCGGCTTTTTGGCGATGTTGGGGCAGAATTACAAAACTTTATTTCTAATAAGCCGGTAAAAAATGTGATTTTACTCATCGGCGATGGGATGGGGGATTCTGAAATCACCATCGCACGCAACTACCACAAAGGGGCGGGGGGATTTTTAGAGGGGATTGATGCTTTGCCATTTAGCGGGCAATATACACATTATTCGCTTGACAAACAAACCTATAAGCCCAATTATGTTACCGATTCTGCGGCTTCAGCAACCGCTTGGAGCACAGGGGTAAAGACCTACAACGGCGCTTTAGGCATTGATGTGTATGGCAAATCGCACAAAACCCTTTTAGAGCTTGCCAAAATCTCAGGCAAAGCCACAGGAAATATCACCACTGCTGAAATCCAAGATGCCACGCCCGCAGCACTTGTTTCGCATATTTCTTCACGCAAATGCTATGGACCTATTGAGACCCAAAAACTCTGCCCAGAATATGCCCTTGAAAACGGCGGGGCAGGCTCGATCACCGAACAAATCCTAGATATCCGCCCTGATGTGACGATGGGCGGGGGTTTGAAAGTATTTTTTCAAAAAACTAATTCTGGAGCGTATAAAGGAAAAACCCTGCTAGAACAAAGCCAAGAGCGAGGTTTTGTAATCGCACGCAATCTCAAAGAACTCCAAGCTATCAAGGTGGCTAATGACAAATCGCCGGTGTTGGGGCTTTTTGCTGATGGGAATCTGCCCGTGCGTTATGAGGGACCCAAAGCGGTCTATCACGGGAATTTAGACAATCCACCGATAAAATGCCAAGCAAATCCAAAGCGAGATAAAACCATCCCAACGCTTGCAGCGATGACACAAAAATCCATCGAGTTGCTTTCTAAAAACAAAAATGGATTTTTCTTGCAAGTTGAGGGTGCGAGCATTGACAAGCAAGACCACGCGGCTAATCCTTGCGGGCAGATAGGTGAGACGATCGATTTGGATGAAGCGGTGCAAGTCGCCTTGGATTTTGCTCGCAAAAACGGCGAAACCCTTGTGATTGTAACCGCTGATCACGCCCATTCTAGCCAGATTATTGGCAAGGATGAAAAAGCACCCGGTCTCACCCAATCGCTCATTACCCACGATGGGGCGGTGATGACTATAAGTTATGGAAACTCTGAAACCGCCTCGCAAGGGCATACGGGCACCCAGCTTCGGATTGCTGCATTTGGCCCGCACGCCATCAATGTCGTGGGCTTGCTTGATCAAACCGATGTGTTTTTTATCATCGCTGATGCGTTAGGGTTGCCTTATAAACGATAGTAGAGCCAACACGGGGGCGAAAAAAATGCTACGAAGAAAAATAAAGCTAAAAAATATTTTTTTGTTTGGGTAGGGATTTGGCGTTTGAAGAGTAAATAAAAATAATAATATGGCGGACAGGGAGGGATTCGAACCCTCGGTAATCTTGCGACTACGCATCCTTAGCAGGGATGTGGTTTCAGCCAACTCACCCACCGGTCCAGCCAATATCCAGATTGTTACCAAAATGGAAAACGCATTCTAAAACAAAAATCATAAATTCCAACTTAACGCCCCAAAAAATCAGCTTGAAAATATGCTAAAATCCCACTTTTAATCAAGCCACAACAAACAAAAGGGTTATCTATGAAATATGCTTTTATTTTCCCCGGTCAAGGCTCACAAAGCATTGGGATGGGTAAAGAATTTTACGACAATTTCAGCCGTGCCAAAGATCTCTTTGAGCAAGCCAGCGAGTGTATCCACACCGATATGAAACAACTCCTTTTTGAAGAAAATGACCAAATCCATCAGACCCAATACACCCAACCAGCGATTTTTCTCATTAGTGCGATCGCTCATAGTATTTTCCAAGAAGAATCCCCCTTGCTCCCAGAAATCGCCCTGGGGCATTCGCTCGGAGAAATCACAGCTTTATCGATCACGGGTGCGCTTTCTTTTGAAAATGCGATAATACTCACGCACAAACGTGGGGCGTTAATGCAAAAAGCTTGCGAGGGCAAAGACGCCGGTATGATGGTCGTTGTGGGCTTGGAAGACAAAAAATTGCAAGATTTTTGCCAGGAGAGCCAAAACGCAGGCAAAAGCCTCTGGTGTGCTAACTACAACGGCGATGGGCAAATCGTGCTTGCGGGCAAAAAATCCGATCTTTCTGAAGCCGAAAGTGCTATCAAGGCGATGGGGGCAAAGCGGGCATTATTATTGCCAATGTCTGTGGCGAGCCATTGCCCGATGTTAGAGGGAATCACCGATGAATTTAGGGAGCTTCTTAACCAAAGCCTTGGTGAAGAATTTTCACTCAGCGTGCTTTCTAATGCGACATTAGAACCCTATAACACCAAGCAAGACGCTATTTGCCTCCTCACTGAGCAACTCATTAAGCCCGTGCTTTATAAGCAATCGATTCAAAAGCTCCAAAACGACATCGATGTGTTTATTGAGTTTGGACACGGCGGGGTGTTAAAAGGGCTGAATAAGCGCCTAAGCGATAAGCCCACCTATAGCGTTGCTAACCTCGCTTCATTGAGCGAGACGATCGCACAAATTCAAAAATAAAGGAAATCAAATGAAAATCGGTATCATCGGGGCGATGCGTGAAGAAATCGTCCCATTGCTAGAGATTTTTGGCAAATACGAAGAAATCTCTTTGGGAGGCAATGTCTTTTACTGCGTCCCTTACAAAAACGCTACGATCTATGTCGCCTACAGCAAAATCGGCAAGGTGCATTCCGCACTGACGGCTTCGAGTATGATTTTGCATTTTGGTTGTGAAAAAATCATATTCAGCGGGGTTGCTGGGGGTTTGCGGGAAGACCTCAAGGTTGGCGATCTTCTGATTGCTACCGAGCTTTGCCAGCACGATGTTGATATTAGTGCGTTTGGGCATCCCCTAGGATTTATCCCAGAAAGTAAAGTTACTATCGCTTCTGACCCTGCGCTCAATGACATCGCAAGGTCTGTGGCTAAACGCTATGAATGCAACCTCAAAGAGGGCAGGATCGCCTCAGGGGATCAATTTATCCATAGTAGCGAGAAAAAACAATGGCTTATAGAGACATTCCAAGCCGATGCTGTCGAGATGGAGGGCGCTAGCGTGGCAGTGGTTTGCGATTTGTTGGGCGTGCCGTTTTGTATATTTCGCTCCATCAGTGATAGTGCCGATGGTGAAGCAGATATGAGCTTTGATGAGTTTTTGGATTCTTCGGCACGGGTGTCGGCAAATTTTGTCAAAAATATGGTCGATACCTTACTGGCATAAGGTGGGGCAATGAGGCAAGCATTTAGTATGATCGAGATGGTCTTTGTTATCGTTATCATCGGGATCATCGCTGCCATCGCTATTCCCAAGCTCTCCATCACACGAGGCGATGCCCAATATGTCGCTGTGCAGAGTGATATTCAGACCATCTTGAGCGCTATCCAGACCAAAGCGCTCACAGAAGATATTGATTTTGCGACCTTGAACGGGGATTTTATCTTTGAAACTGCTGGGCTCAATCCCACGAGATGGATCGCCACCCCCACTGGCGTGCGCCTGGCTAAAAATGGCGCAATCGATACAGCCAATGATTGCGTGCGTATCGACTTTGCTAATGATATGCTCGAATTTTCCATCGGTGGGGTGGTTACTTCTGCCCTATGCAAAAAACTCGCCAAAATCTATACAAAAAAAGTCTCCATTCCCTTGAATAATGGCTCGATCAATTTCTAAGGCGTTTAGTCTGATCGAGATTGTTTTTGCGGTTGTGGTTCTTGGGATTATCCTCTCATTCGCACTCCCGCGATTTTCTGCGAATGCTAAAATCTGTGAAATCCAGCTTAGTTCTAAGCTCGGCGTGTTGCAAAGTAGGCTCGCAATGCTTTTTACCCAAGCACAATTTGAAAATAAACAAGCCGATATTGGCGAGATCTTTGCCCTCCTTAATTCGCTTAATCAGGCAGGTTCGGCGGAGTGTTTTTTGCGATTTGACCCCCAAAGTCGGCGTATTTTGGCACGCTCGCATTCCCAAAGCACGATTTTTACCATCTCGCCCAATGACTTTTCAGAAAATCCAAAAATATCTTGCCCGCTAGAGGACGCTTTATGCAAAAAAATCAGCTTCAAGACAAAGCGAAAATAACATCGCTGGGGGCAAAAGGCGGGCAGGAAAAAACGGACAAAAAAGAGAAAACAGGGAAAAACCGCTGAAGTATAATGGGAGAGACACAAGGTTTTTGCTTTGTGGGGTTGAGGTTTTAATAAAAACCTATGAAACTTATCTCGAACACACAAACTATGCTTGGGTATTTACCTATTAAGGGGAAGGGGGGCTTAAATTGCGAAGTCCGCCCCCCTTTCCCCTTAAACCCCTACCCCCTGACCCGCCCCCTTAGTAGATAAGGTAACAGGGCGTAGATTGCTTTTTTGCTAGCAATTCCATATTTCAAACCTTAGAAACTTATCTCGAATATTCAATGCAAGCTTGAATATGAGATGGTAGCTTTAGGAGCGAAGTAAGATAAAGCGTCTTGCGGAGCAGTCAAGAGAATTTAGTTTGCAAAAACTGAATCGAGTAAAACATAATAAATTCTAATCCCCTGCGGTTTAAAAAAATAGGGAATATTTATTTTTCAAAACCTTTGGCGTTTCTCGCCCAAAGATTTTATAAGCTTTTATCTATTTGAGGCGATATAAAACAGCACCATATTTTCCTTTTTTTCCTGTGCGTTCAGCAAAATCTTTCATTTCTAGAACATTCCCAATAAGATACCAAATCTCTTCAAATCCTTGCCTGCGTTCTAAAATATCCCTTTTGCTAAACTCAGCTTTGCCTATTTCTTCTTTAACAATTTTACGGATCAATTCTTTTCGCTCAGGAATACTGAGAGCTATAAAATTTTTAGCATCTTGATTGTCGCTAGAGATAGTTTCATCAGGCTTGTCTTGTAGTTGGTAAAGCTCACCAAAGGCTTTTTTGAGGTATTTTTTGCATTTATCTTTTACGGACTGATGGACCTGTTTTATCCCGAAAGAATCTTTGAGAGCTTTTGCAAAACATTCTGCTAATTCATCGCTAGGACTCTTGATTTCTTCGCAAAGCTTATCAAACACCTTTTGATAAACCTTATTTTCTTTCCCCCATTTCCTTATTTTCTCCAAATCGATTGTGTTATAAGAAAAATCTTCAAGCTTTGCCAAATCCGCCTCGCTATGGTTTTTCAAATCAAAAACAAAAAACGGCTCGCTATCGAGTCTATTTCTCTCAAAATTTGAGAAAAATCGATATTCCACCCCATCAGTAAGTAAAACAATCGTGCTACTTTCTGTCGCAGTAAAATACCATTCAATCTGTTGTTTAAATTTTTCCTTATCTAAATTTTCTCCATAGGCTTTAGCCTCTATCAGTATTAATGGCTTTTCATCTTTATAAATAACGCAGTCTATTCTGTCATTATCTTGTTTTCTGCTACCTGCGGTTACCTCACGACCATAACATTTTGGACTTTGTGTATCATATCCCAGAGCCCTTAAAAACGGCTCAATAAGGGAAGTTATTGTTTGGGCTTCCTTGTTTTTTATAGGCTTTATAAAATCAGAGTTGAAAATTTCCTCTTGAAGCCTTTCAATTTCTTTTACATTCATCTTCACTCCTTTGAATTTTTATTCGTTTTTGTCATTACCATTGTTGATGATGATAGTTTGGGGTGGTTGGGGCTTACTGGTGCAAGCCATTACCAAAGCGATAATCCAGCCAATGACAACCCAGCGGGCGAAGAAATTGACAAGAAAAACGCCCATCGTATTGTGTTTGCGCAAAATTGCGATGATGGTAGGCAAAAAATAAAACACAAATCCCATAATAAAAAGAAATACAACTAAAAAAATACTCATACCAGCAATGGCAACATCAGACATAAAAACCCCTTTATTTTTAAAAATTTTGTAAGTATTCTAGGTAATGTTTCCTTAAATAAATAATAATTTAGGCAATATTTACCTAATTTGTTTTGAAATATTTTTTGATTATACTACATCAAAAACTCCAGAGGCATACGATGAAACTCACCCAGCAAGACATTGTCGCCCATCTTAGCATTGACCCTAAGACCTTATGCAATTGATGTAAAAAGTAAGTTCTATTGATCGGTTTAATTTTTTTTGAATCAAAAGGTTGCTAAGATTCGCAAAAGGATTCAATAATGAAAGTAACACTCAAACATTTTACCCCCCTTGAAGTCTGTTCGATGGCGATCCGCACCTGTTGGCAAAGCTTTGATAAATCCGATGATGGCGGGGAAAAAGACCTCGCCCTGATTGATCGTGTCGGCAACAAAAACAAGCACGCCAGCACGCTCGAACATCTCTATTACAATTTTTACATTCAAGGGATCAGCCGTGCGTGCCTCCAAGAGCTCGCACGCCATCGGATGGCGAGCTTTAGTGTCAAATCCTCCCGCTATACCCTCAAAGAAATCAAAGAAGAAGCTAGCTTTTTGCCTATTGATGAAGCCAACCTTGCCCGTGCGGAAAAATATCTTGTTTTTACGCCCAATGAACGGGTGAATATCGCTGCAGTCCAGGCGCTTGAAAACCTACGGGAAATCCTATGTGCAAACATACACAACGACTTTGCCAAATACGCAATGCCAGAATCTTACAAAACCGAACTCCACTGGAGTATCAACGCTAGAAGCCTGCAAAATTTCCTCGAGCTTCGCACGGCAAGAGCTGCCCTTTGGGAGATCCAAAAGCTTGCCCATTGTATTTATGAGGCATTGCCCCCAACGCACAAATATATTTTTGAAGAAAAAATCACCCAACCCTACGAAAAAAACAAGGATGGCAATGCAAACCCTAACGATTGTTGATACCTTTGGATTCTTTTTTCGCAGTTTCTACGCACTCCCACCGCTAAAAAATGCCGAGGGCTTCCCCACAGGGCTTTTGATGGGCTTTGCCAATCTGATTATGAACCTGCATAAAGAGGGTATTTCTGATTACATCGTTTTTGCCCTTGAAGGGCAGGGGCAGAGCAAACGAAAAGAATTTTATCCCGCTTACAAAGCTACACGAGTCCAAGCCCCCCAAGATCTGCTAATGCAACTCCCTATTGCGATTGAGTGGATAAAAAAAATGGGCTTTTTGAACTTGAGTTTTGAGGGCTACGAAGCCGATGACGCCATCGCTTCTTTGGATAAAATCGCCAATAAAAACAACATTGATGTGCGTATCATTAGCCACGACAAGGACCTCTACCAGCTCATCGATGGGAATACCTATCTTTATGACCCCATCAAAAAAACCGATATTCGTGAAAAAGAATGTATCAGCAAATACGGCGTTCCCCCATCGGCATTTATCGATTATCAAAGCTTAGTCGGTGATAGCAGTGATAATGTCCCCGGAATCAAGGGTATTGGCGCAAAAACCGCCCAAAAGCTCATCGAGACATTTGGGAGCTTGGAGGGGATTTATGCTAACCTCGATAAAATCGCTGCGATCACAAGCCCAAGGATTGCCAATCTCATCACACAGGGCAAGGAGATGGCGTATTTGAGTAAAGAACTCGTGAGTCTCAAAACCGATTTGTTGCAAGATTTTGACCTGCAATCTTGCAAAATGCCTGTGCAAAACCCGCTCCTAAATATCGCTGATGAACTCGAACGTTACGAATTTATCAAGATAGTCCAAAGGCTCAAAGGGATGCCAATGAGCCAACCAGCCAAGGTTTTTAAAGCCAAATCCAAAGGCATTGGCGGGCTGAATGCTTCATCAAAATCACGCTTCTGCTACACCCCCCATCTCATCAATGACCCCGCTAAACTTTTCGCAATCCTTGAAGCAATCCCTGCCGAACAAGAAATCTCTTATGATTGTGAGACCAACTCGCTTGATGTCCAAAATGCCCTAATGGTAGGATTTAGCTTTTGTGTGGATAGGGAAAATGGCTATTATGTCCCCATCGCTCATAATTATCTCGGTGTGGAAACGCAGATTTCACAAGAACACGCCAAAAAAGCTATCGAAAAAATCTTTTCTCACCCCCTCATCGGGCATAATCTCAAATTTGATCTCCTCATCGCACAAAACAACTTCAACCTCGAGCCCAAAAAGCCCATCAAGGATTCGATGGTGCTCGCTTGGTTGCTTGATAGCGTGATGAGTGTCGGGCTAGACAACCAGATGGAAAGGTGGTTTAATCACAAGATGATTGCATTTGAAGAGATTGTTCCTAAGGGGCAGGATTTTTCTAGCGTCCATCTTGATATTGCTGCCAAATACGCTAGTGAAGACGCTGTGGCGAGTGTAAATCTGTATTGGCGTTTGATTGAAGAGCTCAAAACCCAAGGGCTTGATTCGCTCATCTATATCGCTGAAACGATGGAATTTCCGTTTATCGAAGTCCTCAAAGATATGGAAACCAATGGTATCAAAATCAATGTGGCGTGGTTTGAAAAACTCAAAGATGAGCTTTCTATCAAGCTCGCCCAAATCCAAAGCAGGATTTTTGAGCATACCGGCTATGATTTCAATCTCAACTCCCCCAAACAGCTCGCCGAAGTGCTATTTACCCGATTAGGACTCAAAGCTATCCGACAAATCAAGGGCGGGTATAGCACCGATGAGCAGACGCTTGAAAGCTTGATTGACGCCCACCCTATCATCCCGGAAATAATGGAATATCGTGAGATTTTTAAGCTCAAAAATACCTATATCGAACCCCTACTCAAGCACCACAACGATGAAGACAAGATCCATACATCATTTTTGCAGACAGGCACAGCTACTGGTAGGCTAAGCTCCAAATCGCCTAATCTCCAAAATATCCCCGTTCGCACCGAAGCGGGCAAGCAAATACGGGAGGGATTTATCGTTAGTGATGATAAAAATACGCTTTTGAGTGTGGATTATTCCCAAATCGAACTCCGATTGCTCGCGCATTTTTGCGGGGACAAAAATTTGGTCGATTCTTTTGTGTGCGACAAGGACATCCATACCGAAACAGCTATCAGGATTTTTGGTGAGGAAAATGCCAAAGAAAAGCGCGCGATTGCCAAGTCGATCAATTTTGGTTTGATCTATGGGATGGGTTCAAGGAAACTGGCTAAAACGCTCAAAATCTCCCCAAAAGAAGCCAAAAGTTATATTGATAGTTATTTTGAATCATTCCCAACGGTGAAAAATTTTCTCAAATCCCAAGAAGAGGAGATCTTGAGAAATGGTTACGCGCAGACACTGCTAGGACATCGGAGGTATTTTGACTTTAGCAGTGCGACAGATTTTATGAAAGCCAACTACCTCCGGGAGGGTATCAATTCGATATTTCAAGGGAGTGCAGCCGATCTCATCAAACTCGCAATGCTTAAAATCCACCAGCATTTTAAAAACTCGCCTGTGAAGATGTTGCTCCAAGTGCACGATGAATTGATTTTTGAACTGCCAAAAGACCTCGTGCAAGAGGCTTCAAGAGATATTGAAACAATGATGAATAACATCTATACGCTCAATGTCCCCCTCAAATGCGGGATCGCTATTGGCGATAATTGGGCAGCACTGAAATAATTGCGATTGACTGAGAAATAGCCATCAGAGAGAGGTGTGAAGCTAAAATAACCCTGAAAGCTTCCTGCCTCCGGAGTTATTTTAAGTTTTGGGCGTCCTGCTATGCTCCTTATAGTCGCCATCGCTCCTCCTGTTATCAAGGAAGTTTTAGAGATTTCTACTTAATTTTATTTTGCCAACCCAATCAACATAACCCCCGCATTTCAGGTCTATTTCCAAACAAACCGAGTAGAATACAAATACAAAAAATCAGCTTGAACGATGAGAGCAACACAAAAATTTCACAAAAGGAAAAAAATGTTTAAAAAAATTAAAAGCAAGTTTAATACATTTAAATTCATCTTTGAGAATGAATGCTATGATGTTATTATCCATAAGTTGTTAGGAAATCACAGCAACGCCCTGCCTTTCAAAGAAAATCACCGCTATATTATTTTGAGTTCGCACGGCACAGGACTTAGCTCATTTCTTTCTTTTATGATGGAAACTTCTAAAATCAAAGCGACAGACTGCAGGACTACTGAAAAGCTCGTGCGGGGGGGGGGGGCATAAATCCTTTCGTGCATTATTCTTCAAACACCCCATCCTTTCAATCAAACAAATACTAAAAAATTTCATTTTTTCTCAAGATGAAACTACCATTGGACCAAGTGATGCGATATGGATTGATTATGCGATAAGCTTTCCTTTTATAATGTATAAATGCGATGGTTTAGTTATTGAGCAGGCGTTTGATAAGCCACGCCATCAAGATAGCAAAAAAATGCTCAAAAGATTGAAGAAAAAAGTCCCCATCATCTGGCTTGTTCGTGATCCGATTGAAATCATCAAGTCTTATGCGAATCTCATCATTCTAAGAAATTTTAAAGAGGCTAATGATATGTCTGGACTTATCAAATATCTCCTAGATGACACATCTTACACGATTGATTTTGATAATATTTATAGCCAAGTATCACATTTAAAAAGCAAACTTTTTATCTTTGATACCAAAGATATCAGTGGGGAAACCAACATCAAGCGCACGATGGATTTTGTTGCCAAAGAGCTTGAATTGGGGGATTTTATGCCAGATAATCACGGCATCCACGGCAATGAAATCTCACGTATCTTTCCTATCAAACTAGCAATTAACCTCCAACACTATAGCCATACCAATATGCCTACAGAAGCCTATGTGCTTATTGCTCCATATGGTAGATTGAAGCGCCTTGAACACGAAGATGATCACGATTTTTTCTTTAGACTGCAAAATAAAGATTTAAGTTCTTGTGTCTTTGTCAAAAGAAAGATATTTTTAGACGATACTATTGTTTTAGAAGAGCTTCAAAATTACCCTTTGCACGTTGCTTGCGTGGGTAAAAATAGAAAAATTTTGTATGAAGAAATAACAAAAAATCCAAAGATTTTCCAAGATATTATCACGAGAGTGAAAAACCACTACCAGATGATGATGCCTATTATCAATCACGCCAAAAATTATACTATCAGCGCAGATTTTCTGATTGATTTTATCCTCAAAGACCCCGAGCTTGCCAAAACGCTCTATGAAAAAATCACGTATCAAGCCAAAACTATCAAAGAGCTTGCGCCACATATTTATGATTTATGGAAATACACACATCAATTTATCAGGCTTTATGAGGACAAATATGGCAAATAGAGACACAAAGGGTGCAAACCAAATGCAAGGCTAAGTTGGATCTATAAATAATGTTTTTTAAGCTTTAGCCTAATTTTTCTTTGAGGAGTTCATTGACTCGGGCGGGATTTGCGCCTTTGGTATTTTTCATCACCTGCCCGACAAAGAAACCAAACAGCTTGTCTTTTCCATTTTTGTATTCACTCACCTTATCTGCATTGGCTTCCAAAACCTCCTCGATAGCTTGCAAAATCGCCCCATCATCATTGACCTGCATAAGCCCCAAAGAAGCTATGAGTAAATCAACATCGCCCCCTTTTTGCTCGATCAAAATATCCAAGATTTCTTTAGCACCTTTCCCGCTAATCTTATCTTCTTGTATGCGTTGCACTAGCGTGCTTAATGTCTGCGGGCTGATACCGCAATTTTGCAGGCTTGCTTCTGCTTTGAGCCTGCCAAGGAGTTCCACGCTTAGCCAGGTAACGCTGAGTTTCGGACTCGCACCCCCAGCAATCATCGCCTCAAAATAAGTCGCCATCTCCAAATCACTTGTCAGCACAACCGCATCGCTTGCTTTGATACCAAGCTCTTCAATATAGCGCTGGCGTTTCTCATCAGGGAGTTCAGCAATCTGTCGCCCCTCTTCTAAAAGCGCACTATCAATAACCACAGGCAAGAGGTCAGGATCGGGGAAATACCGATAATCTGCCGCTTCTTCTTTGCCTCGCATTGAGCGGGTGATACCCCTTTGTGTGTCAAAGAGCCTTGTTTCTTGAACGACCTCTTGGGCGTATTTGTTGTCTTCCCACGCTTGGATCTGGCGCTCCACCTCGTATTCGATGGCTTTTTGGATAAATCGAAAACTATTGAGGTTTTTGATTTCTACCCGTGTATAAAGCGCACTATCGCCTTTTGGTCTAATCGAGACATTCGCATCACATCGGAAACTACCCTCTTGCATATTCGCATCAGAAATGCCGATAAATCGCACGATTGAATGGAGTTTTTTGAGGTAAGCGATGGCTTCATCACTGCTTCGCATATCGGGTTCAGAAACGATTTCAAGTAGCGGGGTGCAGGCACGATTGAGATCGACTTTGGAATAGTCATCTTCGTGGATATTTTTCCCCGCGTCTTCTTCCATATGCGCACGCGTGATCCCGATGGTTTTTGTCTGCCCGCCAACCTCTATATCAAGCGTGCCTTTGCCGACGATAGGGATTTCAAACTGCGAGATTTGATAGGCTTTGGGCAAGTCAGGATAAAAATAGTTTTTTCTTGCAAAGATAGAATTTTGATTGATGGTAGCATTGATGGCTGTGCCAAATTGGATGGCTTTTTTGAGGACTTCTCGATTTAGCACCGGGAGCGCTCCGGGCAAACCCAGACACGTCGGGCATACATTGGTGTTGGGGGATTCTCCAAAACTAGTCGGGCAGGAGCAAAAGATTTTTGTTTGCGTGTTTAGCTGGACGTGCACCTCTAGCCCGATAATGGTCTCAAAACCACTCATTTACCTTTCTCCTCCTTTTTGGTTACGATACTAAAGCTCAAATTTTTGATTTCAGGGTGGGATTTGACATAGCCGTTGAATTCTTTGAGGGTGAGATTTTTGATTTGCTCAAGTTCGATTTTGTCAAAATCCAATGGCAAGCCCAAATAAAAATTATAAAATTTAGCCCCCAAGCGTGCCGAAAGGGTCTCATTGCGGAGTGGCTCAGAGCCTAGTAGAAATTTTTTAGCATTATCAAGCTCGGCTTGCGTAACGCCCTTGTCGATAAAATCTGCCACGACTTTTTTGACCAATTTGATACTTTCGTTTTGGTTTTTGAGCTGGGTTTGGAGATAGCCTGTTGCGTAGCTGGCGATGTTAGCGGTTACGATACGCATATAGGCAGAATATGCCAGCCCTCTTTTTTCTCGGATTTCTTCCATCAAACGTGATCCAAAACCGCTTGATCCGAGTATAAAACCCATCACCTTGGCTTTGTAAGCTTCATCTTTGAGGCTATTGATGGCAAATGGCGCACCAAAATAAATATAGGCTTGCTGGGTATCTTTGAGGATGATTTTTTCTTGCGGTTTAGCATTGGCATTATAATGATGGGTTTTTGCTTTTTGCCCTGTGGGTAGCTTGGATAATATGGGCTTAAGGGTCGCAAGGGTTTTGTCTGTGTCGATGTCCCCGCCCATAACGATAATGAGCCTAGAGAGGGAAAGATTTTCTTTGAGATAGGTTTTGATGTCTTTTAGCTCTATATTTTTGACACTTTGGATCGTCCCTAGTGCTGGGTGTGCTAATGGGGTGTTTTTGAATAATAGACTTGAAAGTGTCGTGCTAGCAATATAATCAAAGTCGGTTTCTTTGTTTAAGAGATTAGATATGGTTTTGGTTTGGATATTTTTTAGGGCGTTTTCGGTGAGATTGGGTGAGCTTAGCAAATCGCCCAACAGGCTAATGGCGTCCTTTTGTTTGTCTTTGAGATAATCAAGCGTAATATTAAGCGTTTCTAGTCCTGAACTCGCACTTAGACCAATGGCTTTTTGCTCGAGCTTTTCAGAAAATTTCGTCGCCCCAAGCTCTTTTGTGCCTTCATTGAGGATGCTTGCCCCCAGGCGAGAAAGCCCAAATTTCTCCCCATCATTCACGCTCCCCCCACCGATGAATACCAGCTGTATCGAACCGATAGGCAAGAGAGAGGATTCTTCATAGATGACAGGGATTTTCACGCCATTGATTTGATAAAACAAAATCGGATCTTTTACTGAATTTGCACTCATATGGACTCCTAAGCATAGCATTAATAGTGTGATTAAATATTTCATTCAATACCTTTTGAGGATTTCATAAGCGGTGTTTCTCTTTGCAGGGTATTCCCCGATGTCTTTGATGAGCTTTATCATCTCATCTTCATTCATCGAATGGCTCGCCCCAGCGGCGGAAACGACATTTTCTTCCATCATCGTGCTACCGAGATCATTTGCCCCAAAGAGCAATGCTAACTGCCCGATGTGCGAGCCTTGTGTTACCCAAGAACTTTGGATATTTTTGACATTATCCAGATACAAACGGCTACAAGCCAAAAGCCTCAAATACCGATTGCTAGAGGCTTTTTTGATGGTAGGGATTTCTTTTTGCAGGGGGGTGTTATCGGGTTGGAAGCTCCATAAGATAAACGCACGAAATCCCCCGGTCTCATCTTGGAGATCACGCACACGTTGCCAATGCTCTACGACGTCCTCATCATTATCCACGCTCCCAAACATCATCGTTGCGGTGCTTTTGATGTCGAGCTTGTGGGCTTCTCTATGGACTTCTATCCATTCATCAGAATCGAGCTTCTTAGGTGCGATAATATCTCGCACCCGATCGCTTAAAATCTCCGCTCCCGCGCCTGGAATCGAGCTAAGCCCGGCATTTTTGAGACGGGTAAGCACCTCGGGGATAGTGAGTTTTGAAAGCTTAGCGATGTAGTTGATCTCAATAGCAGAAAACCCGTGTATGGTAACTTGCGGGTATTTTTGATAGATATGGCTAACCAAATCTTCGTAATAATCGATTTTGAGCTTGGGATGCACACCCCCTTGAAAGAGGATTTGCGTGCCACCGATGGCGATGAGTTCATCGATTTTTTGATCGATTTCTTCAAAGCTCAAAATATAAATACCCTCTTCATTCAAACGCCGTTTGAACGCACAAAATTTACAATCCACCCAGCAAATATTGGTGTAGTTGATATTCCGATCAACGACAAACGTCGTGATTTTGTCGGGATGGAGTTCTTGTTTTTTTTGGTTCGCCATTTCGCCAAGCTCTTTGAGGGAAGCATTTTTCATCAAATCAAGTATTTCATCATTGCTTATGCGTTTCATTTCTCAATCCTATTTAAAACCTCGTGCCCATCGTAAATTCAAAGTTTGATGTATAGTCGCCGGGCTGTTTGTTGAAGACCTTGATAGGGAATACTAGCACAATCGGACCAATGGGAGAAACCCACTCCAGTGCCACGCCCGTAGCCGCTCGCCATTCAAGCCGTTCAATGCCGTGATTAGGCACGCCATAGTTTTTGAAATCCGCCACCCGTTGGCTTTGTCCCTTGTAAGTCAAAAATCCATAATCAAAATAAGCCGATAATCGCATTTTTGCTGCTTCTAAAAGCCCATAGCTTAGCTCAACAGAGTTGGTAAAAAGCCCATCGCCCCCTACCCAAAGTCCAAACTGATCTCTTGGAGAAACCGAACCACTCTGAAAACCGCGAATCGTGGTAACCCCGCCCATATAAAAGGTGCTATTGATAGCCAAAAAGTCTTGGGGATTGTAGCGGAAGATATAGCCCCCTTGGGCTTTGTATCGGGCAATCAAATCAAGCCCGATGAGGCTTTTTAGGTGGTAGTAAGCGGCAAATTTCGCATAAAGCTTGGCATTCCTGACATTCCCGCCTAAGCCGTTGAATTGGGCATAAGCCGAAGCGATAATGCCGTTTTTGGGGAAATAGTAATCATCAGTATTGTCAAAGCTAATACTTGGGGTGATCGAGCTGGCGATGGGGATATGGTAGTCTTTATCCCAAATCCCAGTTACCGGGATTCCGCCCTCTGTGCCTACAATCTGGGTATTGGGTGCATAATACCTTTCATAAAGTGGGGAGGAAAAATTAAATGTCTTGGTGAGATTAATATCATAACCCAGACTCACCCGCAAGGTATTGGTCAAAAGCCTGCCGGCTGTGAAGCCAAAGCCCCCGGATTGCTCGACATATTGGTAATTGACATAATAATTGGCATAGAGATTAGCCGATGTGCTGTAGCGACTATCAAAAATACGGGGATTGCTTAGTGAGATATTGCCTGAAAATTGTTGCCCACTATTGCGGATACCATTATAAGTTTGCCCCGTTCCTGTGGAGATATTCGCATAGATACTCCCGCTTTGCCCTGTGCCAAATAGATTTCTTTCGCTCACTGAGCCATTAAGCATCAAACCCCCATAGCTCCCATACCCAAGCCCAAATTGGAGTTGTCCTGTTCTGCCCTCAGTAACGCTTACAAGCAAATCCATCGAATCGGCACTCACCCGCCTTTCTTCGATTTTGACATTGTCAAAAAACCCTAGCCTGCGGAGGGCATTTTCAGAGTTTGCAACTTTGCTAAGGCTGTATTCATCGCCGGGTGCGAGCAGGATTTCACGGCGGATAATCCGATCGCTCGTGCGGGTGTTGCCCGAGATAATCACATCGTTGATATGGACCTTGTCGCCTACTTGGATATGGTAGATGACCTTGACATTGCCATCAGCTTCGTTTTTGTCAAGGTCGGGTTTGACAACGGCAAACGCATAGCCTTTGTCAGCGATTTGTTGTTTGAGGATTTGGGTGTCTGCACGCAGGTTTTCGATGTTAAAAATTTCATTTTTTTTGACTTTGATGGCTTTTTGGAGTTTTTCGATCGGGACGACTTCATTATCAATGTCGATCTCGACACCTGAGACCTTGTATTGCGTCCCCTCGATGATTTTGTAATAAAGGCTTGCGGTGTAGGTAGAAAAGTTTGCATCCAAAAATGGTGAAGAAATATTGGCATCCAAAAAGCCGTGGCGCATATAGACATCTTGGATTCTTAGGCTATCGTATTCAAGTTCGTTAAGGTGGAGTTTGCCATCATTAAGCCCCCACATCCAGCCCATAAAATCCCGTTGTTTGTTGGCACTTAACGATTCGATGTCTTTTATTTTGAGTTTTTCTCTGCCAGCGTAAGTGGCTTTTTTGATGATGATATTATCCCCACGATTGACATTAAGCGTGATGGCATACGCCCCATCAGAACTCACCGGGGTAATATCAGTCTCTATGACCGTGCCATAATAGCCTTGGTATTCCAAAATCGTTTTGAGGATATCTTTGGCTTTTTCGATTTTTTGCTCATCAAATGTATCGCCTTTTTTGATCCCCATTTGGGTATAAAGCGTTTCTTTTTCTTGCTCGGTCCCATAGCCCTTGATCTCAATGCTGGCTACACGGGGTTTTTCGACAAAGTGAAATGTCAGGACGCCATTATCAAAAGTCGCATACACATCTTTGAAATACCCTTGATTATAGAGGGCTAGAACGGCTTTGTCTATTTTGGCGGGGTCTAGGGGGTCATCAGGCTGGATATCAGCGACTTCGCCAGCTAGCATTGGGGACATATATTGCAACCCATCGTATTTGATAGCGACAATTTTTTCTGCATAAAGGATAGAACACCCCAAAAATAGGAAAAAAATAATGAGTTTTTTGATATGCAACTTCTTGATGCCCCTAGAAATTTTATATTGATAAATTGTATTGATTAAATACTTGGCTACCCGATTATACTTCGATTTGTCTTAAAACAAAATATTTTGTTAAATATTGGGGTGCAAAAGGGTTTGAAAATTTTTATATTCACAATGGGTCGGGTGCTATGGATATAACCAAGATTTTTATTTTTTACCATTCTCATTATTTCGCCATTTTCACCTTTACCATTTTTACCATTCTTGGAGTTCATTATAAAGACTATCTCTTTCGATCGCACGAAATCCCGCATTTTTGATCTGATAGACCATATCATCTTTGCCCATCCCCGATTTGCTTTTCGCACCACCTGCTGATTGGATCGCTTCTGCTTCGATCGTCCCATCCATATCATCGGCACCAAATTCTTGTGCGACAAGGGCGAGATTCATACTTAATGTCGCCCAGTAGGCTTTGATATGCGGGACATTTTGCAAGATGATTCGGGCAATACTGATGGTTTTTAGTATCTCTTGCCCGCTGGGGAAATCCTCTACTTTGAGGTAATTGTTTTGTTTTTGGTAGAGCAAGGGGATAAATGCGTTGAACCCGCCATTTTTGGCTTCGACGATCTGGGGGTCTTGCTGGGCGTTTTTGATTCTTAGCATATGGTCGATGCGGTGTTCGCGGTTTTCGATATGCCCAAAAAGCATTGTGCAATTACTCATTTTCCCCAATGAATGCCAATATTGATGGATTTGTATCCATTTTTGTGAGCTGACTTTGCCATTACAGATATGTTTCCTGATTTTTTCATCAAAAATCTCCGCACCCCCGCCCGGCATAGAATCCACGCCGGCTTTTGCCATATCTTCTAGCACCTTTTGATAACCAATGCCAAATTTTCTATCCAGATAATCCACCTCCGCAGCTGTCATTGCTTTGAGATGGATATCAGGGACATTTTTTTTGATGGTGCTAAAAAGCTCGATATACCACTCATAGCTGTAGTTGGGGTTGTGGGCACTGACGATATGGACTTCTTTTGCGCCCCGTTGATAGGAGCTGATGGTTTGGGCGAGGATTTCATCGATAGTCATTTCGTAGGGATTGGGGTTTTTTCTGCTCGCAGAAAACGCACAAAACTTACACACATCCGCACAGATATTGCTTGGATTGATATGGCGGTTCATATTGAAAAAAACCTTGTTGGTGTATTTTTTCTTTCGGATGGTATCTGCGGCTTTGCCTAGTGTGAAAATGTCGTATTCATAGAGTTTTGAAAGTTCGTGCGCACTTAGATTTTCCCCTGTGATGGCTTTGTCTAAGAGATCCATTCTGATTCCTTATGATATTTTTGTAGGTTTTTGGGATTGTATCACAAATATTTAAGCAAAAATTATCCACCGGTAACATAAAACGCCCGTGCAGAAATTTCTTCTGGCATAACTTCTTGATTCCATTGATTTTTTTCGGGCTTGTTGGTAACGGATTCGTGCAGGACTTTTTTCATTTCTTTGGGGTCGCCCTTTAGCATTGCTTTTTTGGAATCGATAGCGTTTTGATAATACAAACACGGGCAAATCATCCCCTCAGCAGTCAGGCGTATGCGGTTGCAACTTTTGCAAAAATCATCATTATGCGGGGCGATGATACCAAAGGCATAGCCGTCTTGGGTTTGATAGAGTTTGGCAGGTCCAAAATTTTCTTTTTCTACGAGCGTGAAAGTATATTTTTGGGCAATAACATTCAAAATATCGGCTTCTTGAAGCCCTTTGAGTTGTGCTTTGGCGTGGGTGTTTTCCATATATTCGATATAGCGGAGCAAAATGCCCTTGCTTTTGGCAAATTCAAGCATAGCGATGATTTCATCATCATTGATACCTTTGAGCGGGACCATATTGAGCTTGATTTTTAAGCCGACATTTTGTGCCTCCTCTATGCCCTCTAAGATCGCACCCAAAGCGTCCTTTTTGGAGATTTTTAGCACCCGATGGGCTTGGAGAGAATCCAAAGAAATATTGATACGCCCCAGCCCAGAGTCCTTGAGCGAGGCGGCGTATTTTTTGAGCAAAAAGGCATTGGTCGTAAGGGCGATTTGGACTTCTGGGGCGTATTGATGGATAGAAGCGATGAACGCACAGAGGTCCTTTCTAAGCAGGGGTTCGCCCCCAGTGATACGGATTTTTTTGATACCTTCATCAATGGCGACTTTTAGGAATGCCAAAACATTTTCCAAAGGGATATAATTTTCATCTTCAAAAAAATCCATTGGTGTTTCAGGCATACAATATTGGCATCGGAAATTGCATTGCTTAGTAACCGATACACGGATGTAATCAATCGTCCTACCAAAAGTGTCTTGTAGCATATTCCCCCTAAATATAAAAAAATATATAACGCATCATATGAGATTTTAAACGTCGCAATCATACAATAAACTTTTAAATCTGATTTTTTAAGGAATAAAGTGAAATTAACATTGCCGTGTGTCTTGCTTGCTGGGGGGAAAAGTAGCAGAATGGGGAGAAACAAGGCGAATCTGATTTTTGGCGATATGACAGGGGAAAAACTGCTTAAAGAAAGTCTTTTAAGCTACCAATACAAAAAAATGTGCCAGATTTTTGAGCGGGTTTTTATCTCTTGTAAGGCAGGGGCTAATTTTGATCTGGAGGCGGATTTTTTGGTTGAAACAAGCGAGCTATTTTCCCCGCTGGTTGGCATAGAAAATGCCTTTTGTGCCTTAGATGTGCCTAAAATCTTTTTCCTCAGTGTCGATACACCATTCCTCAAGGAAAGCACGATTAGGGCGTTGTGTGCTTTGAGCGGGGATTATGATGTCGTTTGTCCGGAGAATAGCGCCCGGGCACATTATTTGATGGGCGTGTGGGACAAGCGTATGGGAGGCAATATCAAAGAAGCCATCAAAAATGCCCATTATCAAGTCGGCTCAGTGGTGAGGGCGTCGCATTTTTTGTGCGTGGAATTTGAAGATGAAAAAGAATTTTGCAATCTCAACACCCCAGAAGACTATCAAGAGGCATTGGCGTATTTGAGGAGAGATAATGGCTGAAGAACAAGAAAAAACCGAAGCCCCATCGACGCACAAAATCCAGAAAGCCCGAGAAGAGGGCAATGTCGCCAAAAGTCCTGAAATTGTCGGCTTTGTGGGGCTTTTGATTGGATTGGTAAGTATTTTTGTTATTTTTCCTTTTTGGTTGCGCCGTTTTGAAGAGATTTACACACAAGCACTCGGGTGGATGCGTTTGGATTTTACGCCTGAAAATATTTTTAATATCTTTTTGGCATTGCTACGTGATAGTTTTGTGATGATTTTGCCTATTTTTTTGGTGCTTGTGATTGCCGGGCTTATCGGCAATATCGCCCAATTTGGATTTTTGCTAAGCACCAAAGCCGTCCAGCCAAAACTTAGCAAAATCAACCCTATCACCGGGATGAAAAACCTCTTTTCGCTCAAAAAACTCCTTGATGGGGCAATGATTACTTTGAAAGTTTTTGTGGCTTTTGGCGTGGGATTTTTGATATTTGCTAGCTTTTTGGGCGAGCTAGAGCATATCGCGCTTTTTAATGTATTTGACCAAATGGTTTGGTTTCGCAATAAAGCATCGATTTTGATTGGGGCGTTGTTATTTTTGTTTTTTTTGATGGCGATGGCAGATTTTATCATCAAAAAACGCCAATATACCAAATCCCTCAGAATGAGCAAACAAGAAGTAAAAGATGAGTATAAGCAACAAGAGGGAAACCCCGAAGTCCGTGCAAAAATCCGCCAAATGATGTTGAAAAATTCGATGAGTAAAATGATGAGCGCAATCCCGAGTGCCAATGTTGTCGTTACCAACCCCACGCATTATGCGATTGCCCTGCGTTTTGGAGACAATGACCCCGCACCTGTCGTGGTTGCCAAAGGTATCGATCATCTTGCTATCCGTATCAAAGGGATTGCGAGGGAACACGATATTGAAATCGTAGAAAATCCCAAGCTTGCCAGAGAGCTTTATAAAGAAGTCGATATTGATGAGCCTATCCCAAGAGTGCTTTTTGAAGCTGTGGCGATCGTATTTGCCCAAGTGGCAAAAATCCAGCAAGAACGGGGTAAAAAGTTTTTGTAAGCACCCCCCCCATCAAAGCCTGCCAATCCCCGCTAAGCTAGCCTATTTTCTTCCAGCCATTTTAGAGCAAGCCCGAGGTATTCGCCCTTTTTGGGTTCGTTAAAAATTTCGTGGCGTGCGCCATCAAAGATCTCAAGCCTCACATTCTCATAGCCTTGCGATTTCAAATGCCTATAAGCCTTTTGCACCCCCTTGCCAAATTCCCCGCAAATATCTTCTGCCCCGCTCATAAATAGCACGGGCAAGTCGGGATTAGCGGGCTTGTGCGGGTAGGGAGAAAATACCTTTTTCATCCCGCTAAAAAGATTTGCAAAGCTATTGGGCGTGAAGCGAAACTGGCATTTCGGATCTTCTAAATACGCTTTGACAGCCTCTTCATCGCTACACGACCAATAATTTTTCAAAGGATCGCCCTTATCTTTGCGGAGGGATTTAAACTTCGCATTAAAAGAAAGCAAATCGCCAGTTTTGGGACTCATATGCACGCCCAGTTTGTCTAAAATCCTAAAAAGCACCACGCCAAATCCCAAAAGGCGGTTGGGCGAGGGCGTCCCTGATAGGATGAGTGCATCGATTTTGTCTCCACCAAGTTGCAGAAACCTCCTCGCTAAAAGCGATCCCATACTATGCCCCAATAACACGACTTTGTAAGCAGGAAACTCTTCGGCAATGATCGCATTTAAAGCAAACATATCTTCCACAGCTTTTTCAAAGCCATTTTCACCCATTTCTCCTAGGACAATCTTGCCCCGCACGCTTTCGCCGTGTCCCCGGTGGTCGTTGATAAAGACGCTATAGCCAGCTTGTGCCAAACTTTTGGCTAGCCATTCATACCTGCCTTTGTGTTCGACCATCCCGTGGGCGATTTGGATAGCAACGCCGTTGGGGGCGCAGGGCAGGTATTTATCATAAGCGATGTGTCCAAAATCGGTTTTGAATTTGAGATTTTTGATGATTTTCATTTTTTTATCCATATTTTTTGCATTTGATTTGCTACACTTAAGTTGAGAAGAAAACGTATTATAGCAAAGGATTTGCGATGAAAATTTTGACATTCCAACAAACTCCAAATGCCCCGAGTGAAGTCGGGATTTTAGATACTACCGCCCAAAAAGTCATCCCTGTAGAGATAGCGGGCATAACGAGTATGCAAGATTTGATAAAATACTGGGACAAACCCCTCAAGCAGAGGTTAGAAGAACTCATAAGCGCACCCAAAAAAAGCTTTGATTTGTGCGATATTAAAAAACTTGCCCCCATCCCACACCCCGCACAAGAGGTGATTTGTCTAGGGGTGAATTATCTTGATCACGCCAAAGAATCAGCGAAATTCAAAAAAGAAGCCTTTGATGGCAAGCGAGATGAAGCGGTGTATTTTGGCAAACGGGTGAATACAGCCACTCCTGATGGCGGTGTGATCCCCTCGCATAGCCATTTGACCCAAAAGCTCGATTATGAAGTCGAGCTGGGTGTGATTATCGCCAAAGATGCCTACGGCGTGAAAAAATGCGATGCGTTTGATTATGTTTTTGGCTATACCATCATCAATGACATTAGCGCAAGAGATATCCAGCTCAAGCACAAACAATGGTATGTTGGCAAGAGTTTGGAGGGGTCTTTGCCGATGGGCCCGTGGATAGTTACAAAAGATGAATTTCCCTGCCCGCCCACACTAGAGATCTCAAGCTATGTCAATGGCGAACTGCGTCAAAAAAGTTCTACGGATTTGATGATTTTTGACATCGCTTATGTGATCGAAGAGCTAAGCGCGGGGATGGTGCTTAAAGCTGGCAGTATCCTCTCGATGGGGACGCCATCGGGCGTGGGGATGGGGTTTGAGCCACCCAAATTTCTCAAAAGTGGCGATGAGGTGGAATGTCGTATCGAGGGGATCGGGAGTTTGAGAAATACTATTTCGTAGATAAAGTTTTTT
Source organism: Helicobacter sp. 11S02596-1 (assembly GCF_002272825.1). GTDB lineage: Bacteria > Campylobacterota > Campylobacteria > Campylobacterales > Helicobacteraceae > Helicobacter_J. The sequence goes on along the minus strand of NZ_MLAM01000002.1, from coordinate 44,855 downwards.
GATTATTGAAATTTATTATCACAACCGCTTGCTTGTCAAGTATAATTTCGCAAAAATAAAATTGAGGAATCAAAAAAATGGATACCCAAACCTATAATCAAATCGTAAATTTCATATGGGGGATTGCTGATGATTGCCTCCGTGATGTGTATGTGCGAGGCAAATACCGATAGGACCAAGCAACAAATGCTAGAAGCTGACTTCATTGCCTACCTCGATGGATTTTCGCCTAATATCCAAGAGATATTAGATAAATTCAAGTTTATGAAATATTGATAAAAAGTAATTTTCAGCTAAAATTTTCCTGTTAAAAATAAAAAAGACAAAGGCAAATGATATGAAATCCAATGAAAGTAATTTTCGATTTATAGAGCAAGAAGGCTTCATAGAGATTCCATTTTTCCAAAGAGCCTATGTTTGGAAAAAGGAGCAATGGGAGCAGCTTTTTGATGATTTGCTAGAAAGTTTTAATAATCAAAAAACACATTTTTTAGGATCTATTATATTAAAACAAGTATCCACAGATGCCGGTAGAGGGAGCGTGCGAAGCCTAATCGATGGACAGCAAAGACTTACAACATTTTCTATTTTAGTCAAGTCATTATTTGATAAGCTTGATAGTGATGATAGGTCAGATAACGCAAAAACTATATATCAAACACCAACAAAAGAAAAAAATCCAAAAATCAAACATTCAAGGCTCGATAGGGATGATTTTAGCAAAATTTTGAGGGCAGAAAATTGTAAAACTTTTTTAGATAGAGATGAAAAGCTCAAAAAGGAATTAAAAAATAAGAAACTAATTCAATGCTATTGTTATTTTTCAGAACGAATCAATGAGGTAGCTAATTTTAAAGAATTTTTTAGCTATATATTGGACTCCAAGCTTTGGGTTCTTATAAATTTAGAAAACAATGAAGATGAGCAAAAAATCTTTGACTCCATTAACACTTCTGGGCTAAAACTCACAGCAACTGATATTATCAAAAATGCTATTTTTGATAAAGCTATAAAGCTTGATTCAAAATGGGGAGAATGGCTCTATGAAAAATATTGGGAAGAGATTTTTGAAATAGATAATCAAAAGAGAGATTTTTGGGATGAAGAACTTGCAACAGGTCGTCTAAAAAGGACAAGAAGTGAAATATTTTTGCACGCTTTTGCCATTATTTATAAATTTTTTGATTCTGAAGTTTCTTTAGAACATTTAAGTTCTAGATATAAAGAAAAGATAAAAGATTTCAATAAAGACGCATTAGAGAGCTTTTTGGGAGATATTAAAAAATATGCTATTGTGTATTTTAATTTTCCAAAAATTGATCAAAGCACTCCTCTAAATTTTGAAAACTTCGAAACAAGATTGTTTCATATATTGAAAATCACAGACACAAACACAATAATTCCACTAATTCTAAAACTAAAAACAGATCTTTTGGATAACAAAGAAGAGCTAGAAAAATGCTTTTATATTTTAGAGGTTTTTATTATTCATCGCTGGATTTCAAATAAGCCAACAAAGCCTTACAATAAGATTTTTGGTGCCTTAACGCAAAATGATCTTGGAGGTAATTATTATGCATCTTTAAAGGATGCTCTTAAAGAAGAATTACCAAAAGTAAACGAGATAAAAGATTGCTTGATATCTAAATATTCTTATCTCTCCAATAAGCAAGCAAGCCTTATTCTATTCTGGATAGAGCTTTATAGGAGATTCAAAAATAAATCCAAACAAGACACTATTGAGCTGTCTTATATATATTCGTTGGAACATTTAATGCCTCAAAATTGGAAGAAACATTGGGTAGAAGTAGGGGTAAATGATGAACTTGCAGAATCTTTAATCTATCAAATCGGAAATATGACTTTACTTAAGGGTGCACTAAATAGCACGATCAAAGATGTTGCTTGGGAGGTTAAACTTCATGGCGACAAAAGTGCAAAAAATAACATTGAAAAATGTGCTGATTTGCTGATTACTAGGGAATTATTGAATAAAGAAAAGTGGGACAAATATACCATAGAAGAGCGGAGTGAGAATTTGATAAACGAGTTTTTTGAGATATGGGATATTGACTAGCCGTTGGAAAGCTGGCGAGCGGAATCGATTCGTCTGTAAATGAATGTGGTTTGTGTGAGCAGTGAGGAATGTAAAATTCCAAGTAGGTGTGGGAAAACCACTAAAACCGGGCAGATGGAGAAGTCAAACCTCAAGCAAATACATTCAAACTAACGCTTGGACCGGGTAAAATTTTGTGATAAAAAATCTTTGGTTGCCTGAAATCTGGTCAAAAATTTCGAAATTTAATTTTTTATATGAAAAATCATTGGGTTTTTAAAAATTATACTAGGTAGAGTGGGTGCTGGGCTTGCTTGTAAAGCACCCTGTCTCACGCTAAATGCCCGCACTAGGGCTTTAGCTACCCAGTGCAACAGACAAATCCGCAATCAAATCCTCGACATTTTCCAAGCCCACACTCAAGCGGATCGTATTAGCCAAGATACCGGCTTCTTGGAGTTGTGCCTCGCTTAGCTGGGAATGCGTGGTGCTGGCAGGATGGACGATGAGCGATTTGGTATCCCCGATATTGACAACAATGCTAAAAATTTTGGTGCTATCACAGATTTTTTTGGCATTTTCCAAATCGCCTGTGATTTCAAAGCTGATTAGCCCGCTACAGGAGCCATCTTTGAAATATTTTTTAGCCAGATTATGGTAGCGATTGCACGCTAAGCCGGGATAATTCACCGAGGCGACTTTGGGGTGGCTAACAAGAAATTCTGCGATTTTTTGGGCGTTTTGGCTGTGTTCTTGGATACGGATTTTGAGCGTTTCGAGCCCTTGCAAGACCAGCCAGGCATTAAACGGGCTAAGCGCTGCGCCAATATCACGCAACAAGGCGGTGCGAATCCTGAGATTAAAGATCGGCAAGCTAACATCAGCATAAACAAGCCCGTGATAGCTTGGATCGGGCGTGTTGAATTGGGGGTATCGGGGATTGTTTTTTATCAAATCATTCAGCCCCTCTCGATCGATGATAGCCCCCGATATGGTGCTTCCCTGCCCGCTAGCGTATTTGCTGAGGCTATGGACAACCACGTCCGCACCCCATTTGATGGGATTACAGAGGATTGGCGTTGCCACGGTGTTATCGCAAATCGTGATAATGCCGTGTTTTTTGGCGATTTGCGTGATTTCTTCGATCGGGGCGATGGCGATTTGGGGATTGCTCAAGCTCTCAAAAAACACCGCCTTGGTTTTAGAATCGATCAAAGCTTCGAGCGTTTTTGGTTCATCGATTGCAAAAACCCTCGCTTCTATACCGAAGTTTTTGAGCGTGTGAAGAAAGAGGTTGCTTGAACCCCCATAGATTTTGTCTGCCACGATGATATTATCGCCTGTGCCTGCGAGATTTACGATAGCATAAAAAATCGCCGCACTCCCGCTCGCCGTTACGACACCGCTCGCCCCTCCCTCCAAAGCGGCGAGGCGATTTTCGAGCACATCGTTGGTCGGATTGGTGAGGCGTGAGTAGATATTACCGAGTTCTTGGAGGGCAAAGCGATTGCCTGCTTGCTGTGAGTTCTCAAACGCATACGCTGTGGTTTGGTAAATCGGCACGCTCATTGTTTGCTGGGAATCCCGCTGGTAGCCTGCGTGGATCGCTAATGTTTCTTGGTGTAGTGGTTGGTAGGGTTGGTTAGGCATTTTTTATCCTTTGAAATTTATTTTTGATGAGTCATCGGGGAGAACTTTATCAAATATTTTGTAAATACAATATGTGTTTTATAATAAATCGGATAAAAAATAATGTATATGTTACGATAATAAACAAACACATATCGTGTTTGAAAATTTATGATTTGATGTTTGGCTCGAGATTTATCGATGGGCGGGCGTGAGATAAACAATAGGCGGGTTAAAAACTCCGCCAAACCCTGACCCGACCCGGTGCAACACAGGATTAAAAGGCGTGGTGGGCTTTGGTTTGCTGGCAGATGGGATTTCAAACCTTAGAAATTTTACCCGCCCGCCCCAAGTTGATGAGGCAAACGTAGTGCGACCATAACCCTATCCTTTAGGAGCGAAACGAGGCTTTGCCTTGCGGAGCGGTCTTCAGATTCGCTAAGCGAATCGAGTAAAACTTAATGACAAACCTTAGAAATTTATCTCGAACGCACAGCCTTTGGCTGGGTGTGAGATGATTACTTTAGGAACGAAGCAAGATTTCACATCTTGCGTAGTGGTCTTCAGGTTTGTTTTTAAACAAACCGAGTAAAAAATAAAGTAACATAATAATTTATTTTTATAGGATTTTTAAGGGTATGGGGTATAATTATATTTGTCGGTTACTTGCGATAACCGACAAAACCACTATAAAGGACTTTGTTATGAAGCAACATAACAAAAGCCTAAAAGAATTATACATCAAATTACAACTATTTGGTGTCCAAATTACTTTTAGGATCAAACGGGGGTGAAATTCCCTCTCCTTTTTTGTGGTTTATTTGTTTTCATTTATTTTTTACTCGGTTTGTTTAAAAACAAACCTGAAGACCACTACGCAAGATGTGAAATCTTGCTTCGTTCCTAAAGTAATCATCTCACACCCAGCCAAAGGCTGTGTGTTCGAGATAAGTTTCTAAGGCTTGTCAGTTTGGAATTGCTAGCAAAAAAGCCAGCTACGCTTTTTAATCCCGCATTGCATTGGGGGCGTGCAGTGGGTTTCTGACCCACCCACCCGATGGTTGCAAGGGGGCGCGACACTTCGCAGGTAGAACCCCGCCCCCTGCATAAAGAAAAAAATAAAGAATAAAGCAGGTTGGGTTTGATATTGGTTTGTGAATAGAAACCTTAGAAAGCGGGTTGATATTCCTGCGTTAGCAGGATATAACTCGGGTGGGTCAAAATACTTTAGGAATAGAAAGAGGCTTGCCTCTTGGAATGGTCTTTAGATTCACAACGTGAATCGAGTAAAAAATAGATGAGCCGGTCTTCAGGTTTGCATTAGCAAACCAAAACAGCATAGTGGAAACCTATGAAATTTATCTCCAACGCACAAGCGTAGCTTGGGCGTGAGAGGAGGAGCGTTAAGCCAAAGACAACTGCTTGTCTTGAACAAGCTCCGCACGGCGATGCGTTTATGCTCCGATAGGAGCATAGCATACGACAAAAGCGGGTTTCACTCTGCGGAATGGTCTTCAGATTCGATTTATCGAATCGAGTAATCATACATATCAATCCACAAAATGCGCTAAGTATTTTTTATCCCTCTGGAAATGCCATTTAAAATTCGCCATTAAATGATTGTAATCACTTTTGTAGATGGCACGGAATTTAATCTTATCTTTTAAATCGGTTTTTTGGGCTTTGTAGTAGTCTTGTAGGTTGATGTAGTCCTCATCTTTGACGCCCTCACAAGGGATGTCTTTTTTTACCATCCCAAAATGCAGCCAAAAGCACCCCAGACTACGCACGCAAAATACATCGCCATAAGGGATAGTCTCTACGCCGTGATTGATAAAATAATGATAAAAGGTAGTTGCATTGGGGATAAAAATCGCGGTGTCGATACCGCCGTTGTAGGCACTAAAGCCACTGGAATGCTTGGGATTTAACGGGAGGAAATAATTTTTAATTTCCTCTTGCTCAATCTCTTGTAGTGCCCCCCCCCCAATAGAAATTTCACCTACATTGTTTTTGAAATTTTGCCCTAGATTGATCCCGCAAAGCCCGTAAGCACACCGCCCCGCAACGAGTGTCATATATTTGGCAAAAATCCCCAAAGGCAACACCGCTTCCAAAAAATCACTAAAAGGCCTGTGGAGTCGCCCTAAGATCTTATTTAGCAGGCTACGTTTGGGCTTTACATATTTATCAGCACCCAAAATCGCCTCTCTAAGCGCCTTTAGCTTTTCTGTGAAGTAGATTTGGTCCGCATCGATTTTGACATAATACCTATACGAAATCCGCACCAGCCCATAATTGCTATAATGCGCAAAATTATGCACAGAAAAGCTATCGCCATTTTGCTGGTGAGAATCTTTGTCAAAGCAATGAGAAAATGGGTGGGGCACTACTTCGGGGGTATAATAAAACAGCTTGATTTTGTCGGGGTATTTTTTTGCTTTTGCTTGGCAAATCTCATAGGTCGCATCGATACTGGGCTGGGCGGTGATGATGAGCTCATCAAGGGCGTCAATGCAACTCTCAATCGCCAGCCCAATCGTTCGGGCTTCGTTTTTGACACGCAAATGCCCGCTGAGACCAAGCGGGCGAGGGTTATCGAGATTTTTGATCTCATCGGTCAATATGGCAAATTCTGAATCCTCTTCTGTTGTGAAAAATTTTTTGGAAAAATCGAGCTTGGGGTAGGTCAAATCGGCAGAAACTTTCATTTAACTCCTTAGCGATAGATGTATTCTTTTGTTAGCGGTAGGTCGTTATTGACGCTATTGGTGAGGAGTAATTGGAACAAATCCACGCTCCCTACACGAAAAGCCGATGCGCAACTATTGAGATAAAGCCCCCACATACGGACAAAACGCTCGTCGTATTTTACAGAAATCTCATCGATATGGTGGTTAAAATTTTTGAACCATTCATCAAGCGTCTTGGCATAGTGTATCCGCAAGCTCTCTGCTAACAAAAGATGAAAGTCTGACTCGCTCATAATCGAAACCACCTCCCGCAACGAGGGCAGATACCCGCCTGGAAAGATATATTTGTCTATCCACGCATTGGTCTCACCCTCAAAACAGCACATAATCGAATGGAGCAAAAACATCCCTCCGGGCTTTAACACTTCTTTTACCTTTTTGAAATACAGCGGGATATTGGCTTTGCCAACGTGTTCAAACATCCCCACACTCACGACTTTATCAAACTGGTATTCTTTGGGATCTAAATCTTGGTAATTCAATAATCGAATCTCGACCTTGTCTTCAAGTTTTGCTTGAATAACACGTGCTTTTGCGGCTTTATACTGCTCCTCGCTGATGGTAATGCCTAGCACATCCACGCCATAAGTCTGTGCGGCACGGATAGAGAGCCAGCCCCAACCACAGCCAATATCTAAAAGCTTCTCACCGGGCTTGAGATCGAGTTTTTTGAGCGTGTGATCGAGTTTTTGGATTTGGGCTGTATGGAGGGAATCCTCTGGTGTTTTGAAATACGCACACGAATAGCTCCAGGTCTCATCGAGCCAAATGGAATAAAAATCATTTCCCAAATCATAGTGGCTAGAGATATTGGATTTTTCTTTGGCACTGCTTTGAAACGGCTTGGCATTATCGTGCTTATGCAGATCGGCATAATTGGTGTGCAGATAGAGCACCCTTGCGACCTCATCCATCGAGCCTTCAATATCGATAACCCCGTCCATATAGGCTTCTGCGATCGTAAGGGACATATCTTTTTTTAGATCGCTTAGCTTCAAAGGTCGGTTGATTTTGATAATAAATTTTGGCGGGTTAGAGCCGTTTTGGTAACTATCCCCATCCCAAAATTTCACAGCATAATCCCCGATCTTCCATTTTTTGAGTGCTACTTTTAATAATAACTTTGACAACATCTTTGACACCTTTTTGACAAATTTATGCCGATTATATCACTTTGGTTTTACAATATTTTAAACTTGATTGGAATTATGTTGTTTTATCTGGATTCATAAACACATTTTGGATAGAATTTTGCATAAGATAATCCAAAAATAGCGAACTTACAAACTGGGGAAACGATGAGTAGTGATATCCGAACAAAATTTTTAAATTTTTTTAATTCTAAGGGACACCAGATCTATGAAAGTATGCCTTTAGTCCCTGATGACCCCAGTTTGCTTTTTACCAATGCGGGGATGGTGCAGTTTAAAGATATTTTTACGGGCAAAGTTCCCGCCCCTGCGATCAAAAAAGCCACCTCATCCCAGCTATGTATCCGTGCAGGTGGCAAGCACAATGACCTCGAAAATGTTGGCTATACCGCACGCCACCACACGCTTTTTGAGATGTTGGGAAATTTTTCGTTTGGAGAATATTTCAAAAAAGAAGCGATTGGCTATGCGTGGGAGTTTGTAACGCAAGAGTTGGGATTTCCCAAAAGTGCGCTTTATGTGAGTATCCACGAAAAAGACGATGAGGCCTATGAGATTTGGTGCGAACACATCGACCCTAGTAGGATCAAGCGGATGGGCGATAAGGATAATTTCTGGCAGATGGGAGACACGGGACCTTGCGGGCCTTGTAGCGAAATATTTGTCGATCAGGGGGCAGAGTTTTTTCACTCTGAAGAGGATTATTTTGGCGGGGATGGCGATCGATTTTTAGAGATTTGGAATCTTGTTTTTATGCAGTATGAGCGCCATAGCGATGGCTCGCTTTCGCCCCTGCCGAAGCCAAGTATCGATACAGGGATGGGATTAGAGCGCGTATGTGCGCTCTTAGAGGGCAAAAAAAGCAATTTTGATTCATCGATCTTTATGCCCTTGATAGAGGAAGTCTCTAGGCTTGCAAAAACGCCTTATGTTTATGAAAGCGGGGCGAGTTTTCGCGTGATCGCCGATCACGCTAGGGCGGTGAGTTTTTTGCTCGCCCAAGGGGTGAATTTTGACAAAGAGGGTCGGGGCTATGTGCTAAGAAGAATCCTCAGGCGGGCGATTCGGCACGGGTATTTGCTGGGGCTAAACCAGCCATTTTTATACCATATCGTTGCGAAAGTTTGCGAGCAAATGGGCGGGCATTACCCGTATTTGCTAGAAAAACAGGCTATTTTGATGGCGCAATGCCAGGCGGAAGAGGAGAGATTTTTTCAGACCCTAGAAGCGGGGATGGAGATGTTTAAAAAAGAGCTTACAACACTCCAAAAAGGGGCGTGTTTTAGCGGTGAGGTCGCATTCAAGCTTTATGATACTTATGGTTTCCCGCTAGATTTGACCCAAGATATGCTAAAAGATGAGGGCATTGGCATTGATATAGTGGCATTCCAGTCTTGTATGCAGGAGCAAAAAAGCCGTGCAAAAGCCTCGTGGAAAGGGAGTGGCGATGAGGTCAAAAATGGCGATTTTTTAGAGATTTTGAATGAATTTGGAGAAAATCAATTCAATGGCTACGAATACAGCCAGACTACCAGTCGTGTTATTGCCTTGCTGGATCGTTCGTATAAAAAGGTCGCCAGCCTAGCGGGCGAGGGATTTGTCGTTTTTGATGTGACGCCATTGTATCCCGAATCTGGCGGGCCTATCGGCGATAAGGGGGAGTTGTATCGTGCGGGCAAAAAAGTCGCCGATGTGTTGGATACCAAAAAATATTTTGGACTCAATATTTCTTTGATACGCCCATTTGAAACCATCTCGCCAGGCGAGGTTTTGGATGTCATTGTTGATCCTAATCGCTCTGAAGTCATCAAGCACCATAGTGCTACGCACCTTTTGCACGCTGTTTTGAGGAAAGTGCTAGGCGAGCATATCGCCCAAGCAGGCAGTCTTGTGGAAGCCTCGCGCCTGCGATTTGATTTTTCACACCCTAAAGCACTCAGCCAAGAAGAAATCCAAACCATCGAGGCAGAAGTCAATGCGATGATTTGCAAAAATATCCCTGCTACCACCGAGCATCTGAGTATCCAAGAGGCCAAAGCAAAAGGTGCGATGGCACTTTTTGGCGAAAAATACGGCGAAGTCGTGCGGGTGGTGAGCTTTGCTGGTGAGTCTTGCGAGCTTTGCGGGGGCATTCACGTGCAAAATACGGGCTTTATTGGGAGTTTTTATATCACCAAAGAATCGGGCGTGAGTAGCGGGGTGCGTAGGATTGAAGCGGTATGCGGGAATGCTGCGTATGTGTATGGCAAAAATGCCATCAATACGCTAGGGCAAACAAAAGAACTCCTCAAAAATCAAGATATTTCGCTAGGGATTTCAAAACTCAAAACCCAAATCAAAGAACTCAAAGAAGAGCTTGCAAAAACCCAGCCATCTGATGAACTAAGCCCGAGTGCTTGTATCAATGGTGTTGTTATCATTATCGCTCAAACCCGTAGTGCCAACATCAAAGAAATCATCGATAATGCCAAAAATCAAAACGAAAAAATCGCTATCTTGCTTATCTATCAAGGCGGGCAAGAGGGAGAAAAACTCTCCTTAGCTTGCGGGGTCAAAAATGCACCCATCAATGCAAACGAATGGATCAAAGCGGTGGCAAAAATCCTTGAAGGTGGCGGGGGTGGGCGGAGCGATTTTGCCACGGCTGGGGGCAAAAATCCATCCAAAATCCCCGAAGCTCTCGATTTTGCCAAAGATTTTGCCCAAAAAAAGATTGAGGAGAATATTTGATTATCCTTGCTTCTGCTTCGCTAGCACGTGCAAAATTATTGCGGGATTTTGGCGTGGCATTTATCCAAAAACCGCTTGATTTTGATGAAGATAGTATCCAGACAAAAAACCCAAAAAAATTTGTCTATGAAGCCACAGCGGGCAAACTCAAAGCCGCCCTAGAGACATTTGGAGACAAAAGCCCTGTGCTTGTCGCAGATAGTGTCATCAGTGTGCAAGGCGAACTCCAACGCAAGGCGAAAAATACCAACGAAGCAGTAGCATTTCTCAATAAGCAAAATGCCCAAACCATCGAAATCCTCACGTGTATGATGTATCACGCCCCTAAAATTGATTTTATCGACATCTCAGTAACGGCATATGAACTCTATGCGTTTGAGCCAGAAGACTTGCGTGATTATTTGGATTCAAAAGACTGGATGGGAAAAGCAGGTTGTGTGATGGTTGAGGGCTTTCACAAGCGTTATATCAAATCCCAAGTTGGGCTTACAAGCACTGCTATGGGGCTTTCTGTAGAGAAAATTTTACCTTTTTTAGAGATAATATGAGCACCAGCGTTTTGATTGTGATGTTAGTCGTTTCAATTATGATAGGATTTCTTGGGTTGGTCGCTTTTTTGTGGGGGCTTAGGAGCGGGCAGTTTGATGATGAAAAAAAGATGACACAAGGCGTGCTTTTTGATGGTGTCGATGATCTCAACGAAGCCGCTAGAAAAGAAGAAAAACAAAAACATATCCAAAGGAGCAAAGATGAACAAAACCTATGACGTGGCTATTATCGGGGCAGGCCCGGGCGGGATCGCATCGGCTGTTGAAAGCGTGATTAGCGGTATCAAAGACACTATTTTGTTTGAAAAAGGCGAAGAGCATTCCACTACGATTAGGAAATTTTACAAAGATAACAAGCGCGTCGATAAAGACTACAAAGGGCAAAAAGTCGAACTCAATGGGAATATCTTTTTTGATGATGGCACGAAAGAAAGCACGTTGGAATTGTTTGATGAAATCTTGAAAAATCACAATATTCACGCTTGCTTCAAAACAGAAATCGAATCCATCAAAAAAACGCCCGAGGGCTTTGTCCTCACTACGACGGATAATCAGGTCTATCAAGCCAACTATATCGTCGTCTCTATCGGCAAAATGGGGCAACCAAACAAGCCCGCCTACAAAATCCCTATCACATTGCTAAAAAAAGTCGTTTATAACATCAATGATTGCCAAGAGGGCGAAAAAATCCTCGTCGTTGGCGGGGGAAATTCTGCCGTTGAATATGCGTGTTATTTATGCACCATCACCGATACTACGCTCAACTACAGGCGAAGCGAATTTAGTCGGATCAATGAATCCAACGCCCAAAATCTCGCTGAAGTAATGCAAAATGGGCAGCTCAAGACAAAACTGGGTATTGATATTACCGGGCTTGAAGATGTAGAGGGGAAAATCAAGGTGCTTTTTACTGATGGGAATAGCGAGGTTTTTGATAGGGTGGTGTATGCTATCGGTGGTTTAGCGCCTGTGGATTTTTTGAAAAAATGCGGTATTGATTTGGACGCTAACAATATCCCTATCACGACAGACAAGCTTGAAAGCTCGGTGGGGAATTTGTTTGTAGCGGGTGATATTTTGTTCAAATCCGGCGCTTCCATCGCCACGGCACTCAATCACGGACACGAAATCATCAAAGAAATCAAGAATAGAATCGGCTAGGGTTTTGATTATGTTTTACTCGATTCACTAACGTGAATCTGAAGATCACTCACGGGAGCCTAGCCCCGTTTGCTCCTAAAGTAATCATCTCATATTCAAGCTTGCTTGAATATTCGAGATAGATTTCTAAGGTTTTCATTTTGCTTACTCGATTCGGGTTAAAGCCCGAATCTGAAGATCGCTACCACCGATTGAATCGGTGTTTGCTCCTAAAGAATGGGGTTATAGTCAAGCTAACGCAAGGCTATCAACTTGGGGCGGGCGGGCAAATTTTCTAAGGTATTTAAATCTTATCCCCCAACAAACCAAAGCCCGCTACGCCCTGTCATCTCACTCACTAAGGGAGTGGGCAAGTTTTCAGAGGCTTTCGACATATCGTTGCAAGATTTCACACGCTGCTAATGAATCGAGTTTGCCATCTTTTTGGGCTTGTTTTCTGGATTTTCTCCCCATATGGAGCAAATGCTCGAACGCCTCTGCGCTAGAAAAATCTTCATTGACATAGATGATTTCGCCTCCAAATGCAAGCAAGCCAATAAAATGCGTGATCCGCGCATAAGTGTCGCTACAGGTATTTTTATCAGGGATACCTACGATAAGTTTTTCGGCATTTTTGGAATGCAAAAAACTAGTAACCTCTTGGCTGGCTTGATTGCGATTTTTGCGTAATATCGGCTCAAATGGCAAGATGATACCAGAAATATAGCCAGCCAGCCCGATCCTTTTGAGCCCGACATCACAGCCTATTATCACGCCATTTGCATTGCTCACCATTGCCCTCAAACCACCTTCAAACGACCATTTTCACGGGTAATCTTACCATCAAGCTCATATTCTAAAACCAAATCACCATACATCAGATAGGCTTCTTCAAATGTGGGCAATTTTTCACAAAATTTCAAAAACACATCATCGGTTTTTTCTCGCACGCCAAAAACCATCTCGATAAACGCATCGATGTCATAGATCGGGCTTGCCAGCTTATTTTGGAGCAAAAAATTTGTCCCCGTGCTTTCATCGAGGCGTTGGGGCAAAACAAAAATAGGCTTTTGGTATTTTCTGGCAAATTTGGCACTCTGCATCGAGCCACTATGGAGATTTGCCTCAGGGATCACCACCCAATCGCTCAAGGCGATCACGAGCCGATTGCGCTGGATAAAGGAGTAATCTCTGGGGGCGTATTCCTTTTCATACTCACTCAAAATCAGCCCTTTTTGGGCAATTTGTGAGATGATCGGGGCATTTGATGGTGGGTAGATTTTATCAAGGCTTGCCGGAGATACCATAATCGTATAGGGGAGTGCGGCATTTTGGGCGATGATATCCACGCCCAAAGCCCCGCCACTGATGACAACGCCGTGATTTTGTGCGATCTTTTGGGCGAGGAGGGAAGTGAAATTTTTCGTATAGTGGCTCGGGCGTCTTGTGCCTACGATAGCGATTTTATATTTTGCTTCCAAAAGCTGTGTGTTGCCGGCAAAATACAGCGATTTTGGGGCATCGGGAATGGTGCTTAGCGATGGGGGGAGTTGCCCTAGAGGAGAAAAAACAAAATTACTTTGCATAGGATTTTTTCACCTCATCAAAAATCGTATCAATAGTAACCAATTCGACGCCATCAAAAAGCGATTTCTTTGCGATAGCAAGGGCGTGGAATGTTTCTTTGTGCGGGTGGCAAATCGCAATGGCATAGCCTTTTTTCTTTGCTAGGGCAATGGCAATTTTAATTTGATGGAGGATTTTTTTTGTATTGGCGTGATTATCCAAAAAAACCTCCCTCGAAAGCAAGGGTTTTTGCATTTGAGCGTAGATTTCAGGGGCTTTGGTGTCTGCAGTCGTCCGAGAATCTACAAACGTAATGCCGTATTTTTCCAAGATGTCGATGAAATTTTTCATATCCGGATAGCTCGCGCTAAACTTGCTCCCGGTGTGGTTGTTGATAAAAGCGAGCTTGGGAAAATCGTGCTTGATTTGGGCGATATAGTCCTCAATCTCCTCTGGTGTCTGCCCTGTTTTTATCCATCTATGCGGGCTTTGATAAAAATGCAAGGCTTCTAGTGGCAAATGCACCATATAAAATGCTTCATTGGCTGCCATTTTGGGCGTGAGCTTGTTGTCATCATTGTAGGGGAAAAATGATGGCGTGATCTTTAACCCTAGCTGGTGGAGGGATTTGAGTTGCCAAGGGTAAGCCATATCGTCCATAATAATCGCTAGCTTTGGTTTTTGAGCGTTTTTGGGTGCGGGTTTTTTCGGCAGATTTTTTGGCGGTGTGGGGGTGTTTGCGCTCTCAGGGTGGGGTGTTGGGGCAGAAAGCTTTGAGGTATTAGGATAGCTAGCGGGGTGTTGTGTCTTCTTGGGGGATTTTTGTTGTGATGGTGTTTTTTCTAAGGTATCGAGGATAGAGGGCGGGAGGGAAGCATTTTCCCAATCTTGAAAATCCCCCTCTTCTGGGTGGGACGAGAGATTTTGCAGGGATATTTCTTTGGCATTGATGATAATAACATCGTTTTGACTAGCTTGGGAATGCGTATCTAGCGAACTTTTTGGTGCATTTTTTTGCTCACTTCCTAGCCAGCCTTTCATTGAATTTTCTAGCGAATCCCCTAGCGAACCGCCCAGCCAACCCGATGCAAAAGCCCCAAACATCAAGCAAAAAAACAATAATAATGAAACAAAAACGAGGTTTTTTTTCATTATTTTCCCAGAATAATCTCGACCTCTAATGTATCGATATTTTGGTTGGAGTCGGCTTTGATGTCGATTTTTGAAGCGTGGGTGTATTTTTGCACCACTTCTAAAATCTCTCGTTTCATATCTTCCATATAGGGCAGTTTCACGCTCCTTTCGTGGGCTAGAACTATCTTGAGTCTATCTCGGGCAATCTTAGCACTCCCATCATTGCCAAACCATTTTGTGAGCAAACTCATTGAAACAACCTTTTGAATGCCCCCAAAAAGCCACTTTGGGATTTGAATTCAGGAAAATCGACTGCTTCACCGAGCAAGCGCTTGACGATTCTTTTGTAGGCCTCCCCACTAGGGCTATTGCCATAAATTACAGGCTCGCCTGCATTGGTGGCTGAAACGACTTTGCTATCTTCAGGGATAAGACCGATGAGAGGCAAGGCAAGGATGTTGAGGACATCTTCGTTGGAGAGCATTTCGCCCTTTTGCACCAATTCGGGCTTGAGGCGGTTGATGATGATATGTTTTTGGACTTCTGAGCCATTTTTTGCCCGATCAGATTTGGCATCAATAATCCCAATCACCCGATCCCCATCTCGCACCGAACTCACCTCTGGGGTAACGACTACCAATGCACGATCTGCCCAAAAAATCGCGTGTTCAAACCCGCCTTCAATCCCAGCAGGGGAATCTAGCAAGACATAATCAAAATCTTTTTTCAAGCTTTCAATGAGATTTTTTACTTTTTGTTTGTCTAAGATATTTTTGTCTTTGCTTTGAGAGGCGGGCAGAAAATAAAGGTTTTTTGTTTTTTTGTCATTGATGAGGGCTTGCGAAAGGTTGCATTTGCCCTCCATCACATCAACAACATCATAAACGATACGATTTTCTAGCCCCAATATCATATCGAGATTACGCAGACCAATGTCAAAATCGACTGCCGCAACTTTTTTGCCACTTTGGGCTAAGCCCACAGCGATGTTCGCTGTCGCCGTGCTTTTGCCCACCCCGCCTTTGCCTGAAGTTATCGTGATTACCTCCGCCATTATTTGCCTTAGTTTTTGCTTTTATCTACAAGCTTATCCGCACCGATCCAGGGCATCATCGCACGCAAACGCTCGCCCACTTTTTCGAGGGGGTGTTCGCTCAAGTTTTTTCTCTCTGCATTCATCCGTGCATAGCCCGCTTTTCTTTCCAAGATAAAATCTTTGGCAAATTTGCCATCTTGGATGTCTTTGAGAATCCCTTTCATCGCCTTTTTTGCTTCATTGCCAATTACTTTGGGACCGCTTATCATATCGCCGTATTCAGCGGTGTTTGAGATGGAATAACGCATATCGGCTAAGCCCCCTTGATAGATCAGATCGACAATGAGCTTGAGTTCGTGCAAGCATTCAAAATACGCCATTTCTTCGGGATAACCCGCTTCTGTGAGGGTCTCAAACCCCGCTTTCACCAGCGCACTCACGCCCCCGCACAAAACAGCTTGTTCGCCAAAAAGATCGGTTTCGGTCTCATCTTTGAATGTGGTTTCGATAATCCCGCTCCTGCCCCCGCCAATCGCACTTGCATAGCTCAAAGCGATTTCTTTGGTATCGCCCCGTGAAGTATCTTGCTCCACAGCAATCAAATCAGGAATCCCGCCACCTTTTAGAAATTCGCTCCTTACGGTATGACCGGGAGCTTTGGGGGCGACCATCATCACACCCACGCCTTTTGGGGCTTTTATCTGACCAAAATGGATATTAAACCCGTGTCCAAAAGCGATGATTTTGTCTTCTTTGAGATTGGGGGCGATGTCTCTTTCAAATACATCTGCTTGGAGTTCATCAGGGATAAGTATCATAATCACATCGGCGTATTTGGTCGCTTCGCCCACTTCTAAGACCTTGAATTTTTTCGCTTCTGCTTTTGCCCAACTTTTCCCGCCTTTATAAAGCCCAATAACGACTTCGACCCCGCTGTCTCTGAGGTTTTCTGCGTGAGCGTGCCCTTGAGAGCCAAAACCAATAATCGCAACTTTTTTCTTTTGGATCAATGCCAAATTGCAGTCTTTATCATAATAAACTTTTAAAGCCATCTTACATCCTTTGATTTTTTGAAATAAATTCTACGATTATATGTTAAGGAAACTTAGTAGTTACTTTTAAGACAAGAATTTTGTTTCCATTTTGCAATCAAATGGCTGGTTTATGTGTGCTATAATCGTGCGTGCTTGGCAGAAGATTTGCTCCCCTGCGGAGTGGTCTTCAGATTCGCTAAGCGAATCGAATTCAAATAATAAAACAAAATCGGCGGTCGCACTTCAACGATTGGGTGGGCGGGTCAAAATTTTCCGATTTTTCACAGCACACAAGCAACGACAAAGGCAAGCAGTTTCAGGACTAAAAACCTTAGAAATCTATTTCCAATACCCAAGCAACGCTTGGGTATGAAATGGTAACTTTAGGAGCGAAGCAAGATTTTACATCTTGCGGAGTGGTCTTCAGATTCAGTTTGCAAAAACTGAATCGAGTAAAAATAAATATAAAGGCATTTTATGCAAAACAATCAACAAAATAATCAACAATTCCAAGCTGAGCTGGATTTTATCCACGATGTGATGGTAAAAATGCTTGAAGAATTTAACCCTGAAGTAATGGAGTTTTTTTTGCGCCTCCATCAAGAGCTAATGTTTGAAAAAAAATCCCAAGAAAAAATCAAATCCATCCTAGAAGCGATCAATATTTCTGAGAAAACCTTTGAGGTTATCAAGGCATTTTCTCTTTATAATATCCTTATTAATATCGTTGAAGAACGGCGAAATCTTGCGAGCCAAACGCCTGTGTTTGGGATAAAAAAAGCTTATGATGAACTCATCACAGAGGGGTTTAGCAAACAAGACATCAACAAAATCCTAGCAACAATGCAGTTTTACCCTGTTTTTACCGCCCACCCTACAGAATCAAGAAGACGCACATTCCTTGAAGCCCACCACGAAATCAGCGATGATCTCAATAAAATCTTTGCATTCAAAGATGAAGAAGCAAAACAACATCTCAAATACCGCCTCCATCTCTTGTGGCAAAGCCATCTTGTCAGGAGCGAAAAGCTAGAAGTCCTTTTTGAGCTTGATAATCTTTTATACATCGTGGAAAGTTCGATTTTGCGGAGTTCTCAAAAGGTGCTAGGCTTTATCCAAAATCTCCTCCAAAAGCCTTTGGAAACCTCCCCAATCCAGTTAGGGAGCTGGATAGGCGGGGATAGAGATGGCAATCCTTTTGTAACCAACGAGCTAATGACCCAAGTAATGCGCACCCAGCACGAACTCATCATCAAAATCTATCTGGAAAAAATCAAAAGACTCCAGCGAGAGCTCTCCATCTCCACAGATTTTCTCCCTATCAAAGAAGACTTAGAGCGCTCATTAGAAAGTGAAAAAAACGAACTCGGACAAACCAGTTATAAGCTTTATGGTAGAGAACCCTTTCGAGCCAAGCTCCATTTGATGGAAAAAAAGCTCAAAAATCGTTTGATCGCCATCCATTCGCCCAATCCGATTGATTTTATCTATGAAACGCCCAAAGAACTCCTGAGTGATATTGATTTGCTTATCAACAATCTCGATGCGCTCAGTGCGAAATACCTCAAAGAATTTCGCAATCTCGTTCTTTTAGGCGGGTTTCATCTCTTGCGACTTGATTTTAGAGAACATCGGGATATGCTACTTGATGCCATCAGCGAGGTTTTTTGTTTGCTGGGGATTTCTGATAGTGATTTTGGAAAATTTCGTGAAGAAAAAAAGCTTGAGATTCTTGGCATTGCCCTAGAAAGACCCAAAATCGAGCTAGAAGCCATCATCGATAGGGTTAGCAAGGACACCCAAAACATCTTGGAAGCGTTTTTGCGGATTGGCTGGGCAAAAAAACATATCTCTGAAGAAATCATCCAATCCTTTATCATCTCGATGACTACAGAAGCTAGTGATATGCTCTGTGCGCTTTGGTTTGCCAAACAAAGTAATCTTTGGCAACCTAGCCCCCATCACGCTAGCGATAATCCCGCCATAGCCCAAAAAATCCCTGCGAAGATACGTATCACGCCATTGTTTGAGACCATTGATGATTTAGAGCGTGCCAAAGATATTATCATCACATTGAGCCAAAATAAGCATTATGCCCACTACCTGCGTGATCTCAAGATGACTCAAGAGATTATGATCGGCTATTCAGATTCTAGCAAGGACGGCGGGATTTTTACCAGCAATGTCAGCTTGTATCAAGCGATTTTTGAGCTGATGAAATTAGGCGAGGAGCTTGGCATTGATTTTGTTCTCTTTCACGGCAGGGGCGGGAGTGTGAGCCGTGGGGGTGGTGCGCTAGAATCGGCACTGCTTGCCTCGCCACCAAAAAGCGTGTGCGGGATACTCAAGACCACCGAGCAAGGCGAGGTTATCAGCTCCAAATACCTCAATCCCCAAAACGCAGAGTCCAATCTCTCCAGCACGATGGGGGCGTTGCTGAAAAAATCTACTTACGATAGTTTTTGTTCTGGGGCATTGCCAAATATCAAGACCAGCAAAAACATCTGCCATATCGATACGCTCCAATGGCAAACGATCCGACAAATCTCCCAAGCTTCTTATCGTGCATATCGGGAATTGGTGTATCAAACCGATGGCTTTATGGAGTATTTCAAGCTAGCCACGCCGATTCATTTTATCCAACAACTCAACCTTGGCTCACGCCCTTCCAAACGCAAAGACACCGCCAGAGTAGAGGATTTGCGGGCTATCCCGTGGGTGTTTGCTTGGACACAAAATCGTAGCATTATCCCGGCGTGGTATGGGCTAGGGAGTGGTTTGGAAATCATTGGGAACACAGAGGAACTCCAAGCCTGCTATAAAGAATCAGAATTTTTCAAAACCACGCTTGATAATATCTCTCAAGCCCTCCTCAAAGTCGATATTACCATTGCCCAGCGCTATAATCAATTTGTTAGCGATCCTGCCATTGCTTGCCGTATTTGGGAGATGATAAAAACCGAATACGACAAAACGATGCGACTGATTTTGTTTGTGCGTCAAGAAAAAGAATTGCTAGAAAATGATTCGAAGTTGCGGGATTCTATCTTGCTAAGAAAGCCCTATATCACCGCACTCAATCTCTTGCAAATCGAACTCATCAAAAAATATAATCTTTCCGCTTATGACGACCAAAAAAATAGGCTGATGGAGCAAATCCACAGCACGATTGTCGGTATCGCTCAAGGGATGAGAAACACGGGGTGAAGTATTTTGATGTTTTGCTTGGTTGCAAATTGAGCAAGTATGATGAAAACCTTAAAAATTTTACCCACCTACCCCAAGTTGATAGCCTTGCGTTAGCTTGACTATAACCCTATCCTTTAGGAAATGGAGCGGGGGATTTACTCCCTGTGGAATGGTCTTCAGGTTTGCAACGCAAACCGAGTAAAACCTATAAAACTGGGTTGATGACCAGCGAAGCTGGGAATAACCCAATAACTTTAGGAACGAAACTGACCCACTCGCCCATAAGCTTTGCCCGTTGAAGTGGTCTTCAGATTCATTTTTTTGTTGAAAAAACTGAATCGAGTAGAAAATAGATAAAAACCTTTAAAACTTATCTCCAATACACAAAGCAACGCTTTGGGTATGAGATGATTACTTTAGGAGCGAAGCAAGATTTCATATCTTGCGGAGTGGTCTTCAGATTCATTTTTTTGTTGAAAAAACTGAATCGAGTAAAAAATAGATGAGCCGGTCTTCAGGTTTGTTTTTTCAAAACAAACCGAATAAAAATAAATAAAATATACGTTTTTTATCATTTTTGGGCTATAGTTTTGTTATGAGAGTTGATAAATTCATCAATACCACCAATATTGTCAAAAAGCGCTCCATCGCCCAAGATATGTGCGATAGTGGCGTGGTTTGTGTGAATGGGAGCGTGGCAAAATCGAGCCGGGATGTCAAGGTTGGCGATGTGATTGAGCTAAAATATTTTGATGGGTCTAAGCGATACAAGGTGCTAGAAATCCCCGTTCTTAAAAGCGTGCCAAAATCCCAGAGCCAAAAATACGCTATTGAAATTTGATGGCTAGATTTTAAACCCATTTTGAGCCTTTAGCGTGAAAAGCCCCCAAAAAGCTCCAAAAATCACCGCCCAAAATTCGCACCCAAAGTAAAACAAACTTTTAGAGAGTTTTTTATAAAATATAATTGAATTTTAATTACACAAGGATTCTTTGATGGATTATAAAGATACGCTTATCCTCCCCCAGACGGATTTTCCTATGCGGGGAAACCTCCCGCTAAACGAGCCTGCTAGATTTGCAAAATGGCAAAAAACCAACGCCTATGAGAGGATGAAGCAAGCACGCCAAAACGAGCAAGCAAATGCCAAAACATTCAATCTCCACGATGGTCCTCCCTATGCCAATGGGCATTTGCATATCGGACACGCCCTCAATAAAATCCTCAAAGACATTATCGTGAAATACTATTATTTTCAAGACTATAGCGTTCGCTATACACCCGGCTGGGATTGCCACGGCTTGCCCATCGAACAACAAGTAGAAAAAAAACTCGGCAAAGACAAAAAAGACGCCCTGCCGAAGCAAAAAATCCGCGAGCTTTGCCGGGAACACGCCCGTGAATTTATTGAGATCCAAAAAAATGAATTTTTGCAACTAGGTGTTTTGGGGGATTTTGAAAATCCTTACAAAACGATGGATTTTGCCTTTGAAAGCGATATTTATAAGGTTTTGTGCAAAGTCGCTCAAGCGGGGCTTTTGGCAGAGCGTAGCAAGCCGATTTATTGGAGCTGGGCTTGTGAGACGGCTTTGGCAGATGCGGAAGTCGAATACAAAAACAAAGAATCCGATTCGGTTTATGTGGCATTTGATCTCAAGAGCGAAACTTGCGCCAAGCTAGGGATTGCTAACGCTTCAATTGTCATCTGGACAACGACACCTTGGACCTTGCCGGCAAATTCAGGCATTGCGCTCAAGCCAAATGAAATCTATGTCTTGACAAAAAATGGCTACATCATCGCCAAAGAATGCCATCAAAAGCTTTTTGAAAGTCATATTGTCGATAAGGATATTATCAAGGAATTTAACGCCAACGATCTCGAAAAACTCTATGCCAAAAATCCCCTCAATGGCAGGGACTCTCTGATTATTCTTGGCGATCACGTGAGCTTAGATGATGGGACTGGAGCGGTGCATAATGCCCCCGCACACGGCGAAGATGACTATTATGCGGGGTTGAAATATGATCTGCCTATCATAATGCCTGTCGATGATAAGGGCTGTTTTGATACTACCATCATCAAAGAAAAGCTTTTGCCTGAGGAATTTGTGGGAATGCACGTGTTTGCCGCCCAAGAAAAAATCATCAAACTTCTAGACAAGGCGCTATTAAAACACAGCAAAATCACGCATTCTTACCCGCATTGTTGGCGATCGCACGAGCCGGTGATTTATCGGGCAACGACGCAGTGGTTTATCCTGATGGATAAGCCCTTTAGAGATGGGAAGACCTTGCGCCAAATCGCACTCGAAGCCATAGAAGCGACTATCTTTTATCCCCAAACGGGCAAAAATCGTATCGGCACAATGGTTGCTAATCGCCCGGATTGGTGTATTTCTAGACAGCGGGATTGGGGCGTGCCGATTGCGTTTTTTAGGGATAAGACTACAGGGGAAAGTGTGCTTGATGATGAGGTTTTGGAGCATTTAGCAGGTATTTTTGAAAAAGAAGGCTGTGATGCTTGGTGGGAGAAAAATATTGAGGAGTTGCTTCCTGCTTCTTGGGCGCACAAAGCCAAAGATCTCCAAAAAGGCAAGCATATCTTAGATGTGTGGTTTGATAGCGGTAGCACGTGGCGTGCGGTGCTAAAAACAGATGAAAATCCCTCTAAATACGATGGCGGGGCGTATCCTGCGGATATTTATCTGGAGGGGAGCGACCAGCATAGGGGTTGGTTCCAAAGCTCGTTGCTTCTTAGCTGTATCGTTAATGGCAAAGCCCCTTTCAAGTCTATCGTTACGCACGGCTTTACCGTCGATGAAAATGGCGAAAAGATGAGTAAATCCAAAGGCAATGTTATCAGCCTTGATTTTATCCTCAAAGAATATGGTAGCGATATTTTGAGGCTGTGGGTGGCGATGAATGATTATCAAAGCGATTTGTCTGTATCGATGAATTTTTTCAAACAAATCAGCGAACAATACCGCAAGATACGCAATACGATCCGATTCTTGCTGGCAAATACCAACGACTTGGAAGACTTGGTTGGCTATGGGGATTTAGGGCAAATCGATCGTTGGATTCTCAAAACCGCCGATAAGGTTTTCACAGAAGTAAATAGGCTTTTTGGCGAGTATGATTTTGTCAAGGGCTTGGGCGTTTTGATGGGATTTTTGACCAACGAGCTTAGCGGGATTTATCTGGATTTGTGCAAAGATAGCTTGTATTGTGATGTAAAAAACACCCCTAGTCGCCTCGCCCATCAAAGTGCGATGGCAGTGATTGCCAAAAATTTACTCCATCTTTTAGCACCGATTTTGACTTATAGTATTGATGAAGCCCTGGAGTATGCCCCCAAGCTTATCAGAGGCGAGGCGAATGATGTTTTTGGTTTGGAAAAAATCGATTTCCAAAATTGCTTTGATCTGAGCTTGTGTGTTGATTTTGATGAGCTTATAGAGATTCGGGCAGGATTTGGTGAGGCCATTGATGGGTTGAAAAAAGAAAAAATCATCAAATCTTCTTTGGAGCTTGGCATTGGTGTTAAAGGCGAGGGTTTTGATGGGCTGGCAGAATGGTTGATCGTGAGCGAGGTGGTGGATATTGCAACCCTGCCACAAGAAAAAATCATCGCAAGTTTTGCGACCAAAACGCTGGGCAACCAGAGGGAATTTGTAATTTTTAAAACAACTAAATCCCGATGCCCACGCTGTTGGCGGTATGTTTGCGGGGAAGAAAATCAGCTTTGTGTGCGCTGTGATGAGGTTCTTAAAAGATAGGGGATCGCCAAATGGGATTTGAGATAGCAGATAGCAAGATTTTTGATTTGAGCGAGCCTTTTGGCTATGCAGAAGTTTTTATTACCATAGCGGTGGTTTGTTTGGTGGCATTTGCAGGGTTTTATATTTTGAAAATAAAATCAAAAAAATAGTGTTTTTTGTATCCAGTAGTATTAAAAATCTATTATTATTAATAATTTATCGCTACGATTACCCATAAAAAATGCGAAGCACAGGCGATAGTGCCTCTTGTCGCAGTGGATTGGGTGCATAAAGGGTGTTTCTAAAAAAATTAATCGTTTATTCTTTGGTGGTTTTGCTCGCTGTTTTGGTTTTGTTTATGGGGGCAAGCAGTGTGGGCTGGGGCGATGTGGTTGCAAATATCTATGGGCATATCGCCTATGGCACGCCCCTAAGCAGTGATGGGGTCATCATCTATGAAATCCGTCTCCCAAGGATTATTTTAGCCCTGATTGTAGGGGGGGTGTTGGCTGGTTCGGGCGCGGTAATGCAAGGGATTTTCAAAAACCCTTTGATCGACCCTTATTTGCTAGGCATTTCTTCAGGCGCTGCATTTGGGAGTGCGCTTTCTATCGGCTTGTTTGAGAGTCTTCCTGTGGGGATTTTGGCATTTATCGGGGCGATGGGGGCGTCTTTTTTGGTGATTGTTATTGGGCGATTTGCTGGAAATTCTAGCGTTTCTTTGGTGCTTGCTGGCGTGGTGCTTTCGGCGTTTTTGAGTGCATTAAGCGGGAGTATCAAGTTTTTTGTCGATCCGCAAAAAGCCCAAGCCATTGTGATTTGGCTTTTGGGTAGTCTTTCGCTCTCAAGCTGGGGAAATGTAGGCATCGCTTTGGCAGGCTTTTTGATCGGGTTTATCCCGTTGTTTTTGTTGCGCTGGAAGATCAATATCTTGGGTTTGGGCGATAGCGAGTGCCTATCTTTGGGGATTTCACCATCAAAAATGCGATTTGTCTGTATCGTGTGTATCAGTTTTGCGTGTGCGTTGAGCGTGAGTGTGAGCGGGACGATTGGCTGGGTGGGGCTGGTTGTCCCGCATTTTGCACGGGTGATATTTGGCTCAAATATGCGTGATTTGCTTGGGGGATCTGTGGCTTTGGGGGCTTTGATATTGCTTGGGGCAGATACCATCGCAAGAACCGCCACTGCTTATGATCTCCCAGTGGGGATTATCACAGCGCTTTTGGGTGCGCCGTTTTTTGTCTTTTTGCTTAGCCAATTTGCCAATAGATGGAATCATCAATGAATGTTTTAGAAATTAAGAATTTGAGCTTTGATTATGGCAAAAATAAGATCTTGAAAAACATTTCTTTGGTTTCAAAAAAAGGCACGATCACGGCGGTTCTGGCGCCTAATGGCACGGGGAAAACAACGCTATTCCATAATATTTTGGGCTTACACAAGCCCACTTTTGGCAATGTCTTTGTAAAGCAAAAAAATATTTTGGAGCTTCCTATCCCCCTGCGGGCGGGCTATGTTTCTTATGTGCCTCAAGAATGGGTGAGCCCGTTTAATTACAGCGTGCTTGATGTGATGATGATGGGTTTGACACGCAAAATGGGCTTGTTTGGCTCGCCCCAAGCAAGCGATGAAAAGATAGCCACCGCATTGATGGAAGAAATTGGCGTGCTCCATCTCAAACATCGTGGCATTAATGAGCTTAGCGGGGGGCAACGCCAAATGGTGCTATTGGGGCGGGCTTTGCTCCAAGATTGCCCCTTGCTTTTGCTTGATGAACCCACCTCGCACCTCGATATTAGAAATCAAGCCTTGTTATTTCGCCAGCTAAAATCCCAAGTGAAAAAAAAATCCCTTTCTGTTCTCATCAATATCCACGACCCCAATCTCGTGAGTGCGTATGCTGATGAGGTGTATATGCTAAAAGAGGGCGAAAATTTTTGCAATGGGGGCGTGGGCGAGGTGATGAATGAGAAAAATTTGAGTGCGCTTTATGGCATCGATGTTGAGGTGGGATTCATCAACAAACAGCCTATTATCCGTGCTTTTTGAGTTGGAATTTTTTTTGCTTGTATGATTAGAAATTCTCAAAATTTTCCAAAAGGGATTTTCTATGATGCGTTCATTATATACCGCAACTACAGGGATGTTAGGCCAGCAACTCCAGATCGATACCACATCAAACAATATCGCTAATGTCAATACCACTGGCTACAAAAAACAACGGGCTGAATTTAACGATCTGTTTTATCAAGTCCTCCAATACGCTGGGACAGCCACGAGCGAGACCACGCTTTCGCCCACAGGGATCGAAGTGGGCTTGGGCGTGCGTCCTGGTGCTGTGAATAAGATGTTTTCTCAAGGTAGCCCCAAAGAAACCGAAAACAACCTTGACATCGCTATCACCGGAAAGGGATTTTTTCAAATCCAGCTCCCTGATGGGACGATTGGCTATAGTCGGAGCGGGAATTTTAAGCTTGATGATCAAGGCAATATCGTTACAAGTGAGGGGTATTTGCTATTGCCACAAATCACCGTGCCTCAAGACGCCACGCAAATAAATATCGGCACAGATGGCACGGTGAGCGTCGTGCAAGGCAACGGCGGGCTAAGCAATGTGCTTGGGCAAATCGAAATCGCTAATTTCATCAATCCTGCGGGCTTGCACGGCTTAGGCGATAATCTCTATATCAATACGAATGCTTCGGGAGACCCGATCATCGGCGTGGCGGGTAATGAGGGATTTGGGCAACTCCGGCAGGGATTTTTGGAGCTTAGCAATGTGAAATTGGTCGAAGAAATGACCGATCTTATCACGGGTCAGCGGGCTTATGAGGCAAACTCCAAATCCATCCAAACCGCTGATAGTATGCTCCAAACGGTCAATAATCTCAAGCGATAATGTATTCATTATTTTTACTCGGTTTGGATTTTAAAATCCAAACCTGAAGACCGGCTCATCTATTTTTTACTCGATTCAGTTTTGCAAACTGAATCTAAAGACCAAACCGAGAGGCAAAGCCTGTCTCCATTCCTAAAGGATTCTGACCCACCCACCCGAGTTATAGTCAAGCTACGCTTGCCCTATCAACCCAGTTTCTAAGGTTTGTCGTGTGGAATCACTAGCAAAAAAGCCCGCTACGCCCTGTCATCTGGAATTACTAAGGGGGCGTGCAGTGGGTTTCTGACCCGCCCACCCAAAGAGGTCTTAGGAAGGGGGCGGGCAACTTGCTAAGTAGAACCCGCCCCCTCCTAATAGGCGAAGCCTCATTATTTTGAACTCAATTCACGCCGTGAATCTGAAGACCGCTCCAATAGGCAAAGCTTATGGGCGGGCGGGTCAGTTTCGTTCCTAAAATGATTTGCCCACCCCAAGCTTTCTGGCTACCACAACTCACGCAATTTATTTTTATCGGTTTTGGCTATAGCGGTGAGTAGCTTTTGGTCGGGTAAAACATATCCCAATAAAGACAAATATTTAAAAGCGAAACGATATTTCTGCATAATAACTCCTCTCAGGTGCAGGGAGATAGGTTGTTCCCCGTTTTGTCCCATACGCATAATCAATATAAAGCGCATTGAAAACATTCCTTACTCCCGCACTTAGCGATGCTCCAGAGCGTTTGGCTGTGTAGGTCATCCCGAGATCCGATAAGATATAAGCATCCATTTTGTTATGCTGGTTATCTTCTCTTTGCCCAAAAAAGCTTGTATTAAAAAACACATTCAAGAGATTTTTTTGTGATTTGATAGTGTCATAGCCGATATTGAGAGTGATTTTGTATAGATTGGTGTAGGGAACTTTTTTGTTTTTTTCGCTGGGGTCTTTGTCTTTGATGATGGTCGCATCGACATAGGAGATGGATTCGCCGATATGTAATCTATCAAAAAAATCTTGCATCCCGTTGATTTCTACCCCGATACGGCGGGTATCCCCGACATTGTAATATTCTGCACCTACCATATGATTAGAACTATAAACATAATTAAAGTTAAATTCTCCCACAGCTTGGGTATAAAATAGTGTAGCAGAAAGATAACTCCAGGCAAATTCATCTTTCCAGCCTAGCTCATAGGTGTCATATGTCTGGGGGTGGATAGGACCGACAATCGTTTGTTTGTCAGCATTCGTGGCGACCAAATGTTCCGGCAAGGGGGCAACAAAACCCCGTTCATATTTGGCATAGACATTGCCGGTGGGCGAATATTTGAAATTCGGCGTTACTTCGATGGCATAGCTATGGAAGTCTTTGTCGCCTTTGAATTTGCTAGCACTTTTTTTAAGTTCATAATAGCTATTTTCATAGCGTGCCCCCGCACTCAAATCAAACCAATGCACAAAAGCGTATCGCTCCAAAAAATATATCGAATTTGCCAGCCTTGCAGCCTTATCCTCGCCCAACGCAGAGTTTGAATAGGAGAGGTCATAGCCTAGCATTAGCGTGTTGTTTTGGGTTTGGCGTTTGGATTTGAAGCTAAGTCCAGATTGCAAGGAGACAAATTCCCCGCCATAGGTCTTCGTTCCTGCTAAGCTCAAATACTCATCAGTTTGATCGGAAGATTCAAAAAATCCCAACATATCAAAATCCCAAACCCCCGCTTTGGCTCGGTAGTCTGCCCAATAGGCTTGAAAAGTATCTGTGAATCTGCGAAGACTAGAAGCGCCCCGCCTATCTGTTTGGAGTTCAGCAAGTGATAATTGATCGGGCACAAGGACATTTGTCCTAGCATAGCTGGCATTGAGGTCTAGGGTTTGGTTGGGGGTGAATTGGTAGATGGCTTGGAGACCTTGTGTGGCATTGCGTTGTTTGGAAAATTTTCCATATCCCCCGCCATCAGAAAAGCCGGCATTGGCTTTGAGGAAAAATTTTTCGGTGATTTTTTTACCTAAACTCAAGCTTAGATTGCCCGAAAGGGTGTTTTTAAATTCGTAAGTATTACCTTTAAGTGTGATATGTGCGGAGTCTTTGGGGTTTGATCGGGTGATAATATTGACCACGCCCCCACGTGTGCCATTCCCATAAACCACTGCCCCCCCCCCCAGGAATAATTTCGATAGATTCTACATCTTCGATATTGATCGCATCAAGCGGGCTGGAGCCGTGGCTATTGATGGTATTGATGGGGACGCGATTGATGAGGACTTTGACAAAATAATACGAATATTTGCCTTGAGAGCGCAAATCAATGTCATTTTTCAAAAACCCGTGATTGGCAAATGTTACATAAGGCACGTATCGGAGGGCTTGCTCGATGGATTGGTAGCCTTTGTCTTTGATGGTTTGTTTGTCGATGAGTAAGATATTACGCACCTCATCTTTTAGCGGGGTGTCAAACCCTGTGGCAGTCGTGATGATTTTGTTTAACATCGCTTCTTGCGGGTCTGCTTGTAATATCGCACCCAATGCGATAGGGGCTAATAGTATTTGTGTCCATTTCATATTTTTATCCTTTATATTATGATAGTGATTATTATAATATAAAATCTGCTTTGATAACACTAAAAAATCCCTTTTTGTAAGGTGATTTTTTAGTAGTGATGGGGAGCGGGAATTTGTATGTTTAGGGTTGTATCTCTTGCCAAATTTTTGGGGATTTTAGGAGTTCGATGATTTCGGGGTATTTTCTGCTAAATACGTTAAATGAGCCTAAGAGATGACAAAAATCCTCGTGGGAAAGCCCATAAAGTTTGGCTTTGCCTCCATTGCGATGAACTTTTTTACGATCAGCTTGCTGGATAACCTTTAGTTGGGATGGGCTTTTATTCGCACATCATTGCGATCTAAAAAATCACTGCTTAAAGAGTGATTCTAAGGCGTCAATACCGACTTTTGAGGCTACGGGCGTGTCAGGGTTTTCTTCTTTGTCTTTTTCAGAGACAATCTCGACAAGCTCGATGTCATAGCCGGTAAGCATTGAAGCGAGGCGGATATTGATCCCATTTTTGCCGATGGCTTTGCTTTTTTGGTCGCTCATAATGTTGATGATGGCTTTGGGCGGGGTGTTTTCATCGGGGGCGGGCTGGATTTTGATACTGATGATATTTGCGGGGGCGATGGCTTTGGAGATAAAGATTTCAGGGACTTCGGAGTATTCGATACAATCGATATTTTCTCCGTTGAGCTCTTTACTCACCGCATTGATACGCACGCCACGCACGCCAACGGTAGCGCCGATGGGGTCGATTCGGGGGTTGTTGGAATATAGGGCGATTTTTGCCCGATCGCCAGGGATTCTTGCACTTTTTGCGATGATGACTTCGCCGTCTTTGATTTCAGGGACTTCAAGGGCAAGGAGTTCTTCGAGCATTTTGGGTGTGGTGCGTGAAAGCTCGAGGTGGAGACCATCTTTGGTGATACCTACGTGCTTGAGGATACAAGAAGCGGTTTGCCCTACGGCAAATTTTTCGCCTTTGATACGATTTTTTAGAGGCAGTATGGCACGGATTTCATCAATCTCAATAAATGTATTTTGCATATCATCGACACGGATAACCACGCCGGTGATGATTTTGCCGAGATTGGCTTTGAATTTTTCAAATAATTGGTCTTCAATAGTGCGCTGGATATTAAACTCCAGATCCCTAAAAAGCGTATTGACAGCGCTCCTACTCATATCTTCTAGGCTCAATTCGTATTTGATCTCATCGCCAGGTTTGAGATCAGGATCCATTGTTATTGCTTTGGAAAGGGGGATAAAATTGGTGGGGTCCTCTTGGACTTTTGGGTCGTCTTCTTCGCAAACTCCGATGGTGTGGATAAGCTTAAAATTGCGTTCTTTAAGATCTTCTTCGACGGTGTAATTGATGGTCTCATCGATTTCTTTTTTTGCCATTTTAATGATGGCGTCTTTGACGACTTGGGATACCATTGAGACTTGCAAACCTTTTTCATAGGCGATAAGCTCTATGATATCGAGTATTTTTTCCATCTATGTCCTTTGATTGTCCCGAAATTTGCTTGATTTTAAATTTTATGTAGCAGGGAGTTTTTATTTAAGGGAATGATTATATCAAAAATTTTTATCATTTTGACAAGGCTGTGGTTTGGAGCGGGCTGGTCGGATCTAAAAAGAAATTACCTTTTTAAGATAAAAAAATATTCAAACTTTTTATAAGCCAAATCTGGATAAAATGCCGACCGAAATTATTTGAATAAAAGGGTTTATTGATGGAATTAGTGCTTGCTAAAACAAATCTTGAAGAAAAGGCGCAAAAAATCAGTTTGGAAAAATTGGCTGAAAAACTCCAAGCCGACAACAATCGGGTGTTTTATTTTGATCCTAGCAATAGCCATAAAGACCTGCTAAAAGCGGTGAGTTTCTTTGAAAACAAGGGGCGAAAAGCCTATCTGTCTGAGATTAAAATCAGCCTGGATGAAAAAGACTATATTTATGAGTTGCATATCATTTAAGTAGGTTTTGAATGAAGCTTTATATAGAAACGCTTGGCTGTGCGATGAATATGCGTGATAGCGAGCATATGATTGGCGAACTCAAAAAGCAGGGCTATCGTGCGACTGATGATGTTAAAGAAGCCGATTTGATACTCATTAATACCTGCAGTGTGCGGGAAAAGCCTGAACGCAAGCTTTTTTCTGAGATTGGGCAGTTTGCACGGCTCAAAAAACCCGGTGCTAAAATCGGGATTTGCGGTTGCACGGCTAGCCATATGGGTGAGGAGATCCTCAAAAAAGCCCCGAGCGTGAATTTTGTCCTGGGTGCGAGGAATATCTCAAAAATCTCTGAAATTATCCACAAGGACAAAGCCGTCGAGGTGAGTATCGATTATGATGACAGCACGTATGTGTTTGATACAGCCAGAAATACAGGCGTGAAAGCGTTGCTGAATATCTCGATTGGTTGTGATAAAAAATGTGCTTACTGCATTGTCCCTCATACCCGTGGCAAGGAGATTTCTATCCCATTGGATTTGATAGTATCAGAAGCAAGGAAGCTTGCGAGTAAGGGCGTGAAAGAACTAATGCTTTTAGGGCAAAATGTCAATAACTATGGCGTGCGATTTTCAACGCCCCACCAGCGTATC
Organism: Helicobacter sp. 11S02596-1; assembly: GCF_002272825.1. Lineage (GTDB taxonomy): Bacteria > Campylobacterota > Campylobacteria > Campylobacterales > Helicobacteraceae > Helicobacter_J. Next base: position 13,087 of record NZ_MLAM01000002.1, on the reverse strand, counting down.
AATTTTGCTGGGTTATTAAGAGAAATCAGCCAAATCGATGGGATCGAGCGTATCCGCTTTACTTCGCCCCATCCTTTGCATATGGACGATGAGTTTTTAGAAGAATTTGCTAGCAACCCCAAAGTGTGTAAATCGATCCATATGCCCTTGCAGAGTGGCTCGACAAAGATTTTGAAATCAATGCGTCGGGGTTATAGCAAAGAATGGTTTCTCAATCGGGCAAGCAAACTCAAATCCCTCGTGCCTAATGTTGGCATTGGCACGGACATTATCGTGGGGTTTCCCGGTGAGAGTGAAGAAGATTTTGCCGATACGATGGATGTGCTTGAAGAAGTCGGCTTTGATACGCTTTATAGCTTTGTGTATTCCCCTCGCCCACATACAGAGTCCTATGATTGGGGTGAAAACGGCAAGATCCCTCAAGAAGTCGCCTCCGAGCGCCTCGCTAGATTGCAAAATCGCCATAAAGAAATCTTGAAAGAAAAAGCCAAGCAAGAGATTGGGAGCTACCATCGTGTCTTGATAGAAAATACCAAAACCGGCTTGGAGAGCTTTTCTGAGGGGCGGAGTGATAATGGAAAATTAGTCAAGATTCCTGGAGAGATTTTAACAATCGGGGAAATTTTGGACGTGCAAATCAGCGAAAATGACGGCGGGAGCTTGATAGGGCGATGGGTCAGATGAAGCCTTTAAGTTGGAAGCAAAAAATTATCCTAAAGATTTTCCCTTATATCGCTTGGGTGATTTTGAAAATGCTTGCTTGGACGTGCAAGCACCGCTTCCATATATCGCCTGAGCTCATATCTCCTGAATCCATATCTCCTGAAATCGGGCGGGCGAATTTTATTGCGTGTTTTTGGCACGGGGAGTTTTTGATGATGCCCTTTGCCTACCTCAAAATCCGCAAACAGCCCAAGATCTGCGTGATTTCAAGCAGGCATTTTGATGGGGAATTGATGGTGAAGCTTTATGGGTATTTTGGCTTTCATACCATCAGGGGTTCGACAAACAAAGGCGGGGACAAAGGCGGGGCGCGGGTGCTTGCAGAATCTTTTCGGCATTTGCGTGCCGGCTGGGATATGGGTATCACACCCGATGGTCCCAAAGGTCCTTATCATCATATCGCTGATGGGGTGGTGGCGATGGCGCAAAAAACGGGCGTGGGGATTAGCGCGTGGCGGTGTTTCCCAAGCCGTTATTATGAGCTAAATACGTGGGATAAATTTCGTATCCCCAAGCCATTTTCTTGCATTGATTACCATCTCTCAGAGCCATTTTTTATCCCCAAAGATATGGATATAGAAGCAGCAAAAAAACTTGTTTATGAACAGATGGAGCGTTTTTGATGAGAAATCCATTTGTTTTTGGTAAAATGATTTTAAAACAAGTAGCGGGTTTGTGATGGATATTTTTGGTTTTTCTAAATTGATACGACCTTTTTTTTCAAATGTTTTTATCTCTGTGAATCTTGATAGCAAAGTATGCTCGCTAAAGATTATGCGTATCAAAGGCGGGGAGACGTTGGAAAATCTGACCAAAGAATACAAAATGGTCAATCACGAGATGCCTATTGAAGCGGTCAAAGCCATCAAAAGCTATCAAAAAAAATATCCCTTTACGTATTTAAGCACGATGGCTAAAAGCTACAATCAAGGCATTTTCAAAAAAAACGACAAGGAAGATTTTTCAAAATATGGCATCAATCCCAAAGAGTCGAATATTTTGAGCTTTGGGAATTGGAAAATTTATATCAAAAATTCTGCCATTGAAGAAAATCTGGAAAAATTTTCAAAACTCAAAGGCTTGGATTATTTATTTTCGCCTTTTATTGTTATTTATCACAAGATAAAAGACCAAATCGAGCGCAAGACCAGCTTGTATATCCTCCAAGAAAGGGGCAGTATTTCGCTTTTGATTGCTGATTTGGAGGGTATTTATTTTGGCGGGTATTTCATCGTAGAAGGCGAAGCGGATGATATGAGTGAAGCTACCCAATCAGGCCATATTAATGAGGTGTTTGGTGATGGCTTTGCGTTTCCAAACAACAACAATGATGATGACTTCGATGATGCTATCGATGAATTGGAAGATTTGGGGGATTCAGACTTATTTATCGACAAGCTTAATGAAAGCCTTTTGAATGACAATGATGAAGATGAACGCACAAAAGAAAAAGTCGATGATATTGTCAAAGTTTCAGTTATTTTTAATATCGTGCAAAATTCTTTGCGGGAATTTTATTCTAATGAGCTTTATGAAAATAAATTCATCGAAAAGATTGTTATTCTCGATACTTACGGGATGTCTAGGGGCGGGGTGAATTATCTAGAAGAAAATCTGATGATTGAGACATCCAAAATTCCCGTTTCGATCGTTGATGAACTCTGCGCACTCTCAAAAATCGAGTTTGAAAGGGGCAAGCTATGAGACTAAGTTTTTTGAAGCCTCGCCCGAAATATATCGTTACGAAAATCACTAAGATATGGGTTTTTTATATTATCGTTTCTTTGGGGATGATGTTTGGATTTTTGTTGCTTTTGGAATCCCAGATTTTGCTCTCGCATAAAAGGATTGCTGAGTATCAAAGCAAACAAGCTTCCTATCAAAGCAAAATCGTCAAAATGCAAGCCTATCAAAGCCGGATTTTGTCTGAAACGGATTTGTTAAAACAAAGGCAAATCCACAATCTCGTCGTCCGGGATGCGATCAGAAATTTATTTAATATTATTCCTGACCAAATCACGATTGATTATATTGAGATCGGTAATGATTCGTTGTTAATCAAAGGTGCAACGCCCTCTAAAGAGGTTTTTAAATTTTTACTCCAAGACCCTTTGAAAGCTATCTTTGGCAAAAGTTCTGTTAGTTTTTTTGCCTTATCAAATGGTTGGTATAACTTTGTCTCAACGAGCCATTCATCTATATCTATCATCGAAGCCCCGAAGGAAAAGTCAGATGAAAACAAATAATCAAAAAAATTTCTTTTATATTGATGTGGATGCTGACCTTGTTATCCGGAATTTGATTTTTTTTGTGGTCTTTTGTGTTGCGATTGGGATGTTTATGAATTATTTTTTGTGGCCCAAGGTCGAGGCTTACAAACAGCAGTATCTCGAAGAAAAAAAGATCCGAGTGGTTTTTTTGCAGGTGCAAAAGGAGTTTGAGAACAATCGAGAATCGCTCAAAAAAACCAAAAATGCCAATCAAAAATTTTTGGATGTGATGGCTTATGGGTTTGATATGACAAAATTAACAAATAACTTGAACAAGCATTTTAAAGATATTGAAGTTGTGAAGAAATCCACCCAAGAAGACGCACAAAATCAACTCAGAACCGATGTATATTTTGTGCGTGGCACAATGGAAAATACTCAAGAAATGAATGACTTTTTTACCGATCTTCAAAAAGCCCCGATGAGTATCAAGGTTTTATTGCCTGTTGTTATTAAAAAATCTCACAATTCTCCCCAATTGGTTTTAGAATTTTATATTGATGTAGAAAAAAGTAATTACAAGCCCGATGTGGCAATCTAGGACTTAGCCTTTTAATTTGTCAGCATTTATTTATCTTTTAACCGCCATATTTTCCATATTACAAATTGGTAACAAAACAGCAAACAAAATTCAGAAATGTCGAAGCTAAAATTCCCTAGTATTATCACCATAAATGATATGGGAATTGAGTTTTTTTATCATTTATATACAGAAAATATCAAATCATTGTTTGAAAGGATGGGAAATGAGATACAAATTCTTAGGAGTGTTTTTGGTTTTTGCATTAGGGAGCGCAGAGGCAAGTTCTTTGAAAGAAGCGCTTGAAAATAGCTCGTTGAGCGGATTTACTTTTGGGCGTTTTACGACGAATGGTGGCAAAGATGGGGCGGGGAGTCGATTCCAGTTTCGTATCAAAGCCGATGTTACTTCAGGAGAAATCAATGGCTATTCATTGACTGGGGGGATATTTTTCTCACAAGGTTCCGGCACGCCCGATAAAGGCAATAATACCGACAATGATATCGGGGGAAGTCGGGGATTTCGCACCGATATGAGCGGGTCGGATGTTTTTAATATCAACAATCTATTTATCAACAAAAATTTTTCAGGCACAAAGACAAGCCTTAGGGTCGGTCAAATGAACATCGTTACGCCATTTACCGACAAAAGTGTCGATCGCGGGATTGGTGGGGCGATTGAGAACGCCGATATTTCGGGATTGAAACTCTTTCTTGCTGCTTATGATAGCTGGATGACTGATGATATGTATGTTGCCGCACAAGCGAGCAAACTTGCAGGCGATAGTAAAAAAGTCGGTGCGGGTATCGGGAACAATCTCGTTATTGCTGGGATTTCAGGAAAATATACATTAGATGATAATGCCTTGCATAAGCTTGATTTCAAACTCTATGATTTGTGGGCGCATCATTTGATTGATTATATGCTTTTTGGTGAGATGTCCTATCAATATGGGCTAGGTGAGCATACATTTGTCAAGCTACTCGGGCAAGTTGCCGCTACAGGCGTGAATAATGTCGCAGGCTTTCAAAGCAGAAGTGTTTTTTTGAATAAATATTTTACCGATAAAGTTACCCAAGAATCTCTCCCAAATGGTCCTAGACAAGAGCTTGCAACAACAAGAGGGCTTTATAATATCCAAGCGAGTATCGAAGTGCATCGTTTTTATGCGGAATTTGGATTTGCCGGGAGTTTTGGGGAGGGCTATGCGGCGTTGCTTGATAATGTTGGGGGATTTAATACCGCTGGGAAACTTTGGAATGGTTCGCAAGGACACGGCGCCGATGGATTTGGATTTTTGGGTGGGGGAGCTACCAAAAACACCAATATCAACGCCCTTTATCTCCAGATGGACTACAAATGGGATGCGTTTATCTTTAGCTTGGATTCTGCTTGGGTGAGTGGGAAGAATAATTACCCGCTTTTAGCAGCAGGGTCAAATCACCCCGGTTATGACTATCGGGGTTATAGCCCGGGCTATCCTGGTCAAAAAAAGACAATCGATGCATCCTTTTTTGAAATCACCCCAAGCATTGCTTATAAAATAGGGAAAAAATTTACTGCACAAATCTATTATGCCACGATATTTGGGGACATATCTTTGAACCGCACACGGGTGCAACTTACATATAATTTCTGAAATCTTCTTGAATAAATCAAGAAGATTTTGTTAATTTTTTAAGCTTTTGGAGTTATAATAAAAAATGCTTCAAAAAATTAACACTTAGGAGAAAGGCTATGAGGTTTTTAAAACTTGTTGCTTTGATAGGTATATCTACAGGGATTTTAGGGGCTTCTTCATTAAAAAGTATGATTGAAAATGCCAGCTTGGATGGCTGGGTGCGTGGCAAGTATTTTTATAGCGATGGCAGAGATGGCTCGGGTCAGGGCTATCAGATGTTTTTCTTACCCACACTCCACTCGGGTGAAATCAATGGCTATAGCTTATCTGCTGGCGTGTTTGCCGCCTATGGTCCGGGAGTCCCTGATAATGTAACTTCAGATAACTCTATCGGCGGGTCTCGTGCACCAAGGATTGATGGCAGCTCCGCACCGGATGTATTTAATATCAGCAATCTTTATATCAACAAAAATTTTGAGGGCAATGGCTCTAAAACCACCGTGAGGCTCGGGCAGATGAATATCGTATCTGCCCTTAATGCCGGGACTTCCTATGGCGATAGGGGGCTAGGGGCGATGATTAGCAATGAAGATATTCAGGGTATCCGCCTGTATTTTTCTGCTTATGATAGCTGGATGACTGATAATATTATGTTGGCATTCAATCAAGCACTCACCTATGGTATCGGCAATAATCTTGTGATTATGGGTGTGGAGAGCAACAAGGATTTTGGTATCAAGGGGCTTGGGTTCAAGCTCTATTATAGCTGGGCGCAACAACTCTATAATCTGATGATGTTTGGCGATGTGCATTATCAATACAAATTTGACAATGGCGTAACGCTTGGGGCATTAGCACAGGTAGCGGGCACATTGATGAATGATAATGCGAGATTTCATACCAAAGGCAAAACAAATCTCGCTCAATATTTTAGCTTGATCAATGATCCTACTTTGGATTATGGCGGTATGGCAAAAACCCGTGGGATCTATAATCTCCAAATCAATCTCAAAGCCGGAGGGTATTCTAGTAAGCTTGGTTATATCGGGAGCTTTGGGCAAGGCTATGGCACGATGCTTGATAGCAAGGGGGCATTTGATGTCGGTGGCCAGCTCTGGAATGGTATCATTGCTGGGGGGATAATGGGATTTGGCTGGACAGGTGCGGGGGCGGTGAAAAACACCAGTCTAAAAGCTGTTTATTTCACCCATCGGTATAAGCTCAGCGCTCTAAGTAGCTTGAGTGATTCTTGGCTCAATAAGATTGGCTTTGGGCTTGATATTGTCTGGATAGGTGGGAATAACCGATACCCCTATATGAAAAAAGGCTCTGAAAGACTTGCTAAGGGACACAATCGTGGTCCTGTGATCCCAGCTAGAGCAGGGGGGACAGATGGTAAATATGAAAATGGCAAAGGTAACTTAACCGCAGATTCTGAACTGGTTGAAATCTCCCCACAAATTAGCTATGCTTTTACAAAAGATTTCACTGGCTCGGTGGTTTATTCACAAATGCTCGGTGATATGCAGATGGGCAGAACCGTGGTAACACTCAAATATAATTTTTAATCCACCTATGAAAGTGCCCATCAAGAAAGGGCGTATTTTAGATGGTTGCTAGCGATTTTGAATTTGAATTTGATGGGAAAGAATGCCAAGATTGTGGGGGAAAATGTTGCACGGGTGAAAGTGGGTATATTTTTGCTACGATTGATGAATTGATTGGTGTGAGCGAATTTTTGGGGACCCCGTTTGATGAATTGACACAAAAATATGTTAGAAAGGTGGGATATAAATTTTCATTTTTGGAGAAAAAAAGTATCGATGGATGGGCGTGTGTGTTTTTTGATGATGGGATAAAAAAATGCCGCATCTATGATGTCAGACCCAAGCAGTGTCGGGATTTTCCATTTTGGGAAGGGCATAAGAAAAATAAAATTGCCGATGGGGAATTGCAAAGCTTATGCCAATTATGCAAGGGGGTCAAATGCACAAAAATATCCTAAAAGTAGCCTTGAGTGTGATGATATGTATGCCGGCAATGTCTGTTTTTCTCCAAGCAGAGACTTTCCCTGAAGATTATTATTTAATGATCGCTTCAGATGCTTTCAATCGGGGGGATTTTGAGACGGCTAAAGATGATTATTTGGTGCTATATGAAGAGACCAATCAGATTGCCTATGCTAGGCAAGCAGCCGTTTGTGCAGCGAGTATGGGGGATTTTGAAACCGCTTTGAAACTCGCTATTCTCTATCAAGAAACCACCAAAGATACCAATGACTTGCCTACAAACAAGATTATTGCTGATGGTTATATTCGGATGGGGGATATCAAAAAAGCGATTTCTCTTTTGGAAACCATCAAGAAAAAAGAAGATTCTTTGAGTGTGGATAATGTGCTTGGGACGCTCTATTTGAGTCAAAAGGAGTTTGGCAAGGCATTTCTTTTGCTCGATAGATTTTATAATGAAACCCACGATGAAGAGGCGCTTGAAAAAATCATCACGATTTATCTTGCCAAAAACAACAAAACAGCCGCACTCAATCTTCTGAAATCCCATCTGAGAAAATATGGCTGCTCATCCCAGCTGTGCGAAAAAAGTTTCAATACATTTGCGCAATTTAATGACCTCACAGACGCCCAAGAGGTTTTTAAAGAAATCTATGAAAAATCCCCAACCATCGAAAATGCGAGGTATTATATTTGGATTTTGGCATCACAGAAAAAATACAAACAAGCCCAAGAGATCGCCCAAACCTTTCCATTAGATAGACATCTTTTGCTTGATTTGTATGTGGTGCAAAAAGATTTTGCTGGTGCTTCCAAGCAGGCGAGTTTGATATATCAAGAACAAAAAGACCCAAAATATTTGGCTTTGGAGGCTGTTTATTTGTATGAGGCGATGCAAACACCCCAAAAAGACACGATCAAAAAAGTTGTCCAAAAGCTTGAAAATGCACTCAATCAACGCAAAAAAGAGATTTCTAGTATCAAAGAAAATCTCAATCACCAAGACGCATTTTTTTATAATTTTTTGGGGTATATGCTGATTGATTATGATATGAATATCAAAAAAGGGATCGATTATGTCAAGGTGGCTTTAGGGATTGACCCTAGTTCGATTTCTTATGTTGATTCGCTGGCTTGGGGGTATTACAAGCTTGGCAAATGCAAGGAAGCGCAAAAAATTTTTTCAACCATTCCTAAAGACCAGATAGAAATCGAACCTGAGCTTAAAGCCCATTTTGAAGCCATCAATACGTGCGCGCAATGAAGCCGTATTCTCATAAAAGTCTTGAAAATCTCAAGCAAAGCCTCAAAAATAAACAAGAACGTTTAGCTTTTGATTTTTTGGGTAGGAGTTTGGCTTATAATCCCTATATGCCAAGAGCAGAGGCTTTGGATTTTAAACGGGAAGCCAAGCAAAATATCGCAGGGAATATCTTGTTTTGCCCGCCTTTTTCTTATGAAAAACTTTCTTTTTTGCCTGATAATATCAAGGCTATTGCGATTGATTTTACCCCGATGTATGTTAGTGGTGTCCCCACAGCAGAGGCTTTGGATTGTTTGAGTGCATTACGGCGCTATAGTGATAAATATATTATCCATAATGATATGTTTATAGACCCGTATCAGTTGCTTGAATCGGTGGTTTATGGGAGTGATGGGGTGATTTTAGAAGCGGGGCTTTTGGGCAAGGATTTGGCTTCTATGTGTGATTTTGCCTCTCGGCTCGGGCTTGTCGTGATCGTGAAAATCACATCGCCAGAAGAGCTCAAAGCTGCGATTTTTGCCAAAGCCCAGATCCTCTATATCGCCAAAGATTTCTCAAGCCTGCTCGGACTGATTCCCAATTCTAAGATTATTTTTTCTGATGGAAATGTAGGTGATGACAGCGTTGATTTGAAGCAAAAAAATTCCTATGGCGTGGATATGTTTTTGGTTCGTGATGTGATTAAATAAATGTTAAGAATATTTTAGTTAAAAGATGTCTTTTGAAATCCTTAAAATATGATGGAGTGAAGATGTCTTTATTAATCAATGATGAATGCATTGCCTGTGATGCTTGCAGGGAAGATTGTCCTAATGAGGCTATTGAGGAGGGAGATCCCTTTTATGTCATCGACCCTGATAGATGCACAGAATGCGTGGGATACGATGATGAACCCAGTTGCGTTGCCGTTTGTCCTGTGGATGCTATTATTCCTGATCCAGACAATGTCGAAAGTGTGGAAGAACTCAAGTATAAATACGAGCAGCTTCAAGAGGGAGAATAATGGCAAAAATAACTACCGTGATTGACATCGGTTCAAATTCTGCACGGATGGCGATATTTCAGAAGACGAGCCGATTTGGATTTTATCTTTTGTGTGAGATGAAATCCAAAGTCAGGATTTCAGAAGGTAGTTATCAATTTGGCGGTGTTCTCCAAGATGTTGCGATGTCTCGCGCGCTCAAGGCATTGAATGATTTTAAACAAATCTCACAAAAATATGGTAGCAAAAAGCTTTTGTGTGTGGCGACGAGTGCTATTAGAGATGCGCCAAATGCCAAAGATTTTATTGCTTTAGTGAAGCGAAATTGCGGGATACAGATAAAAGTCATTGATGGGCAAAAAGAAGCCTTTTATGGGGGTATCGCCTGTGCGAATCTCTCGCATAAAAAAGATGGGATCACTATTGATATTGGCGGGGGAAGCACCGAATGTGCTTTTATCAAAGATGGCAAGATTGTGGATTTAGTTTCTTTAAATATCGGCACTATCCGCCTAAAAGAGCTTTTTTTTGATAAAAAAGAAGACTTGAGGGCAGCAAAAGAATTTATCAAAAAAGAAATCGAAAAAATCCCCCAAACCTATCGCCATAGCAATGTTTTTGGCATTGGCGGGACAATTCGGGCGATTTCAAAAATGATTATGCGTAATAGCCGATACCCTATTGATGTCTTGCACGGCTATGAGGTGGATGTGAAAAATCATCAGGGCTTCATTGAGAAAATTTATATGACAAAAGAAGACAAGCTTGCTAGTCTTGGCGTAACTGAAGATAGAAAGGACAATATCCGTAGTGGGGCGTTGATATTGTCTGTTTTGCTCGAAATTTTTGGCACACAAACCATCACCACAAGTGGCGTGGGGGTGCGTGAAGGGGTGTTTTTGAGCGATTTGCTTCGCAATCAAAAATATGCTTTTCCCAAAGGGCTTAATCCCTCATTGTGTTCGCTAAACGATCGATTTTTGACTCACAAAAAACACGCTCAAAATGTCAAAAGAGAATGCCTCAAGATTTTTGACGCCCTAAAACAATGCCATCAAATCGATGAAAAATACACGTGGCACTTAGGCATTGCAGGGGAGCTTTCAAGTGTGGGGAGGCGTTTGAGTTTTTATGATTCCCACGAGCATAGCGCTTATTTTTTATTGCATTCTTTAGATTATGGATTTTCCCATCAAGACAAGGCGATCATTTGCCTGCTCGCACAATTTAGCAACAAAAAAATCCCCAAAGACAATTCGATCGCCCATATCAGCGATATTATGCCACCGATTTTGACATTGCAGTGGCTAAGCTTTATTTTGGGTATGGCAGAGGCGATGTGTGTGGTGGATGTGCCAAAAGGTTTGTGCTATGCTTATGAAGCAGGCGTGCTTAAAATCAAAAGCACAAGCGAGCTTTATTTGTCCAAAGAAGCCGTAATGCGTTTGGTAAAACCTCTGGATTTTGAAATAAAGTTTTTTTGGGAGAAAGCTTCTTGAAAGTAGCGATTGTCCGCCTTTCGGCTTTGGGGGATATTATCGTGAGTGCGGTTTTTTTGCCCTATCTCAAAGCCATACGCCCAGATATGGAGATTCATTGGTTTGTTGATGAGGTGTTTGGAGGTATTTTAGAGGATTCGCCCTGCATTGCCAAGCTATGGCAATTGCCACTCAAAAAAATATCCAAATCCAAGAATATTTTTGAAGCTTTTAGGATGGCAAAAAATTTACGAATGCTTGAAAAATACGATGTTGTGATCGATTTACAAGGGCTTATCAAATCTAGCGTGATAGGGAGTATGCTCAAAAAGGACCGATTTATCGGGTTTGATAAACATTCTATCCGTGAAAAAATCGCTTCGGTGTTTTATAATCAAAAGGTTAGCATTCCTTATGAAAATAATATTTTAGAACGCAATATGGCGCTGTTTGAAGGCGTAATTGGCGCAAAGATGGGGCTTGAAAATTGCCTAGAGAACAGAAAGAATGCCTTTGGGTATTCATCAAGTGCAGGCGCTAAAATCAATGATTTATTTTTGGGCGAAAAACGAAAAATTGTTTTGTTTGTTTTGGAAGCTTCCAATGACAATAAATCCTATCCCATCGAGCAATACGCCAAGCTTGCGGGTCTTATCAAGGATTTGAATCTCAAGATTGTTTTGCTGTGGTATGGGTATTTCGATAGGGCGCAAAAACTTAGAGACCAGATCTGTCATTTTGTCGATGTGCTTGTGCTACCTAAGCTTGATCTTGATACGATCAAAGCCTTGATAGCTCGGGTTGATTTGGTAGTCGGTGGCGATACGGGTGTTACGCATTTATCTTGGGCAATGCAACGGGCTTCTATTACGCTTTATGGCAACACGCCGGTGGAGCGATTTGAACTTCGTGGAGAAAAAAACATATCATTAAGCGGGAATCTTAAAGCCAATTATGACAAAAATGACTTTTCAATTCGTGCGATTCCTCCAGAAGACATCAACGAAGCAATGAGGAGGATTTTGTGAAGTTGGTTGCCAAACTCATTGAATGGGGCGTGAATGCTTTTGGATTTTTGTTAGCCAAGATCCCCCATCGGGCGTTTTTGGTATGTGTCGATGGGTTGGCTTTGCTGATGGCTTGGCTTGATAAGAGGCGTTTTCTTGATGGCTTGGCAAATCTCAATTTTGTTTATGGGGAAAGCCTTAGTGAGTGCGAAAAAAAAGAGATAATCAAGCGGTGTTATAGAAATTTTGCTTTTATTTTATTAGAGGGGATTCGTGTTGTGTATATCCCCAAGCAAACCTATCAAAAGAAATTTGAGATTGTAGATGAGCATTATTTGCAAGATTCTCTCAAAGCCAATGGGAGTGCTGTGTTGATGGGGATACATTTTGGGTATTGGGAAGCGATGGCAACGATTTTGCCTGATCGATGTGCGGGGTATCATCTGGCTTCTTTGGGGAGATTGACCGATTATGAGGCTATCAATCGTTTGATTATTAGTCGTAGGGAAGCCTGCGGGGTGAAGCTCATCAATAAAAAAGGGGCTTTTAAGCATTTGTTAAAAATGTATAACAAAGGAAACGCCCTTGCAGGGATACTGGTGGATCAAAATATTTCTCCGGGTGAGGGGGTGTGGGTCGAATTTTTTGGCAAAAAGGCCTCGCATACGACGATTGCTTCTATCCTCTCTAGGAGATTTCAGATTGATATTGTGCCTGTTTTGATAGATTTTAACCAGGATTATTCGAAGTTTCAAATCAAGCTTTATCCGCCAATACGGAGTGATTTCACGAAAGATTCTGATATGGATATACAAGAGACCACACAGAAACAAGCCGATTTGACAGAGGCAATGATTAGAGAAAATCCATCGAGTTGGTTTTGGTTTCACAAGCGGTGGAAAAGCTCTTACCCCGAAATTTACCAGCATTCTTCTTAATCCAGATTAGACTGCAGAAAATCTCTTGCGTTAAACTTTTCAAACAAAAATCTAATCCTTTTTTAACGCCTCTACCCCGCTAAACCCCCATCGAGCTATCTATTTTGATATTCGTGATCCCCCCCCCTTTTTTTTTCTCCAACCCCTCTCCCCTAAGCAAACCTTAAGCTATAAGTTTGTAGTATTTCACTCCCATTCAGGTGAGCCTCATAAAAACTCTCCAGTATTTTGGTGATTCCATATCTTTTACCTCTTTTTTGGATTTTGTGCCAATG
>NZ_MLAM01000028.1 GCF_002272825.1 Helicobacter sp. 11S02596-1 | reverse complement strand
TTGGTTGGTGATGTTGCCATCTTGGAGAGCGCCAGAATTGAGGGTGAGGGTGGTAGAAGCACCTTGATCAAGGGATTGGATAGCAGAGTTGGTATCACCATTATTATACGCCCCCGTATCGCCTTTGATAGCCCCATTTGCATAAACAATTTGTTTGATTTCACCCGTATGGGTTGCGCCATTGCTGAGGGTATAAGTTGCTGTAACTTTATTATTCTTTTTAGTTGTAACAACTTGCCACAATCCATTAGAAGTAGCACCATTAGACATAATAACGTTTGTTGTGCCTGTGCCAATACGATTTGTTTGAGATGCATAAATATATGCTGTGGTAATATCCCCATTTTGCCTAGCCCCACTATTTCCATCAACTTCACTACCATCAAGATTCATCGTGAATGTGCCTGCACGATTGAAGATATCGCCGTTATAAGTTCCGCCTGACTTGATGTTAAGGTTGCTAACGATTAAATTAAGATATTGCTGTCCCCAGACTGAACCACTAGCACCAAAACCACCCAAAAAGCCTTGTTTCCAATCTGATGTGAGGCTCGCGCCACTTTCGACATTGATAGTGGTGGTGGTATTTGCATTTATACCATTAACCCCTATAGCAATGCCATAGGCATTATCTGCCTTACTATAATTTACATTAGAATTAAAAGCTTGACCTTTTAAAGTTGTTTGTGCCCCATTTTTAAAGGTAATATTAAGATTAGTTCTAGTCGTATTTCTAATAAAGCCATCATTGCTCATCCCTGCATTCGCACCACTAAAGGTGATTTTATTATTAGCTACGTTATTAGTATTACCACCAGGACCTGTTGCCCCAACAATACTGCCCTCTAACTTGGAATTATTGAATACAATATTAGTGGTATTGTTATTTGCCCCTAGATTCAAATTCCCTTTCATATTGGCGCCATTATTGAAATTCACATCATATTTGCCCCCATCAAAATAGATAGTCCCTACAAACGCATAGCCAGCATCTGCGCCTGCGTCTTCTCCTGTGTAGCTACCATTGAACGTGAGGGTGGAAGCGGTGGAGCTAGTGGATTGGAAGAGTAAAGGCATATTACTAGGGATTCTTAGCAAGGAATCTTTGAAATCAACGTTGAAATTGGTATTACCATAAAGTTTGGTCCAACCGCCTGCAGATACATTGGAATTTGTCCCCGTGCCTCCATTATCAGTAATATCTAAAAACTGCTTATTTGCTGTGAGATTAACACTATTACCATCACCGATATTAATGCGAGGATAAGTGCCAGTAACCGTTGGTTTGACTTCCCAATGATTATCTTTTTTTTCAATACTAAATGGTCTAGTTGTGCCAGTGGTTGTGCCAGTGAGGCAAGCTTCTGTGCCATCTGTAGAACAAGTAGTATCACCACCTAGAGAAATATCCGCCCCATATACCAAAGCACTCCCCATCAAAGAAGCCAAGATGATGGAGAAAAGGGGTTTGAA
>NZ_MLAM01000027.1 GCF_002272825.1 Helicobacter sp. 11S02596-1 | reverse complement strand
GCTAATCGGAGATAGTCTTGGATACCTGCGATAACATAGCCTTGTATTTGGTCTCCGCTCATTCCTTTGAGTTTGGCTTCAGTCATCAAAGCCCCATAGAATTTGGTTATAGCTGTTTGATTAAGTGCTTCATTAGTCCCAGTAGAGGGTAAATGGGGTAAGTAATAATCGAGTTTGTGTGTTGTTGTAGGAACCATTGCTGCTTCTGTAGCCTTATTTGCTGCCTTATTCGCAGGAGCATAGTCGATTTTAGGCGGGGTGCTATCACCTGAAGCTGTCGGATTTACTGCAGCGGAAGCAAAGCTGATATCATTAACACTCCAGCCCTCATTGTTAGCAGATGTGATAATATCCCCATTCATACTTGAGCGGGTAAATTTCGCATTGACATAAGCCCCGTGCGTTTTATTAACAATCCCTGTCCCCGAGCCTGCACCAAATCTGCCATTATTATTGGCAAGGAATGTGGCGTCTGTAAATGTGGCTACGATGTTTTTGCCTCTTTTAGTTAGGTCTGTAACAATGTCATTTCTGGTAACACCACTCCCGCTAGCTTCCAAGCCCCCGATAAACACGGCATTTTCTTCGGCTGTAACTAACGCTTCCCCTGCACCCACACCTGATATGGATTTCGAGGTGAAGAGTCCTGCATACGTGGCATTCTTTTTAATATTTAAATCTATTTCTTTTGTGGCATTGATAGCCCCCTTATAGGCAGCATTTTCTTCAACATTAATGGTTACTTTACCACCAGTATTGATAATATTGCTTATTTCGGAATAATCATCATTTTTATTGGTGGTGTTTTTGATGGTAAATGTGGCATTCTCGAAAGGTTTCTTCTTTAAATTAATCGTGCCTAGAATCTTGGCATTATTGTTGAGGGTGAGAGTGAGGTCCCTCGTTTTATTTGAGCTATCTGCTTGCAAAGACATATTACCTTTGAAAGCATAGCCCTCTTTGCCATTGCCATCAAATTCAAGCGTGATTTTTTGGTCTTTGGTATTTGCTTTAGCATTACTCCAATGATTATTAGCCCATCCACTCACACTGAGATTGCCCTCAATACTCGAATCTTTGGTTTTGATAGTCAGATTTGCTTTCTCATTATTAAACTTATAATAAGTGATATTCCCTTGCATATGGGCGTTATTATTGAAAGTGAAAGTATTCTCGCCGTTATTAACGCTTATATTACCAATGAGATTGGAGTTATCAAATGTGATGTTGATATTGTCATCATCTACATTCCCTATATAATGCCCCTCAATGATATCCCCTGCCATATTTGCCCCATTTTTGAAAGTGATGTCGTTTTTGATGAGTCGATAATTCAGATTCCCCAAGAATGCCCATTTCCCTTCTTTGGTAGAGTATTCTTTGCCATTGATGGTAGCTTTTTGATCGGTGTTGCCTTTATAGGCGCCATCAAAAGTGAGGGTTACTTCTCCTGCTGTGTAATTTACGGTATTTATATTGTGGCTAAAATTCCCCACAAACACCGAGTCTTTGAAATTCCCTGTCATTTTTGTATTGTTTTCAATAGAGAGGTTAGGCTCTATAATAACGGCTTTATTGCCAGTGATGGTGAGATCATCTATTATTTCTTTATGCTTTGAGGTTGCAACATCATATTTCCATACATCTGTCGTGCCATCTTGTTTGATTAAATTAAATTCATCATAATATTTACTACCAACGATTGTATGGCTCAAACAAGCATTCGCATCCCCTAGCGTGCAACTTGCATCGCCAGTAGCATAAGCAACACCCGCACCCATCACTGAAGCCAAGATGATAGAGAAAAGCGGTTTGAATGAGGATTTTTTGAGATTTTTTAAATCTTTAGCGGGTTGGAAGCGTTGGGAGTTTTCAGACCCGTAGCGATGGCGGGAGTTTTGAAGTTTATCGAAACTCCGAATTTGGAAATCTTTAAGGTTTTGAACTTGTTGGGAAGTTTTTAAATCTCGAGTTTTTTGAGATTTTTGGGTAGTGGGGGATTCAAG
>NZ_MLAM01000026.1 GCF_002272825.1 Helicobacter sp. 11S02596-1 | reverse complement strand
ATAAAAAACCGCTAGGAATGGGTTGAAACCCACTAAAAGGGAATAAATAAATGGCAAAAATTGATTTTACAGGTGCAAGGCAAGCAGGAATAAGTGATAGTGATATTGTGAATGAATTGACTTCGCAATTTAAAACCAGTCTTGATATTAACGCTCTTAAAAATAACGGACTTGATGACACAGCGATTGTGGATTTGCTCGCTAAAATGCCTAATTTTTCCATAGAAAAACTCCCTAACCAACCACAAAATCAAGCACCCACCCAGCAACAAAATCCAGAGCAAGCCCAAGCCCAGCAAGCACCCATAAATCCCGCAGAGCCAGCACCCACTCCAAACCCAGAGCCAAACACACAAGCACCCGCCCAAGCAATGCCACCCCAAGCCCCGCAAGAAAATCCAGCCCCAGCCCAAGAGCAACCAGCCCCCAAAAGTTTGGCAGATAACACCCTAAAAGAACTTGGAGAAAAAGCCCTCTATCACACCACAGGCATTGATATAAGCAACGATAACACGCTCACCAAAGAGGCAAAAGAAAAAGAGGAAGCCACCGCCCAAAACTTAAAAACAATGCTCCGCAGTGTGCCTGATTATGATAGCCTCACGCCAGAGCAAAAACAAATCGCCCTTGAAGCGACTTCAGGGACACTCAATAAATACACCTTTGCCAAATATAAACAAGACCTCGCCCAAAAAGACCTCGCTGATGATGTCATCTCTCAAAATATCCCCTTTGAAAAACTCACCGAAGAACAAAAAGACGCTATTGATTCCCAACGGGGATTTTGGGATAAACTCACAGGAATTGCTTCTGAAGATAAAGAAAATTACGAAAACTTCCTCAAAGAAGCACGGGCAAATAAACTCGCCCCTGAAGTCAATGAAGCGATTGCACGGCTTAAAAATGTCTCCCGAGACCACCAATTAATCACAGCACTTGTGTATGCCTTTGGTGATGATAACGATAATCCCCATAAACAAAAATACCTCCAAGATATAGATACCCTTGCTAAAGGTGCAGGCTTTGATGGAGCGGGCACGGGGCAAAATGAAAAGGGCGAAAAAGGGCTTTTCTTTAAAAAAGGCGATCAATATTATGAGGTAAAAGATGGCTTCTTTGATACGATCTTAGATGATGTCTATGCGAGCAAAGGCGAATTAGCTGGCTCTGTTCTTGGGATGATGGCAGGCAATGCGTTGATGGGAGCAAGCAAGCTAGGCAAAACGCCTCAAACTGCTATCATCGGAGCAATAGGTGGCGCAGCACTCGGGGCAATGGCTGGCTCGGGGCTTGATTATCTAGTCAATAACTGGGTGCTAAAACGCCAAAGCGATCCCAGTGAGCTTATCTATAAAATGCTAGAATCAGGTGCACTTTCGATTGCAGGCGATGGGCTCATCTATGGGGCTATCAAAACAGCCAAATATATCAAAAAACCCATCTCTTGGGCAGTCGATCAAACCCTCTATCAAAATCTCCCTGCGACTACCCGTGTGATGAAAAACAAAATGGGTTATACTGATGAAAGCATTCAAGCCGTGCTAAAAAACACCAATCAGTTTTTAGATAAAGCTATAGAAGCTCCTGATGAGATTAACCCAGTAAATCTGGCTGTCAAATATACGCCCTTGCCAAAATCTATCAAAAAACGTTTTGGAGAGATTACACAAGGTTCAATGCGAGATAAGCAAGATACAATGCTTGCAGTAGCGTGGAGTGATGATAAGCTCAAATACTTTATCACCAATGCAGTCAAAGAAGACTTAGCAGGCAAAGGAATGCTAGGCAAAGCGATTAATCATCGTGCCGAACAATTGCTAAAAGCGACTACAACCGATATGCTCGAGCGTAGCGAACTTAAATCTGCGATTAAAGGCTATGAAAGCGATCTAAAATCCCGCTATGGCAAGGTCGTTGATGACCTTGCTGAAAACACACAAGGACAAACCACGCAAATAAACGATGTGATTCAACCCGTGCTTGACCATCTTTTTGCTCGTGTGGATAAATCTGACGCTGGCTCTCTCCTCAAACTTGCCGAACGCTCTATCGATAAGGACTTGGGTGTAAAAGACCTGATTGCTATTAGAAAAGACATCAATACCGAGCTAAGAAAACCAAGCCTCAAAGGCTATGTCGATAAGGGCTATCGCTATGAGATATTAGAGGGAATCGATAATAAAATCGCTTCACTCATTCACAAAGCCCCCATCTCTGAAGAAAGCAAAATAAGCCTAGCTAAACAATGGCAAAACATCAATGCCGAGTATAAAGAAATGAAAGCCTATCAAAAAGATACTTTCTACAAAAAAATATTTGCTGATGAAGCTAATGCCACGCTAAGCCCCGAGCAATTTGATAAGGCACTCAAAGACTTAGGGAAATCGGCTATCCCGCTAGCTAATACGATTATTTCTAAACTCCACCCGAGAATGCAAGCCAAAACCCAAGCAAGCATTATCAAAAAAAATATTGAATCGTATATCGATGGCGTCGCTGACGCCCGCTATGTTAAATTTGCTGACCTTGCTGATACACTCGCCCTGATGGCAAAAAAGCCAGACTTACACCCAGATGTTAAAAAATGGCTCACTGATATTGAAGAACTCGCCCAAAGATTTAAATATGATGAATTTATCTATCAAAATATCAAAGGGCTAAACGATGGACACGGACCAAATCTTGCGACTTCTATTATGGGAAAAGTGGCGATGTGGACAATTGGGAGATGGTGGAAACTCTTTATCCGTAATGTCCCCATTGCAGGGGATAATGATGCGGTGTATTATCATATTCGCCAAGCGATTCGAAGAGTGCGATTTACCAAAGACCTCACGCTAAATTTGCTTGAAAAAGACCCGAGCAACTTCCCGCCTGAATTTGCCAATGAACTCAAAAAGAATGTTGATATTCTTAAAAAACCTGAAGTCCAAGCATTCCACGAAGCTTTGGCAAAGGCAGAAAAGGAACAAAAGGCTAATCTCAAAGCAATGCTAAGCTTAGGTAACTTTAGTGCCCAAGACCTCAAAACCGCCATCCATAATAACGAATATGCGAGCTATACCCAAAAAAGCATTGATGGCTATGTGAAGCCTCACGACTTAGAAAAGCTTTTTAACTCGATTGATTCACTTACACCCCGATACGTTGATGGGGCGAAAGTCTGGCAAAAAGATGGCATAAAAGCGAGCGTTGAGCCTGACGGGTTTGTAAGTATCACAAGCGAAAGAAAAGGGGAGAAACTCCCGATTAAAGAGGCATTGAAAGAAGCCCAAGTTGCCAAAGCCCTCGAAGCAAAATATATTGCCAAGCGAGAAGAGCTAGCCAACAAGCCCGCAAGGTTTCAAATCGAGGCTAACCC
>NZ_MLAM01000044.1 GCF_002272825.1 Helicobacter sp. 11S02596-1 | reverse complement strand
CAATCGTGGCAGGGTCGAGTTGCTTGCCGTGCAGGTAGGCTTTGGAGAGTTTGTATTCTTCTAATGCCCTAAAATTACCCTGCTGGGCTTCTTGGAGAAAATATTTGAGGTCTTCTAAGGATTTCATAAGGATTCCTTATTTTACTCGATTCAGTTTAAACTGAATCGCAAGACCGCTACGCAAGGCAAAGCCTGCTTTGTCGTATGCTATGCTCCTTTGTGGAGCATAAACGCATCGCCGTGCGGAGCTACCAAAGACAAGCAGTTGTCTTTGGCTTAACGCTCCTCCTCCTAAAGCTACCATCTCATATTCAAGCGAGCTTGAATATTCGAGATAAGTTTCATAGGTTTTCATTATTTATCCTAATCTGCGTTAATCGCAGTTTTTAGGCGTAGTGTAGTGTGCTTTGGGAGT
>NZ_MLAM01000025.1 GCF_002272825.1 Helicobacter sp. 11S02596-1 | reverse complement strand
TGGCACAATTTTGGCACAGCATTTTTGAAAAACGCTTGTAAATACGCATTACACGAGGGTTGAAAAAAAAGGTCTAAGGGTATAGCACCCGTTGTAAAAGCAAACGAAAAATCCCAGTTCAACCCCCAGTTATCGGTGTTATTTGACTTTTCAGCGGTGAGACTTCCAAGCCGTTTTTAAACTGCATTTCTCAAACAGATGGCTTTTCTCTTTTGGGATTCGCCCGATTATTGCATATGCAAAGCGATTCGATAAATCGAATCTGAAGACCGCTTACACGAGTAAAACCCGTGTTCGCTCCTAAAGTTATTGGGTTATTCCGTGCTATGCACGTCATCAACCCAATTTTTAGAGGTCGTGTGGGGGAATGTGTGGCATTAATGCAAAAATATTGCAAAAATGTAACACACCCTAACAAAATATTGCAATCTATGCTTTTATCGGGTTTGTCAAAAGACCTTGAAGCTATTTGTTGGCGTGAAGCTGTTAATTGGGACAGAAACGAGAGTGCAAAAAATATTTAATTTCTACCTAATTCCAAAATATTTCCTTATGTGGGGGGCGGTTCTCCTTTTTTGCAAATAGCTCCAACAACATTCCTGCATTTTTTCTTCCCACCCCCGACCTAAGGAAATATCAAATCACTTCCAAAGGAGAACTAATGCAAAATAATTATTCCAAGCTCCCCAATCACATCATCACAAATAAAAATCTTAGTCGGGACGCTAAAGCCTTGTTTTGGTATATTGCTTCTCGACCAATTGATTGGGACTTTTCTAACAAAGACATCCAAGAAACTCTAGGCTTCAAGCACCACGATACCATTGCAAAATACCTCAAAGAGCTTCTAAATAGCGGGTATGTCCAGCGAGAAAAAATCCAAAATGAGGCGGGAAAATTTACGGGTAAATTTAAATATTTTATCAGCCTAAAAAATGAGGCGACCGAATGCCTAAAAATTGACCCTACCCAAAGCCTAAAAATTGACAAAAAACAGCCACCCGAATGCCTAAAAAATAGGCAACTAACAAATAATATTCTCTTTGAGAATATTAATTATATATATAAAAAAACTAAAGCAAAAAAAGAAAATTTCAATTCCAATCATTCTCTCCCTAAAGGCAAATCCAAAAACGAATCAATCAAAAATGAAATCTTAGCCTTGCCTTTGGGTGAAAATATCCCCAAAGATTTGTGGAGCGAATTTGTGGCGTGCCGATTGGAAAAGAAAAAGGGCTTTAGCGTCCGAGCTGCCAAAATGCTTTTAAATAAGCTAGAGGGCTTTAGCTTAGAAGACGTGAGCGAAGCGATGAGGGAATCAATCATTAATAGCTGGGATAGCGTGTATGTCAAAACACCTCACGCTTTTAGCCGAGCGACAAACACCAAATCCCGCCCCGCTTCGCACAGGCAAAATCAAAGCCAATATATCGATTCCGAGCTAAGAAAGCAAGGCATTTATATCCAAGATGTGGCATTCCAAACCAAATCCATCCCGCTAGTTGATGGCAAGGAAGTGGTTGCGCTAAGAGATTATGAGGGGAAATACTTCCTAAGGTTTAAGTGATTCGATAAAACCTATCTCCAACACCCAAGCGGAGCTTGGGTGTGAGATGATAACTTTAGGAGCGAACACCGATTTAATCGGTGGGAGTGATCTTCAGGTTTGCCAAAAAGGCAAACCGAGTATCAAATAAAAACGAAAGGAGAACCAATGACGAAAGAATGTGCCACACTCCCTATCACCCCCCAAGATTTCATTGCTGACCTCTTGATTCAAAAAAACACCCTTACGCCCAGAATGCTCCAAAAAGTCCGAGAAATGTTAGAACGTCTTGAACCAATGCTTAGAAATGACTTTTATGACGCCTTAATGAGCGACCCACTCAATAAAATGCGTAATGGCACAATCACGCTGGCGTATTTTTGTGGGTATTTTGATATATTTTACAAAAAACAGCTTAGCCATATTATCGAGCAAGAATACATTGCCTACAAACAAAACAAACCGCTCCGCTATGGGAACAAAAAAACGATTATGTGGCTGAAAAGCCAGCCTTGCTTTGATGAAAGTCTTGATGTGAAATCCCATATCCGAGAGCAAGTCTATAAAAAAGCTTATGCATTACTGGGGGCAATCAATGAATGCGGGGGATAAGATTGATGCAATCGATTTTATGGTGCTTTACAAAGAAATCCAATCACTCCATAAAAAGCTAGACACTTTTATCGAGACAAAAAATTATTTGATTTCACTGCGTGAAGCCAGCATTATATTGGGTTTGTCTGTGGGTGGGGTGTATGCGAGAATGCGAACCCGCAATCTTGAACCAGAAGTCGAGTATATGCGAATCAAACGCAGATGGTTTTTAAGTAAGCAGGGATTGGAGAAGTTGCGGGGGAGGTGGTAAAAACATTAGGAACACTGATGGAATCGGCGTAAGTGGTCTTTTAGATTCACAACGTGAATCGAATAAAAAATCAAAACAAAAAAATAATAGGAGCTTACAAATGACTATGCTACAATCACAACTGCCAAAGATGCACAGCCCTTTTGCTAACAAAAAGGACACAACAATGGCAAGCATTTTTAAACACGCCTACGCAAGGAATGGTATCGTTTATGTCAATGGGACAATCTCGGGGAGTAGGTATCGAATCTCCACTGGCAAGAAAGTGTGTAGAGAGACACTTGCTTGGGCGGAGAGAAATTGGGAAAGTTTATTAAAACACCATATTATTGCAAAGAATCAAAACCAAAAAAAGGTCGGTGTAAGCTTTGAGAGCTTTGCGGTAGCTTCTTTGCAAGCTAATAAGGCGACACGGCGGGAGCTGACAACAAAGGAATATCTTAATATTTTTCACGCACGGATAATCCCCTTTTTTGGTGAGAAAAGCTTAGAGGAAATCACCCCTCTTGATATTAAGAACTGGCAAAGCCAAGTCTTAGAAACAGGAGTAAGTCCCAAGACCTTGTTAAACGCAAGGATTGTTCTTTCTACTATTTTAAAGGATGCTTTATCTAGTGGTATATTGCAGGTTAATCCCTTGCAAAATGTGCCAACGCCCAGATTGAAAAAACCTGAAATCAACCCATTTTCGCTTGAGGAAATAACGTTGATTTTACAAACTTCTAATGGGTGGTTTAAGCATATGCTAACCTTAGCATTCTTTACAGGAATGCGAACAGGGGAGATGTTAGCTCTGAAATGGGAAGATATTGACTTTGATAGGAATATCATTAGAGTCAATAAATCCATTCGAGAGAGTAGGCTCACTTCCCCCAAAACCCGTGCGAGTATTCGGGAAGTGGATATGCTTCCTGTAGTCAAGCAGGCATTATTGGAGCAAAAAGCCCTTAAACGTAGTGATAGTGTGGTGTTTCCCAATCAAGAGGGAAAAATGTTTTCTGATTCTCATTCGCTGAAGCGATATTGGCAACCATTATTTAAGCGATTAGGCTTTGGTGATAGAGTGCTATATAATACCCGCCATAGCTTTGCGAGTTTGATGATTGCACAGGGTGAAGACATCTTATGGGTGTCCAAAATGCTAGGACATACCGATGCACAAATAACTTTCTCAAGATACGCACGATTTATCAAAACAGACAAAAAACGGGCAACGTTTTTAGATGGTTTTAGTGCCTAGCTTGAGTTAATAGCTAAGGGAGCTTTTGGCACATAACTGGCACAGGTGGAATTTGAAGAAAAACAAATAGCGTGTTTTAGGGGGTTGATTTAGAAGCACACTGGTCGGCGTAGCGGGGTTTTCACCC
>NZ_MLAM01000024.1 GCF_002272825.1 Helicobacter sp. 11S02596-1 | reverse complement strand
ACAACCTTGGCAATGGGTTTTATTGTTGGTTTTAAGAATAAGGACTTGTTTATTCTTTAAGAGTTTTCTTTGTTCAGGCGTGAGGTTTTTCTCAAAGCTTGATGGGCTAGGTTGGTTGGTTGGATTGTTTTGTTGTCTTTGGAGTTCTTGGACTTTAGTGCTGGTTCTTTCTCCAAAGCTATAGCGTCCTCCCAAAGATACCAAATAGTCTTGATTATAGTATTTACCGCCAAAGCCAGCATCGACATCAAGATAAAGTCGGATATCTTTGGTGATAAAGGAATTGATTCCAACTGAAACCATTCCCATATGGTTGCTCTTAAGTTCATCTTCTGCTTTGGCATAGGTGCTTGTAAAATCCATCTTGCCCCCAGCAAAATAATCGCCTACATAAAATGCCCCTAGCCTAAAGTCGGTTCTATTCTTTTGGGTTAGCAGGCTATAGCCTAGTGTGCCCCCAAGTTTGGCTCGGACATCAAAGACATTACCAATGCTCGATAATAAGAAGTTCCCTGATGTCATTTGTTTTAATGAACCCCCTGTGAGATAGCCCAAAATAAGCTCGGCACTAGGTTCAACATAGAGGGCGTGATGGATAGGGGCATTAGCAGGGCTAAGATTAAAGTTAAAGCGATAACCCACTTCTTCCCCTAGTGAGAATGCTTGTGAGCTTAGCTTATTATCAATACTGATTTTATTGTCTTTGATATTGAGATTATTACTGATATAACCATATTTTAAGATCGTATCAGAATAGATCCCAGAACCTTGGGCATTTTCTTGGATAAATGAATAGTAAGCCCCTACTTCAAAGAGATTGCTATTACCACTAAAGGCATTTGAAGTGAGATTATTGTAACCATAAGAAAAGGCAAGCCCGACAATCGATCGGGCATTGTTATGGTTAAAGGCATAATCATAACCGCCTTGAACATTGGTTGAAAGCGTTTCTAAGGAATCGCCTATATTGCTATGGTTGCTCCCATTAAATACCCTTGCCCATACCCCTTGTGTGTAGGGATTACTTCGGAGTTCGCCTAAACGTTTATTGAGATCATTGATATTAGCCAAAAACACAGAGAGGTTGGAGCCTAATGTGGCTTTAGAGGTATCTGTATAGGCTTGATTCAAGCTAGCAGCTATATAAGAGACATAATAGTTAGTAAATTCGGTGGTATTTTCAGAAGTAGTGGTGCTTTTTGTGCCATCGGCTTTGAGTTTTTCATCGTTGCCATTTTTAGCTACCAAATCCGTTGTAACCACATCAAAGCCTTGATTAACCACAGAATGTGTGCTAAATTTAAAACCAGCGGTTTCTGCTTTTTTAGCAACTGAAGCGACTAATATGTTTTTAGAAGAGAGATCGCCAACCTCCCCGCCATTACTTTGGGATTGGAATACTTGGAGGATATTTTCCTTACTATTGCTAGCGTCTTTGATGATGATATGATCCGCATTGCTTGCTGGTTTAGAAAGATCGCCTGCCATATAGGGGTTATAAGCTACCCGAAAAACAGCGTTTTCAAAGTTCTCTGCCTTATCAATGCTGAGGGCAGAAAAATGATTTCTTTTAAAATCATCTCGGACAGATATGCCCCCTGTGGCTAGGTCGATAATCGTATTGGTTTGATAGAGGCTATTGCCTGCAAGATGTTCTTCATCAAAGTTTTCTGGCTTGCCTGCACCTTTAAGATTGGCAATATGAGAATCCCCATTTAAAATCAGCTTTGCGCCAGAATTGAGGGCAATATCGATAGTATTTTTGATATGGAGATCCCCAACAAATACCGCATTACTTGTTAGCGTGGCTTCATATTTGGGGGCAGTGCCTGATGAGCCATTACTAGTAGGTAAGGAATACACATCGCCGATGAGGATACCTGAAATCGTGCCTTTATAGACATTATTCGTCGTATCGCTTTTATCTAGCTCCATACTCATAGAAGCCCCTTTAGCACTCGCACTAGTAAATAATTTCTGCAGATTAGCTGGCAAGGAATCAAAACGATTGCGATAAAAGCTTAAAAGTTTATCGGCTTTCGAAGCATCCAATCGCACAATGATCCCATCAGTATAAGTCGTCCCATTGACCTTAACGGTGTTTTTGGCTGTATCAGTGGGGACATATTTCGTGCTATCATTGAATTTGGTTGTATCGCCGAGATGATTATGCGTGCCTACTGCATCAGCGGTTTTATCAGCTTCGGCTTTATCTGCAAAGATAAGATTAGTCTCCCCACCAGAATAATTAAAGTTGGCTGTGCCTTTGATATTCCCACTCATAGCGATATTAGCCACCCCGCCAGTAGTCGTAACATTAAATTTAGGTGATTGCGTGAGCAAGAGGGCTTTGGTGAGCTCATTTTCTGTGAGGGATTTATAAAACTCATCACTCAGATTAAGGCTGATATTAGCCACCCCGCCTGTGGTGGTGATATTACCTCTGAGATAGAGGGCATTATTAAATTCGACATTATTTACAGATTTATCCCCAGAGGTGGTGATATTGCCTACAAACGAGCTGATATTAGCTAATCGGAGATAGTCTTGGATACCTGCGATAACATAGCCTTGTATTTGGTCTCCGCTCATTCCTTTGAGTTTGGCTTCAGTCATCAAAGCCCCATAGAATTTGGTTATAGCTGTTTGATTAAGTGTTTCATTAGTCCCAGTAGAGGGCAAATGGGGTAAGAAATAATCGAGTTTGTGTGTTGTTGTAGGAACCATTGCTACTTCTGCAGATTTATTTGCTGCCTTATTCGCAGGAGCATAGTCGATTTTAGGCAGGGTAGTGCCACCTGAAGCTGTCGGATTTACTGCAGCGGAAGCAAAGATCACATCATTGACACGATAACCTGTTTCTGCAGGGGTCATATAGACATATTTGGCTGTAATGTCGCCATTCACAGCCGATGAAGTAAATGTGGCGTGGATATAGCCCCCATTGGCTTGGTTAATAATCCCCGCACCTGAGCCTGCCCCAAACTTGCCAGCATTATATCCCATCAAGGTAGCGTTAGTGAATGTGGCAGTGAAATGATTGACAGATTTTTGGTAATTAGGTTGGGTAATATCATTGTTTCCAAAACTCGCTCCAGCACCTAAGCCCCCGATAATGGTAGTGTTTTCATTGGCAGTTAGGGTGATTTTACCTGGAGAGCCAGAGATAGCTGCATTGGTGATGGTGCTAGCAAAGGTGGTGTCTTTTTCAAGGGTGATGGTAGTATTACCTATATTATAAATATCACCAGAGGAGTAACCATTGCGTTTGTTTTCAGAGGTGTTTTTGATGGTAAAGGTGTAGGGAGCATTTTTTTGTTGGTTTTTACTTATCAGATTGCCTGCATTCAATAGATCGCCCCCATCAAGGGTGATAGCCATATTTTCACTATTGTTATGGATGACTTGATTAGCATCAAAGCTTGCATTGGTAATATTGAGGTTGAAATTATTGAAAGGTCCTGTCCAATAAGGACCATAACTTGATTTTGCTACATTGATACTACCAAGAATCTTAGCTTCATTTTTGATAGTGAGAGTGAGGGGGCGCGGTTTTTTATTCGTGTCATCTGCTCGCAAATATATATTACCTTTAAAAGCATAGCCCTCTTTGCCATTGCCATCAAATTCAAGCGTGATTTTTTGCTCATTGACATTGCTTTTAGAACCACCCAGATGATTACTATAGCTACTCACACTGAGATTGCCCTCAATACTCGAATCTTTGGTTGTGATAGCCAGATTTCCTTTATCATCAAAATTTTTAAGGTAAGTGATATTCCCTTTCATATGGGCGTTATTAATGAATTTGAAAGTATTGTCGCCGTCACTAACGTTTATATTGCCAATGAGGCTAGAGTTATCAAATGTAACGGTGGCTATGTCGCTATCTATAAATGCCGCATAATACACCCCGGTGATATTCCCTTTCATATTCGCACCATTTTTGAAAGTAATTGTGTTTTTTTGCTGTAAATTTATATTCCCTATGAATGCCCATTGGTTATCCTTGCCTTTGATGGTGGGGGTAACATCTGTGTCGCCATTATAGTGCCCCTCAAAACTAAGGTTTATCGGTGATTCATGGCCTCCACCAGACTGGGCGTGGGTGAAATTCCCCACCCATACCGAGTCTTTGAAATTAGCGGTCAAATTCGCAGTATTATGAACATAAAGATTTGGTTCTTCAAGGATGATTTTATTGCCGGTGATGGTAAGCCTTCCTGATTTTTCTTCGTGTGTTTTTGTGCCATCAGTATATCTCCATTTATCCGTGTGTGTTTCGTCTTGAGTGGGCTTGAATTTATCTTCGGCATTTGCTCCAGTATGAGCCAAACAAGCATTCGCACTCCCTAGCGTGCAAGTATCACTAAAGGCATAAGCAACACCCGCACCCATCACTGAAGCCAAGATGATGGAGAAAAGCGGTTTGAATGAGGATTTTTTTAAGTTTTTTAAATCTTTAGCGGGTTGGAAGTGTTGGGAGTTTTCAAGCTCGTAGCGATGGCGGGAGTTTTGAAGTTTATCGAAACTCCGAATTTGGAAATCTTTAAGGTTTTGAACTTGTTGGGAAGTTTTTAAATCTCGAGTTTTTTGAGATTTTTGGGTAGTGGGGGATTCAAG
>NZ_MLAM01000043.1 GCF_002272825.1 Helicobacter sp. 11S02596-1 | reverse complement strand
CTTGGGCATTTTCTTGGATAAATGAATAGTAAGCCCCTACTTCAAAGAGATTGGCTTTACCTGTAATAGTGTTATTGAAAGAGGTAGAAGAGGATTTAATACTATTATAGCCATAGCTAAGCGCAAGACCTACAATCGAGCGGGCATCATTATGGCTAAAGGCATAATCATATCCCCCTTGGATATTGGTAGAATAGGTATTTAGCCCTACCCCACGATTTGAACTACTTTTACCATTAAAGATTCTTGCCCACACCCCTTGAGTAGCAGGATTATCTCGGAGTTCGCCTAAACGTTTATTGAGATCATTGATATTAGCTAAGAATATCGAATAGTTATTCGCAATTACTGCGGTAGCACTAGCTGCTTGGGCAGCATTGATAGTAGCAGAAACGGAGTTGATGTAGTAGTTGGTGAA
>NZ_MLAM01000023.1 GCF_002272825.1 Helicobacter sp. 11S02596-1 | reverse complement strand
CATACACCCATCATCAATAACACCCATTAAAAGCCTAAAATATCGATCGTTTGGCTTATTTTTCTGTATTAATTTATAGAATAATGCGCGTGGGTATTTGTTATATCTACCTTATGGGGTGTATGGGTTTTATTACTAGTTTCTTATCTTTTATTGTATGGGTAATAGATACAAGCAACCAGCAATAAAAGATAAAAAAAATAGAATGGAATTAAATTTGTTGTTTTTTTCTTAGTGCCTTTAGCATTTATCCCCCCTACAGAAATTACTAAGGGTTTCATAAAAAATCAAAACAAAGCCAAGCAAAATAGTAAGCAGGAGATAAATTAAAATAGAATGAGACAATAAATAATACAGAAAGCATAAAATGGGCTTAATTAATAAAGCCAGTAAGCATAGCAATGAATAAAAGCTACAAGCACAGAATAGATAAAAAGCAAGAAGATAAAATATTAGATAAGTATAAAAGCATAGAGTATATAAACATAAGAAGAGATAAGCATAAATAAGATTCCCTATCCCTGCATCGACCTACGTTCCCACACCTGAAAGATGCAGTATCATCAGCGAAGAAGAGCTTAACTGCCAGGTTCGGGATGGAGCTGGGTGTTGCCTCTTCTCTATAGACACAAGGAAAAGGGAGTTAAAAGCAATCTTATTTGAGTAATTTGAGATAATCACTCAAATAATTCACTCAAGGTAATCCTAAGAATACCCCAAGGCTTTCTTTTCTAACTTTCTTTCTAAAATAGGATTACCCCATTTTAGAAATATTTTTAGCAATGTTTCTAGTTATGCTTTGTATCTATTACTTAGGTAGCAACTAAAAGATAAATCATTATCTTTTAAGCCCTAGCAAGCATTCAAACAAGCATCCCTATTGGTTACTTGAACCTATCCTATAAGCTAACCTATAGAATAATCTCCAAGCAAGCCCATTAGATTGCCCTTAACTCCATTTTCCATCAAGAAATAAAAGAATCTTAAAATGAACAATAGCCTAAATATTCCCCACCCTTTCTACAAAGCATTTGCCATATAGCAAATTTTTCATAGAAAGTGTCTATCTAGTATTATGTTATATCTATTCCCACACAATAAAAGATAAGAAACTAGTAATAAAACCCATACACTCAATAAGGCAGTGATAACAAATACCCACGCGCATTATTCTACAAATTAATACAGAAAAATAAGCCAAACGGTCGATTAGTAGTAGTCAGCTGAATGCATTACTGCACTTACACATCTACCCTATCAAGCAGGTAGTCTTCCTGCGACCTTCAGGGAAAGTTTATCTTGGAGTTGGCTTCCCGCTTAGATGCTTTCAGCGGTTATCACATCCGTGCGTAGCTACCCAGCGGTGCTCTTGGCAGAACAACTGGTACACTAGTGGCACGTCCATCCCGGTCCTCTCGTACTAGGGACAGCTCTCCTCAACTTTCCTACGCCCACGGCAGATAGGGACCGAACTGTCTCACGACGTTCTGAACCCAGCTCGCGTACCGCTTTAAATGGCGAACAGCCATACCCTTGGGACCTGCTCCAGCCCCAGGATGCGATGAGCCGACATCGAGGTGCCAAACCTCCCCGTCGATGTGAGCTCTTGGGGGAGATCAGCCTGTTATCCCCGGGGTACCTTTTATCCTTTGAGCGATGGCCCTTCCACACAGAACCACCGGATCACTATGACCGACTTTCGTCTCTGCTCGACTTGTTTGTCTTACAGTCAGGCTGGCTTATGCCATTACACTCAACTTGCGATTTCCAACCGCAATGAGCCAACCTTTGCAAGCCTCCGTTACTTTTTAGGAGGCGACCGCCCCAGTCAAACTACCCACCAGGCATTGTCCTACTTGAGGATAACTCAAGCTAGTTAGCAGACAGAAACATTAAGGGTGGTATCTCAAGGATGGCTCCATCCCCACCGGAGTGAAGATTTCAAAGCCTCCCACCTATCCTGCGCATAATGCTCCCATCGGCAGTGCCAAGCTGTAGTAAAGGTCCACGGGGTCTTTCCGTCTTGCCGCGGGTAGGAGGAATTTTCACCTCCACTACAATTTCACTGAATCTCTCCTTGAGACAGCTCCCATCTCGTTACGCCATTCATGCAGGTCGGTATTTAACCGACAAGGAATTTCGCTACCTTAGGACCGTTATAGTTACGGCCGCCGTTTACTCGGGCTTCAATTCAAAGCTTCGCATTGCTGCTGACTGATCCTCTTAACCTTCGAGCACCGGGCAGGCGTCACACCTTATACTTCCTCTTACGAGTTTGCAAAGTGCTGTGTTTTTGGTAAACAGTCGGGAGGGACTCTTTGCTGAGACCTGATTGCTCAGGCACACCTTATCGCGAACTTACGGTGCTAGTTTGCAGAGTTCCTTAAGGAGAGTTCTTTCACGCGCCTTAGAATACTCATCTCATCTACCTGTGTCGGTTTGCGGTACGGGCAACCATTGCTAAACTTAGAGGCTTTTCTTGGCACGACGGTATCAGCGATTCTCCTATCGACCCGAAGGTTTCAAGAAGCCTGTAAGGTTTCGAATACAGAGGTGGATTTGCCTATCCTCCAATCTACGCCCTTCGACCAGCACTTCCATCCGCTGGCTCGCTTAACCCTATGCGTCCCCCCATCGCACACAATGGTTGGTATAGGAATATTAACCTATTTTCCATCGACTACCCATTTCTGACTTGTCTTAGGACCCGACTAACCCTACGATGACGAGCATAGCGTAGGAAACCTTAGATTTACGGCGAATATGATTCTCACATATTTTATCGCTACTCATTCCTGCATGCTCACTTCGCATCGCTCCAGCACTCCTTACCGGTATGCCTTCAACGCTGATACGAACGCTCTTCTACCACTGTGCATCAGCACAATCTGGAAATTCGGTGTCTATCTTAGCCCCGTTATATTTTCAGCGCATAATCACTAGACCAGTGAGCTGTTACGCTTTCTTTAAAGGATGGCTGCTTCTAAGCCAACCTCCTGGTTGTCTGAGTAACTACACATCTTTTTCCACTCAGAATAGAACTTTGGGACCTTATTTGCCAGTCTGGGTTGTTCCCCTTTCGACGATTGATTTTATCACCCACCGCCTGACTCCCAAGATAGGGTAATAGGTATTCGAAGTTTGACAGGGTTTGGTACCGCGGTGAGCAGCCCTAGCCCAATCAGAGCTCTACCCCCTATTACTATCACTTGAGGCTATACCTAAATATATTTCGAAGAGAACCAGCTATCACTAAGTTTGTTTGGCCTTTCACCCCTATCCACAGCTCATCCCAACCCGTTTCAATGGGTACGAGTTCAGTCCTCCACGAGCTATTACACTCGTTTCAACTTGGCCATGGATAGATCACTTAGCTTCGGGTCTGCAGCATCTGACTAAAGCCAGCTCATTTATAACCATAAAACAAGAAATTCATCTTTTTAGCACTTTGAGTAGATTACTTCATTCGTGCTTGGTCACTACCGCTTAAGGTAGCTCCCGGCGCACTCATTTGCAAAACTACTCAAATCATCTAAAAATCTTAGAATTTCCTACATAAAACTTTACTATCAGAAAATTCTAGCATTGTGGATAAGATTTGTAGGTTGTCAAGAAAAATGCGTAAGGAGTTACCTTATCGGTAATGACTAAGCATTTTTCGCAGACTCCCGCAAAGATTGCCACAAGAAGAATTTTCCTAAGTTTTATGGGTATAAAAGAGCTGGCTTACGCCCTATTCAGACTCGCTTTCGCTACGGCTTCGCGTTTGCTTAACCTTGCCAGACACCACAACTCGCAGGATCATTATGCAAAAGGCAGTCCATCACCCTGATAAATCATAGGGCTCTGAATGATTGTAGGCAGATGGTTTCAGGTTCTATTTCACTCCGCTCACTGCGGTTCTTTTCACCTTTCCCTCACGGTACTTGTTCGCTATCGGTCAAAGAGGAGTATTTAGGGTTGGAGAGTGGTCTCCCCTGCTTCAGTCCGGATTTCACGTGTCCTGACCTACTCTGGATACTGCTACCTATCAATCACTTTTCGCATACGGGGCTATCACCCTCTATGGCTTAGCTTTCCAACTTGTTCTGCTAAGTGATTGAAGTGGCTATTGCAGTCCACAACCCCAAGTGCAAGCACTTGGTTTGCCCTTCTCCCCGTTCGCTCGCCGCTACTAGGGGAATCTCGTTTGATTTCTTTTCCTGTTGGTACTGAGATGTTTCACTTCCCAACGTTCGCTCCATTAAAGGTGACTAGCATCGCTGCTAGCCGGGTTGCCCCATTCGGAAATCTATGGATCAAAGCTTCTTGACAGCTCCCCATAGCTTATCGCAGTCTAGTACGTCCTTCATCGCCTCTCTTTGCCAAGGCATCCACCATCTGCCCTTAAAAGCTTATTTCAATCCCAATGATTTCTAACCAATGAAACAAGTCCATTAGTAAGATTTCTTTGAGATCGCCTTTTAAAGTATAGATAAAATTGCGTGAATATTCTAAAGTTATCACTGCCTTATTGAATGTATGTTGATTCCTCATATAAAACAAATATTTTGTTTTTGATAAGGTATCGCCTTACTTCTATAAAACAGAGTAATCGTAGTTTTATTACTATTTTTTAGGCTATTGACAATAATATGTTAAATAACATTTAGACAAAGTCTAATGCAAATCTTTTTTGTTAGGTCTGATAAGAAATATCTGGCTTCTTGCTGGCTAATGTTTGCTTGACACCCATTATTTTATCTGGGGTGTTTGCTTACATTTTACTTGCCAATACTTAAGAAGTGCGATTTACTATCAATGCCTATAAAAGACTCTGATTAAACTTTCTATGGGTGGTGATTACAATATATGTATCAAATACGATTAGCCCATTGGCTAGTAAAACATTTTTTAGAATCTATCTTAAGCACACAAGAATCGTTTGGTTTCCCATCACTGCCAAGAGTTGTTATGGTGGAGAATAGCGGGATCGAACCGCTGACCTCCTGCGTGCAAAGCAGGCGCTCTCCCAGCTGAGCTAATTCCCCTAAGATGGTGGGCTTAAGAGGAGTTGAACCTCTGACCTCACCCTTATCAGGGGTGCGCTCTAACCACCTGAGCTATAAGCCCCAATAACAGCCTCTTGTTTGCCATCTATCAATTGAAGAATCGATCCTTGAAAACTAAGCAAGAAAAGAAGCTTCCTATCTTATGGTTATCCCTTTTTATCAGATGATTAGGATAAACAAATACCCTAATATTTCTCTAGAAAGGAGGTGATCCAACCGCAGGTTCACCTACGGTTACCTTGTTACGACTTCACCCCAGTCGCTGCATCCGCCGTGGACGGTAGCCAATTTAGCATCCCGGCTTAAGGCG
This sequence comes from Helicobacter sp. 11S02596-1, assembly GCF_002272825.1. Classification (GTDB taxonomy): domain Bacteria; phylum Campylobacterota; class Campylobacteria; order Campylobacterales; family Helicobacteraceae; genus Helicobacter_J. The sequence goes on along the minus strand of NZ_MLAM01000023.1, from coordinate 2,192 downwards.
AATACAACTCCCATGGTGTGACGGGCGGTGAGTACAAGACCCGGGAACGTATTCACCGTGACATTGCTGATTCACGATTACTAGCGATTCCAGCTTCATGTAGTCGAGTTGCAGACTACAATCCGAACTGAGAGATGTTTTTGAGATTTGCTCCGCCTCGCGACATTGCTTCTGTTTGTACATCCCATTGTAGCACGTGTGTAGCCCTAGGCGTAAGGGCCATGATGACTTGACGTCGTCCTCACCTTCCTCCTCCTTACGAAGGCAGTCTCCTTAGAGTGCTCAGCCGAACTGCTAGCAACTAAGGACGAGGGTTGCGCTCGTTGCGGGACTTAACCCAACATCTCACGACACGAGCTGACGACAGCCGTGCAGCACCTGTTTTCAGGGTCTAGCAAGCTAGACACCCCGCTATTTCTAGCAGGTTCCATCAATGTCAAGCCTAGGTAAGGTTCTTCGCGTATCTTCGAATTAAACCACATGCTCCACCGCTTGTGCGGGTCCCCGTCTATTCCTTTGAGTTTTAATCTTGCGACCGTACTCCCCAGGCGGGATGCTTAATGCGTTAGCTGCATTACTGGAAGGACGAGCCTCCCAACAACTAGCATCCATCGTTTAGGGCGTGGACTACCAGGGTATCTAATCCTGTTTGCTCCCCACGCTTTCGCGCATTAGCGTCAGTAATGTTCCAGCAGGTCGCCTTCGCAATGAGTATTCCTCTTGATCTCTACGGATTTTACCCCTACACCAAGAATTCCACCTACCTCTCCCATACTCTAGAGCAACAGTTTCAAATGCAGTTCTGTAGTTAAGCCACAGGATTTCACATCTGACTTATTGCCCCGCCTACGCGCTCTTTACGCCCAGTGATTCCGAGTAACGCTTGCACCCTCCGTATTACCGCGGCTGCTGGCACGGAGTTAGCCGGTGCTTATTCGTTAGATACCGTCATTATCTTCTCTAACAAAAGGAGTTTACAATCCTAAAACCTTCATCCTCCACGCGGCGTTGCTGCTTCAGGGTTTCCCCCATTGAGCAATATTCCCTACTGCTGCCTCCCGTAGGAGTCTGGACCGTGTCTCAGTTCCAGTGTGTCCGTTCACCCTCTCAGGCCGGATACCCGTCATCGCCTTGGTGAGCTCTTACCTCACCAACAAGCTGATAGGACATAGGCTGATCCTTTAGCGAAATTCTTTCCCCCGTAGGGAGTATCTAGTATTAATCACCGTTTCCAGTGGCTATCCCAGACTAAAGGGCACATTACCTATGCATTACTCACCCGTGCGCCACTAATCCATCCCTAGCAAGCTAGGGACTTCATCGTTCGACTTGCATGTATTAGGCACGCCGCCAGCGTTCACTCTGAGCCAGGATCAAACTCTCCATCAAGTTAAGTTTGTCCTTCTCTCTTCGTGTCTCTATAAATCACAAAATCATTACTCCGATTACTTACTAGTAAATAGCAAGCAACCAAAGGTCATAACGAGTTGTATAGATAGTAACAACAAAAAAGAGATTGTGTCTTTTTATTTAAGGCTAAGGCTAATAGGATAATGCCTAAAAATAAAAAACTCCATTCTCTTGCTTAGATTTCAAAGATCGTTACCCAACCAACAAATATCAAACATTTTAGGAAAACATTGATGCTTACAATTCTTTAAGATTTTAAAATGTCTTATAGACAATATTAAAAACTTTTGTAAGTTTCTTACATTTGCAATTTTTTTGCATTTGCAAGACTCTTAATTTTATAAGTTTTTATATTTTATAAGCTACTCAATCTTAATAAGCTTTTACATTTCGTAAGCTTCTTGCTTCTAAAAAATCATATTTGAAATCAAGTATCAAAGAACAACCACCACAAACAAGCAACACAACACTGAAAAGAAACCATTTCAATCCAGCTTATCAATGAGAGATAAATCTTGCAAGATAATATCTTTATATATCTTAATCCAGATAATATCTTGATTTTAAAGACACTATCTACTAAAAAGACAGAATCTAAAAGCGATTATCCATCCTGATATTCTCCAAACTAATTATCCAATAAATTATCCCATCTCATTGGCACAAAATCCAAAAAAGAGGTAAAAGATATGGAATCACCAAAATACTGGAGAGTTTTTATGAGGCTCACCTGAATGGGAGTGAAATACTACAAACTTATAGCTTAAGGTTTGCTTAGGGGA
>NZ_MLAM01000022.1 GCF_002272825.1 Helicobacter sp. 11S02596-1 | reverse complement strand
CTGATGGCGTGCCTGTGATAAGAAATCAAATCAAGGTAGGCAAGTTTGATATTATCATCAAATCTAAGCCTAAGACTTACGGCAGAGAGGAGCGGTTTGCTTACTGGAGTGAGATTATTAAAACCATCGCTGGCATTCGCCCCGATATTATCCCAGCGTTATTGCCTCTAATGCTCCAAGATAGCGATAGCCCCGTCGCAAATGAGATCAATGCTATGCTAGAAAATATCGATAAACAGCCTAACCCCCAAGCTGAACTCGCTCAAGCTAGCCAAGCCTTAGAACTTGAAAAACTCAAAGCCGAGATTGAATTATTACGAGCCAAAGCGGGAGAACAAATGCAGAACCAGCAAGGGCAAGGGCAGAACGAACAGGCAATGAAAAATATTGCACCAGAAGATAATCAAAGCCAATCAATAGGTCAAATAGCACAACAAAATTAGGTTTATTATGCCACATCGAAAAACACGCCCACGCCCAAGCAAAGAAGAACTCAAAGCTAAAATCGAAAGAGGCGAGGCAACCTATGATGATAAATTCCGTTATATGCTTTTGGAACTCGGTTGGTATGAAAGCCTTAATTATGTTTATAGCTCGCAGTATTTTTTCTATGCTAAAGCCTATATTTGGGGTAGATTTGGTAATGATGGCTGGAAAAATACTAGTGATAACACAAGCGATATAGCTGAAGAAAAAGCTCGTATAAATGAAGCATTTTTCCTCAATCAATATTTTATTATTTTTTACCATCGCCTGACTATCTCCCCGCAAGAGCTAAGTGCTGTTATTACCAAAGCAACGCCTTATGATGAAGCCCCGAGTTGGTTTGAGACATATGTTTTACCATTCATTGGAGGGGCTTTAACGATTTTGGGCGTGGCTTTGGGATTTGTTAGCGGGGTGGGTTGGGGATTAGTAGGGGCAGGCATTACTTTGGTAGGCGTGGCTGGGAGTATTATCATTGATAACAAAATGCAACAACAACAAGAAAAATTCCAAAGAGAAATGGAAGAAATCCACGAACAAATCAAAGCCCTCAAAGACAAAGATATGGGAAAGGAGTTTGATAGAAGAGAGCTTTTGACTGATATTTTAATGGTAGCCCCTTTGGCTATTATGGCAAATGGCTATCTGTATAACAAAGGCAAGGCAGGCAGTGCAAGCTATGAACCCACCAAAGCCTATGAACCCTATAAATATATCTTAGCAGATAAAGAGGCTATCCAAAAAGACTTTGTGAATGAAACGCTTACTGATAGGGAGCATTACAACCTAGCAGGCAATAAAGACTATTATAAACACCTCTACCCTGAAGCCAAATGGGATATTGCTTCCCGCAACAACATCGAAGAACATCTGATAAATACCCGCCTCCGCCAAATCGTTACTGGCTATGGGGAGTTAGGCAAAAACGGCTGGTGTGATGTTAAAAGCAAAAAAGAAATCCAACAAAAATACAATGAAAAGATAGCCAAGCTCTATAATGAGTTGTTTGATACAGATTTTACGTTTATTATGTTTAATTCTCATTGGGAAATAGAAAAAATCGCTGATATTTTTAGAAGTATTTATGATTTATTTAAATTGGATTATTGGTATGAAGATGAATATGAAGCCAAAGAAGAAGAGGGTTATTATTTTGAACCGACTGAACTTGATTTGATAGTGATAGAAATATTTAATACATTCGATGGACTAATGGCTTCGCTATTTCAATTTACCAATTTTATTTATTTTTCGGCATTAAGAACACTTTATCAAAAATTTCATCGCACTATTGAAGATAATTATATCGCTAACTATGCCAATTTCAACGCCCTAAGCCTGACCGATTTGTATTATAGAGACATACAAAATACTCTCAAAACCTATATGAAAGAGAGTTATTCAGGGTGGAATTAAAACAATTCGCTATGCGAGCCGACACGCAAAGCATTGAGAATTAAATCATTTTTGCATTTTTGATAAATCAAAACTAAGTCTGGCTTGATATGACAATCTCGAAAACCCTCAAATTCGCCTTTAAGCTTATGGTCTCTATACTTTGGCTCTAATATTTCATCATTGGCTAAGCGTTTCAACACACCTTTTACTAGCTCTTGGTCATCGAAATCTATTTTTTTAAGGCTTTTGGAAAATCTCTTAGAATAGACAACCTTATACTTCATTGCGAATCGCCTCAAACATCTCATCTATATCATCATAGCCCTTTATCTTGCCTGCTTTGTAATCCCTCATTAATTCTTCAGATTCTCTGCGCCATTCTTCTGCGATTTCTTTATCACTTCGCTTGGTCTTGATTTTTGATTTCGCACTTTTGGCTAAATCCCTAAATGCTGGGACAAACTCATCTTTAACATTCTCGATAATCAAAGTCATCTTCACTCCTTTGCTTTTGCTTGATTATAACACATTCACAGACCTTTTTTTAATATTAGTTTTATAGCAAACTAACCTTATGAAAACGCGATCTATAAAACTCCCCATCGATACCACCCTCACGCTACACAATGCCTATGGCAAGCCCCGTGCGTGCTATGCAATCAAAGCAGGAGAAATCACAGAAGTAGCTATTCCCTTGCGTAGAGAATATTACACCGATGAAACGGGCAAGATTTATTATATTTATGATGGGGTGGGTGTGCTAGAAACTTTTGATTTGCCCCTCCCTGATTTTGCCCTTGATGAGACTTTTATCGATGGGTTTGATAATTTCCTTGCCAGTGGCAAAAGCGAAACGCACCAAGCGATCTATTCACAAATCCTTGCCGTGATGGATAATTACCCAATCATTGCTGACAAAAGAATCTTTAAAATCGAAAATGAAATCCTCAAAAGGCTCGCCAATGTCATCTAAAACACTAAGTCAAATCATCAATGAGCTGTTAGATAAGCTTGAATCTGTCGATACTAGCACGCAAACACTCCAACATCTCAAAGAAGAAATCCAAAATGCCACTTCCAAAGAGGCGTTAGAGGAACTTATCGCTAGCACGCCCTATCTCAAAAGCGAGGAGCTAATCGCTAATATCGCCCAAAGTCTCCCCATCGATGAGCTAGTCAATGCCATACCCAAAGAAGAAATCAAAGCCACCATCGAAGCGACCACCAAAGAGGCGTTAGAACCGGGAGCGATTGTAAAAGAACTTGGCGATAGCGAGGATTTTAACAAGCACTTAAATGCCGTAGTCCGTGCGAAAGCCCGTGAAGTTGTGCTAGCCTTTAAACTCCCCGAGCAAGTCCTCGAGACTTTTGATAAGCAAGTCGGGCAAATGGTGAAAAATCATCTCGAAAATGACTATACGCTAGCCAAAACCAACTTTGAAGCCAGCCTAAGCCTGCAACTCATCCGTCTCAAAACCAATCTCATATTGATGGAAAGCTATTACCAGCACGCCTATGGGCATAATATATTAAAAAGGATTTAACTCGATTCGACTTTGTCGTTTGGTAGTTTTTCCATAGCGATGTTTTCTAATAAATGTTTCTTATACTCGCTAGTAAGGGACTAGGGGGGCTTAAATTGCGAAGTCCGCCCCCCTAAGCCCCTTAAAACCCCTACCCCCTGACCCGCCCCCCGTGCAATACAGGATTAAAAAGCGTAGCGGGTTTTGGTTTGCGAGCGGTTTAAACCCCCCCTTTTTTTAAACGCCATTATCTTTTAATATTGCAAAAAATCCAGATAAGGAAAACGCTATGACAGAAAACCCAGCACCACAGCCACCAGAGGACCAGACACCAACCCCACCAGAGGGCGAAAATATTGACCAAACCAATCCGCCCGCACCGCCTGTGCCAGAAACTCCCGAGCCTGATGAGCCACAACCTGATACACCCGAGTTGCCTGAAGAGGGAGAACCCGAAGAACCAGAAATTCCCGAGCCTGAAATTCCAGAAGAAACACCGCCCGAGCCTGAAGAGCCAGCACCCGAGCCTGAAATTCCAGAAGAAACGCCCCCAGAGGAAGCCCCCAAGCCCGAGCTAAGCCCAGAAGAGATATTTTTGCAACTTGCCCGCCAAGAGCTTTTAGCCAAAATCGAAGAAAAGCTTTTATCTGACCCGCTTATCAAAGAATACGTAACACTCACCCTCGCAGGCACACAAAACCTGCTCGCTACATTTCGAGAGCTTGAAAGCTGGTTTATCCAAAACAAAATCGATATCAGCGAACACCTTGCTTTTATCAAAGAAAAATATCAGGATTTCGCAGAAAAGGTGGATAATTTTTTCAAAGATTCCCAAAGCACCATCGAAGAGCAAAAGCAAATCTTTGAAGCCGTCCAAGCGATCAAGGCAGAAATCGACCCCGCCCTAGAAGCCATCAAAAACGCTACCGCACTCATCGAAGAAAAAGCCCAAGAAGCCAACACTGCCCTAGAGGGAACAAACAACAACGCCCAAACCATCAATGGCTATCTTGATGAAGTTACGTTGCTAAAAGCCGATATAGAAACAAATAGCAATGCCATCAATGAACGTATGGGGGCATTTCAAAATATCATCGATACATCACTAGCGGGGCTTGAAACACTTTATAATCAAACCATAGAAAATATCACAACCACCATCAATCAAGCACTTCAAACTCTAAGCACGCAGGGAAATGAAATACTCACTAATCTAAACAATGCCGGCACGGATACGCTAAATATCATCGATACAAACAAAACCGAAGCGCTTGAAGCAATTGGCACGAGCAAAACGCAAGCCTTAGAATTGATACAACGTGAAAAAGAAGCGATCGATTTAGTGGGTATGGAAAATCTAAAAACACAGCTTGAAGCCCAAAAAGAAGTATCAGAACAAAACAAAAACACCCTTGAAACCTTGCAAACACAAATGCAAAAACAAGAAATCCCTTTCGGGCAAAGGGTGGTATCTTATGACACCACCCTCCCCGATGGTTATGTCCCACTGATAGATTATGAGTTAGAATCTGAAGGTTATATTTCAGGAAGTCAAAGTTTGTATTGCACCCTGATTTTTTTAGGAATCCCTTATAAACTCAATAGCAACGGGTTTAAATTTTTACCATACAAGCACGATGACGAACTTTTAAAAAAAGGTGTGTTGATGGGTATTTATGTTGGTAATTTTATAGAGGAAGAATATACAAAGAAAATTGATTCTTTATATAATGAAATCCAAGACACTTTTGTCTTGCCAGAAATGCCATATAAAAGGCAGGTAACTGCTTTTCTATATAAACATTTATATGACTTACCAGTTGCCCAATATGAATATCATTATTGGGACCCTCAAGATCCCGTTTTAAATGACGAATTTGCAGAAGTATATCGCAGTATCCTTGTTAAATTTGATGTGCCCACGATTTGGTATGCAAGTAAAGAAATGTTTATGAGACCCGATGAGATTGTGAAAATATATCAAGACAAACACGGCGGCACATATTTCAGCGATACAAAAGAGCTTGAACGTTTAGCACAGGGTGCTATCCGAGCGATGAGTAATATAAAACATTCCTATAACATATATGAAGATGGAAATAAATATTTTTGGGCAATTGTAGATAGTGTTGAAGAAGAATATAGAACAGGGGTTATTAGCACAAAAGAAATAATACCTTTTTAGGTTAGTAAAAAACAAAGCTTAAAAAATAAAAACGAAAGGATTAAAATGAAAATCTACAAATTACCCCAAGAAAAGCGGAATGAAGTAACAGGCGAGCTAAAGACAATCACTAGCACACCCGATTTTATCTACGTGCGAAGCGAAGAGGACCTTCCCGCCCCCTTTGTTGCATCGGAGTTGCCAGAAAGCTATATCAAAGAGCAACTCGATAGCCAAAAGGCTAAACGCATTAATGATATGAATCAAATTTGCGATAAGGCTTTAGAAAAGCTTAGATCCAATACACTCGGCACGCCCCATCTCTACAATATGACTAAAGAAGACCAGATTAATCTACTCGGGTTAATGATTGCAGGCGTGGATAGTTTCTTTCGCTGTGCCGAGATTACACTTGGCGTTGATGGGCGAGAGGAAATCGGCGCTATGCAAAATATCCCCCATAATAAAGAACAGCTCAAAACCCTCTATGAAGATGCCCTGAAATTCAAATCTGCCACCCTGTTTAAATGCGGGCAAAAAAAAGAGTTGATTGCCAATGCCAAAGATATTTTAGAGGTGCTTTCTGTGAGATGGGAAGACAAAAAAGAAGAAAACACACCTAACCATTCTGAAGAAAACACACAAATCCCGCCCCCTGCCACTAACGAACAAACAAATCAAACGGCTAAAACAACACCGCCTGAAGTAGAAAAATGAATGCTCTAGTTTTATGCAAAGGATAAAGGAAAAATGGACTTTTTTGAAACGCTCAAATTTTATGGGTGGATACTTATTATTGGGCTTATTGTCGGCTTTTTGTTTGTTTTACGCTCTATCGAAGAAAAACCGATTGAAACCATTTGGCAAGGCGTGCGGTTTGTGATTTATGGTGTTGGCTCTTCGATGTTTATTACGTGGCTAGGTTTTGAGCTGTTTTTGTATCTGGGTTTGCCGACATCTTTAGCAGCTGCTTTGGGTGGGGGATTTGGCTTTATCGGTGCGAATACGATTGCTGGGCTAATAATCCGTGTGTTTAAAGCCAAAACAGGACTAAGCGATGATAAGGAAGAAAAGATTTGATTTAAAAACCTTAAAAACAAATATCCAACGCACAAGCTTAGGCTTGGGCGTGATATGGTAACTTTAGGAGGAGAGCCGTTAAAAAAGAGATAACTGCTTATCTCTTTTAGGCTCGCACGGCGATGGTAATATGCGACAAAAGGAGCATAACCATACGCCTAAACCTTAATTTAATCGCCTGAAGTGGTCTTCAGATTCAGTTTGAAAAACTGAATCGAGTAAAAATAGGAGCTGAAATGAAAACAATTAAAAAGTTTAGGAAGAAACCCATCGTAGTTGAGGCTTACCAAACGGATAAAGAAGTGATAATTCCCACACTCGAGGGGGATATGAAAGCCAATATTGGGGATTGGATTATCACGGGAGTTAAGGGCGAGCAATACCCGTGCAAACCAGATGTTTTTGAAAAGACCTATGAACCTCAAAATATTTCACTCGGTTTGCCTTGCAAACCTGAAGACCGCTCACGCAGGGCAAAGCCCGCTTTCGCTCCTAAAGGATAGGGTTATGACTAGCTACGCTATTCATCAACCCGTTTTCAAAGGATTTAACCTATGAACCTCAAAATTGCCTTTATCGTTGGCATTATCGCTATCGGCGGGTATCTAGGAATCAGTAATGCCCTGCTAAAAAAGCAACTCGAAAATAAGACATTAGAACTCCAAATCGCAAAAGCCAACACCGCTACACTCCAAACTGCCCTCGAAGAACAAAATCACGCAATAGAAAAAATTACCCTTGATACCCAAGTATTCAAAGAATCCCTACCAGCGAAGAAACAAGCAATCCAAAAAGAAATCCAAAATAAACTCCCCAAAGTTAATCCCACGAGTTGCGAAGAGGCACTAAGGGCGATTATCAAACTGCAAGGACCTTGAAAACAAATATCCAACGCACAAGCAATGCTTGGCTGACGAGATGATTACTTTAGGAGGAGAGCCGTTAAAAAAGAGATAACTGCTTATCTCTTTTAGGCTCGCACGGCGATGGTAATATGCGACAAAAGGAGCATAACCATACGCCTAAACCTTAATTCACTCGCCTGAAGTGGTCTTCAGATTCGATTTATCGAATTGAGTAAAACATAATTTCATTATTTTTTATGATTTTTAAATTTAAGAGCTTTGATAATTTCTGTTATTGCTGTCAAGACACCCGGAATGATACTAACAATAGCGGTAAGAGGTTTATCATTATAGGCTAAAAATATACAAACTCCAATGGAAGAAAAAATAAGAGCATACGCACATACAATACCAAAACCACTCCAAAAATAAAATTTTCTCATATCATATTGTGTCATTTTTTGATTATTTTCTTCTAGGGCGATAATTTTATGGTCAATATTCATTTTGTGGTCAGTTGTTTTTTCAAGCAAAACCATCGCTCTATTAGCTAAGTCAGAGGGCAGTTTTCCAATCGTATTGAGTTCGTTTTCAATCAAAATATTATTCTGGGTAAAATTACCCGGAACATTGTTTTTTTCTTTTTGTGATGAGGATATATTTTTAGCCATTCTTTTTATAATTATCCATCAATTTCTTTTTTTGCTTTTTATAATCCGCATCGATTTTGGCATATTCACTGGCTTGTTGCTTTCTGATTCTGCAAGCAATTTCGCCAAACGCTTCAGAAAAATGGGGACGCTCATAAAGACCGCCAAACGCAAATGCTTCCCAAAATATTTCTCTCTTTTTTTTCACTGCTCGCCCTTATGAATTTTTTGTATTGTATGCAATTATATTAAATTGAAACCTTAAACCCGCCCTTTTTTTATGCCCCAAAAAAACCCATTATTGCAATAATAAAAAACCGCTAGGAATGGGTTGAAACCCACTAAAAGGGAATAAATAAATGGCAAAAATTGATTTTACAGGTGCAAGGCAAGCAGGAATAAGTGATAGTGATATTGTGAATGAATTGACTTCGCA
>NZ_MLAM01000021.1 GCF_002272825.1 Helicobacter sp. 11S02596-1 | reverse complement strand
TGCGAAGTCAATTCATTCACAATATCACTATCACTTATTCCTGCTTGCCTTGCACCTGTAAAATCAATTTTTGCCATTTATTTATTCCCTTTTAGTGGGTTTCAACCCATTCCTAGCGGTTTTTTATCATTGCAATAATGGGTTTTTTTGGGGCATAAAAAAAGGGCGGGTTTGGAAACCTTTATGTTTTTAAGGTTTATAATTTTTTTACTCGATTCACTGCGTGAATCTGAAGACCACTCACGGCAGTAAAACCGCCGTTCGCTCCTAAAGTATGGGGGTTATATCCTGCTATCGCAGGAATATCAACCCGCTTTCTAAGGTTTGTCGTGTGGAACTGCTAATAAACCAAAGCCCGCTACGCTCTTTCACCCTATCTGCTAAGGGGGCGGGTCAGGGGGTAGGGGTTTAAGGGGCTTAGGGGGGCGGACTTCGCAATTTAAGCCCCCCTAGTCCCTTACTAGCTAGTATAAGCAAGAATCATTAGCGATAGTGCTATGGAAAAATCAACTTGGGGTGGGTGGGCAAAGTTTTAAAGGTCCTATTCCATTTCTTGCAATTTCATAATCGCTTTTAACGCTTCTTCACAGCTAAGCGGGTGTTTGGGGAGTTTATTTTGGATTTCTTTTTGGATTGCTTGTTTTTTTGCTGGCAAAGATTCTTTGAATGCTTGAGTATTGAGGGCTTTTTGTTCTATTGCGTGGTTTTGTTCCTCGAGGGCAGTTTGGAGCGTGAGCGTGTTTTGATTTGCGATTTGGAGTTCTAGCGTCTTATTTTCGAGTTGCTTTTTTAGCAGGGCATTACTGATACCCAAATACCCGCCGATAGCGATAATGCCAACGATAAAGGCAATTTTGAGGTTCATAGGTTAAATCCTTTGAAAGCGGGTTGATGAATAGCGTAGCTAGTCATAACCCTATCCTTTAGGAGCGAAAGCGGGCTTTGCCCTGCGTGAGCGGTCTTCAGGTTTGCAAGGCAAACCGAGTGAAATATTTTGAAGCTCATAGGTTAAATCCTTTGAAAATTTGCTATAATTAATCTATCCATTGTGAAGAATGGTTAGTTTTTAAGTCTGTGACCTATGTTAAGAGAAAGCCCGATACGCAAGTGTCGGGTTTTTTTTTGGCGGGGCGGGCGGGTAAACCCCCTGACCCGCCCCCAATGCAACACCGCATATCACAGCGTAGATTGCTTTTTTGCTAGCAGTTCTGAAACTGCTTTCTTTGTCGTTGCTTGTGTGCTGTGAAAAATCGGAAACAAGGGCGTTGAAGTGCGCCCGCCGATTTTTCGCAAGGAGACACAAGCAAGCGACTCCCCCTCCCTTGATTGCCGAAAAGAAAAGGCTTCTTTTCGGGGTTAAGGGAGGGGTTAGGGGAGGGATAACACCCCTTTTGTTGAAAAAAAGAAAAAACAAACAGGTTTTTTAATTCGCTATCAGCCTGAAGCATTTTGTTTATTGATTTCCATCAGATAATCCACTATCAACTGGATTCTCTGGCTATTTATCCCCCCCCCCCGTGAGGATGAGCTTTCTCCTGCATAAATGCCTTGCAAGAAATGCACCCGATTCACCTCGACATCACTGGTGCGTCCATAGATGGGACTGCTTCTTGAGGCGTTAAAATCAAAACTGCCCGCACAACTCCAATCCACTTTATTTGGAGTATTATTAGAACCGCCACCACCTTTTGAAAAAGCCCCATTTGTCCAGCCGTCAGCGCAAAAGGATTCAGCGATATTAAAAACTCCCCCCGTAATATTTGGCAACCCACTCACCCCTGTTGCACCAATCTGTGCGGGGTCGGTCGTGCCTTTGGCATAGAGATTGGGCAGGGGTGTTTTGAAATACCTCCCGCCATTATTGCCATTTATGCCAAGTGAGTAAAACCACAGCAACGGGTAATCTTTCATATCCAGCATTGCCCCCATTGGGACATATTCAGGAGGCAAGCTTTTGCGATAAAAATAATCCACCTTGCCGATTTTGCTTGTCTCTTCTATCTCTTTTCGTGCCGTTTTTAGCTCACTAGAGACAAAATCTTCTAGCAAACGCATCGTTTCTTCCAAAAGCTTCTTTTCTTCTTTTTCTTGGATTTGTTTTTCAAGCGCTGTAATGCTGTCTTTGAGATTTTCAAGGCTCGCTGAATCCAAAGCTTCTTTTTCTTTTTCGATCGCCTCGAGGGCGTCATTTTTGCTCGTGCCAATGGCTTCTAAGGCTTGCGTTTCTTGCTCGATGATTTGATGGAGTGCTTCGGTTTTATTCTCAATGATGGCTTTTAGGGCGTCATTACTGGTGCTTGTTAGGGCTTCAAGGACCGCATTGCCTTGTGCGATAATCGCTTCTAGGCTTTGATCGGTTTGGTTGTTTATTTTTGCCATCACATCATTAGCGAGTTTATCAAAGCTCGCTGAAGTGTCATTAACGAGTTTTTCAAAGGCTTGGAGCGCTTCGTTAAATTTCGTCATATTTTCGGTGAGATTACCTCGCAAAATAGCGAGTTCATCGAGATAGCCATTGATGATTTCGACGTTTTTGTTTGTTCCCTCGAGTGCCTTTTCGGCTCGCAGGGCTTTTTCTTCGATGAGAGCCGTAGCGTTTGTGATAGCCTCTAACGCGGGGTCGATTTCTGCTTTGATCGCTTGGACGGCTTCAAAGATTTGCTTTTGCTCTTCGATGGTAGTCTCTGAATCTTTGAAAAAATTATCGACTTTTTGGGCAAAATCCTCGGACTTTTCTTTGATAAAAGCAAGGTGTTCGCTGATATCGATTTTGTTTTGGATAAACCAGCTTTCAAGCTCTCGGAATGTGGCAAGCAGGTTTTGCGTGCCAGCGAGGGTGAGTGTTACATATTCTTTTATCAGCGGGTCAGAAAGGAGCTTTTCTTCAATTTTGGCTAAGAGTTCCTCACGGGCTTTTTGCAGGAATATTTCTTCTGGGCTTAGCTCGGGCTTGGGGGCTTCCTCTGGGGGCGTTTCTTCTGGAATTTCAGGCTCGGGTGCTGGCTCTTCAGGCTCGGGCGGTGTTTCTTCTGGAATTTCAGGCTCGGGAATTTCTGGCTCGGGTGCTGGCTCTACGGGTGGTGTGGGTGTTTCCTCTGGAGTTTCGCCATCTTCTGGCAACTCGGGCGTGTCAGGTTGTGGCTCATCAGGTGCGGGAGTTTCTGGCACAGGCGGTGGTGTCTGGTCCTCTGGTGGCTGGGGTGCGGGGTTTTCTGGTGTGTTGTTTTCAGTCATAATGATTCCTTTATGATTTATTGCGGTTATGTTAGGGGATAATCGTTTGTAAAAAAAGGGTGGGTTTAAAACTGCATTATTTAGTTTTTCCATAGCCTTATCGCTAGTTATTTGTTCTTATACTAGCTAGTAAGGGACTAGGGGGGCTAAGTCGTATGCTATGCCCTTACGGGCATAAACGCATCGCCGTGCGAGGCTAAAAAACATAAGCAGTTATGTTTTTTTAACGCCTCTCCTTGCGAAGTCCGCCCCCCTAAGCCCCTTAAACCCCTACCCCCTGACCCGCCCCCTTAGTGGGTCAGATGACAGGGCGTAGCAGGCTTGGTTGGAAAGCAATTCCAGACTTCAAACCTTAGAAATATATCTCCAATATTCAAGCTTGCTTGAATATGAGATGGTAACTTTAGGAGCGAAGCAAGGCTTTGCCTTGCGTAGCGGTCTTCAGATTCGCTAAGCGAATCGAGTTAAATTCTTTTGAGGATATTATGCCCATAGGCGTGCTGGTAATAACCCTCCATCAATATGAGATTGGTTTTGAGACGGATGAGTTGCAGGCTTAGGCTCGCTTCAAAGTTGGTTTTGGCTAGCGTGTAGTCATTTTCGAGATGGTTTTTTACCATTTGCCCGACTTGTTTATCAAAGCTCTCTAATACTTGCTCGGGGAGTTTGAAAGCTAGCACGACTTCACGGGCTTTCGCACGGACTACGGCATTTAAGTGCTTGTTAAAATCTTCAGAAGTGCTAAGTTCTTCTGCGATAGCTTGCGGTTGCAAGGCTTCTTTGGTGGTCGCTTCGATGGTGGCTTTTAGCTCCTCTTTAGGGAGGGCATTGACTAGCTCATCGATGGGGAGACTTTGGGCGATATTAGCGATTAGCTCCTCGCTTTTGAGATAGGGCGTGCTAGCGATAAGCTCCTCTAACGCCTCTTTGGAAGTGGCATTTTGGATTTCTTCTTTAAGCTGTTGGAGTGTTTGCGTGCTAGTATCGACAGATTCAAGCTTATCTAACAACTCATTGATGATTTGGGATAATGGTTTAGATGACATTGGCGAGCCTTTTGAGGATTTCATTTTCGATTCTAAAGATTCTTTTGTCTTCGATGATGGGGGCGTTATCCATCACGGCGAGGATTTGCGAATAGATCGCTTGGTGCGTGGGGCTGTTTCCCGTAGCGAGGAAATTATCAAACCCATCGATGAAAGCCTCATCAAGGGCAAAATCAGGGAGGGGCAAATCAAAAGTTTCTAGCACGCCCACCCCATCATAAATATGATAAATCTTGCCCGTTTCATCGGTGTAATACTCTCTCCGCAGGGGGATAGCTACTTCGGTAATCTCTCCTGCTTTGATTGCATAGCTTGCACGGGGCTTGCCATAGGCGTTATAGAGAGTGAGTTTGACATCATCTTTGAGTTTTATTTGTCTTGTTTTCAAATCTTTTCTTCCTTATCATCACTTAGCCCGGCGCGGTGTTTAAACACACGAATCACAAGTCCAGCGATAGTATTTGCCCCAATAAAGCCAAATCCTCCACCTAATGCAGCTGCTAGAGGTGTCGGCAAGCCCAGATACAAAAACAATTCAAAGCCAAGCCACGTGATAAACATTGATGACCCCACGCCATAGATGACAAATCGGACCGCTTGCCACGTCGTGGTGATAGGTTTTTCTTCGATGGAGCGTAAGACAAACAAAAACCCAACTGACAAACCTAAAACGATTATCCACCCATAAAATTTAATTGTTTCCAATGAATTCATACTATTTCCTACACTTTTTGTTTTACTCGATTCGATAGGCGAATCTGAAGATTACTACGCAAGGCAAAGCCTCGCTTCGCTCCTAAAGTTCAGGGTTATTCCGTGCTTCGCACGTCATCAACCCAGTTTCTAAGGTTTGAAGTCTTATCCGCCTACAAACCAAAGCAATTCAAAAGCGTTTTTTACTCTCCCGCCTTTGGCGTTTGGTTATTGGCAGGTTGCTCGGGCGGAACAACACCATCTTCCCATTTGAGTGCTTCCACAGCCTCGATACTTTCACACGCTTTGATTTTCTCTTTTACGATTCCGCATTGATAGATCTGGCTACTTTTATATGTCAGGGCGTCGGTATAAAGCTTTTGAATTTGCTCTTTGGTATGGGGGATATTGCTTTTTTCACCTGCCTCGCCATCAACAATGGGCGCACAGCGAAAGAAACTATCCACACCCGCAATCATTAATCCCAAAAGATTCAATTGGTCTTCAGCATTCATATCATAGCGGTGCGGGCTACCGAGTGCTTCGCTAGTAAATTGCTTGAGTTCTTCATCACAGCGCGCATTCATTGCCTCTATGGCTCTGTCTTTTGCCTCTTGGAGCTTTTGGGCTTGGGCTTCTAAATAGCCTTTTGGTAAATCGCTCTCAAAAAACGGCTCTTTTAGCGGGGTTTCACTTTGGATATACACAAGGTTATCTTCTTGGGTAATGGTGTCAAAGACACCCTCGACGTCGTTTATTTTTTCTAGTGGTAGTGCGTAGATTTTCATTTTAATTCCTTTTTTGTTTTCTTTTGTTAGGCGAATCGCTTAAACATAGTAGTCGCTACGGAATCAATTGTGGCATTGGTGCATTGCTCGTTACCAAGAGATTGCCCCCATAAGGCGTGCCATTGGCATAGAGGGTTTTCCCATCAGTGATGAGTAATGCCCGCTCGGCTTCGTAAATGCTTGTCTGCATAAAGTCCATCTCCCCATCGACAAAATTAAGATGCGGGATGAGCTGGTATTCTCGCTGGCTTGTGTTATTGCCAATGCCTAAGCTATTGTTGTTATAGCCCCACGCAAACAGCTGGTCGCCTTTTCTAAATATCACGCTTTGATAGTTATAGGGGTGATGGTCAAAATCACTCACGCCCCGTTCGATAAGCATTGCATTTTGGTTATTGGTAGCTTGATTATTGCCAAAGCCATAATTGCCGTGTCCCCATACCCAAAGATTGCCGTTATCTTCGAGGAGCACGCAGATACAATAACACGTCCCCCCGCTAAACTTTTTCACCCTACTGGTGGTCTCAAATACCTTGATAAACGCAGAGCTATCGGTGGTATTATCTTGATTGAGTTGTTTATGCCCGTTGTAGCCTGCGCCATAAAGCACATCGCCATCATCATTTCTCACCAAAACAAAATTGGTCTGGCGGAAACCGCTATCATCTTTGCTATAAGGATATACATTGATGACATTTTTTAGCCCATCGATTCGGGTCGGGCGCAACGCATCGGCGCTGTTGCCTAAGCCCAGACCACCATTACCACCCCAACCCCAAGCATAAAGCTCGCCTGCTTGTGTGAGGGCAAAACAGCCCCCCGTATAATTGGAACAACTCCAAATATCTTTGACAGGGTCATTGAGTGTTGAAAGTTGGGTGAAGCTCGAGCGGGCAATCGTATTGCCAACACCGAGTGTGCCATTACCATTATAGCCTGCGCCCCATACACTCCCATCGGCTAAAAGCACGAGGGCAAATTGATAACCGCTCGCATAAGTTTTGGAAACGATCTTTTTGACTACTGCGGGGAAAGCAACACGCTGGGGGAGTGGGACAGCGCTCGTATGCCCAAGCCCCAAGCACCCGTGTGCGTTATTGCCCCATACGTAAATATGGTTTTTATCTTTTAGCAGGGCATAAAAATTACTATGCCCGCCGATAATATCAATGATTTGATCCATAATCGCTTCTTTGGGAAACGCCACTCGGGTAAAATACGCCGTGCTACTTGCCTTGCCTCCGCCATTTTTCCAGTCTTCCCCGCCTTGAATGAGAATATCACCATAATAGACAATACGCCCATCGGTTTTATCGGTCAGGACCTTTTGGACCATTATCGCCCGATAAGGATTGACATTTTTTAATAGGCGCACGCCCGCACTTAGATGATTCTTTTGAAACGCATTGATTTGATCGCCTAGCTCGCCTTTGAGGGTATCGGCGTAGGCTTGCAGGATTTGGGTTTGCTCTTTTAGCCCATCGTTTTTGAGGGCTTTGAGTTCGGTAAGGTCGGCTTGGATACTTTTGAGCGTGCCGAGTGCTTCTGTGCTAGGGGCGTTGCTAGGTGTATCGTTTGGGGGGTTGTTTGGCTCGGTGGGTGGGTTGGTTTCTGGGGGATTTTGATTTTCTGGCATAATTTATCCTTTACAATTTATATTTTCGGGTATGTTAGGGCATAGGGGCGTTAAAAAAAAGGTCTGTGAATGTGTTATAATCGCATAAACATATAAAAACGGGTTGATATTCCTGCGTTAGCAGGGTTTCACTCTGCGGAATGGTCTTCAGATTCGACAAAGTCGAATCGCATAAACATAAAAGGAACAAAAGATGACTTTGATTATCGAAAACGTAGGCAACGAACTTTTGCCTGCTCTTAAAAGTGTGGCAAAACTAGGGAATTGTAATATCAAGGTTAAAAAAGAAAAGCAACACAGGCTCAAACCAGAGGTTGAAAAAGCCATATTGCAAGACCTAGCAGAAATTGAAGAGGAACGCAAAAATGGCACGTTAAAAACCTTTAAGACAGCAAGAGAAATGCACGAGGATATTTTCAAGAATGGCTAAATACGAGGTTGCTTATTCAAAACATTACAAAAAAGATATTAAAAAAATTTCAAAAAAAGATATTGAGGCTATAGAAAAAATCATTGAAAGGCTTGCGAATAATGAAACTCTCGAGCCAAAATATAAAGACCACGCTTTGGGTGGGCAATTAAAAGGCTGTAGAGATTGTCATATCAAGCCCGATTTGGTGCTAATCTATAAAAAACAAGAGAATGTCTTGGTGCTAACTTGCGTGCGTGTCGGCTCGCATAATGAGTTGTTTTAATTCCAGCCTGAATACGCATTCTTGGGTAAAAACATTTTTGTGATTTCAAATATCTCTTTTTGCGCCCAATCATTGAGATTAACAGGATTATAATTTTTAACAAAATTATCTTGTAAATACCGGCACAGCTGGTTATATGCTTCTAACAATAGCGCCTCTTCCTCGCCTAAAAGATTTAAAATCTTATCCCGTTTAGCCTCCGCTTCTGGTAAATAAATTAATACGGGATTGCTAGCACTAGGGTCTTTGTAGGTTTTGACATAATAGCTATCAAATATGCCATTGATAATGCTTAGGACTTTCCCATAATTTTTTTCACCTTTGAGCTGGGCTTCGAGTTTAGCAAGGCTTTCATTGAACTTTTGCGTTTTTTTGATAAACGAGGGAGCTTTGCTTTCATCTGCCCAACCCATTTCGCCTAATTTAGAATAGCCTTTGATAATGCGAGAAATATTTTTTTGCACTATCGTTGGTGTGGTGGTATCCTCATTGATGATTTGCCATTTGGCTTGCGGGTATATCTCATCGTAATAATCCTTATTGCCTGCAAATTCATAATGCTTTCTATCCATCAAGGCTTCATCGATAGGATTTGTCTTGATATTTTCCATCATCAAATATTTATAGGGTTCATAAGGCGTGGTAGGCTCAAAGCTATCACTGCCTACCCTGCCTTTGTTATAAAGTGCTCCATTTGCCATTATCGCCAAAGGATTTACCATCAATACATTCGTGAGCGCACTTTGTCTATCAAATTCCTTACTCGGGTCTTTTTCTCGGAGTTTATGGGCTTCTTTAGCATAATGCTCGGCTTCCTTATTGATACGGGTAACGTTGGCGTTGGTTTGATTAGCCAAGATGGCATTAGCAACGCTACCAACCCCACTAAGCAAAGCCCCCGCTACTCCCCAAGCACTCCCTGCACTCACTATCCCAGCAATCACGATAACAACAGGGACAACAGCATTGATAATACTCCCCATCCAATTACTGCTCCCGTTAGGTTCATAAGGTGTTGTGATAGAGACAACTTCAGAAATATCAAAAGGAGAAATTTTGAGACCATATTTATCGACAATAATCATATAGTCAATAAATCGATTACGATTGTATCGCATTCTTTTTTCTGCAATATCGCCTTTATTATCCCCTGTGTTTTTCCAGCCATTGCTCCCAAAAGTAGCCCAAATATATTCTATGGTCCAACCTTTTTTGTCAATGTATTCTTGGCGGTCTGTTTGTGTTATTAGTGAGTCTTCAAACAACGACCCGCTACTAATAGGATTGCCATCTTTATCAACAGCGATTGCCATTATTTATCCGTTATGTCTTATTTTTTACGTAAATTTTGCTACAAATTTGATGGCTAAAAAAGGGCGGGTTGGGGATTTTTGGTGAGGAGAGAGGGAAATTCGAATTGCTACCCCCATCAACTGGGGGCAATCCTATTATTTGCAAATCTTCTCAAATAAAAACGGGTTGATGAATAGCGATAGCTAGTCATAACCCTATTCTTTAGGAATGTAGCAGGGCTTCGCTCTGCGGAATGGTCTTCAGATTCAGTTTTTAAAAACTGAATTGAGTAAAATTTATTAAGAAGTGCTATAATTATCTCAAGGATTGTTTTTAGCAATTCTAGGAACTCCATCCTAAACTTCCTTTTAAGGTTGTTTGGATTTGTCCCCAGAGGTCGTTACCCTCTAGGGGCATCAACCTCAAACGCTATTTTAGCATATCTCCATTTTAGAAATTCTTTATCTTAAAGCCCTTATCTCATTATTGTGGCGGGTTTTGCATTGGCTCTTGTTGCGCTTGATTTGGCTCTTGTTGCCCTTGCTGGTTCTGCACCTCCCCGCCTGCTTTGGCACGTAATAATTCAATCTCGGCTTTGAGTTTTTCAAGTTCTAAGGCTTGGCTAGCTTGAGCGAGTTCAGCTTGGGGATTGGGGGCTTTATCGATATTTTCTAGCATAGTGCTGATTTCGTTTGCGACGGGGCTATCGCTATCTTGAAGCATTAATGGCAATAACGCCGGGATAATATCGGGGCGAATGCCTGCAATGGTTTTAATAATCTCACTCCAGTAAGCAAACCGCTCCTCTCTGCCGTAAGTCTTAGGCTTAGATTTGATGATAATATCAAACTTGCCTACCTTGATTTGATTTCTTATCACAGGCACGCCATCAGGATTAACTATCACATTGCCGTTTTCATCTTTGGCGATGTCGTTAATCACAAAGTATTTGCGGGCGTCTTTGGGATCAGCGATCGCAAATACTTGGCGTTTGCGATAATAAAGACAAATCAGACTTATCACGACTTTAAAGAGGCTCTTATCAAAATCATCACTGCTTTTTAGAAACTGCTGGATTCCTAGTAATCCTGCGTTGGTGCGTTGCTGGATGGCTGTGCCAGAGACACGATTTACCGCTAAGCCTAAGGCTTCATCATTAAGCCCGATGAGTGTTTTAGATAACGCCCGCTTTTCGTTAGATTTGGCGGTGAGATTAGCAATATCAGCACTATGGTTTTCAAAGCGTATCATTCCCCGAGATAACGCCCCTTGATTGACTTTAGTAACCGAATTGTCTTTGCTTATCGTGCGGGTAAATTCGTTTTCATCACGCACTGCCCCCTCTTCAAAGATAATCTTTTGGCTACCCATCATATTGGCGGTGCGATTTTCTGCGAGGTTGATATAGTCTTGGAGTGGCTTAACGTTTCTAAATATCCCATACCAGATATTATGCTCATCAACATAGAGCTTGCGGATGGCATAAGGGTGCGTGCCTGTCTTGAATG
>NZ_MLAM01000020.1 GCF_002272825.1 Helicobacter sp. 11S02596-1 | reverse complement strand
GCAAAGTCAGAAAAAAATGAGTGTGAAACATAAAAATTGGCACAATTTTGGCACAGCATTTTTGAAAAACGCTTGTAAATACGCATTACACGAGGGTTGAAAAAAAAGGTCTAAGGGTATAGCACCCTGCATTTTCAAAATCTTAAGCAATTTTTAAGAAAAATCCCAAATCCACTCGGCAATCTCAATCCAAAATTTCACTTCAAAATCCACCAAAACCCAGCTCCCAAACCCAAGCCAAAAACGCCAAAATTCGCCCAAAAATCCCACCAAATACAAATTGCATTCTTGCCATTTTTGCACCACGCCAAATTTCTCCTTTCTTCACGCAAAAAAAGCATTAAAAACCCTGCAAAACTCTTATTTTATAAGCCTTTTTCCTATCAAACCCCGCCAAAACACCGATAAAAACCGAAGATGTGGGCGAAAATGTGGGGCGGTGTGGGAAAATCGCTTAAGATGTGGCGGGGAAGTCGTCCAAATGTGGGGCAGGTGCAGGCGAAGACAAAGACAGAAAAACGAGGACAAAGGGAGCAAGAGCAGGGGCAAAATGTGCAACGTGCGGGCGTGCGAAGCAAACTATGGGCGTCGTGCGTGCAAAATTGCGTGTAATATTTTTTTGAAAAGTAAATGACAACCTCTTGACTTTACTCTCTATATCTGTTACAATTCGTAACATATCCCAATAAAAAGGACAAGACAATGGCATATATCGGTTATTCACAAAGTGAGAGAGCATTAGAAGCCAAAGAGGCGGGCAGGAAGCCGTTATCGCATTTTGTCAGTGATGATTTGAAAATATTCAATCAAAAGCTCACCGCCCAAAATCTCCCACCCATTAAAACCCTCAAACTTTTCAAAAGTCTTTTGAAGTTTTACGCTTATTGCGAATGGCATCACACCAGCTCCAAGTTCAATCAAACGAGCTTTTATGACGCCGAAAGACTTCTTGAAGAAATTTGTAAAAACCCAAACATCGTGCAAGACCAACAAAAACTAGACAAAGAACAAGAAACACCAAAAAAAGAGTCTAGCAACTTTTATCTGTTTGAGCCGATAAAAATAACGATATGGGGTAAAGGTGAGAGCTTTGGCGTGCGGAAAAATAAAGTGCGTAAGAGTGATAATAAAATTTTGGATTATGAAAATTTTTATTTTGATAAACAAAACAAAATTTTGAGAAAAATAAAAGGTAGCAATAGAAAAACAAAATTTTGGAATGATGAAGCCAAAGAGGCTCTCAAGATGGTTAAAGGTTTGAAAAGGGACAAATTGCCTATTGTCGTGGCTAATTTTGAGTAATATAACAAAATTTATTTTTTCGTGCTATAATAAAAATGTTTTGTTCTTTCAAACTAAAAAAGAACCAAACGCTATAAGCTCTCTTTATTAAGGCTTGAGGGCTTATAGTCTGTTGGTTTGTGGTTACCCAAAGGAGTTACAATCTCCAAAAACCTCGTTTTTAGGCAATTCTAGCTTTTGATTTCTGCAATTTTGGATTCTTAAAAACCATTTTATCTTTAAGATTCCTATCAGAATAAAAAGTTATAATCTCATCAGCAGGTTTAGATAATGCAGGCTTTGACTGCCCCTGCTGATTAGATTTATAAGCAATCACCCGAAACCTTACACCCTCTTTGTTTTCCCATTCATAGATTCGATGTCCTTTTTCATCAATAAACGGCTCTTTATGCTCCTTGATGTAACTTCTAATAGAATTTCCTAGATTTAGCAACTCATCTTGTTGAATATGCCCTATTTTATGAAGATTTAAATGTCTGTGTTTAATATGTCTTGCACCCTTATTTGTATTTCCTCTCTCAAATCTCAAAACATCTTCTATATTTTCTAAATCTTTTCGGATATATGTGGCATTTTTGCCGTTGTAGGTTACGTTATAAATCCCTCGTTTTTCGTGCTTTATTTGCCCAATATTAAGCGAATCGATTGTTTGGGCTATCTCCCTATCCTTATTTGGGAAATGTCGCTTTAAAAGCCGTTTAAGCACTTCAGGCTTATTGCTTAGGTATTTGAGAGCTTTCAATCCGACAATACCACCCAAAGCACCCAGTAACGCATTCCCACCAAATCCCTCGCTATCATCATTATCGCTTGCTTCTGCACTCCCAGCCCCGCCAATTATCCCAGCACCTACTGCGCCCAAGCCTAAATCCTTGCCACTCTCCTTATTTACCCCTTTGGCTTGAATGCTCGATTCGATAATCTCTCTATTAAGCTGTTCGAGCTTTTCTTGCTTAACTTTTAGCTCGGCTTCTTTTTCAAATGTCTGGATACCTTTTTTGAGTTTGGCAAAGCGTTCCT
Source organism: Helicobacter sp. 11S02596-1 (assembly GCF_002272825.1). Lineage (GTDB taxonomy): Bacteria > Campylobacterota > Campylobacteria > Campylobacterales > Helicobacteraceae > Helicobacter_J. The sequence continues at coordinate 8,919 of NZ_MLAM01000020.1, read as the reverse complement.
GCGAAGTTTTGAGATCTTGCGTGATAAGCTCCAAACGCTTCTTGCTAAAGAAATTTTCTACCCGCACCATTGTCCCACTAGGTGAAAAGCTATCCACACCATTAGCTATCGTATAGTTTGCTCCTGTGTCAGGATTGATGGCATTGATGGTGTATTGGGGTTTGTTAGCGACATAATGCCTTTCTACTTCGATGTCTAAGCCATTGTAGTTATAGATGGTCTGCTTCCTTTCTTCTATCTTGATACTTTCGATGGCTTTGGCTATGGCTTTAGCGTGGGCTTTATTGTTTTTGTCATAGCTTGCCGTGCCGATTTTTAGCTTGCCTGCATTGGCTTTGGTGCGTGCTATATCCTCTTTAAAATTCTGCAAATAGCTTTTAGCGATGGGGATATAAGCTTCAAGTTCAGCAATCTTTTTGTTATTAGCGAGCGTTAAGCGCTGGATATTTTCTTTTTGGGCTTGGAGTTCATTGACTTCTTTATTGAGTTGGAGGCGTTCAAGGAATTTCGGATTCCCAGAAGCAACTGCTTGGAGTTCTTCAAAGTTTATACTATCTGATGGGATTTCAACATTCCTGCCATTAAACTTGCCACTTTTCATTGAATTGATAATCTTTTGCTTGGTAGCGAGCTTTTCAAACATCACTTGATCAAACATATCTTTGGTCGCATAGGTATAGATCTTGACTTTAAATTTATCTCGCCCGTATTTTTCCATTAGCTTATTGCCTTGCCTGATCGCTCGCCCATTGCGTTGTTCAATATCTGCTGGTCGCCAGGGGGCGTCAATATTATGGACGGCGACAATGCGTTCTTGCACGTTTGTCCCTGTGCCAAGCTTAGGCGTAGAGCCAAGTAACACCCGCACGTCCCCGCTATTGACTTTGGCAAATAGGGCTGCTTTTTTTATGCCTTTTGCGTCATCAAAGTCGTGGATAAAGGCAATCTCGTTTTCAGGGATACCCGCTTTTATGAGCTTTTCTTTGATGTCATCATACACGCTAAAGGGAGCTTTGAGCGAATCCATATAATCAAACCCGCCAGCTTTCTCAAAGGCTTCCATCGCCCCATCTTCACCCTTTTCTACTTTTGCATAGAGTTCTTCCATCTTTTTGATTTCATTTTTTACCCCACTTTTAGGCGTGCTAGCGTCGATAAAAACAATCTGTGTGCCTTTGTCTTTATCGTATTGTTTGTAGTCTTTGAGGATATTTTGCACCGCTAGATTGATTTTAGAATCTTTAAAATCTGGCATTGATGGATCAATGGTTCGCATATCTAGCGAAGCCTTTTTGCCATCATTGGTGATTTTTAGCATATTGTCTTCTTCAGGGCGCACACTTTTAGATTCTATTGCCTTGCCACGCTCTAAGAATTCTGCCATCATCGCTTCTTGCTCTTTCGATCTCGGTGCAACCACAGAGATATATTCGACCTGCGGGTCAATAATCGGCTTGCCCTCTGCTTTTAAGAAATTTGCTACGTCTTCTTTGGAGACAATATCAGCAAATTTCGTATAGTTGCTATATAGCTCGGGAAGATTCTCATAGCCTCTAAGGCGGGTTTTTTCTTTATACGCCCCCGCTACACCCATCTCAAAGTCTTTTGTAACCTTGCCATATTGATTGAGCCATTGATCGAAATGCTCTAAACCAAGATGTTCTAAAGTCTCGGGATCAAGATAGCGTTGCATTGTCCAAAGTTCTGTAGCGGAGTTGCTAATCGGTGTGCCCGTAGCAAAGACTATCTTTTTGTCATTATCGCGCAATAGATTGGTTTTCATATAGAGGTCGGTTGCTTTTTTTGATCCTGCGGTGTTGCCAATGCCTGCGATATTTCTTTCATTGGTTGCAAAGGCAAGGTTTTTAAACTCGTGGGCTTCATCAACAAACAACGCATCCACGCCGAGTTCTTCAAATCCTGTCGTTTGATCTTTTTTGCTATCAAGAAGCTCTTGGAGTTTTTTATTATTTTTGGCTAAAAAGCTCTCATAATTTTTGACATTAAAAGGATTATCGCCTTGCTTTTGGCTATAAATTTCTCTGGCTTGTGCTATTTCTTTATTGATAAAGCGGATTTGTGCCTCTTTGCTCACTGGCATCATTGTCATATTAAAATGCCCGACAATCACTGCATCCCAATCACCTGTCGCAATAGAAGCGAGGGTTTTTTGGCGGGATTTGCTATCAAATTTCATTGTCGCTAATATATTGGCATTAGGATAGAGTGTCTGAAACTCTCTAGCAAATTGGGGGACGATATGATTGGGCGCAATAATCATTGGCTTTTTGGCTAAGCCTAAACGCCTAAGCTCCATCGCCGTAGCTGCCATTGTGAAAGTCTTGCCTGTGCCAACGGCGTGATCAAGCAGAACACTCCTGTCTTGAATAGAGCGATAAATCGCATTCTTTTGATGGGCTCGGAGTGTAATCAGTGAGGTCATACCAGGAAATTTCAAATGCGAGCCATCATAAGCCATCGGGATATGGGCGTTAAAGACATCATTATAGAGGCGCTCGACTTCGAGGGCGTATTGGGGATGATTGACAATAAAATCCTTAAACGCTTTATTCATTCGCTCGATGGCACTATTGAGGGCATTATTTCCCTTTTCATCCACACGGATTTTTTGAGAGACGGGGTCGATGGTATTCATTGTAATATTTTTACGATTCAAAAGATTAGCAAATATCTCGCTAGCGCCTACTTCTTTATACTCGCCTTTAACAGCAAACATAAGGTTAGAGCTTCGTTGATTGCTAGGGAGTTTATAGGCAATATCCCAATTATTTATAACCTTATCATAAGCCAACCGCACGCCCCCGTTAATTTCTAGGACATCTTTTGCAAAGTCTTCATAAACCTTAGCAGGGATATAGTTCGCCCCAATCCGCACGCTGACATCAACAATGGATACATCAGGGGGGATAATCGCTTGGAGTTCTTTTTTGGCGATTTCTTGGTGCATATCGAGGTCTTTATTTTCAAAGGAGGCGAGCTTGGCACGCACATCACCTGAAAGGAAGCGATTTTTCTCAATGATATGCCCGCTAGCGTCTTTAAAAGCGAGCTGGTTATTGAGGAGTTCTTCGCTGGTCTCTGCGATATTTTTGCCGAGCAAATTTGCCATATAGCCTAAATCTAGCGTGCCTGTTTGATCGAGGCTGATATTTTTAGCGTCAATGATATTGCTTGCCTTTGTCGGCACAATGGTTGGGATTTGGGTGCGTTTGGAGAAAATATCGGCTTTTTTAACAAAGACTTCTTGTTTTTTATCATTACGTTTTGTAACTTCCAAAGCAAGCAGATGGGGATAAAGCGGGTCGCCATCAAAGGCATTCATCAAATTTTTATCAAAAAACCTTGTGTTATATTTTTTTACAAAGCTGTCATATTCTTTATTTAATCGACTACGCAAAATACCGATTTGGCTCTCCGTTGCCTCTGGGTCTAGCTGGGCGTTTTTAAGATCGACAAGCGTGCCTCGCACCTTTTCAATATCAGGAAACATCGTTTGAAATTTTTTGAGCCAGTTTTGTTTTTGGGCAAGATAGCTTGGCGTATAACTAGCAAATTTTTCTTCATCAACCCCTAAGAGGTCCGCAAGGCTAACAGGGCGGGCAGGATTTTCAAAATCACTCGGGCTATAGCGATAAAAATTGCCATCTTTTGCCATAAAAAGCGAATTGCTTTTGATATAAGCGGGAGCATCGTTTATGCTATCGTTTGAGAGTTTAAAGGCACTTTCTTGCTCGTTTAGGGCTACTTTTTTTATTGGGGTGATGGTGTGGCTCTCTGCGATGAGTTCTAATGCTTCGCTCATTTGTTCTGTTGTATTGCCATTAGGGCGGATACGCACCATATCATCGCCATATTGCCCGCCATAACGCCCCATATCACCCAAGAAATACTGCGGGTTTTTAGTAAAGTAGGCATTCACAGGAATCGGTGCTTTTCCTGTTGGGTCGGGTATTTCTACGACTTGCGTCCAGGAGGTATCGGGATTTTTCTCCCCCTCTTTAAGTCTGCGGAAAAACAGAATATCGGTGCTGACACCCGTATCCTTGAATGTCCCCTCGGGTAATCGCACCGCCCCGATGAGTTGCATTTTTTGAGCGAGCAATTCTCTAGCTTTGGGATTAGGCGTATCAAGGAAGCTTTTAGTAACTACTTGAGCAAGCATTCCATCAGGAGCAAGCAAATCCGCACTTTTAAGCAAAAAATAATTATGGATATTAAACTTGCTTGCCTCTTTGAAGTTTTTATCATAGAGCTTGATATCACCATAGGGCGGATTGCCAATGATTAAGTCATAATTCCCGCTACTAATTGTTTCAAAGCCGGCTTTTTTGATGTGAGCTTGCGGGTAGAGGATTTGAGCGATACCCGCAGTCAATGGGTCGATTTCAAAGCCTCGTATATCAGCAGTGATATGGGCGGGTTTGAGCCCGATAAAATTCCCAATGCCTACGCTAGGTTCTAACACATTCCCCCCATTAAAGCCCATCTTTTGCAAGGTATGCCAAATCCCACTGACTACGTTATAAGGCGTATAATAAGCGCTTAGCGTGCTAGCTTTAGCGAAGTTATATTCTTCTTCGCTGAGGAGCTCACGGAGGAGCTTATCGCTTTCGCTTCCGGGTTTAAATTTATTACTCAACCCGCCAAAGCCAACATACGAAGCCAATAGTTGCTTTTCTTCTGGCGTGGCTAGGCGATGGTTGGCTTCTATGTCTTTAAGAATCTTAATCGCGGTGATATTATTTTCAAAGCTGATGGCGGGTTGCTTATCGGGGTTGATGATGTAGTTTTGAGCTAGCTCGGCTCTATCCTTGCTTGTAGGGAGTTTCGCGGGTGTTTCATTATCAAAGACACGCGGGGCTTTTTCATCTTTAAACTCCGCTTTTAGGGTAGTTTCCCCTGTAGTTTTATCCGTAGTAGCGACTTTGTTATAAGCTCCCTCGTTAGTGATTTTTACGTGGCTTTCTGGTGTGTCAATGACTTTCTTTTCAATCGCACCGACTTCGTTATAAACGCTATAACCCTCTTTTGTGATTTGGGCTTCTATAGGGAAAGCTTGGGGGGTTTGCAGGTCGCTAGGCTCTTTACTTGGGCGTTTGACATCAAAGCCCGCCGAAGTGCGTTCTACCTCTAGCCCTTGTTTTTCTAGAGCCTCTTTGGTTGCAGGGCTTAGCATATCGGAGGTTTGGAGTTCTTTAGAGGCAGATTCAAGAGTGGGGGTGAGGGGATTATCACCAAACATCGTGCGATATTCTTGGATTTTTTGGGAATTTTCTTTTTGATTATCTTTAATTATTTGGAGAATTTCTCTAAGGTCATCAATTTGTTTTTTTGCACCCGCTTCTTCTGAAAGCGTTTGGCTTTTAGCGAGCTTTTCTTCGGCTTGGCTTATTTGTGTTTGGAGTTTTGTAATTTCTTGATTATAGGATTGGTCTTTTAGGTAGAGTTGCAATGTTTTATATATTCCCCCATCCATATTGGCAAATAAATCAGCTGGCTCGCCTTGTTGTTTTGCTAAGGCTACCATTGTGTTATTATCATTGGGGATGCCGTTATTTAATACCTTTTCATAGGTCTTAGGGGCTTCTTGCTTGAATTTTATAATCATTGAGATAAATTTATCGTTTAGGGGATTTGTGGTAGAATGATTAGGTTCATAAAAGGAATCCCCTTGAACGGCTTCACGGGTAGCTGGGCTTGGGTTTGTAAGATTAGCCCGATTTCCCGTTTTTTCAAACCCCGTTACAATCCAATTGACATCTTTTTGCTCCTCACCACTTTGCCAATTCTTTCTAATAGCAATCTTATAAACTCCATCATCTAATATAATTTGTCTTTCGTTTTGTTTGCTAATAGGCAAGGTATGGACCAATTCATCGAGTTTATCGACAACTTCAGGGTGAAATTTCACAATCTTAGCAAGCCCGTAGCCATCAGACTTACCACTGCCAGCCTCTCCCCAAACAAGGCTAATATCGCCTAGCTCTTCCCGATAAAATGCCCCTGCGACTTGCCCGTGCCTCTCTTGCATTAGCTTAGCGATTGCCCCCGCTCCATCGTGATAAAACTCGGCGAAGTTTTCGCCAAACTCTGGCAATGGCGTGGCTTTACTCGGGATTTTTTCTTTACTCCCCTGCATAGCTTTATCTATCAAGGAATCAAGCTCTTTTTCAACTTGCATTTTATATTTTTGGAGATTTTTTAAATGCTCTAGTTCTTCTTGATATTGCCTTGTGTCTTTGATGTCTTTTTCGCTGTAGTAGTGATTATCTAGGAGTTTTTCCAGCTCGTTTTCTTGCTTAGCGATGTCTTCATTAAATCGTTTGCGTTCATTTTGGAGATAAAAAAGCTTTTCAAAATCATCGCCTAAAATCTCACCCATTCTTTTTACAAATGGGTTATCAAAGAATGCTTGCGTGTTTTTTTCTTCTTCTTTAAAGACTATTTCAGAGAGGGGATTTGGTGGGCGGGATTCTATCAAATCTTTTATTTCTTGATAGCTATAAAAACTTTTGCGTGTTTCTGGGGGGAAAGCCCGATTAAAATGCCCCATATTTTGAATAATAGGGTATTTGTATTGGAGATTTTCTAATTTGTCGGTGATAGCTTCACGCTCAAGCGGGGAGGATTCTACTCCTCTCCCTCCTGATTCTCCCAAATGCCCCGCCAGAGTTTCTGTTCTTCTTGCCACTCCCTCTCTTCCTCCCATTCCCTCTTGGCTTCCTCCTCCTGCTCGCTCGTGTAAGGTTCTAGTTTCTCCAGCTCCCTCTGATAAGCTGTCTCTATCCCCTCCGCTTTGGCTTGCTCGGCTAGCTCCATCATCTCGGGATAGCTTAGCGGTTTGCCCTGATAGGTGATGAGTGCCATTATCGCTTCGCTCTTGGCTTGCTCCTCCCCTAGTAGTGGGGTGTATTCCATTTCGTTGCTCTTGAGTTGATATTCTAGGGCTTGCAAGTTCTCTTTGAGGGTTTTGCTCGCTATCCAATAAGCTACCTCGTGGGGTCGCCATTGTTTCCAGTGTGCTAGGATTGCCATTTTCTATTTCCTTTCTTATGGGATTTTCTAGTTCTTGTTTTCTAAAGAAATCGACTAAGTCATTATAAATGCTCGCATTTTTAGCATTAAGCATTCTTTTGGTGAAGTCTTCATTTTCCAAATCGACCTTGCCGTTGATAAAGTATCGCACAACATCATAAATATCGACAGCAATATTGCCATCATCAAATAATTTGGGCGAATGGTTTTCGTGATAGATAAGTTTGGCGGTGTCATAGAGATCATTCAAGCGATTTGCCATATCGCTTACGCCATCATCTTTAAGATTTTGCAGGCGTTTGATAGCCACAGCAAGCATATCCGCAGGAAAAGTCTCGTGATTGAGTGTATCAGATACATCCATTAAGGGCGTTTGCACCCCTTTGGGTTTGAGGATTGCCCCTTGATAATCTTGCAAAATCGCACTAAAGTCATCAGTTGGTCTTGATTTGCTATCAAGATGATTGAGACGTCTTATCGCACGGGGGATAAGGCTCGTGAGATTAAACGCAGGCATTTCGTTATTATTCGCATAGTTTTTGAGATTATGGAGCAAATAGGCATTTTCATTAAATATGCGTGCAAAATCGCCTGCCCCTCGATGGGCTTTTTCATATTCAGAAATTGCAAAAGGAATATCCTTATTGAGATATGCCAATAATGCCCGTTGGGCTTCGATACGTTCTTTCGAGCCAATATGTTGCATCAAATCAGCCGTGCTTTCTAGCTTAGGGGGGAGTTGGTCCAAAAAGGGCTTATATTGCTCCATTGCGATGAGTTGCTTTTCACCCTCAAGACGCACACGGGATTCATTAGATACTTTTGCCATTCGCATAATGGTCTCGTTATCACCACTTTCAAGCAATCGCACTAAGATGGGATTTTCCATCGCTTTTGCCTCTGGATAACGCTTGATAAGCTCTTCTTTATAGTGGGTGTATTGGGCGGGATTCATATTTTGGATAGCTTGTAAGCGGTGATTACCTGCAATCACATCACCATAAATACTCACAACAGGAGTGCCATTAAATCCCCCCCTTTTATCAAAGTGCATTCGTGGGTCAAAATCTTCTTGGATATTTCTTATCATATGGCTATTATCATCTAAACGGAGCTGTGTGCCTGTGCCAAAGTTAAAATTAGGCTTGAGTAAATCCCTATCAATGAGTTTGAGAGCCATTTTTTCATCGATATGCAACCTATCATCAATAATATGCTGTTCCCCGATGGTTTTAGCATTCTTGAGGGTTTCATTGATTTTTTTGGGTGGGATTGGGGGATTTGTGGTAGAATTAGATTTAACAGAAACGTTCGGAAGTAGATTAGTCCCATCTTCTGAGGCAACTCCATTACTTGGTAGGAAATCTGAATGTGGCGTTTCTGTTTTATAAGATGAAATAATCCAATGATTATCCCCTTTGTTATTCCACCCTTTTGATAATCCCACCCGATAATCTTTATCATAAATTGTATATATGCCATTGTCTTTTAGCAATTTGCCTTTTTTGATGATTTCAGGAATCTTATTGACCGCTTCAGGGTGCTTATCTACAATATGGGCTAGTCCATAGCCTGTGTGTTTTTCTGCATTCGTAACTGCTCCCCAAACCAAATCAATATCGCCTAACTCCTCTCGATAAAATGCCCCTGCGACTTGCCCTCGCTTAACTTCGAGTAGTTTGTTAATCGCACCGATCCCATCGTGATAATATTTAGGGAAGTTCTCTCCAAATTCAGGGTTAGCCTCGATTTGAAACCTTGCGGGCTTGTTGGCTAGCTCTTCTCGCTTGGCAATATATTTTGCTTCGAGGGCTTTGGCAACTTGGGCTTCTTTCAATGCCTCTTTAATCGGGAGTTTCTCCC
>NZ_MLAM01000001.1 GCF_002272825.1 Helicobacter sp. 11S02596-1 | reverse complement strand
TTCCAGCAAAATATCCAATAAGCGTTCTTGTAATGCATCCATTTTCTTATCCTCCTTATTATGATAAAGGCAACATTGTATCCAAAGAATGATTTAGCAATCTTTATAAAACACCGCGTTGTAGCGGGCGTCTGCAAAACGGATTTTTATTATGTTTATAAAATTATGGGAGCAGTCTGGTTGCTTGGTTTGAAATATTTCTAAATTTTAGCGGGGAGAATCCTTGGCAAATCGGTGCTGATTTCTGTGATAAAATACAACATTTTAATCACCCAAAAAGATAAATAGAAAGCAAAATAGAGGGCAAAATGAAAATCACAATTTTTGGTGGCGGGGCGTGGGGGAGAGCGCTGGCATTCGCTTTTGGACAAAAAAATGACGTGTGTATCGTTTCTCGGCGCGATACTTCAGCGTTATTGGCATCTTGTAATGACATCTTGAAGCAAAATGCACGCCCCCCTATCAGGCAAACCAGCCTTAAAGAGGGGCTTGATAGCGAACTTTTTGTTATCGCCATCAGTGTGCAGGCACTCAAGGGTTGGTTTGCAAGCGCGCATTTAAATCAAAACGCAAAAATCCTCATCGCTTCTAAAGGCATAGAAGAGGGCACGGGAGCTTTTGTGAGCGAGATTGCAAAAGATTTTGTTTCTGAAGAAAATCTGTGTTTTCTCGCTGGCCCGAGCTTCGCTAAAGAAGTCAGCTCAGGCTTGCCTACCGCATTGGCTATCCATTCGCGCAATGTGGGGCTTGCAGAGGCATTTGCCAATGCAATGCCTGCTTTTATCAAGCCCTATATCAAAGACGATGTTGTTGGTGGAGAGATCGCTGGGGCGTATAAAAATGTCATCGCCATAGCTGGGGGAATTTGCGATGGGTTGGGTCTAGGGCAAAATGCCAAAGCGTCGCTTCTTGCACGTGGGCTTGTGGAAATGTGTCGTTTTGGGGAATATTTTGGAGCAAAAAAGCAGACATTTTTAGGGCTTTCGGGGGCAGGGGATTTGTTTTTGACCGCAAGTTCTTTGCTCTCAAGAAACTACCGCGTGGGCTTGGGATTGGCACAAAATAAGTCTTTGGAAGCTATTTTAAATGAACTCGGTGAAGTCGCTGAAGGTATCAAAACCTCCAAAGCCATCACCCAAATCGCCCAGAGAGAGGGGATTTATACGCCCATTGCCACAGAGGTTCAAGACATTATTCAGGGCAAAAGCCCTTTAGAAAGTATGCAGGCATTGATGAAACGATGAGTAAAATATAAATAAAAATTTAACAAAGGAATTTTAATGGGTGCAAATCAGCATAGTTTTTCAGATATTTTGTTGCAACTACAAACGTTTTGGAAAGATCAGGGTTGTCTTATCGTCCAGCCTTATGACATCCCAGCGGGTGCGGGGACATTTCACCCAGCTACATTGCTAAAAAGCCTCGATAGCAAGCCCTGGAGTGCTGCGTATGTTGCCCCCTCACGTCGCCCCACTGATGGGAGATATGGCGAAAATCCCAATCGTTTGGGGAGTTACTACCAGTTTCAAGTCCTCATCAAACCCAGCCCGGATAATATCCAAGAGCTTTATCTCCAAAGTCTCCAAGCTCTAGGGCTTAATACCCAAGAACACGATATCCGTTTTGTCGAAGACAATTGGGAATCGCCGACTTTGGGGGCTTGGGGGCTTGGCTGGGAGGTTTGGCTTGATGGGATGGAAGTGACGCAATTTACTTATTTCCAGCAAGTCGGCGGGATTGCCTGCGATCCTGTCGCTGTCGAAATCACCTATGGCGTGGAACGTTTGGCGATGTATATTCAGGGTGTAACGTCTATTTTTGATATTTTGTGGGCAAAAAAGCCTAATGGCGAAAGTGTCCGATACGCTGATGTGCATTTGGAAGCGGAGTATGAATTTAGCAAATACCATTTTGAAATCGCTGATACGAAGATGATTTTTGAGATGTTTGAAAAATCCCAAGAGGAGGCTAAGCGGTGTTTGGACGCTGGTTTGCCACTGCCAGCGTATGATTTTGCGATGTTAAGTTCGCATTTTTTTAATATACTTGATGCACGCAAAGCGATCTCTGTAGCGCAACGGCAAAATCAAATACTTCAAATCCGAGAAATCGCCAAAGGCTGTGCTACGCTGTATAAGGAGCAAGAAAGCCAACGAGAAGACAGGCTCAATGCCCGAGAAATTTGAAAAAATATTTGCAAAAAGCCTAGCAGAAAAAAATATCGAAAAATATGAGAAAAGATGATGCATAATGTTTCTGAAATTTATGAATTTTTAAATAGTATTTCGCCCTTTGAACTCCAAGAAAAATGGGATAATAGCGGGCTTAATCTGGGGGATAAAAACCAAATTTGCCAAGAAATTTATGTGTGTTTGGAAGCCACAGCACAAATCGCTGATACCATCGCACCCCAAAGCCTCATCATCACACATCACCCGTTATTTTTTAAGCCCATAAAAACCTTTTATTATGATGATTATCCTGCCAATATTGCCAAAATATTGATTGAGAAAAATTGTTCGCTCATTGCGCTGCATACGAATTTTGACACCACACATCTCAATGCGTATTTTGCAAAAGATGTGCTGGGTTTTGTCGGGCTAAAAGCTGATGGGATAGCGCTTAGTGGCGCTATTGAAGCGATAGATTTTAGGCTTTTGGTAGAAAATATCAAACAAAAACTAGCCATCCCCTCTCATAACCCCATCAAATGCGTTCAAAGTAGCGATAAAATCGACTTTGTCTCTGTGGTCTGTGGTGCGGGGGCTTCGCATTTGTATGAAAACCCATTGGGTAAAAATGCCTGCTTGATAACCGGGGATATCAAATATCACGATGGGATGATCGCAAAGTCGCGCGACATCAGTCTCATCGACGTTGGGCATTACCAAAGTGAAAGATTTTTTAGTCAAATTATGGAATCTATTTTGAAAACTAAGGGTTATCAGGCTATAATAAAAGATTCTAAAAATCCATTCGCATATCTATAAGGATAAAAAATGAATAAACACCTCCAACAACTCATTGCAATATCAAATCTTGATAAAGAGATTGACAGCTTAGAGCCACAAATTGAGCAAAAAAGGAGCGAGCTTGATAAGGCGATCCGTTCTAAAGAGGCAAAGCAAGCCGAATCGCTTGATCTTGAAGAAGACAAAAAAGACATCAAACTCCAGATTGCAAGAAATGAACAAGTCTTAGCTGATGTGAGCGCTAAGCTTGAAAATATCTATAAAAAAATCTCTGAAGTTCGATCTGAACGAGAACTCAAAGCCTTGAATGTCGAAGAAGAAATCGCAAAAGAACAATCTATGCAAGCTAATCAAGAAATCCAGAGGCTTGAAACGGCACTCCAGCACAAAACAGAACTCCAAAGTTCGATCAAAACCGCGATCGCTGAGCTTGAAAGCACTATTTCTGGGCTAGAGGAAAAAGTCAGCAAAGACATCGAAGTCATCAAAGACCAACAACACAAAATCTTTGCCAAAAAGCAAAAACTCATCATAACGATGGATCAAAAGCTTATTAGTTTTTATGAAAAAGTCAGGAAATGGGCGAAAAATGCTAGCGTTGTCCCTGTGAGGAAGCAAGCCTGCGGGGGGTGCTTTATCAGGATCAATGACCGCGTGTATGCCGAAATCATTCAAAGCAATGACATCATCACCTGCCCGCATTGTGGCAGAATCCTTTACATTGAGGAAGCGGTTAAAGCGGTTTGATGTTTGCAGTGGTATATTATTTAGCATTTTTATTCCTTTATATTATTTCTGTTCCATTATTATTTTTCACTCTTTTTCGATCCAAACACAAGCGCTCGATCCCGGCGCGATTTTTTCTCAAAAATTTTTCTCTGCATTCTTGCCCGCATTTTTGGTTTCACGCCTGTTCTTATGGTGAGATAAAATCGCTTGAACCCATCATCAAAGCCATCATCAAGCAAGCCCCGCAAAGACCGATTTTGCTGACTCTTATCACACAGACGGGCTTCGAGCTTGCAAGTAAAACCTATCACGACTATCCCCATATTGAAATCAAATTTTTACCTTTTGAGATTTTTATCCCATTTTGGGCAAAAAAACTCCAATCCCTCCAAACGCTTGTAGTTACCGAAGCGGAGCTGTGGTTTTTGCTTTTTAAGACTGCCAAAAATGTTGGTGCAAAAACGTTGCTGATTAATTCCCGTATCTCATCACGTTCTTGGGGTCGTTATAAGAAATTTGCTTGGTTTTATAAAAAGATTTTTGGGCAAATCGATGAGGTGCTTGCCCAGCAAAATGCTGATGAAAAGAGATTGCAAAGTCTGGGGGCGAAAAATATCGAAGTATTTGGCAATCTAAAAATCCTCTGCAAGCCGACAAAAACTACCGATTATCAAAAGCCACAGCACACCCTTATCCTCGCAGCAAGCACGCATTATGGCGAGGAGGCATTGATTTTAGAAGCATTTTTGAATCTCAAAAAATCCCTGCCAGATTGTGCGCTACTCATCGCCCCCAGACACCCCGAACGTTTCAATGAAGTCGAAAGAATCATCAAAAAAATGCTCCCCTCACCCTATACCTACGAGGTTTTTTCCCAAGTCGGATTTTCTCAAAACGGCGATGTGCTCCTTGTTGATACCTTAGGCGAACTCAATAATCTTTATGCCATCGCAGATGTGGTTATTTTGGGCGGGTCTTTTGCCAAAGTTGGCGGGCATAATCCCCTCGAGCCGGCATTTTTTGGGACCAAGCTCATCACTGGACCGCATATTTTTAATCAAAATGCTTTGTTTGAAGCCGTCGAGGGGTATGTGATGGTCGATGAAAACACGCTCAAAGATACGCTTTTAGATTTCACATCTTTGCCCCACGCCTTGATAAAAGATCAAGAAAACAAGCTTAGTGCTCTCATTGCCAAAATCACGGAGGAATCGAATGGATAAAGCCTATAAGCTCCTAAGCCTCCAAGAAAAAATTTCGCATAAAAAAGCCAAATCCCTCATCGATGATGGGCGTATCAGCGTTAATGGCAAAAAAATCACCATCGCAAGGGCGGAGTTGGCTAAAAATTCTATTTTTGACATCGCACCTATTACCAAACCCCAAATCATCTTTGAAGATGAAAATATTCTTGCTATTAATAAACCGCCCTTTGTGGAGAGTTATGCCCTTGCGAAGATGTTTGCGCCGTGGGTTTTACTCCACCGCCTCGATAAAGAAACCAGCGGGGTGATCTTGCTCGTGATTGAAAACAGCCCCTTTCATATCCAAGCCAAAATGGCATTCAAAAAACAAGCGGTGTATAAAGAATATCAAGCTATCACCGATGGGATCATCGCAGAGGCTTGCGAGATCAACAAGCCTATTCTTACGTTCAAAGGCACGCACGCTAAAAGCAAGATTTCTAAAGATGGCTTGAATGCAACAACATTGATTAAGCCCTTAAAAATCATCGGCAAAAAAACCTTGCTTGAAATCATCATCAAAACCGGGCGCACCCATCAAATCCGCGTCCATCTCCAAAGTATCGGTCATCCCATCGTAGGCGATAGCCTCTATGGGGGTTCAAATGCGAAGCGCTTGATGTTGCACGCCCATAAAATCGCTTTGCTAGGGTATGAATTTATCGCCAAAGCCAGCGATGATTTTCTTTAGTGTGGGGGCAGATTTGCACGCCATTGACAAGCTACTTTATAAGCTCCCTGTTTTTATTCCGACTAGACATCACGATATGCATATTGTCTTATTTGAAATCCTTGCAAATATCGTTGAACACGCTGTGTGCAATCTATCAAAAGATGATATTTTTGCAGGCAGGGCAAAAAGAAGCCCGCAAAAAATCCAGCTCGCATTCTCCCATCAAAAGAAGCGTCTTGAGATTATTATCTCTTATGAGCCTTGCTATCAAACAAAAAATTTGCAGACCAAACAACCGCAGGTAAAGCAACCACAAAACTTTTTTGGTGGCAATGGCAAAAAAATAATAAAATATCTTTGTGAAAGCCATTCTTATGGGCGTATAGGGAAGATAGCTTATGAAAAAATATCTCTGGTAGGGTGATGATGACACTTAGCATTTCAGAAACCGAACAAAATCAAATGTTTATCCGATTCAGCGGAAAACTCAAGACTTATGAGGATTTTTTAGAATTTAGAGAAAAAATGCAGCCGGCTATCACGGAGCTTGCCAAAAAGACTGACAAAACCCTTTTTTTGTTTTTTGTGGATGTTTATCCTATCAATTCCTATACAATTGGCTACCTCTTGAAACTCAAGGAAAATGATTCTATTGATGTCAAAATCGCCACCAATGATGTAAAATTGCTCCAATTGTTTAAGACGCTCGAACTCATCGATAAATTTGAAGTCTGTATCAAAAGCGAATAAGGATTCAAAATGTATAGCCAGTGGAATCAAATCTATAGCGCATTCAACCCCGTTGCCTTTGAGATCTTTGGGATCTCGGTGCATTGGTATGGCATTGCGTATGTGCTTTCTTTGTTGGTTGCCCTTTATATGGCAAAACGTGTGATAAAAAAAGACCCCAAACGCTTCCCTATCAGTAACAAAAACCTTGAAAGTTATTTTATTTGGGTTGAAATCGGTGTGATTTTGGGTGCGAGGATAGGCTATATCGCCATCTATGATCCCCATAGTTTGTATTATTTTACCCATCCGTGGCAGATTTTTAATCCATTTGACGCACAGGGTGATTTTGTGGGTATCCGAGGGATGAGCTATCACGGGGCATTGGTAGGCTTTTTGGTCGCTTCGATCCTTTTTGCTTACAAAAAACACCAAAACTTTTTGCTTTATATGGATTTGGTTGCCATCAGTGTGCCATTGGGCTATGTTTTTGGGCGAATCGGCAATTTTTTAAATCAAGAACTTTATGGGCGTCCTGTCCCAGCAGATGCGGTGTGGGGGCAGAAAATTGGCATTCTTGTTGGTGGGGTTTTGCGATACCCTAGCCAGTTGATTGAGGCATTTTTGGAGGGAATCGTTGTGTTTATCATCGTGATGATTGCCAAAAAAATGCTAAAAACTCAAGGGATGCTTATCGTCGTGTATGGGATTTCTTATGCATTTATGCGCTTTGTCGCAGAATTTTGGCGAGAGAGCGACCCGCAAATGGGTCATTATATATTTGGCTTGAGTATGGGGCAAATCCTAAGCGTTGTGATGATGGGCGTGTCTTTGGGTTTGTTGTTTTATATCAAAAAACAAAAAGGTCAAAAAAATGTCTAATCAGCCTCGAGAAGGACAACTCAAAGCGTGGGTATTTTTGGTTATCGCTATTGCCGCAGAAGTGATCGCAACCTTATCGCTCAAAGCGTTTTCGCCGCTGGTGGGCTATGTGATGATGGGAGTTTTTATCATCCTTTCGTATTATTTTATGGGACTTTGTGTGCGCACGATTCCCATAGGCACGGCTTATGCGATGTGGGAGGTGCTGGGATTGGTCTTGATTGTGGGTTTTGGGATCGTAGTGTTTGATGAAGTGCCAAATTTTTATCAAAAACTAGGCATCGCCCTCGGCATTATCGGGATTATCCTAATCAATCTAGGCGAGAAAAAAGAATCGGAGAAAAAATGAATGCTTATTTTGCTTTTGTGATCTTGGCTGCTGTTCTTGATGTCTTGGGGAATCTGATGTTAAAAAAATCCGATGGTTTCAAGAAAAAAGCCTATGGTCTCGCTTGCATTATTTTGGTGTTGGGTGCATTTGTCTCGCTTTCATTTGCGATAAAAGAAATCCCCTTGAGTGTGGCTTACTCGGTGTGGGGCGCTATTGGCATTATTGGGACGATTTTGGGAGGTTATGTGTTTTTTGGTGAGCGCTTGAATGTGATTGGCTATATCGGCGTTGTTTTTGTGTTGGGTTCGGTTGTTTTATTGACACTATTTTGAGGGCATTTTTGCGTGCGTTACTGGGGAAATCGCAGTTGTTACCAACCCATAAATCCTATCAAAAACTATCGATTTAGAGGGAATCTCCCCTCTAACAAATTTTATAGATGTTCCCAAGAATTATTGGGCTTTAGCCGTTCTTGTTTGGTATGAAAGTCAAACGTTTTAAGGATCTAGTTCCAATCCTCAATGATTTTTGATTCCATATTAAAAAATACATCCTCAAGCTGTCTAGGAACATCTGTTCTCAGATAAGTCGCTATTTCAAGCAATTCTTCTACAGAATTGAGTTGTTCAACTTTATATTTCTGATAACTGATATTTTCTTCAATCTCTTCAATCAATGCGTAAAATTCTTCTTTTAATGTTTTTAGATTCATTTTTACCTCTTGTTTTTTATAATGATTAAACAACCTCTTGCCTGATAATAGAAATGTCTTTGAGATCCGATGGGATACACGCATTCGAGATGATTTCTTTGATATTTTGAAGCGTATAGGTTTTGTGGTTATACACGACAATAGCGATGACATCACCTTTTTTCAAAAATCTCTTCTCAGCAAAATGTGTGTAGCGTGTCGCCCCGATGGCGATGATGATTTTTGTGGGATAATTGGCCTCTTTGAGCACCGCACCCAAATCCTCCAAAACAGAAAATTCTTTTTGGGTGTTGAGCTTGGATTTTATCCAATCGATAAGTTTTTGATAAAAATAACTATAGCCGGTGAGTTCGCTATTTTCGCCATACATATGAACCTCATTATCGCAAATCAAAAAAGAAGCGATGGAATAATCATCACAGATTCCGCCAGGTGCAAACGAATCAATGGGGATTTTTTTTCCCATTGCCTTTGAGCCTTCTGAAAAGTTTTTTTTCTGTGAAAGCTTGGTGGCATTTTTGTCATTCCTCACCGAAGCGTCATTAAATGCCATAAAATATCTTGGAATCACCTGGGTTACTTTGCCATCCTCGTATTTTAGTTCGCATTCCAAGCCAACTTCTGGCTCTGCTTGGACATTGAAAGTGCTATCTTTGGGCAAAACAATGGCGTGATTATTGATACAATACCTACCCAAAGGCGTCGCACTGCTTGGGATATAAAAAGGAAAAATCCCTTTGGGAGCGTCTTTTTCTTCCCCGATAATATCGGCAAAATCGCTAGACTCCCCCGCTTGCTCTAGATGATTGGCAAAATTTCCGGCAACGCCAAACCCTAAATATTCTTTCATTATTTTTTTCCTTAAAATTTTTGATGGAAATCATACTCCAATTAAAAATAAATTTTGATAAAAAATTTCAAACTCTTGCAAACTCATCGAAGAAACGTAAAACTTAATCTATAATATACACATACAAAACAAATTTTCAAGGAGAAATAATGACAGAAAGCGAACTTTATGAATGGCTTAAAAAATATGGCATTCCAACGCCCCTGTATCGGGTTGTTGGAATGGATGAACCTATTTGTGTGGATTTCTTTCCTGCGGTGCTAAAAATCCAATCCCCCAAAATCATTCACAAAAGCGATGTGGGCGGGGTTGTGCTGAATCTTAATTCCAACGAAGAGCTTCAAATTGCCCGAGAGAAAATGAAGCAGACTATCCAAGAAATTCACAAGATTCCTCTGGATGAAAAAGATTGTTTCATAATTACACAAATGCTCAATGGAGAAGAATTATATGTGGGTTCTATTGAGGATAATACATTTGGAAATGTGATACTTTTTGGAAAAGGTGGGGTTTATCTCGAGCTTTATAAAGACATTTGTTATATTGATTCTGAAGCCAAAGAAGATGAAATATTGCGCGCATTCAAAACGACTAAAATCTCCAAACTTTTTGAGGGTTACCGCGGGAGCAAGCACGCAATAAGCGAGGTGGTTGCGCTCATCAAAAAGGTCCAAAACCTCATCAAAGACAATCCTGATATCAAAGAGCTTGACATCAATCCTCTCAAACTCACGCAAAATGGTCTCATCGCTGTCGATGCCCGTATCAAAAAAGCGCCCTCTAGCACCCCAAGCACCCCAACGCTCGAACGCCCGAATTTTTTGAGTAATCAACGCATTGCTATCATCGGGGCAAGCACGGATAAAACCAAAGCCGGCTATGTGGTGGCAAAAAATGCCATCGGTTTTGCAGGGGAGTTGTTTTTCATCAATCAAAAAGGGGGCGAGCTTTTGGGCAAGCCCTTGTTTAAAAGTATCGAAGAAATAGAGGGCGACATCGATACGGCGGTGCTGGCTATCCCGGCAAAATGTGTTATCCCTACGATCAAAGATCTGGTGAAGAAAAACTTGAAAAATCTCATCGTCATCACAGCGGGTTTCAAAGAAAGTGGCAGGGAAGCAGAGGAGCAAGAGATTGGCAAGCTTGCTAAAGAACACCATTTCAATGTGCTAGGGCCAAATTGTCTGGGGTATTTTAACGACGCTTTGAAGCTTAATCTCACCTTTGGGACAGGCAATCTTAAAAGCGGGGATTTGGCGTTTATCTCACAATCGGGTGCGGTGCTTGCTGGTTTGATGGATACTGCCAATACGCTTGGAATCGGCTTTTCACATATCTTTAGCACCGGTAATGCGATCGATTTGGAAAGTTCGGATTTGATTGCAATGCTCCAAGATGACCCCCATTGCAAAAGCATTTCGCTCTATCTGGAGGGGATCAGCAAGGGCAAGGCGCTATTAGAGGCTATCCGCAATTGCCAAAAGCCTATTTTTCTTTTCAAATCAGGCAAGAGTGAGGAAGCTGCCAAAGCAGCGTTTTCGCATACGGGCAATCTGAGCGGGAATTATGAAATGTTTGCGGGGTTGATGGAGAGTTTGGGTGTGAATGTGCTTGATAATATCGAGGCACTCATTTTGAAACCATCATTTAAAAACAGCGATAAAATCGCTATCATCACCAATGCGGGGGGTCCTGGCACGGTGCTAACCGATGCGATTGTCTCTAAGGGCAAAGCGCTCTATACACTCACCCCAAGTGATTTGGACGCTCTCAATGCTGTTTTGCCCCAACACTGGTCGCACAACAACCCTATCGACATCATCGGGGATGCCCTCGCTGATCGCTACAAAATCACACTTGATATTATCGATACATTTGAGGGGATTGGTTTTATCTATATGCTTATCACCCCCCAAGATATGACCGACCCGCTCGGTAGCGTGCAAATCCTCAAGCAAAATGCCTACAAACACAAAGTTGTCCCGATTCTCATTGGCGGGGAGATGGTCGAGGAAGCCAAAGCATTTTGCAGAAAAAACAATATCTTGTTTTGTTCGAGTATCACCGAAGCCACGTCGTTTTTATGAAGTCTTCATTATGCCTACTCGATTCAGTTTTGAAAAACTGAATCTGAAGACCGCTACGCAGAGCAAAGCTCTGCTTCGCTCCTAAAGTAACCATCTCATATTCAAGCAAGCTTGAATATTGGAGATAGATTTCTAAGGTTTTCATTATTTTTTAATCGATTCAGTTTTTGCAAACTGAATCTGAAGACCGCTCCCACCGATTAAATCGGTGTTCGCTCCTAAAGAACAGGGTTATTCCCAGCTACCGCTGGTCATCAACCCGTTTTATAAGGTTTTCAATTTTAAACCACTTTCAAACCAAGCAATCTACGCCCTGTCATCTGGAATTACTAAGGGGGCGTGACGGGGGTAGGGGTTTTAAAGGGGCTTAGGGGGGCGGTCTTCGCAATTCTAAGCCCCCCTAGTCCCTTTCTAGCTGGTATAAGAAAAAATTACTAGCGATATTACTATGGAAAAACCAAACTTTCATTATTTTTACTCGATTCAGTTTTGAAAAACTGAATCTGAAGACCGCTACGCAGAGCAAAGCTCTGCTTCGCTCCTAAAGTAATCATCTCATATTCAAGCAAGCTTGAATATTGGAGATAAGTTTTATAGGTTTTTATTTTGCTTGCTCGGTTGGCTCTGCCAACCTGAAGACCCGCTCATTATGTTTTACTCGATTCGGGTTAAAGCCCGAATCTGAAGACCATTCCGCAAGACACTTAATCTTGCTCTATTCCTAAATTATTCTAACCCCCGCCTGATTTATTTCACGCTAACGCTTCTCATCAACCCCGCTCCAATGCAATCTAACGCATTTTTTATCATACCAAGCAATATATCCAAGCCTTTACATCAAGTTTTTACATCAAGCCTTTTGCCATCGCAATAAAAACGCACTCCCTTTGCCTATTTCGCTTTGGCATTTTATCTCGATACCATAATGTTTGCATAGCTCGCCAACAAGCGAAAGACCGATACCAAACCCCCCTTGAGATGGGTTACATCGGGCATAGCGTTCAAAAATTTTATGCACTTCTGCTTCGCTCATACCGCACCCGCTATCTTGGATACTCAGGCAGTGCGGTTCTAGCCTGATGGTGATTTCCCCGCCTTTTTTGTTGTATTTGACCGCATTACTCAAGAGATTATCGATAATACAGCCGACACCATCTTTGTTTGCCTCGATAGTAGCGGGATGCAAAAAGGTCTGGATTTTTAGGTTTTTGTGTGCAAACAAAGGTGTAAAAAACTCAAGCCGTTGTTCAAGAATCTCTTGGATATTGATAGGGTTTTTTTGCCCAGTATTTGGCGAAAAGCTATGCAAAACCAAATTTTGATAGATACTCGCGATGGTTTTAGCAGCGATATGGATACGATTGATTTTTTTGAAGTCATCACCAGGAATGTTTTGCGGATTTAGCCTTTCAATACTCATCAAAATAACGCTTACAGGCGTATTGATTTCGTGTGTGGTATCTTTGATAAAGCGATCAAGAAAGGTTATTTTGTCTTGGAGTGGTTTGAGCGAGAGTTTGAGTAAAAAATAAGCGATAAGTCCCACCCCTAAAAGACAGAGCAATAAAAATCCGGCTGTTTTGACTCGGAGTCCCCAAATCTCAGGGGTGATGGCATCCCCTTTCATCACGATTTTATAGCCAAAAGATGGCGGGATGGGAGAGATTTTTTTGTGGTGTTTGTGGTGCTTGAATGAGCCAAAATCAATCACAATATAGCCTTTGGAGACATAAATCCCATTTTTTTTGAGCTTTTTTGATGGCTTTGGCAGGTCTAAATGATTGTATAAGACATTGCCTTGTTTATCGCTAATCATAAAATCCGTGTTGAGGTTTAGGGTTTTGATTTCTTCTAAGGTGGCGGTATCGAATTTGCCGTATTTATCGATGACTCGGTTGATGGCTACGAAGTCTTCGCGCAAGTCGTTGGCTTTTTCGTGGATAATCAAGCCATAGCCCCTGTCATAATAAAGCCCAAAAAGTATGCTCAAAAAAATCGCCGTCGTCAAAAGATAGAGTGCGAGAATCTTGATAATAACGGATTTTTCTTCAGTGTTTGACATAGCAGTAACCATTTCCTCTCTGATTGATGATCTTGTCTTTCCCAATTAGTGCGCGTAGGTTTTTGATATACACACGCAAGCTCATCTCGCTAGGCTCTTGGTGAAAATCCCACAATCTTTCAAAGATTTCTTGCTGGGAGATGAATTGATTGGGTTTTTGTAGCAAGATACTCAAAAGCTCGATTTCTTTTTTGGGCAAAAAAACCAATTCTTCATCGCGATAAATGGTTTTGCTCACCAAATCAAACCGCACCCCATTGCCAAAATCTTCAAAATCCTTGTTGGTGTGAGCAAAATTTCTTTTCAAAAGTGTCTGGATACGTAACAAAAGCTCGGCAAGCTCAAAAGGTTTGCGGATATAATCATCACAGCCACTTTGGTAGCCAAGCTCGAGATCTTTGAGTTTGGCAAGCGATGTGATAAAGATTGCTGGGGCGAGTTTGCCCGCTTCTCGAAGTGTCTTTAACGCCTCAAAACCATCCCCTTGTGGCACCATCACATCAAAAAGATAAAGATCAAAGTGATTTTCATACCCCATATCGAGTGCTTCAGTGGCATTTTCACAATGCCAAACCTCAAAATGATGTTCGCTCAAAAATTCCAAAAGGATTTCAGAAAGTAACACATCATCTTCTAATAAAAGGATTTTATAAGCCATTTCAAACCCCATTGAAGTTCATTTCTGGTTTCATTTGGGTTATAATACCTCAAAAATTCAAGAAGTGAAATGATGCGAATCGGTATTGTGAATTATGATATGGGGAATCTTGCGAGCGTGCAGAATGCCTTTGAAACTATTGGTATAAAGACTCAGATCCAAACAGATCCATCGAAGTTGTTAGAATGCGATAAGCTCATTTTGCCCGGTGTGGGGGCATTTGGCGATGCGATGAAAAACCTTGAAAGCACGGGGATGAAAGAAGCCGTGCTGGCATTTGCCCAAAGTGGGCGGTATATCCTTGGGATTTGTCTGGGGATGCAACTGCTTTTTGACAAAAGCGAGGAATTTGGCGAACACAAGGGGTTAGGGCTGATTGCTGGGGAAGTGGTGAGGTTTCAAACCCCCCATCTCAAAGTCCCCCATATGGGCTGGAATCAATGCCATTTCTCTGAAAATGCTAGCGAACACCCTTTGTTAAAAAATATCCAAAATCAAACTTATCTTTATTTTGTCCATAGCTATCACGCCCGTTGTGATGACGCACGCACGATCCTTGCGAGCTGTGTTTATGAGGATACTTTCCCAGCGATTGTGGCGAAAAACAATATATTGGGTATCCAACCTCACCCTGAAAAATCCCATAATGAGGGGCTAAAAATCCTAAAAAATTTTGCCAATCTTTAAAAAATAGTGAAAAATATAGTTTTTATGGGAGAATTTTGCAAGGATAACGCACCGGATTTTGCTAGATTTTGCTCCATCAAAAAACAATTTCTTGGCTTTATCGAAAAATAATATTTTACTTTTTGTGGATTTTGCGGGGTTTTTGGTTTATTTTTAAAAAAATAAATTTGGTTGTGTTGTATATTGTCTGAAAAATAAAAATATATTTAAAGTATTTCAATATTTTTCAGGTTCAGTTTGCAAAAATTGAATTGAGTCCAACATAATAAAAACCTTAGAAAACGGGTTGATGACCAGCGAAGCTGGGAATAAATCGGGTGGGCGGGTAAAATAACTTTAGGAGCGAAGCAAGATTTTACATCTTGCGCAGTGGTCTTCAGGTTTGTGAAACAAACCGAGTAAAACATAATGAAAACCTTAGAAACCTATCTCGAACGCACAGCCTCTGGCTGGGTGTGAGATGGTTACTTTAGGAATGGAAAGAGGCTTTGCCTCTTGGAATGGTCTTCAGATTCGGGCTTTAACCCGAATCGAGTAAAACATAATGAACCAAAACCTTTGGAAAATAAATTATTTTAAAAATAAAAATTCCCTCGCTTCTTCCCTGTCATACGGCTCTAAAGCCAGTTCCTTTTCCCCGATACGCACGCGGTAGCTTTGATTTTTTTGACTTTTGCCATAACCGAGCACAATCCGCCCAGCTAGCACTTTGTCCGCATCGCTGGCTTGAGATTCTACCAAGCCAACAGGGCCATTGCATTCAAGCAACTCGATTTTATCCATCAAGGGGTGTGGCGCAGCGATTTTGTGATTTTCATCTTCATTTCTTGCTATCACGCACCTTGCGCCATCTTTTAGCACGAGATAACGCCCGACTTTTACCATCGCACTATCTTCAATCACCATTTTTCGATGACTGCTTAAGTCTTTGAGTTTCAAACTCACGCTTGTATCGGTGAGCAAACAGCCCCCACCAGGGTTTTCATAATATTTCCAGCCAAAATTTTTGAGCATTTCTAGCTGGGTGCTTCTGCCCCTGCCACTGACATCTAGCAATTTTTCTCTATCCACCCAGAGGGCTTTTTCGGGAAATGTAGGCTCTAAAAGCTTCGCACTCATTGGTCTTAACACCAGCTCATCAAGATATTTGGGCTTGCTAGAATCCTCTGTGTCTCGGCTCAAGATCGTATCAAAAGCGCTATCGCTCCCGATCTCTCTAACGAGCTTCCTGACTTGATCGAGTGCTTCTCTGCGCTGGCTTTTGGGGCGTTGCCCGATGACCTCTCCACTGATGACAAAATCTGCTTTTAATTCCAAAAGCTTATAAAATGCGTTTTTAAACATATTGGCGTGGCAGTCGATACAGGGGTTGAAAAACCTACCATAGCCGTATTTTGGCTCAAAAAGCACCTCATCAAAAAACTGCTTCCTGATATCGCATACCTGAAGCTCTACGCCGACTTGGGCGGTGGCGTTTTTGAGGTATTCAAGCTTGTCGCGATTACCACCAAATCCGATGTTAAAATGCAGGGCAATGACCTCAATACCCTGATCTTTGAGTAGTTTCATACTGATCATACTATCTAGCCCGCCACTAAATAATGCCAATGCTTTTTTCATATGGGTATCAATTCTCCTTGTCTTAGTTTGATGATGGCGTTTTTGATTTTTCGGATTTGGAAGCTTCTTTCTTCAAAGCTCAGATCAACGTTTTTGCTTACATTTTCGAGGCGATTTTGATAATGCTTCAAAACCAACAATTTTAATTCATCTCTAAACCCGCCCTCGCGCAACAAAAGCCCCTCATCAATGGCGATACCAATGAGTGCGGGGTTTGCAAAATCCCCCCGACAAAGGGCGTCAAATTCTTTGGCTCTATGGCGAAATGCCCGCACATCGATATATTCGATCGCCATATCAAGTAACGCTCTATCTTCTAAAATGTATTTGATGATGAGGCTTTCAAGTTTGTCAGGCGAGTTGCTTTGCGGGAGATTCATCGCGGGGTTTTTGGGATAGATTTTTGCACTCCCTTGGTATTTTGGGGCAATGAGATTCAAAGGGATTTTTAAAATCTCTGCGACAAAATTGCGGTATTCTTCTTGGAGTATTGGGGAAAGCTCGTGCAAAAATCCCGCACTCTCTTTGAGCGCACTTTCTTTTTGAAGCGGATCGCTAAGATCGTATTTTTTGGCGATTTGGCGGAATGCAAACTCGATAAAAGGGACGGGTGAAGAAAATAGTGCCTCAAGTTCATCGGTTTTTTTTCTCACGACCATATCGGCAGGGTCAAGCCCCCCATCAAATATCACCACACCACCTGCTTTACTTTCTTTGGCAAGCAACATCGAGGCTTTGAATGCCGCGTTGATACCGGCTTTGTCCCCATCGTAGCTGAGGATAATCTTGGGATTGCCTTTGGCAAGCAATGGGAGATGGTCGCGATTGAGCGCTGTTCCGAGTGTCGCCACAGCGGTATTGAAGCCGGCTTGATGGAGCATAATGACATCCAAATACCCCTCAACAACGATGATTTGATTGTATTTATAGATATGTTCTTTGGCAAGATGGTAGCCATAAAGCAGTTTTGACTTGCTGAATTGCTTGGTTTGTGGGGAGTTGATGTATTTTGCCAACCCCTCTTTGAGCGTCCTGCCCCCAAAGCCTACGACCTTGCCATTGGGCGAATGGATGGGAAACATAATGCGTTCTGCAAACCGCGCATAAATGCGTGCATTGTCCTCGCCAAGCACGCCTAAGGCGATCAATTCTTGCTTGTCTAGCCCATTTTCTTCCACAAATCTTGCTGTCTCAAAGCTAGGACCGCAAAATCCTAATCCAAACTTTTCAATAAAGCCCAGCCCCACGCCTCTTTGCAAGAGATAATCCTTATAAGGTGGCGACTCCATCAAGCGCCTTTGATAAAATCGTGAAATTGTCTCTAAAAGCTTGGAATCATCTTTTTTGGATACGGAGTTTTTTTCGTATTCAAGGGAAAAATTAAATATATCAGCGATTTTTTCGATCGCCTCAGCGAAATTGATTTTTTCATACTCCATCACGAATGCGATCGCATCGCCACCCACCCCGCAACCATAGCAATGATAAAGCCCTTTGGTGCGATTGACAACAAAGCTGGGCGTTTTTTCATCGTGAAAGGGGCAACAGGCGACAAAATTGCTCCCAACACGCTTCAAATCAATGTATGAAGCAACCACATCAACGATGTCAATGACTTGTTTTAAGCCCTCAATCGAGGCTTGCGTGATCATTTTTTCCCTTGTATTTTTTGATTTTATTTTATCGAAAATTATTATCCTTAACTCTTAAACCAAACGGCATAATGCCAAAAATCTGAAAAGTTATGCAATATCATTATATTAATATTTAGTCTATATGACTAATATATTTTGATACATTTATCATAAGCATATTGACTTGTTTAATAAAATCCATTATAATTATGGCACTTAAATTTTTTAAGTGCTAATTTTTCAGATAAATTAAACTTGAAAACAAGGAGACAAAAATGAAGTTCAAACCACTTGGTGAAAGAATCTTGGTCGAAAGACTCGAAGAAGAAAACAAAACAAGCTCTGGGATCATCATCCCTGATAATGCAAAAGAAAAGCCATTGATGGGTGTGATAAAAGCCCTTAGCAAAAAGATTAGTGATGAGTGCAAATGCGTGAGTGAGGGCGATACCGTCGTTTTTGGAAAATACAAAGGTAGCGAAATCAAACTCGATGGCAAAGAGTATATTGTTCTTGATCTTGAAGACGTTCTAGGCGTTTTGAGTAAATAAAATAAAATAAAAACATCATATAAGGAGTAAAAAATGGCTAGTAAAGAAATCAAATTTTCAGATGCTGCAAGGAACAAACTTTTTGAAGGCGTAAAGCAACTCAGCGACGCTGTCAAAGTAACAATGGGACCTAGAGGTCGCAATGTGCTAATCCAAAAAAGCTATGGCGCCCCTGCGATCACAAAAGATGGTGTGAGTGTCGCCAAAGAAATCGAGCTTGCTGACCCTATCGCTAATATGGGCGCACAGCTTGTCAAAGAAGTAGCGAGCAAAACCGCTGATGCAGCAGGTGATGGGACAACAACAGCGACCGTTTTGGCTTATAGTATTTTCAAAGAGGGCTTGCGAAATATCACTGCAGGTGCCAATCCTATCGAAGTCAAAAGAGGGATGGATAAAGCGAGCGAGGCTATCATCGCTGAACTCAAAAAAGCAAGCAAAAAAGTCGGTGGCAAGGATGAAATCGCACAGGTTGCGACGATTTCTGCTAATTCTGATGAAAAAATTGGCGCACTCATCGCTGAAGCAATGGAAAAAGTAGGCAAAGATGGCGTGATCACCGTCGAAGAAGCGAAAGGTATCAATGACGAACTTAGCGTGGTTGAGGGTATGCAGTTTGATAGGGGTTATCTTTCGCCTTATTTTGTAACCAATCCTGAGAAAATGACCACCCAGCTTGAAAATGCCTATATCCTTTTGACAGACAAAAAAATTTCAAGTATGAAAGATATTTTACCTTTGCTTGAAGCGACAATGAAAGGTGGCAAACCATTGCTTATCATCGCTGAAGATATCGAAGGTGAGGCGCTCACAACATTGGTCGTCAATAAACTCAGAGGCGTGCTTAATGTCGCAGCGGTCAAAGCCCCTGGATTTGGCGATAGAAGAAAAGAAATGCTTAAAGACATTGCGATTTTAACAGGTGGTCAAGTGATCTCAGAAGAGCTTGGCAAAACACTTGAAAATGCTGAAATAAGCGATTTGGGGCAGGCGGCTAGGATTGTGATCGACAAAGATAACACCACTATCGTCGATGGCAAGGGCAATAGCAATGATGTCAAAGACAGGATCGCCCAGATCAAAACCCAAATTGAAGCTACAACGAGTGATTATGACAGAGAAAAACTCCAAGAAAGGCTAGCTAAGCTTAGCGGTGGGGTTGCTGTTATCAAAGTCGGTGCGGCGTCTGAAGTCGAAATGAAAGAGAAAAAAGACCGCGTTGATGACGCCCTTTCTGCGACAAAAGCAGCGGTGGAAGAGGGTATTGTCATTGGCGGGGGTGCAGCGCTCATCCGTGCAGCCCAAAAAGTCGAGCTCAAGCTTAGCGATGATGAACTTATCGGCTATGAAATCATCAAACGTGCTATCAAAGCCCCGCTGGCACAAATCGCCTCAAATGCTGGCTATGATGCGGGTGTGGTGGTAAATGAAGTGGAAAAAAACAAAGAATCTTTTGGGTTCAACGCTAGCAATGGTGAGTATGTCGATATGTTTAAAGTCGGTATCATCGATCCGCTCAAAGTCGCTAGAGTAGCACTTCAAAATGCGGTATCTGTGTCTAGCTTGTTGCTCACCACAGAAGCGACCATCAATGAGATCAAAGAAGACAAACCTGCTCCTGGTATGCCAGATATGGGCGGGATGGGAGGTATGGGGGGAATGGGCGGTATGATGTAAGCCCCGCCTTACCACCTTTGCCTTGCTATAGTCTTTTATAAAAAATTTTTCTACCCCTTTCAGACTGCCTTTTATGCGGTTTGGAGGGCTTCAAACTCTTAAACCCCATAAAAACCTTTTAGTTTTATTGCTTATTTTTCTCAAATCTGTGAGTAATCCATTGTAAAACTTTTGATTGTAAAAACTTTTTTGTCTAATTATAAAGATGTTTCTCAAATTCCCTTGAGAATGTTTTGTTATTACTTGGATTATGTTTTGGTTTTATAATCACTCAAACCAAAACAAAGGAAGTTCTATGCAAACACCCACAAACACCCACCAAAGAATCCCCGCAAAAGGCTATGCCGTACATTCAAAAGATGGCAAATTCGAGCCTTTTGCTTTCAGTCGCCACCCTGTTGGGGCAAATGACATCTTGGTCGAAATCCTTTATGCAGGCATTTGTCATAGCGATATCCATAGCGCACGCAGTGAATGGCGCGAGGGGATTTACCCGATGGTGCCAGGACACGAAATCGCTGGGCGTGTGGTGGCAATAGGCGCAGAGGTGAGTAAATTCAAGGTTGGCGATTACGCCGGTATCGGCTGTATGGTAAATTCTTGCGGGGAATGTGAGGCGTGCAAAAAGAGTCAAGAGCAATTCTGTGAAAATGGCAAAACCGTTTTTACCTACAATTGTTTGGATTATTTTCACGATAATGAACCCCATTATGGCGGATATTCTGACAATATTGTCGTGAGTGAAAATTTTGCTATCAAAGTCCCGCAAAATGCGCCATTAGAAAAGGTCGCTCCTTTGTTGTGTGCGGGAATCACGACATATGCCCCTTTAAGATTTTCAGGCGTGAAAAAAGGCACAAAGGTCGCTGTAGCCGGGTTTGGCGGTTTGGGTAGTATGGCGGTGAAATACGCTGTGGCGATGGGTGGGGATGTCGCAGTTTTTGCAAGAAATGAAAACAAAAAGCAAGCTGCCTTTACTATGGGGGCAAAAAGCTTTTACACCTCTACAGATACGCCTAAAGAAAGGTTTGATCTCATTATCTCAACCATCCCAGAATCCTATGACGTGTTAGCTTACATCAAGCTACTTGCCTATGACGGGGAGCTTGCTATCGTGGGGTTGCCACCCAGTGCTGTTGTGCCAAAGATTCCAATTTCTCAGCTTGTCTATAATGCTAATCGCAAGGTCTATGGCTCACTCATTGGCGGTATCAAGGAGACCCAAGAAATGCTTGATTTTTCATTGCAAAATAAAATCTATCCTGAAACAGAGCTTATCACCCCTCAAGACATTGATACCGCTTATGAAAATCTCACCACTGGAAAAGCCAAATTCCGCTATGTTATCGATATGAAGCGTGCAAACTGAGTATTTTTACTCAGTTTTTGTCCTAAAATTACTCAAATTTCAACTATTATGTAACTTTTTGTAAAAAATAGGGAATTTAATTTTATATTGCCTAAATAATCTTTCATCAATATTTATAAAATTCATATAATCAAAAGAAACCAAAATTAAAGGAACTTTTGATGAATAAAATAAATTCCAAGCAAACTTTTCTCATTTTGCCTCTTATTATTTTGATGATGGGTCAATTTGGCACGAGTGCGGACAATAATTTCTTAGCCATCGGGGCGCGGGCGATTATCCAAAGCCTCAATGCCAATATCTCCGATATTTCGCTAGCCAATTCGATTTATTCGTTAATTGCGGCTTCTTTTATGATTGCCGGCGGGTTGTTGGCTATCACGCTGGGGTTAAAAAATACATTCAGAATCGGCGTGATTTTGGCCGCTACTGGGGAATTTATCCTTGCATTCTCCCCAAATATCACGTTGTTTATCTGGGGCGGGCGTGTTTTGGTTGGTTTGGGGGCATCCTTGCTTATCCCGAGCGTGCTAGGGCTTATCGCAGCGATTTACCAAAAAAAAGATCGTGCCATCGCTTTTGGTTTCATCGGCACAGCCACGGGGATTGCCAAGATTTTTGGGATGGTCGCTGGTGGTTATATCATTGACTTTTTTGGCTTCCGTGTTGCTTTTGGTATTTTGGGCGTTTATTTTCTCATTTTGCTTTTTATGAGTATTTTTATCCCGGATACTTCGGGTGCGGGCAAAAAAGTGCGATTTGATTTTTTAGGGACCATCATCGCTTCGCTCGGGCTTTTTTTGTTTGTCATTGGAATCAATAAAATCTCGATTTGGGGGCTTATCGAGCCTATCAAAGCGCCATTTGAAATCTTTGGCATTTCGCCGGTTTTGTTTTGTATTGGCGCAGGTTTGGTGCTTTTGGCTATCCTTATCCCCATCGAAAAGCGTATTGAGGACAAATATGGCCAAGCTTTGTTGCCACGAAGCTTTTATCAAAACCCTGCCGTGCGCAATGGTCTTTATGGCTGTGCGATGGTATTTGGCGGGCTTGGGGCGATTATTATCTCCATCAATCCGTTTTTTATGCTCGTGGCGCATTTTAGTGCGGGGCAAACCGGTGTAGCCGTCCTCCCGACCTCCATAATGATGATTTTGTTCTCCGTAGCCATCCCGAGATTGTTCCCTAATATCAATCGACGCTTTGCTGTGCGTATGGCATATATGTCTTTTATCGTTGGATTTTTACTCATTGCTGGGGGTATGCAAGAAAATGGCGTGAATGTGGCTATTTATTTTGGTTTGGCATTTTTGGGGGCAGCGATGGGGATACTCACCTCCCAAGCTGATAGCGTGGTGGCTAATTCGCTCAATAAAAAAGATGCCGAGCAAAGCGGGGGTATCCAAGCGACGACTAGAAATATTGGCGAAGCCCTTATTATCTCGATTTTAGGGATGTTTTTGACCTTTATCCAGCCGGTGGTGTATGAAAAATCCGTCCAAAAGCTCGATGTTTCACAAACCTCCAAAGAATATGTCGCCCAAACCAAATTTGCCTTTACGAGTAATGATAAATTTGACCAAATGAACGCACAACTCCCAGAGAACGACCAGAGCATTCTTAAGGAACAATACATTCACGATCGGCTTTTGGTTTCTCGCCTCACAATGCTTTTATCAGCCCTCATATCCTTGCTCGCCCTCTTTGGCACCAGGCATATCCCCACTACCAGAACAGAAGGAGAAAAATAATGTGTACCGCTTTTAGTTTAGAAACCAAACAAGGATTTGTTAGCGCTAGGACGATGGAAAGCCCAACACCTGGGAGTTATGAACATTTTGTAACGCTGAGTTTGCCACGAGGATTTTGCGTGAGTAACGCCCAAAATATGGCTATCAAAAACAAATACGCAATGGTTGGGAGTAGCCATTATGGGCTATATGCTCTCTGTGATGGGGTGAATGAAACCGGGCTTTCTGGCAGTGTGAATCTTTTCCCTCATCTCGCTTGCTATCCCCAAACGCCCCAAAAAGAGCTTTCTTTTGCCCCGCAAGATTTGCTTCCCTACCTTTTGGGGAATGCCAAAGATTGCAAGGAAGCCAAGGCGATAGCAGAAAATGTCGAGATGGTTGCGATTGCCTTTGAGGACACTGGCAAGGTTTTGCCCCTGCATATTGCATTGTTTGATAGCAAAGGCGGGTTTTTAGTCATCGAGCCTACTGCCACAGGACTTCAAATCTATGAAAGCCCGATCCGTGTGATGACTAACGCCCCAGATTTCCCTTGGCATATCAAAAATCTTGCCAACTATGCCCACCTCAAAACAAATAACCAAAAAGATAGTATTTTCAAAGATATTTTTCCATTTGGGCAAGGGAGCGGGAGTATGGGCTTGCCGGGGGATTTTACCCCAGCATCTCGCTTTGTGCGTGCGAGCTTTTTTCTGAGCGCTTCGCCGGTATTTGAGAGTAGCGAGGAGGGCATAAGGCAGGCACTAAGAATCTTACACCAATTTGACATCCCTTTTGGCAGTGTTAGTGAAAAAATCGGCGAAGAAGAAGCCCTAGAAATCACGCAATACAGCGCAATGATGGATAATGTCGCACGCAAATATTATCTCAACTATTATCGTGAGTTTGATGTGATTTGCTTTGATTTGGAGGATTTTTTGGAGTTAGAAGAACCAAAAATCCTCAAAACGATGAGCTAAATCAGCCTTTGATTTTGCTATACACGCTTGCAAGCAGGCTACCTGAGACATTGTGCCAGACGCTAAAAATCGCTGCTGGGACCGCTGCAAGGGGGTAAATAGCAAAATGGCTCACAGCTAGCGAGGCAGCTAATCCAGAATTTTGCATCCCTACTTCAATGGAAATCGCTTTGATTTGTGCGAGGGAAAACCCCATCAATCGTGCGATAACAAATCCAGCCAGATAGCCCAATACATTATGCAACATTACCACGAGCAAAATCGTCGTAGCGCTTGTTAGCAATTTTTGGGCGTTCGCACTCACGATAGAAGTGACGATCGCCACAATGCCAATCGTAGAAATCAATGGCAAAATCTCCTCAAAACGCTTCGAAAAGTTTGGGAAAACCTTGTGAATTAGCACGCCCAAAATAATAGGGAGCAAAATGACTTCAATGATGGAGAGAAACATACCCCACGTATCTACTGCCACACTCTGATTGGCTAGCAGATAGATGAGTAGGGGCGTGATGATGGGTGCAAGCAAGGTCGTGCAACTTGTGATCGCCACAGAAAGTGCCACATCGCCCTTAGAAAGGTAGGTGATGACATTTGAAGATGTCCCTCCCGGACACGCCCCAACAAGTATCACACCGAGGGCAAGCTCGACGCTTAAGCCAAAAATCTTCACCAAAACAAATGCCAAGCAAGGCATCACGATAAATTGTGCTAACACGCCAATGAGGACGGCTTTTGGCTTCAAAAACAAGAGTTTAAAATCATTTGCCTTGATACACAGCCCCATCCCAAACATAATCACCCCGAGCAAAGGCGTGATAAACGATGGTCTGATAAATGTAAAATATTGGGGTAAAAACAACGCCAAAGCACTCAAAATCACCACGATGAGTGCCAAATATCGTCCCGAAAACACGGCACATTTTCTTAAAAACTCCACAGCGATCCCTTTGTGGATTTGTCTTGGGCTTGTTTTTTTTTGAATGCAAATAAGTCAAGACAAATCAAAACTAATTTTAAAAATGTGATTATAACAAAGACTTTGCTTGTCATCATAATAAAAATAATAAAATATTTTATTGATAAAGTATTTTTTGATGGTGTGGGTATGCAAGGGCTTGCCTCGATTTATTTTTTTCCTTGATGGTAATTTATGGGGTTTTGGTTTAAATTTGCTTTTACCCAATCGATTCAATCGTGCGTGCAGTGCGATGTGTTTTTGAATTGATTTGTAGGAGGCAAGTTTTGCCCCCAAAAAGTGGTTTTTGGATTTGGGTTTTAACCTAAATGGTGTAAAAAAACAATGGAGCAATGAAGCCCCTCTGCACGCCTCTTATTGGTGTTTTTTGATAACATCAGCACGCGGATAGACAAAGACGGTTTTTCGCTCAATGCGGATTTTCTCCGGATCATCAGTCGCAAATGCTTCGATGGTAATAGGGATAGTAAGGTCGTGGTTGGCATTATCCCCAAGAGGTGCTCTGGCTCGGAGAATTACTACTTCCCTGATTTTTGCCCCCGCAGAAAGCGGGATCTCCCCTTTAGGGCGCATAATCTCAATATCATCACGATTTTTAATCCTGAAAGCATAGCGGTGATTAACTTTGTCGGTATTTTGAAACAAAAAGACATAATCATTGTCAATGATATTTTGGCTTCGGATTTCATAGAGTTCGGTGGTGCGACTGATGTTGAGGAGCATTTGTTCCTTTTTGCCTCCCATCGCTACGAGCAGGGCAAAAACAAGTCCCAGCACGATGATGTAGCCAATGGTTTTGAATCGGAAATATCTGACTTTGGTTTTGCTCTCAAGGGCATTGGGTGAAATCCAGCCAATCAGCGAGGGTTTGCCAAGCTTACCCATCACGCTTGTGCAGGCATCGACACATTCAAGACAATTGATACATTCAAGTTGCATTCCTTTGCGAATATCGATGTGCGTAGGGCAGACACGCACGCATTTTTCGCAGTTGATACATTCAGCGTTGCTATCACGTTTTTGTGGTGGGAGAGGGATTTTTTCTCCTGCTGGGGTGTAGATAGGACCGCCACGCTTTTCATCATAAATCGCTGTGATGGTATCATCATCATAAAGCACAGATTGGATACGGGCATATGGGCACATATAAATGCAGAAATTTTCAGCGATAAATGTAATATCAAAGATCAAAAACCCCGCAATGCAGAGCCAAAATGCTAGCAATACTTTATGATCGAGCGGGGAGGCAAGATAGGCAAAAAAATCCTCTGGTGGGACAAAATAAAACAAAAATACCGCTGCAGCCATCAATGCGATGAAAGCAAACATAATAATCCCGATGATTTTTTTGACATCATTGCTGAATTGGTTGAATTTAGGCTTTTCTTGTTTGTTAGAGATTTTTTTGCGGAGTTTGAGGATTTTGGTCTCGATAAGATCACGATAAATCACACGAAATATCGTCTGTGGGCAACTCCACCCACACCAAATCCGCCCCCCTAAGGTTGTCATAAAAAACACACCCACAAATAAAATAATGAGCAAAAAAGGTAGCAAATAGAGTTGCTGGACATTATAAACAACCCCAAGGAGGTGAAATTCCATATGATCAAACGATAGCAAAAAAATATGATTGCCATTGATCGTGATAAAAGGCAGACTGATGGCAATCAATGTGATGATGGTATAGACAAAATAACGTTTTTTCCGATAAAAAATACTCCGAAGTGTGTCCATTTATCTCTCCTTATGTGGGACGCACAGGGCTTTAGCGATAATCGTGAAAAACCGCTTGAAATCATCATAACCTGTTGTGTGTCCGATTTTTTGGGCAATTTACTTCTAATGTTGGTTAGTTTCGATGTTGTTTGGGTGCAATCGAATCCAGACAGCTTGTATTGTATAACTTTTGTCTTGAAATTCAAATTATCCCCACTAGTTTTGGTAAAATTTGATGAAAGTATTTTAAATTTTAAACAAGGGACTTTATATGCTACAAACCATCAATCTGACTATGCGTTATGCGAGTAAAAAACTTTTTGAAAATGTCTCCATCAAGCTGGATAAAAACAAGCGATACGGGCTTATCGGGGCTAATGGTGCGGGTAAAAGCACGTTTTTGAAAATCCTAAGTGGTGTCTATGAACCCAGTAGCGGGGAGGTCATCATCGAATCAGGGCTAAGGCTTGGGGTTTTGGGGCAAGACCAGTATGCGTTTGAGGATTTGAGCCTCAAAGACGCTGTTTTGATAGGGAACAAACGGCTTTATGAAGCCCTCAAAGAAAAAGAACATCTTTATGAAACGGGTGATTTGAGCGATGAAAAGGTCAATGAACGTTTGGGTGAGCTTGAAATCATCTGTGCTGAAGAAGATCCGATGTATGAGCACGAGGTTGTTATCGAAAAGATTTTGGAGGATTTGGGCTTTGAGGCATCCAAGCATACCGAGCTGATGAAAACGCTCACCGGCGGGGATAAGTTTAAGATTTTGCTTGCACAAGTGCTTTTTCCCAAGCCCGATATTTTGTTGCTTGATGAGCCGACAAACAATCTGGATTTGCACTCGATTGGCTGGCTAGAAGAAAATCTCAAGCGCCACGAAGGCACGATGGTAGTAATCAGTCACGACAGGCATTTTTTGAATGCGGTTTGCACGCATATTTTGGATATGGATTTCCACACTGTGCGGGAGTTTAGCGGGAATTATGATGATTGGTATATCGCTTCGACGATTATTGCAAAGCAACAAGAAGCAATGCGGAATAAAAAACTCAAAGAAAAAGAGGAATTAGAGACCTTTATCGCACGATTTTCTGCCAATGCATCTAAAGCCAAGCAAGCCACATCCCGCCAAAAACAGCTTGAAAAGCTCAACATTGAGAGTTTGGCGGTTTCCACTCGGCGTGATCCCAGCATAGTTTTTAAGCCCAAGCGCCCCATTGGCAACGAGGCTTTGGAGTGTGAGGGGATTTCAAAAAGCTATGATGGGCGTGTTGTGCTAGAAAATGTGGGTATCAAGGTCCTGCCCGGAGATAAAATCGCTATCATCGGACCTAATGGTGTAGGCAAAAGCACGCTGTGTAAGATCCTGGTTGAGGAGCTTTCGCCCGATAGTGGCGGGGTGAAATGGGGGGCAACGGTGCAAAGGGGGTATTTCCCTCAGAATGTGAGCGAAGAAATCAAAGGCGAAGAAAGCCTTTATGAGTGGTTGCGGGGATTTGACAAAAAAATAGAATCAGGTGAGATCAGGAATAGCTTGGGGCGAATGCTCTTTAGTGGCGAGGAGCAAGAAAAGAGTATCAATGCCTTGAGTGGGGGCGAGAAACATCGGATGGTGCTTTCAAAACTGATGCTTGAGGGTGGGAATTTTTTGGTGCTTGATGAGCCGACAAATCATCTTGATCTTGAATCCATTATCGCTTTGGGCGAGGCGCTTTATAAATTTGAAGGGTGCGTGATTTGTGTGAGCCACGACCGCGAACTTATCGATGCGTATGCCAATCGGATTATCGAGCTTGTTCCTAGCGAAAATGGGGCGAAACTAGTCGATTTCAAAGGTAGTTATGAAGAATATTTGCAGCGGTAAAATCCCGCAATCAAAAGCGCTTATTTTTGGTCTAAATTTTTAGATTGGGTTTGTGCATTTGATGGGCAAAATAAAAATCTTTGAAACTTTTGTAATCTATTCTTTAATCCGCCTCTAAATACTTTAAGGAATAAAGCAGGGATTTGCTCCCTGTGTGGCAATCTTCTGCTTAATTTGTTTTTAAACAAATTAAGCAGAAGATTGCTGAAGTATTATCCAGACTTAAATAAATAATGATTTATTTAATAATATTTTTTAAAAATCACCAAAACCCCCATTTTTATAGGCTTTATGTCATAAAATATACAGAATCTTCAAATATCTTTGAAATCTTATCGGAACTTAAAATATCCTAGAATTTATTATGTTATAATATAAACTTAAAATATATTTTTCATAATTAAGGATATGTGGTGGTTTTGGATAAGAAATTTTGTGTGTTTGTTTTAATTAATACTATATGTGTTTTTTTAGCCCCATTTTCAAAAATAAACAAATATACTCAAACAATCCTTTATAGTTTTATTTTTATATTATTAATTTATCTTATTTTGGATTTTATAAAATACAAAAAAATAAGAAATTTTTTAAGAGATTTGATTATTATTTTTTGTATGTTTGTGGGTTTTATTGATTTATTTTGCATTTTAAATTTTAATATCGAGATTTCTGTTCCAACGGCTAGGATATTTTTAGGGACACAACAAAATGAAGCCAAAGGGTTTTTAACATTTTATTTTTCAATGCCAAAAAATATTATTTTTATACTATTTTATTCGGGCATTTGTATTTATATTTTTTGTAGTAAAAAAGATTTTAATATTAAAATAAATAAAATTTTTGTTTCCATATTTCTTGGAATTGCGTTGATTGTTTTAGGAGGATTGTCAATACGGGATTATATCAGAGGCACATCCCATAAATTTCATACATTAGAAAAGCTCGCAAAATATGTTAATGTGAGTAATATTTTTTATTCTGTGTTGGTAGCAAAAAATCAGATGGAGGGCTACCTTGATGGTTCAAAATTTTTGGAAGTTCAGCTTAAAAATTTCAAAACCTATTTGTTAAAAAATGATTCCAATATTCCAGATATTGTGCTTGTCATTGGTGAAAGTGCCTCAAAAAATTTTATGGGAATTTATGGCTATTCACCCGACACCACGCCCAATCTAAGCGCTATCAACAAGAACAAAAATGCTGGAGAATTGTTTGTTTTTGATGATGTTATCAGCCCTTATGCCAGCACGAATGAAGTATTTAAAAGACTTTTGACTTTTAGTGATTATGAAAATAAAAATACCCCCTGGTATGAGAAAATGAATCTTTTAGATATTATGCGACAAACAGGTTATAAAACGCTCTGGCTATCCAATCAAGATAAAGAAAGCTTTTATCGAAATTCTCAAGATTTGTTAATGCAACGAGCCGATAAGGGGATTTATGAGCGTAGTGGTGCTTTTGATGGGGCATTGTTGGATACCTATAATAAAAATAAAAGCTTTTTAGATAATAAAAATTTTGTTATTTTTCATCTGATGGGTTCGCATCCAAACTATCAAGACAGATACCCTGCAAAAGATAAGATTTTTCAGACAAAAGATATTGATTTAAAAAATTTTCATTTTGGATTTTTTGGAAAGGAAAAAGATATACAAATTATTGATGACTATATCAATTCCATCGCCTATACCGATGAAGTTTTGAAAAATATTTTTGAACTTTTTGATGATCGTGATGCGATTATTTTTTATTTGAGCGATCACGCCCAA
Source organism: Helicobacter sp. 11S02596-1 (assembly GCF_002272825.1). Lineage (GTDB taxonomy): Bacteria > Campylobacterota > Campylobacteria > Campylobacterales > Helicobacteraceae > Helicobacter_J. Next base: position 266,237 of record NZ_MLAM01000001.1, on the reverse strand, counting down.
GATATTTTTCAAAGTCGCCATTCAGTCGGACACGCTTGCACAAAATACGGCGTTGAGATTCCTTTTTTGATCTATGTTACCAAGACTTTTATCCAAAAACATCCCGAAAAAATAAAAATGATAAAAAATGCCTTGCATAAACCCTTTATGACTGATGATTTTATCGAGTCTTTTTTGCCGTTGGTGGGAATAGAAACTCAGGATAATGTTGCTAGCAAGAATATTTTTAGCCCTGATTTTGATGAAAAACGCAAGCGAATTTTTTGCGACAATATGAACTATGATGGCAAGCGGTAGGTGGTTTTCCTATTTCTACTTGATCCGCAAGCGAATCTGAAGACCGGCTCATCTATTTTTTACTTGATTCGATAAATCGAATCTGAAGACCACTCACAGGAGTAATCCCGCTCGCTCCTAAAGGATTTTCACCCGCCCATCCAAAGAGGTTTTAGGAAGGGGGCGGGTAGCTTGCCAAGTAAAACCCGCCCCCTGCATAATAAAAAAAATAAAAAGGTGGAAGACCAAAAACATTATTTTCTACTCAATTCAGTTTTGCAAACTGAATCTGAAGACCGCTTCGCAAGGCAAAGCCCCCAAACGCTGCTAAAGTTCAGGGTTATGACGGCGTTCACTTCGTCATCAACCCGTTTTCTAAGGTATTTAATCTTATCCACCAACAAACCCAGCCAGCTACGCACTTTCACCCTATCAACTAAGGGAGCGGGTCAGGGGGAAAGGGTTGTTGAGGGGAATTTGACCCACCCGCCCATCTGGGCGGACTTCGTAAGGAGAGGCGTAAAGGTGAAGCCAACTGCTTGGCTTCACTAGCCTCGCACGCCGATGTGTTTATGCTCCGATAGGAGCATAGCATACGGCTAGCCCCCCTTCCCCTTAAAAGGCGTAAGCCTCATTAATTTGAAATCGATTCGGGTTAAAGCCCGAATCTGAAGACCGCTACCACCGATTGAATCGGTGTTCGCTCCTAAAGTAATCATTTCACACCCAAGCTACGCTTGTGCGTTGGAAATAGGTTTTTAAGGTTTTCATTTTGCTTACTCGGTTTGTTTGTAGCAAACCTGAAGACCATTTCGGGCAAGCAATTAAGGTTTGGGCGTCCGGTATGCTCCTGATAGTCGCACATCGCAATCGCCGTGCGGAGCTAAAAAAGATAAGCAGTTATCTTTTTTTAATGCTCCTCCTGTTCCTAAAGGACACAAGCAAGCGACTTCCCCTCCCATCGATAAATATTTGAGCCGAAAAGGAACGGAGGCTTATTCTTTTCGTGGGTTAATTGGGGGAGAGGCGTAAAGGTGAAGCCAACTGCTTGGCTTCACTAGCCTCGCACGCCGATGCGTATATGCCCGCAAGGGCATAGCAGACGGCAGGTTAGGGGTGGGATAACTCCTTTTGTTGAAAAAGAAAAATATTATTTTTCCACTCGGTTTGTCTGAAAACAAACCTGAAGACCGGCTCATCTATTTTTTACTCGATTCAGTTCTTTAAACTGAATCTGAAGACCAAACCGAGAGGCAAAGCCTGTCTCCATTCCTAAAGAATGGGGTTATGGTCAAGCTATCGTTTGCCTCATCAGCCCGTTTTTATTAGCTTTGAACTCGGTTTGTTAAAAACAAATCTAGCAACCACTCACGGGAGCAAAGCCCCAACTCGTTTCCATTGTAAAAAATCTTGAAAGCGTGATGATTGCGTGTTTTTGGTGCGGTTGCTTGTGATGTGGTAGCTTACATTATTATAGGCAAAACTTAAGCTATGGGCGTGCAACATTAGGGTCGGTGTTTTGTCTTGAGCCTGCTTTTTTTGGGCTAAATAATCCCTAGCCACCTCATCGCTGACACCATAGAGACAATCCCCGATGATTTTGTGTCCGATATGGCAGAGATGGATTCGGATTTGATGGGTTCTGCCAGTGATGGGGATGACATTGAGCAAGGTCGTATCTGAGGGCGCATCATAGAAGATAGGCGTGATTTGGGTGATGGATCTTTTACCATCGGGAGATATTTTGCAACGGATACCCAAATCGGTATGCCTATCCGCACGCTGTGGCACACAGATGGGGAGATCGATGGTTTGGGGCATTCGCACCCTCCCAAGGACTTGGGCAAAATATTGCTTTTGAACTTGTTTTTTTGCAAATAAGGCTTTGAGTGAGGCTTCATAACGCTTTTTTCTGCTAATCATCACCAGCCCGCTGGTTTCATAATCGAGCCGATGGACGGGGTTTGCCTCTTTTCCAAAGTCTGATTTGAACGCATCAGAAAGCGTAAGGTGTTCAAAATAGCCCTTTGGGTGGATGAGCATTTTGGGCGGTTTGTCATAGATGGCAAAAAACGGCGTAACAAAAATCGGCTCAAGCTTCACAAGAGTGGGGCTAAAATATGTCAGCGTAACGTTTCCTGCGATGGTTTGGGATTTTCCGATAGGGAGATTGTTTTGCCTGAGGCGTTGTTTGTCTAAATGCCTTTGGGCTTCTTTTTGCGTGCAACCTAGCACTTCCATCACGAACAAAAAGGATTTTTTGGGGGAATGGAGCGTGAAATCTTTGGTTACAAAGGGCATTTTATGATGGTTTTTAAAATCATTAGCGGGGCATTGCTGAAGCCATCTCGTTGGAGATTGAAGCGGATATTGACTGCGTCATTGGCTTGATAGAATGTTTCGCAAAAAAACGCCATCGCTTTTTGTTTGCGTGAAGCGATATGAAATTCCAACTGCTGGTGGCGTGATTTGAGGTTTTTAGCGGATGTAATGGTGAGGTTTTCGCACAAAAAGCTTGGCTGTGGGTTGCCCTGCCCATAGGGTTCAAATCGCTCCAATATGCTAAGGAGTTCATCATCAATATCACAAGGGTCTAAGATACCCAAATCCTCATCAGGCTCTTTTTCTTTTAAACGGGGCATTTCAAAATCCCTGAAAGCTTCAAAAAATGATTCCAGATTTTTGTGTTCGATTTGCAGGCCAACGGCTTTGGCGTGCCCGCCAAATTGCGTGAAATAGCCCGAATGTGCTTGGAGCGCTCCGATCAGATTAATATCGCCATAGCTACGTGCGCTACCTTTGAGGGTGTTATCTTTTTGGCTCAGCACAATGGCGGGCTTGTGGTGGGTGTTGGCAAGATTGGCAGCGACAATGCCAAGAACGCCTTCGTGCCAATCTTTGCCATAGGCGATGACGCAGTTTTTTCCCACTAGTGGCGTATTTTGTGCGAGTTCAAGGATATTTTGTGCGGTTTGTTTTCTGGCTTCATTGAGCGCTTTAAGCTCCAAAAAAAGGCTTTGGGCGGTTTTTTCATCATTAGCGAGCAAGAATCTTGCTGCAAGATTCCCATCACCCATTCTCCCCGAACTATTGATGAGCGGGGCGATAGAGTAGGCGATGTCTTGGGCGGTCAGCGTTTTGGTTTTAACAAAGTTTTTGAGTATTTGGTTGGGTGCTAAGGGCGAAGTGATGAATTTTTTTAGCCCGGCTTTTACAAGGATTTTGTTGATTTTAAGTAGTGGCATCATATCGGCAATCGTGGCGATACAGACCAAATCAAGCAACCCAGAGAGCGAAATCTCTAGCCCCATTTCTAGCTTGATAGCATTGCAGAGATACCAAGCGAGCGTTGCCCCGCAGACTTCTTTTTGGGGAAAGGGGCAATCGGTTTGTTGGGGATTGATGATCGCATCAGCGGTGGGGAGCTTGTCTTTGATGGTGTGGTGATCGGTGATGATAAAAGGGATATGGTGCTTTTTGCAGTATTCTCCGGTTTCAAACGCACTGATACCATTATCGACGGTGATGACAAGCTCGGCGGGATTTTTTTCTACGATGGTTTTGCTGATACCATAGCCATCATTGAAGCGATTGGGGATAATGTAGGCAAAGTTTTGGTAGCCAATGAGCCGAAAAAATCGTGCCATAATCACGCAAGATGTGATACCATCGACATCGTAATCCCCTACGACAAGGATTTTTTGATTTTTTTTGATGGCTTTTGTGATGAGGGCGGCAGCTTTTTTGGCGTCTTTGAGTTCATAGGGGTGAGGGAGTTGTTGCAATGAAGTGAATCTATCATCTCTAAAGCGCCTTGAAAGGGCATTTTCTATCTCTTGTTTGCTGATAAAATTCATTTATTTTGTAATGTCAATGTTTTTTTGACAAATTCCAAGATGATGGGGTTGGGATTTTGCAATCTGGAGGTAAATTCGGGGTGGAACTGCACGGCGACAAAAAAGGGATGATCGCTGATTTCTATCGCTTCAATCAGCCCATTTGGGGATTCCCCGCTGATGATCATCCCATTGTCTTCGAGATTTTTTTTGTATTTAGGATTGGCTTCATATCGGTGGCGATGGCGTTCTTTGATGGTGCGTTGGTTGTGGTAGGCACGGGCTAGTTTGGTGTTTGGTGCGATATTGCATTCGTATTCACCCAGTCGCATTGTCCCGCCCATCGGGGATTGGTGGGTGCGGATCTGTTCTTTGCCTTGCTGGTCGATAAAATCCTCAATCAAATACACAACCGGGTTTTTGGTTTGAGCGTCAAATTCTGTGGAATTGGCATCAGGGATTCCCAAGACGTTTTGGGCAAATTCGATGATGGAGAGTTGCATTCCCAGACAGATCCCCAAAAACGGGATTTTGTTTTCTCTAGCGTATTTGATCGCTTCGATTTTGCCCCGCACGCCCCTTTCTCCAAACCCGCCTGGTATGAGTATCCCATCGACATCTTGGAGTTCTAAAATGGTTTCAGAAGAAAGCGTTTCGCTATCAATCCATTTGATATGCACGCCCACATCGGTATTTGCCCCAGCGTGCGTGAGGGCTTCTATGAGGGATTTATAAGATTCTTTGAGGCTGAGATATTTACCGACAAATCCGATGGTGATTGCATCTTTTGGGGAGATGATTTTTTTGACTAATATGTCCCATTCATCCATTTTGGGCTTGAGCTCGCCAAGTTTGAATCGCCTAGCAATCGGGGTGAGGATATCTTCTTTGAGGAAATTCATCGGGCATTTGTAAATGCTTTCGGCATCTTCAGCGACAATCACGCTATCATCATCGACATCGCAACTCAAAGCGAGCTTTTTTTTGAGTTCCTTGCTGAGGGGCTTTTCACAGCGTGCCAAAATGATTTGCGGGGAAATCCCAATGCGCCTGAGTTCTTGGACTGAGTGCTGGGTTGGCTTGGTTTTGAGTTCTCCAGCAGCCTTGATCAGCGGGATAAGGGTAACGTGAATGCTAATAACCAAATCGCCCCCAAGCTCGTGCTTCATCTGGCGCATTGCCTCTAAATACGGCATTCCCTCCATATCCCCGACAGTGCCACCAAGCTCAATAATCAAAAAATCACTCCCTATCCCAGCGACTTTGATCCGATTTTTGATTTCATCGACGATGTGAGGGACGATTTGGATCGTTTTGCCTAGATACTTGCCGTGGCGTTCGTTTTCGATCACAGAGAGATAGATTTGCCCGGTGGTGAAGTTATTTTGTTTGGAGAAATTTTTATTCAAAAATCTTTCGTAATGCCCGATGTCAAGGTCGGTCTCTGCCCCATCAAATGTAACAAATACTTCGCCGTGCTCTAGGGGGCTCATCGTGCCGGGATCGACATTGATATATGGATCGATTTTTAAAATCGAGACTTCAAAGCCTGAATGTTGCAACAATGTGGCGATCGAAGATGAGGATATGCCTTTTCCAAGCGAGCTTAGCACCCCGCCAGTAACGAATATATATTTTGTTTGTTTCATTGTTTTTCTCACGAAATTTTTGCAGTATCTTAGTCAAAATGCGGTTAAAAGTGATTTAATTTCGGTTAGATTTATGCTTTTAATGTAAAATTCATCTCATTTAAAAAATATTGGGTGGTAGGATGCTTTATTTATTAGCTTTGATATTTGGTGTTTTTTATACACTGCCAAGCATTATTTTGGCTTGTCTGCAGTTTCGGTATATTCGGTTTAGGATGGAGCAACCCCCAGTAATTTTGTCGCCAAAAGATTATCGTGAAGCCGGCGAATATTCACTCGCAAAGTTGAAAGTCTCCATCATTTCGAGCGTGATTGAATTTATCGTTTTTTTGTTTTGGGTTACTATTGGCTTTTGGATGCTTGGAAATTTCCTTAACTCGCTTGATTTTTCTGAAACCATCCGTTCTTTATGTTTTGTTTTGGTATTTTTGTGCGTAGGGTCTGTGATTTCTCTGCCGATAGGTTTTTATACGACAATGGTCCTTGATAAAAAATTTGGCTTTAGCAAAAGCACCTTGGGATTGTTTATCAAAGACACCATCAAGGGGTTTGCGATGTTGCTCGTTATCGGGGGGATTATCGTGTTTTTGTTGCTTGTTGTGATGGATCATTTTTCGTATTGGTGGTTTGCGGGTTTTGTTTTGATTTTTGCTTTTGCTATCTTGACTAATGTGCTTTATCCTATCTTGATTGCCCCGATTTTTAATAAATTCACCCCGCTAAATGATGATGTTTTGAGAGAAAAAATCGAAGCGATGATGGTGAAAGTGGGCTTTAAAAGTAGCGGGATTTTCATCGTGGATGCCAGCAAGCGAGATGGCAGGCTGAATGCGTATTTTGGTGGGTTGGGCAAATCCAAGCGGGTGGTCCTATTTGATACATTGCTCCAAAAAGTCTCTCAAGAGGGATTGCTCTCGATTTTGGGACACGAATTGGGGCATTTCAAGCATAAAGATATTTTGAAAAATATTTTAATAGTCGGGGTTCTTTTGTTTATCGTCTTTTTTATCGTAGGGAATCTCCCGCAAAGTATTTTTGAGGCGATGGGTGTGCCAGCAAACCCTGCGGCTACGATTACATTTTTGCTCCTTATTAGCCCAGTGATTTCGTTTTTGGCAATGCCAGTTATGGGGTTTTTTAGTCGCAAGGCTGAATACCGAGCCGATGAATTTGGCGCGAGTTTGACGAGCAAATATTCTTTGGCAGAAGCCTTGATACGTATCGTGAATGAAAACAAGGCATTCCCTTGTTCGCACCCTGCGTATATATTTTTCTACTACACCCACCCGCCACTACTCAAACGGCTTGAGGCATTAGATTATCATATGGAGAAATGAATTGAATATCCTAAAAGCCCTCCAATACGCTAAAAGAGAGCTTTTACATTCTGAGTTTGGTTCGGAGATTCGTGTAAGTCTTGAGGCGGAAATGCTTTTGGGCTTTGTGCTAGATACTACGCGTGAATGGTTGCATACGTGGGGCGAACGCAAGATCAAACCAAGCGATTTTGATAAACTGATGGAATGTGTCCATCGGCGAAGTCAAGGCGAACCCATCGAATATATCGTTGGGAGGGCGAATTTTTTTGGTGAGACATTTTATGTCGATAATCGGGTTTTGATTCCTAGACCAGAAACGGAGTTGTTGGTCCAAAAAGTCCAAGCATTGATTGTGTCGGAGGGGATTTCTGACATTGGTGAGATAGGCACAGGGAGTGGGGCGATTGCGATTATGCTTGCGCTTTTGTGCCCAGATATTTCCATCATTGCGAGCGATATTTCAGAAGAAGCCCTTGCAGTCGCACAAATCAATCTCAATGCCTTTGGGGTAGGTAATAATCTCAAAGACCGCATTGATTTGGTGTGTGCAGATCTGTTGGGAGGTGTGCAAAAATCGCCCGAGCTTTTGGTTTCCAATCCACCTTATATCGCCAATGATTACGCATTGCCAAAAAATGTGCGTTATGAGCCAGACACCGCTTTGTTTGGCGGGGTTGTGGGTGATGAAGTGTTGCAATCCATCATCGAATTTGGGGCGCAAAGAGGGATTCGATTTTTGGCTTGTGAGATGGGCTATGACCAAAAAGAACGCTTGGAAGCCTGCCTTTTGGCATTTGGGTATCAGGGTGATTTTTATCAGGATTATAACGGGCTAGATCGGGGGTTTGTTGCTGAGCTTAAAAACTAGCTTCGCATTTGTCATATTTTTTTGATAGCTTGGCTTTCAGGCATAAAACATCATTTTTGCCAAAACGACGATGAAAAATCCTAACAAAAGCGCTACGGGATGAATGATTTTACCTATGGGGCTGGGTTTTTTCAAGATAAATTTATAACTTAAAGAAATAAAAACCATTATAAAAATACCAAGTGCAAATATTACTTTTAGTATAAGAAACTTTTGGAGATTTGAGTTGAAATAACCCATATCTTTGCCGATGTAACTGCTTATCATCATCCCACCGGTTAAGATGAGCAACAAAACACAGATAGGCATAATCTTTGTGCCCCTTTCCCCTATAGCATTGCCAGCCTTTTTGGCTATTTTGATCCCGAATTTTTTTTCGATATTTGGGAAAATAAAAACATCAAAAAACAAATATCCTAAAAAGATGATCGCACAAATCAAATGGATAGTGAGGACAAAGGGGTAAATTGTTTGCATATTTTTCCTTTAGAAATGAAGCTGACCCGCCCGTTGATAGGCTAAGTTCGCGCGAGTGGTCTTTTAGATTCACAACGTGAATCGAGCCAAAAATCTATAAAATTATATCAGAATCCAGAAAAAATAAAATTTTATTTATAGAGTTTGGGATTTAAAATTTGTGTTTATATCGACTCGATCTGGCATTAATGTGTTGGGTAAATATCACTCCAAAAGTCGCAAGAAAGTCGGTGGCAAGGGTGGCAAAAACTATCAAAATCGCCTATCTATCAAAAAAGTAACCACTTTAGTAACCATTTTTTCAAATTTGTATATATTATGATACGTAAATTATTTTTACAAAAATCACCTAAAACATCGTAAATAGTGAATCTGAAAGGTTCTAAAAAGTAATGGTGGTGGCAGATGTAGGATACGAACTTATGACCAATTTGAATTTATGGAAACATTTATAAATGCTATCTGGTGCTAATCGGAATAATCATCTCAAGTGGTTGCAAGAATAAGACATTACAAGGTTGTATCAAAAAAGTAACCACTTTAGTAACCATTTTTTCAAATTTGTATATATTATGATACGTAAATTATTTTTACAAAAATCACCTAAAACATCGTAAATAGTGAATCTGAAAGGTTCTAAAAAGTAATAATATATAATGAAAAGATAGGAAAAAAAGTAAATGTGGCTCCAGATGTAGGATTCGAACCTACGACCAAGCGGTTAACAGCCGCCTACTCTACCGCTGAGCTAATCTGGAATATCTGTCGGTTTTTGTTTTGAGAAGTGAAATTATAAGTTATTTTAAAATATAAGTCAAGCCTATTTCAAGCTAACTTTAAAACCTTAAAACCCCATCGTAAATCGATGGCAAAAGCCTTAAAATCAATGGTTTTAGCCTACAATCTTGCGTGCGCCTTGCGCCCAAAAAAGCCTTTGAGGTCATAAATCACGCCGTTTTCACCGAGCAATTCGTGCGGGTTGATGGTTTCAAAACTTTTGTGTGCGACTGCAAGGATAATCCCATCATAACGGGTTTTTTTGCCTGTTTTTTCTATCATTGTTGCTTTGGTTGTTTCGCTAGATGTTTTTTTGCCCGCTTCTTGCTCTGCCCAAACGGGTGTGTCTAACATCTCAAAGCCATAAATTTTCTTTACTTCATTTTTGTCTGCGAGCGGGTCATAGATAGCGACATTGCAACCAAAATCAAGCAATTCCTGCCTGACTTCAGGGATTTTGGAATTGCGAATATCTGGGCAGTTTTCTTTGAATGTGACACCGAGTATCAAAATATTGGCATTGAGTGCGGGGATGGCATTTTTTGAGAGGAGTTTTACCATTTTTTGGGCGATGAAAGCCGGCATTAAATCATTGATATATCTCCCTGTGGCGATGATTTTGGGGTGATAGCCAAACGAAGCGGCGATATGGATGAGGTAGTAGGGATCCACGCCGATACAATGCCCGCCCACAAGACCGGGGGTGAATGGCAAAAAATTCCACTTCGTGCGTGCGGCTTCCAAGACATCTTGCGTGTCGATTCCTAGGCGTTCAAAGATGATAGCCAGTTCGTTCATCAAGGCGATATTGATGTCTCGCTGGGCATTTTCGATGGCTTTGGTGGCTTCTGCGACCTTGATAGATGGGGCAAGGTGCGTGCCTGCGGTGATGATGGACGCATAGAGCGCATCGATTTGTTTTGCGGCAGCTGGCGTGCTACCTGAGGTGATTTTGACGATGTTGGTGAGCGTGTTTTGGCGGTCTCCGGGGTTGATACGTTCGGGTGAGTAGCCCACGAAAAAATCTTGATTATAAACCAAACCGCTCGTTGCCTCCAGCACAGGCACGCAATTTTGCTCCGTGCAAGTCGGGTAGGTGGTGGATTCATAGATGACAATATCACCGATTTTTAGAAATTTCCCCACAAGACTTGAGGCGTTTAACAATGCGCTAATATCGGGTTTTTTGTAAGTATCGATAGGCGTAGGCACAGCGATGATATAGATTTGGGCGTCTTGAATGCCGTCTTCTTCGTGGCAAAAACGCAAAAATTTTGCCTTTAAAAAATCCTCATCGCTGGCTTGGAGATTGCTATCGTGGCGATTTTTTAGCTCACAGATTCGCTTGGCATTCACATCAAAGCCTATCGTGGGGTAGCGCTTCCCAAATTCAAGCGCTAGAGGTAGCCCGACATAACCCAGCCCGATAATGGCGATGGTTTGGTGGTTCATTGTTTTCCTTTAACATTATGTTGATTCGGTTCGCTTTGAGCGAACCTGAAGACCACTTCGGGCGAGTAATTAAGGTTTAGGCGTATTGCTATGCTCCTTTTGTCGCATATTGCAATCGCCGTGCGGAGCTACCAAAGCCAAGCAGTTGGCTTTGGCTTAACGCTCCTCCTCCTAAAGTTACCATTTCATAGTCAAATTGCGTTTGTCTATTAGAAATAAATTCTATCGTTTTGGTCATTATTTGTTCCTCTAAATTACGCATTCACAGATAAACGCGATTTCTTCTTCGCTTAGATACGGGTTCATCGGTAGGCTTAAGATTTGTTTTGCGACCCGCTCACAAACTTCAAAATCGCCCGCCTGATAGCCCAGATACGCAAAACAATCTTGCAGGTGCAGGGGCTTGGGATAATGGATAGCATAGGGGATATGATGGGCGGTGAGATTTTTTTCGAGCTTGTCTCTGTGTGGGGAGAGGATGGCGTATTGGGCATACACACTTTGGGTGTTTTTTGGGATTTTTTGGCGGGCGAGGGGCTTATTTGCGAGGTATTTTTCATAGAGTTTGGCGACTTTTTGGCGTCTTGAGATTTGGGCGGGGTAGTGCTTGAGTTTGACTCTCAAAATCGCAGCTTGGAGGCTATCTAGCCTCGCATTAATACCGATATGTGCGTGTTGGTAGCGCCTGCTTTGCCCGTGGATTCGCAAGGCTCTGATTTTGTCTGCTAGCCTGTCATCATCGCAAAACACCGCCCCGCCATCGCCATAGCACCCCAAAGGCTTCGCAGGGAAAAAGCTCGTGACACCAAGCCCGCTGTGATGGGGGCTTTTTTTGCAAACGCCGGCTTGGTTTGTGCTAGTTGCCCCAAAGCTCTGCGCCCCATCTTCGATGACAATGAGATTATGCGCTTTTGCGATGGCGTTGATGGTTTCCATATCGGCAGGCAGTCCAAAGAGGCTCACAGGGATGATGGCTTTGGTTTTTGGGGTGATATGGGCTGGGATTTGTGCGGTGTCAATGTGGAATGTATCGGGGTCAATATCGACAAATACGGGCTTTGCACCGATGAGGGCTATCATTTCAGCTGCAGCGATGAAACTAAATGGTGTCGTGATGACCTCATCACCCCTGCCAATCCCGCTTCCAAGCAGTGCGAGCAAGATCGCAGAAGTCCCGCTCGAACAGGTGATGGCGTGCTTTGAGCCGATAAAATGCTTGAGTTCTTCTTCAAATAACGCCACTTCTTCGCCCATAATAAAACAAGCACGCCCTAACACCCTTTTTATCGCTTCATCAATCTCGCTTTGATATTCCTCGTGGGCTTTAGCTAGATTGGCAAAATCAATTTTCATAAGCTCTTATCTCATCGCCAACAAGCACGTATTCCCTGCCATCATAGCTATCGATCGCGCGATTTTGGCTATCAAAAATCATCTTGTTCCCTGCCTTATCCACCCAGCCGATTTGCCTAGCGGGAATACCTACGACTAATGCAAATGGTTTGACAGCTTCCCTCACCACCGCCCCAGCCCCTACAAAGGCGTATTCTCCGATGGTTATCCCGCAAACAATCGTGGCATTTGCCCCAATAGTGCAACCTTTTTTCAGCGTTGTTTTTTTGTATTCGTTTTTTCGCACGATAAACGCCCTTGGGTTAATCACATTCGTAAAAACGACCGAAGGTCCGATAAATACATCATCTTCGCATTCCACGCCCTCATAAATGCTCACATTATTTTGGACTTTGCAACCATTGCCGATTTTGACATTCGGTCCGATGACACAATTTTGCCCAAACGAGCAGTTTTGCCCGATACGTGTCCCGCTCAAAATATGGCAAAAATGCCAAATCTTGCAATCTTGCCCGATCAAAACATCGCTATCCATAACGCTTGAAGGATGAATAAGGCTTGAGGGATGGATAACGCTGTTTGAATCACGCCAGCTTTTCACGCTAGCACCTTTTGGCACAAAGGGTGATAATCGCCCACAAGCCCGATGGGTTGGGTATTTCTAATATCGTGAATAATCTGGATACACATCCTGGCATCTTCTAAGCCAAAGCCCTTGCCATCTAAAATGTCTTGATAGCTTTTGGTATGCAAGTCGGTGAAACCATCGCTAAATTCGATTTCTTCGTTGTCGATGATGATCGAGCGGTAGGTTTTTTTATCGGTGATATTTGGGGGGATATGTGCGGGGTTGATAGAGAGAAACCACCGCACCCTAGCGTGTTTGAGCTCAAGGTATCCCCCGATACAATCGGGTTTGCTGGTATGGACACTGCTTTTTTTGGGTGTCCCAAAGATAAAACACAGCATATCAAAGAAATGCACCCCGATATTTGTCGCAATCCCCCCGCTTTTGCTCTCATCGCCTTTCCAGGAGACAAAATACCATTTTCCCCGACTTGTCAGATAGGTCAGCGTGATGTCATAGACTTTATTAGGGTTGTTTTGGAGTTCGTTTTGGACCTTTGCTTTGAGCTTGAGGATACTGGGGTGGAGGCGGAGCTGGAGGATATTATAGACTTTTTTGCCACTTTCTGCCTCGATGTCAGAAAGGCTATCGATATTCCAGGGGTTGAGGACAAGAGGTTTTTCACAGATGGCATTTGCGCCGTTGTGTAGGGCAAAACGGATATGGCTGTCGTGCAGATAGTTTGGCGAACAAATGCTGATAAAATCCAAGCCTTGTTGCTTGCGTTTGAGCTTGTTGATGTGGCGATCGAAGCGTTCAAATTCAATAAAAAAATCCGCCTCTGGGAAATAACTATCCAAAATACCCACCGAATCGTTTTTATCCAGCGCACAAACAAGGCTGTTTTGCGTATCTTTGATGGCTTGAAGGTGTTTTTTGGCGATGTAGCCAGCCACGCCGATGATACCAAAGGTCTTCATAATATCTCCAAGATTTTTTTTGCAATCAAATTCCCCGAATCCCCGACGTATGGTTCTGGTGGGCTATACAAATGAGGCGGGAAAGGGGGATGAAATAAATCCCGCATATTACCAAAAGTTTCAATAATTTTTTCTTTATCAGCACCCATTAGGACCGCACAGCCTGCCTTGATAAGCTCTTCGTATTCGCTTTCTTCTCGCAAGATCAAACAAGGTTTGTTAAAAAAATACGCTTCTTTTTGCAATCCCCCGCTATCAGTCAGCACCGCTTGGGCGTGCTGGAGTAACCAGAGGGTTTGGAGGTAGCTTAGAGGCGGGGCGAATGTGATATGTTTGTAATGGCTTTTTTGGAGTTTTTTATTTTCAAATCCATCTGTATTTTCAAATTCGCTGGCATTTTCAAATCCATCGCCAGGCCCATCATTGCGAAATTTGCCCGCCGTGCGGGGGTGCATAGGGAAGATGACTTGGGTTTTGCCCCCGATGGTTTCTAGCGCTTCCAAGATAACGTGCAAGCGTTTGAGATCATCGGTATTTTGGGCTCTATGCAAGGTCGCAAGGACAAAATTTTGTTTGATAGGGATAGGGGGTTTTTTGGCGTAGGGGGCGTAATAGCGGGCATTGTCTTTCATAATATCGCCTGAAACGATGATATGGCATTTTGATTCGGTAAGTCCCTCGTTTAGGAGATTATTTTTGGCAAGTTCGGTGGGGCAAAAAAGCAAAGTGGCTAGCTTGTCGGTGGTAATGCGGTTTTTTTCTTCGGGCATATCAAAGTTGTAGGAGCGCAAACCCGCTTCGATGTGGATAATGGGGATATTTAGCTGGTGGGAGACGAGTGCGCCTGCGAGTGTGGAGTTGGTATCGCCATACACCAACGTAGCGTCGGGTTGGTGGGTGCGTAGGATTGTTTCTAGGGCATTTTGCATTCTTGCGATGGTTTGCAATCGATTGCCACCAATTGGCGGGGGGAGTTGGTAGGCAGGCGGGGTGAGATGGAGTTCTTCAAAAAAAATCGTGTTGAGGTTTTTGTCGTGGTGTTGGGCAGTATGGGCGATGGTTTCGGTGATATTTGGGTAGTGTTTAAAGGCTCGATTGAGGCAGGCTGCTTTGATGAATTGCGGTCTTGCGCCCAAGATAGTGAGGATTTTTATCATCGCTATCTTGGTGCGTTTGGGGGGAGATGTGGGGAGGCAAGCTTGCGGGCAACTTCTACAAATTCGCCTACGCCCTTGTCCCAAAGCATTCGAGCAACCAGCAAAAAGATGGTTTTTTCAGAGGGTGCAACAACAGAACGGGGCAAAAAATCAGGTGAAAAATCAGGTGAAAAATGCTCCAAATCGACCCCCTCGCTTTTGAGCAAAAAGGCTTTTGATGGGGTGATGATGTTTCTATTGATAAATTCTGTTTGGTCATCGGGGTTGAGGAACCAGACTTCTTGGGCGTGTTTGAGGGCTGTTTGATACATTTTTGATACCCATATTTTTAGGATTTTTTTCTTTAGGGTTTCTTTGAGGTTTTTTGATGTCGAATCGGTAAAGACATAGCCAAGCCCGGTGATGATGTTGATAGTAGGGATTTTGAGGCTAGCACAGGCAATCGAAGCGTAGATCACAGGCTTGATGGTGTAGTGGAAACTCATTGTGGGTTTGATGGAGGCGAGGATTTTTTTGATTTGAAAAAATGTGGCGAGGTCTTTAGCAGGGTTTAGCCCTTTGGGATCAAGCGTGATAGGGTGGAAGAAAAATCCCTCATTGATGAGTTTGTCGCTGAACTCATCTTGCGGGGCGATGATATGGATAGTAAAGCCGAGATTCTGGAGAGATTTTAAGACTTCGAGGCGAAAATTCACCATCCCAAAGGAGGAATTAGAAACAAAGCTAACTGCCCCGCAATGCCCCGTTAGCTTGCTTTTATAAATACCGATAATGTGGGCGAGGTCAAAGGTTTTGGCATATTGGCGCCCTGCATTGCCCATATTTGCCCGCTGCGTGTCTGTGAGGCTCAAAAAATACTTGCAGGCATTTTCGAGCGAGGAGGCGTCTTTGGGTTCGCATAAAATGCCATTTTCGCCGATGAGGATGTCGCCTTGGGGTTTGGGATTGAAAACTAGCTCTTTGCAACCGGGTGTATTGGTGGTGATGATGGGTTTAGCCATTGCCATTGCTTCCAAAAGCACGCGTGGCACGCCCTCACGATAGCTTGGCAAAACAATACAGCTCGCTTGGGCGATATGGCTTCTGACATCATTGGTTGTGCCTAGATAGGTGAGGATTTTTTGATTTTCCCATTGCTCTATTTGATGGGCGCTGATAGCAGCGGGGTTGCTCTCATCCGCTTTGCCTAAAAGCTCGAATACCGGTTTATTCAAGGGATTGCCTCTAAGGTTTTGATTTTAAAGTTTTATTTTTGAAAAACTCAAGATAAAAATAATGATTCTAGCATAAGTTTGCCATTTGTGATGGTGTTTAAGAGATTTCAAACACGCTTTTAAATAGGCGGGGATGATGGTGTTTGTTTGATCGTAGCGGTGTTCAAGCACAATAACGGATCGCAAAATATCTTGCATTTTGTATTTTGCAGGATAAAAATACGGGTGGGAGTTTAATTCTTTATCAGAGCTTAAAATATCTAGCCAGTGGATAATGGTGTCTATATCAGCGATTTTTTTGTCGCGGGCTTGGGGGGTGGATTGGCGGGTGATGGAGGTGGTATTTTCGTAATAAAAATAGAGCTTATTTTTGATCCCTGTGGATGATTTTGCCAAAAGCGTGATGACAAAATTTTGCAGGGCATCTTCAGCCATAGAGACTTTTTTATCTGCAAAATCGAGTTTTTTGGAAGCTTTATTCACAAGCTCTGTTTTGTAAAGTTTGCCACATACATTCCAAGGAGGCGTAGGGCAATCAAGAAAAATATTTTTAAGAATATTTTCATTTTTCAAATCTTTTGTGATAATTTTTGGGGTTTTGCGTTTGAAATTAGGGGGAAAAAAATCCAAACCAAAATGGATAATATCGGGCAATTTTTTTTGATGTTTTTTAAAAATATGTGCTTTTTGCAAGCATAATTCGCAGGTGGCAGGGTGTAAAAAATCA
Organism: Helicobacter sp. 11S02596-1; assembly: GCF_002272825.1. Classification (GTDB taxonomy): domain Bacteria; phylum Campylobacterota; class Campylobacteria; order Campylobacterales; family Helicobacteraceae; genus Helicobacter_J. Next base: position 249,584 of record NZ_MLAM01000001.1, on the reverse strand, counting down.
TCACCATCAACAAACATACAATAAAGCCCGCTGGCGTTATTTGCCCCTATGATTCTTGCGTGAAATGTGCCTAGATTTTGGGGGTTGGAAATAATTTTTATTTGATTATCTTTGCTCGCATAGTCTTTGGCGATATGGATAGAATCATCGCTCCCGCAGTCATCAACGATGATGATCTCGATGTCTTTTAGGGTCTGGTGGATACACGAATCTAGGCAACGAATGATAAAAGGGGCGACATTATATACAGGGATAATGATAGAGATTTTAGGCGACACGGGCGTGTCCTTGCGCTAGATTGGGGAGATAAGCCGGTAGATAAGCGGGGGAAAAAATTGGATTGTTGGCAGGCAGATAAGCTGGATTGTTGGTAGGCTGTGTGCGGGGTTTGTTTTTTGGGTTTTTTGCGTGTTTTAGATTTTTTAGTCTGGGGTTTTGTAGTCTATGGCTTTCTAGGTTGTGGCTTGCCCCCCCCCCCCATTGGGTTTTTTTGCATTAGCTTGCTTGATGAGGGTGGCTAGTTTTTTGAGACCCAAAATGCAGGCGATGAGCCTTGCAAGGTTTTGCCACCTAAAATGATAACGCAAAGACAGCCCGACTGCTTGGATATAGCTATCATCCCAGAGAGGTTTTTTGGTGAAATGGTGTTTTTTTAGGATTTTATAGCCTTGGAGAAAGGCTTCTCTTCCAAAGAGCCGTGCTTCTAAAATCAATGCGCTTGCAATCTTTTTGCCATAATCTTCAATGAAACTGCTATATTGCGGGAAAGATTTTTTTAAATGTTGCAGGATTTCAAGGATATATTCAAGATTGTCGTATTTTTTCTTGAGGATTTCTGGGGAGTTTTGGCGGGTCATTGATTGTTCGTTGTTGCAATAATAATAAATAACTTTATTTTGTCCAAAGTAGCTTTTGGCAAAAAAACTTGCTACTAAAAGCACCAAGCCATCTTCACAAAATAAAAGGGGTTTCTTGACAAAATGGAGTGCTTCATAGGCGCTTTGCAATAATGGGGTGGCGATGATTTTATTGCATAAACTCTGTGCGTCTCTGCCTTTGGAGAAGATTTTACGCATACTATCACCTGTCCATAAGCCCTGATAAATATGCGGGGGGATACGCTTAAGGGTCTTTGGGAAATGCTGTAACTGCAAGGCAAATATATCGACATTGGTTTTGATGATGGCTTCATAAGCGATTTGGCAAGCCTCAAGGTCTAAGAAGTCATCGCCATCACAAGACATACAATAATCCCCCCTCGCATTTTCTACCCCTGTCTTTCTGGCTTGGAATAATCCAGAATTTTGAGAATGATGCAAGATGGTAATGCGATTATCTTTGCTCGCATACTCTGTCGCAATCTTGATAGAATCATCACTCCCGCAATCATCAACGATGATGATTTCGATGTCTGTTAGGGTCTGGTGGATACACGAATCTAAGCAACGGGTAATAAAAGGGGCGACATTATAGACAGGGATAATGATGGAGATTTTAGGCGACACGGGCGTGTCCTTGCGGGTCTTTTAAGGTGGGCTTACAGAGAGATTTGGAAAAAGGCTTATAATCGGGGCGATTGATAGGAGCGGTTGCGATGAGTGCAGTGAGCGGGCGTGTTGTGTCTTTTAGTCTATAGCCCCCCCCCCCAGCAGTATTTTTGCTAGCAAGATAATCTTGCAAGACTGCTACAATCTTTTGGCTTATAAATTGTTCATCATAGGGATTTAGGACCAAGATAGGCTTGCTAAGACTGGGGGTTTGATAAATTTTATTAGGCATAGCAAAGTAATGATTGGGTGATGTGGGGTCAAAGAGTGTAAGGAAAATATCACAATTTTGCTGGATTTTTAAGGTCTTTGCATAAGGGTTTTTGTCATAAAATATGATATTAGAATGCTTTTTGGCATAAGTTTTGATAATATTTTCTAAAATCCCAAAGCCCCCAATATGTAGTTCAAGCACTTGATTTTCTCCAACTATTTCAAGCAATTTTTTCACATATTTTTCTTCTTGAAATTCCCCAACATAGGCTATTTTGATTTTGTTTATGTTGGTTGGGGCGAGCGTTTTGGCACTTGCTTGAGGGGAGAAATGCATTACATCAGATTGGTTGATAATAAAATTGTCTATTTTTTTGAAGCCTAACAGATAGGCAAATAGCCTGATGAGGTTTTGCCACCTAAAATGATAACGCAAAGACAGCCCGACTGCTTGGATATAGCTATCACCTTTTGGGGGTTTTTTGGTGAAATGGTGTTTTTTTAGGATTTTATAGGCTTGGAGGAAGGCTTCTTTATCGAAAAATCTTGCTTCCAAAATCAGTGCACTTGCGGTTTTTTTGGCAAAATTGTCGATAAAAACACCATAACTCGGGAACGCTTTTTTGAGTTCTTCTAGTATTTCGAGGATATATTTTAGATTGGCATATTTTTGTTTTAAACTCTCTTGCGTGTGGGTTCTACTGACTGATTGGGCATTATGACAATAAAAATAGATAAAATCTTTTTGCCCAAAATAACTTTTTGCAAAAAAACTCCCTACAAGCAATAATAACCCATCTTCAAAAAATCGCAATGGTTTTTGGACAAAATTTAGCGCCTTAGAGGCATTTTTGAGTATTTGTGTGAGGATAATTTTATCGCAGAGTGATTGGGCATTGGGGCTTTTGGAGAGATATTGGCGCAAACTATCTTCTATGAGCTTGCCTTGATGGTTGCGAGGATTGATACGCAAAAATGTCTTTGGAAAATGTTGCATTCGCAATGCCAAAATATCAACTTTTTGCTTTGAGATTGCCCTAAAAGCGATTTCGCAAGCCCCAGGGTGTAAAAAATCATCACCATCAACAAACATACAATAAAGCCCATTAGCGTTATTTGCCCCTATGATTCTTGCGTGAAATGTGCCTAGATTTTGGGGGTTGGAAATAATCTTGATTCGATTATCTTTGCTCGCATACTCTGTCGCAATCTTGATAGAATCATCACTCCCGCAATCATCAACGATGATGATTTCGATGTCTGTTAGGGTCTGGTGGATACACGAATCTAAGCAACGGGTAATAAAAGGGGCGACATTATAGACAGGGATAATGATGGAGATTTTAGGCGACACGGGCGTGTCCTTGCGGGTCTTTTAAGGTGGGCTTACAGAGAGATTTGGAAAAAGGCGTGTAATCGGGGCGATTGATGGGAGCGGTTGCGATGAGTGCAGTGAGGAGAGCGGGCGAAGAGAGCGGGCGTGTTGTGTCTTTTAGTCTATAGCCCCCCCCCCAGCAGTATTTTTGCTAGCAAGATAATCTTGCAGTATTGTTACAATCTTTTGGCTTGCATAGCCGTCGCCATAGGGGTTTTTGATGGTTGCGATTTGTTGGTAGGCTTCTGGGTCGCCTAGCAATCTCAAGGATTCTTCAAATATTTTTTGACTATCAGTGCCGACAAGCTTGAGCGTGCCTGCTTCTACCCCCTCGATCCTCTCGGTTACATCACGCAAGATTAAAACGGGCTTGCCAAGACTGGGGGCTTCTTCTTGGATACCCCCGCTGTCAGTGAGGATAAGATCGGCGTGTTTGAGGAGATTGTGAAAATCTATCACGTCCAAAGGGGGGATGATTTTGATATTTTTTGAATTTAGCGAGCATTCTTTTGCGATTTCTTTGATGCGTGGGTTGGGGTGGATGGGGTAGATGATTTTTAGATTTGGGAGAGCTTGGAGGAGCATTTTGATGGCTTGGAAAATGCACTTGAGTCCATAGGGGATATTTTCACGGCGGTGGGCGGTGAGGATAATGAGCTTGTTTTTTCCTACCCAGTCTAAGATTTCAGAATGATAATCTTCTTTGATGGTGGTCTTGAGTGCGTCAATGGCGGTGTTGCCGACTACAAAAATATTTTTTGGGTTTTTTTGTTCTTTGATGAGATTTTGTTTGTTACGATCTGTGGGGGCAAAATGGAATTTAGCGATGAGGCTAATGGCTTGGCGGTTAAATTCTTCAGGGAAAGGGGCTTGGAGGTCATAGGTGCGCAATCCTGCTTCAATATGGGCGATAGGGATATGGTGATAGAAACAAAACAAAGCGGTGGCAAATGACGTGGAAGTATCGCCGTGTATAAGGATAATGGCTGGTTTGAAGTCTTTAAAAATCTCTTTGAGGCTTGTAAGGAGCTTGATGGTGATACTTTGGGGGGTTTGGGAATTTTGAGCGATAGATAGATCATAATCTGGTTGCAGGCGAAAAATATCCAAAATAGGCTTAACCATATCTTTGTGTTGCCCGCTTAGAATCGTGAGGGTGGAGATATTTTCACATTTTTTTAACTCGTTGATGAGCGGGCACATCTTGATGGCTTCGGGTCTTGTGCCAAAGATAGCACACACGATGGGCTTGGGTGTGAAATTTTCAAAATCCTCATAAAGCCCTAGCAATCTTTTTTCCATAATCTCCCAGCAATAATGCTTTTGGTAGAGCTGTTTGCGGGTTTGGATTTTGCTGGGATTGTTTTCTTTGTGGGCTTTTTTGATAGCTGTTTGCAGGTTGTTTTTAGAAAATTCTATCACTATGCCGATGTCATAGGCTTGGATAATTTCGCTAAAGCCTGTGTTGGCGACCATTATGAGGGGTTTTCCAAGAAAAAGGGATTCATAAAATTTATTAGGAGCAGCGAAGCGATGGTTTTTGAACGTGGGGTCATAGAGGGCGAGGAGAACATCGCAATTTTGCTGGATTTCTAGGGTTTTTTCATAAGGGATTTTGCCATAAAATATGATATTGGCGTGGTTTTTGGCATAGGATTTGATGGTGTTTTCTAATGGTCCAAACCCGCCGATGTGGAGTTCAAAATCTTTTTCTTCAGCAAGGATTTCAAGCAATTCTTTGAGATACCGCCCCTCTTGAAATACGCCGATATAGGCAATTTTTATTTTGTCTGTGTGGGGCGGGGTATGTGTTTTTTGGGGCTGTATTTTGGCGGGGGAATTGTGGATGATGTGAATCTTTTTGGGATTTGCTGGGGAGATTTGTTTGATTCTTTCTTCAGAACACAAGATGACCGCATCGGCGTGATTGATAATGAATGTATCGATTTTTTTTACCAAAAATGCGATCTTTTTGGGGACATTGGCAGCATCGATGTAATAGTCAAAAATATCATAAACAAGTTTTTTGCCTAAAATCTTTGTAGCAACAAATGCCATCAAGGCGGTATCAAAGTCGCAAGCGTGGATTACATCAATATTTTTGCGATGTTTAAAGATATGCCATAGGGCTTTGATCTGGAATTTGATGAGCGGCAAGAGGTTTTTTAACCCCGCACCATAGCTTGCTGGGATACCGATTTTTTCGATGAGGATTTCTCCATTTTGCAAGCTTTGCTTGGAGATGGTGTTTTGGTTGTTGTCTCTATCCCACGCCAAAACACGGATATGGGTGTTTGCTTTTAGGAGGGAATTGGCTTCTTTAAACACCCGCACATCGGGGTCGCAAGAATTGGAACGGATAAAAAGGATATGGCAAGACAGATGGGGGAGATGAGAGAAATTCATTGCTTTTTTGTCCCGAGCTTGACCCTGGCAAGATTTTTGTATCTAGCAGGCAAGAGATTGCGTAATACCACACGTGGGATAGTGTAAAAGATATATTTAACAGCGTGCAAAATAGGAAATAATTTATTGTATTTATAACCGATAGCGCAGTCTTCAGCAAACATTTTCCACGAAAGCGAGCCAGAGACGCCATTGAGATCAAAGACGCAAACGACAAGGTCAAGCTGGATAAAATGATAGCCGAGATGGTAGGCTTGGGTAAAAAATGCGGTGTCGCCTGCGATTTTGAAGCGTGTATCATAGGGGTAGGTGCGTAGCAACGAGGTGAGGATGAGGCTGGATTGGTGGGTGAAACGATGGTGGTATTTGTGATGGGTGCCACTGCGCATAATTTTGGAGCAAGAGGGATCAAAAATCACTTGCGTGTCGCCATAGAGGATATGACCGGGGGTGTTGCGGGCGTGGTATTGGCTCATCATCTCTTCTAGCGTGGTGTTGGCATAAAACACATCCCCGCTGTTCATAAAGTTGCACCATTCTCCATTGGCGTGCTTCACGCCTTTGTTCATCGCATCATAAATGCCCCCATCTTTTTCGCTCACAAAGGTGGTGATGGCGTGCTTGAAATGGGCGGGTTTGTTGGTGAAAAAGCCCTGAATGATTGCTTTTGTGCCATCGGTGCTATCCCCATCAATGATGATGTATTCGATGTTTGGGTAGGTTTGAGAGAGCGCTGATTCTAGGGTTTTTGCGATGTTTTTGGCGTCATTATAAACGATGGTGATAACAGAGATGAGGGGAGCGGGGGAAGTCATTGGCATTAGTGTTTTTTATAGACTGCTAGCACGGTGTGCCCATAGGTATCTGGGTGGATAGGGATGGTTTTTTTTCCAATGATTCCTAGTTTGTTGATAAGCTTGCGGAGGAGACTTGTATCAATAAGCGGGGTGGGGAGAAATTTTTTTGCCCACATTACAGAGCGATAAAAATCTGTGTGTTCTGGTTGGACACTTTCGTGATAAATCCCTAGAAGTTCCAAATCAAAAATCTTAGCGATATTTTTGAGTGTGTCATCTGAAAATCTACTGACGTGATGGGGTGGCATATTTAAGATTCCATTGACGCAATCTTTGAGAAAAGCGCTCTCACTAGGCACAGCAATAATCATATGCCCCCCCCCCTAAGAGCCTCACGTTTCCCACTCAAAAAGCCTCGAGGATCTTTTACGTGCTCAAGCACTTGAAAGCTACACACTACATCAAAAGAACCTTGATGTGATTGGGAATATTCTTGGATGGATATATTTTCAATTTGTATGCCACGTGATTGGGCTAATTTCTTGGCATCAGTGCTGAATTCAAGCCCGACATAATCTGGTGTAGATAAAAATTTCGCAAATGCTCCCTTGCCGCAACCAACTTCTAAAACTCTATCTTGGGGCTTGATAAAGTTTTTGGCTTGATGGTATTCGTTTTTTTCATCCATATAATACCAGGGTAGCTTGTTGAGCGCATTATAAAAATCATCATCGCCGGTGGGCATTTCGCCATTTTTATCGGTAAAAAATCTCAGATCGCAATCTTTACAATGCCAGTAGCAGACATCTGAAGCAATCAGGGGGCCAACATCAATTTTGAATGCACGCTCATAGAGCTTGATGAGATCATTTTTGTGAATGGTTTGCTCAATTTCGCAATGGTCTTGCTGGCATAATGGGCAGAGTGGGGGCATTATTTTCCTTTGAGTTTGGATTGAATATATCGCTTGATAGGTCTTAGATAGGGTCTTGCAAATTCCAACGAAGAGATGATGGCAAACATCACTTTACTTGCCCCCCCCCCTAGAGATTTTATACTTGGATGTAATTTTTGATTTTTGATTTTTTTAAAGATGGTGGCGTGAGTGTTTTGTAAAATACCTAGGTTTTCTAATCCCATTGCTTTGGCAAAAAGATTGAAAGTGTAGCGGTAGTGAAAATTTTGTGGCAGGTGGCATTGGATACACCCGTGAAAACAATTCGCAATGAGCGCTTCGCCCCCGATTTTTAATGGGGTTATCATTTCTTCAAAGGTTTTTAGGGGATCTTCTACGTGTTCTAATACGTCTGTAGCGATAATGCAGTCGATTTCTTTGGGAAGTGTGTCAATAAAGTTGATATTGGGATAATCTTTAATACATTTTCTTGAATATTCGCTAGGAAATGGTTCGTAAATAAGGATTTTTTTCTCAGGGGCTTTTTGGGCAATAGTCTTGGCTAAGCTCCCAAAACCCCCGCCATAATCAACAATGATTTCAAAATCTGAATGGGCTATGTAGGAAGCGATGTCTTGGCGGATTTGCATAGAAAGTTCGTGGCTTTCGATAAAGAGACCATTGAGTATCCAAACGGGATGATTGTAATACGCACCAATTTTTTCCCAATCTAAATTGCGGTTATCGCAACCCATTTCATACCAGACCTTATCCATCAAATACCAGATTTGTTCTAGATCATCTTTTAGCTCGGGGTTTTGTGCATTGAGCAACGATTGGATGGTTTGGTGTTCATAGGGAGAAAGATTTTTGTCTTCTAATGGTATATGCATCACACGCCTTTAATTCTGTTTTTTGTGAGATTATACAACATAAATCTTTAAGCAGTTATGATTATTTTTTTGCGTATTTTAAAGCTATTTTCTAGTCTGAAATTTTCGTGAAAAAATATTCGAGGCAATGCGGTTAAAAATTTTTTATGTTGTGGATAAATAGTCCCTTGTCTTGTTGTTGTAGCTGTTTTAAAGTTTAGATTTTTTATAAGCTCAAAATGCCTCGAACTCACTTCAATCCTGCTTCCAAAGGGGTAGGCAAAATGCTTGGGGGTGTAGTTGATCTTGGATTTAAACAATTCGTTGGCAGTTTGGATATCTTGGGTGATTTGATCAGGGGAGAGATTATTAAAAATCGGGTGAGAATGGGTGTGATTGCCGATTGTAGCGATAGGATCTTGAGATAGTAGTTTGATTTCTTCCCATCCCATACTTAAAGAATCATAATGTCTAGGGTCATAAAAAATACCTAGTTTGTTCATAATGGAGTTGGCATCTTCATAGCTTGAGGAATTGGCAATGATAATATCACGCAATCTTAAAAATGCGTATTCTTTATCTTTGACATTTTTTACATCTATTTTCTCCCCAGCAATAGTAACCATATCAGATTCTAACAAATAATCTTCCAGAGCAAACCACCACATATTATGCGAGCGTTGCGGGAAAGATGTGCAAACATAGATACAAAAAGGGATTTGATATTTTTTGAAAATAGGATAACCAAAAATGAAATTATCTTTATAGCCATCGTCAATGGTTATCACTAATGATTTTTTTTCTAAATTTCCTTGAATCAAACCTTCATAGAGAGTATCTAATGAGATGAAGCGATAGCCTTCTGATAAGGAAGTTGTGATGAAATCTTCCAAAAAATCAGGTGTAACTTTCATATTTTCATTCGGGCTAAGTCGGTTATTTTCTAGTGGTGCAATGCGGTGGAGCATTAAAATAGAGGCGTTTCCTCTAAATATTTTTTGAATGATTTTGAGTTGCGAGAGTTGGTTTAGCAGAGCTTTTTTCATACGTTTTGTTTTTATCTTTTTATGGCTTTGATGGCGATAACTACTTGATAGTCATTGTCTTGATAAGATAATTCTTCTGGTTTTAGCTCTTCTGCACTAATGCCTTGCAATTCCGCGATCGCAGTAAGCACATTCCCATAGGCTTGCACCATCACATTTGCTTCACCAAATACCCTGTTAAAGTCTTTTTGTATGCCCATATCGGTGAAGCGATGGTAATCGCCCCAGCGCTCATAATCATAGCGACTGATTTGGATGAGACCTGCTACGGTGATGAGTGCGACGCCATTTGTTTTTAGCATAGAGTGAATGCCTGCAATCGCTTTTTGATATTCATCAATAAAATTTAATGTGAAAGTGCAGATAAAGCAGTCAAGATAGTTTTTAGGGAGATTTTGATATTGCGTGAGATCACCTACAATCGTGGCATTGGGATTACTATGATTGATGTGTAAGATTTCAGTTTTTTTCACTCCCCCCCCCCGTATTTATTTATGTAGCGAGATTCGGCAATTTCGCATACTACACCTTGAATGTGGCAAGAATTTTTGCTTAAAAAATCGTTGGTATATGCCCTATCAATAGGTGTGCCCCTGTCTAAGCCAAATATATTGGAGATAGGTTGCAAATGCCTCATATTTTTCCAGTTAGGTTTATTAAAATGGCGATTAAAGAGTGCTTTTATCTTATGATAAGATTTTTTGGTGATTCTAAAAGGGAGCTTGATTATTTTGATAATCAGATGTTTCAAAACTTTCCTTGGTGTTTTTTTGTATTGGCATTATAGCTAAATTCGTTTGTAAGATATTTTGATAGGCTTCAATATAACGTTTTGCGATGGTTGCGGATTCAAAATCTCTCAAGACTTTGTCGCGCGCATTTTGGGCGATGGTGGCGTAGGTGTGAGGTGTGAGACCCAAAATCCACGCAATCCCGGCACTGAAATCCTCGCAATCTAGGGGCTTGGCAAGATAGCCATTTTGTTTGTGCGTGATCATATCGGCATTGCCACCAATATCAAACGCTACTACAGGCGTGCCACAAGAGAGCGATTCCATAATGGCATTGCTGAGATTTTCTGCCAAACTTGGGATGACAACCACATCAGCAGCGTTATAAACCAGCTTCAAGCTCATATCATCATAGAGATGCCCTAAATAATAAGTTTCTATACCCTCAATATTTTCTATATTGCCTTTTTCATTTGCCGAAGCCCCAAAAATAATGAGTCTAAGATTTTCTTTGTTTTCAAGCTTGCTTAAAGCCATCTTGAGTTGCGGGTAACCCTTTCTGTCAATGGCTGTGGCGCTAATCGCACCAAAGGCAATAGTTTTTTTAGAGTGATTATAAAACGCTTGATAAATTAAGCCCCCCCCCCCAAGGATATTTTCATAAGCTTTGATGTAATCTAGAGATACTTTTTTGGAGCTAAAATTTTTTATGGCTTTTTGCTGTGCGTTTTGACAAAGAATCTGATAATTTTGGGTAGAGAGATTGAGCACCCATTCGATCCCAGCGCTCAAGTCAGAAGCCTCAAAGGGGGTTGCAAGATAGCCTGTTTTTTTGTGTTCGATAATGTCCTTGAGCCCTCCAACATCAAAACACACTACGGGTGTCCCGCACGCAATGCTTTCGCTTGCAACTTGCCCAAAGGATTCTGCCAAACTTGGCACAACCACCACATCAGCAGCGTTATAAACCAACTTCAAGCTCATATCATCATAGAGATGCCCAAGATAGTGGGTTTCTATACCCTCAATATTTTCTATCTCGCCGTTTTCATTTGCCGAAGCCCCAAAAATGATAATCCTAATATTTTCTTTGTTTTCAAGCTTGCTTAAAGCCATCTTGAGCTGCGGGTAGCCCTTTCTTTCGATACTAGTGGCGCTAAGCGCACCAAAGGCAATGGTTTTTTTGCGATGGGAGAGGTTGAGGATTTCACGTGCGGTGTTTTTATCCATCGGGGAGTAGATCTCTGTATCGATAGGATTGGGTAAGTTGATGATTTTTTTGTCTCTTAATAGCACGGATTCTTTAGCGCACCTAGCAATCCAGCGACTTAGCCCGTTGATTGTGAGATTAAGCTCTTTGTAGGTTTTTTGCTTGGCTCTAAAGCCCCAAAAACTCAGGTCAAACGGGAAGCTAGAATGAAGCAGGGGGCATTTTTTACAACGAACGCTAACCCCTACACAGGCGGCTGCCACTACGTGGCAGCCGCCTGTGTAGGGGTTAGCGTCGTGTAAGCTCCAAAGCAGTGGGGCTTTGATTTTTTTTAAATCTTTGATATTCAAAAACCCCCCATTGATCCAATGCAAATGCACGATGTCGGGATTGAGGTCGTTGATAGTTTTTATCAAAAGCCCGTTATGGAGGAAATCTATGGAGAAAATATCCTTGTGGCGCTTGGGATAAAATGCGAGCGGGAGATTACAGAGGGCAGGGCGGAGTTTTTCGATGATTTTTTGCGTTTTAGTTTTTGCCAATCTCACCACACTGGGAATATCTGAGGTTTTGGTCTGCACCAGCATCACCGAATCTATCCCTTGCTTCAAAAGGGCTAAATGCAACCGCAAACACGCACGCCCCGCACCGCCAGAATCTTGAGAAACCAGATGGAGTATTTTCATTGTGCGATTCTTTTGATAAGTGTCATCAGCGGTTTAGTTGTCATCATAGTAATCAGCCTTGTATTTTGAAAATGGCAGGTCGAGATTGATGTAATATGGCATATGCCCGGTTCTTTGCTCGAGGGGGGGGGTATCATATAATCATTATAAAGCCTTGTGAGGTAGGCATTATAGTTATTGGGTGCGGGGAATTGCGTATCTTCAAAATCAAGCTGTAACGTTGGCTGAAAATCTTTGAGATAATGGATGGCGTTTTGATATACTCCCAACACAAAGCCACTGGCAACGATTTGGGAGTCATCGAATTTGTATTTTTGGGATAGAAGTTCAATTTTGTGTTGAAAATATTTTAAAACAGGGTTGAATAAAAGTTTGGAACGGGTCGTAAGGATAGCTTGCTTGATTTGCTTGATAGGGAATTTGTTTCTGTCTGAGACTTTTGCTTCCCAATATTTTTGGTAGCGGAGATTCCCATATTTTAAAAGCTTATGAAAATGTTTTTTTGCTTCTTCAGGGTCGTTTCCTCCCCCATCAAGGATAAAAATATCGATCCCCAAACCGCTTTTGTATTTGACATTGTTTTTAGCAATTGTGGATTCAATGCAGGTTGTTGTGGTATCTTCAAGCTTTGCAAAATTCCAAATGTAATTTTGCGTCTTATTCCAGTGTTTAAGGATAAATTTTGAGTTAAAAACTTGATGTGTCTGATTTAGATAATCTTGTCTATCAAGTTCAAGAAGTTTTTCATAATCTTGCCGTGGCATATAAAAATCCATATCATCATCCCAAGGGATGAAGCCTTTATGGCGGACCGCTCCAAGCAAAGTGCCACAGGACATAAAATACCTTAATTGATATTTTTCACAAACCCTTTTAAATTCTTTGGCAACATCAAGTGTTTTTTCTTGAAGTCTTTTTAGTAGTTGCGGATCCATTATTCCAGATTCTTTCATTTTCACTCCTTATGATTTGCCCAATAAACTAGATTTGATGTTTTCTAGGTCAAAAAGACTATTTTTTGCCCTGGCATTTAGGGATTGGAATATCGTTTCAATATCTTTTTTGCTGATATTATAATCTTTAAATTCTGTGGCGACTTTGAGTTTTTTAAAAAGATCTTTGATGGGCTTGATAAAAGGCGAGAGAATCTCTTTTGAGGCTTGGTTGGTCAGGTGATCTAGCAAAAATGGCAACGTGAAGCTACAGGCAATGCCGTGGGGGATATTTTTTTGCATAGTGATAGGATAGCTCATAGCGTGAGCTAGGGCTGTTTGTGTTGATGAAAATGCCAGACCTGCAAAAATACTAGCAAGCGTGATTTGTTCTCTCAAAAAAAGCGAGTTTGGCTGGGCTATCAAATCGGGCAGGTGGTTTGTAATCAGAGAGATGGCGTTGAGGGCATTGTGGGTGGAGATAGGGTTGGCGTTTTTGTTCCAAATAGATTCTATAGCGTGAGACAGCGCATCTAGGGCGCTCGATATGGTGATGTCTTCAGGCAGACTCATCATCAATGTGCAGTCATAAATAGCTTCTTTGCAATAGAGATGTTTTAAATGGAGAGAGTATTTTTTATTGTTGCTTTTATCCCAAATCGTTGCCCAAGGGGTAAGCTCTGAGCTTGTGCCAGCTGTCGTGGGAAAGGCATATACAGGGATGATAGGAGAGGTTTGTTGCAAGAAAATGTCATCCCCTTTTATGCCAATAGGAGCACGGAGGCTCAGAATCTTGGCTACATCAAGCACGCTTCCCCCACCAACTGCGATAATGGCATCGCAGGATTCTGCTAGGTTATGCAAAGACGCAAACATTTGAATTTGCGGATTAGAAGGGATAGTATCGATGATGGCAGTGAGGTGTTTTAATTTTTTGATTTTATCGACCAGTCCATTTTTTTTGAAATATTCTGAAGTGATTAATAGAATATTTTCATACGGGATATTTTTGATTTCTTCTAGGTGATTTTTGCCAAATTTGATTTTGACTGGATTGTAAAAATCAAATTCCATTTTTATCCTTTGAGTTTTTAATAAAATGTTGCAATCTTTGTTTTACTTCTTTAGGTTTGATTTTGGGGCGACTTAGGTTTTCTTTGCTCCCTTTTTGGATTGGTAGGTAGATAAAAGTCGCACCTTCTGGATTTTGAGAATATATAAAATGATCCAAAGTATTTTTGAAATCCTCCAAATTCTCTGGAGTAAAAACATTTTTATAGCCACAGCTGAGCGCAATTTGGGGGATATCCGAATAAGGCGATAAGCTAAATTGCCCCCCAGTAGAATCGTGACTTTGATTGTCTAGGCAGATGTGGCAGAAATTCCCTTTTGCATAGAAAGCATTAGTAGTCAGATTCCCCATACGCATAAGCAACGCCCCATCCCCATCAATAGCAATGACTTTTTGTGTGATTTTTAGGCTTAGCCCTAGTGCCAAAGGAGAAATGCAACCCATAGAACCTACCATATAGAGTTGATTGGGGCTGTCTGTGATTTCATAGAGTTCTCTGCCTGTTTTGCCTGTAGTGGCTAGAATGATGGCCTCTTTGTATTGATGGATAATATGCAGGGCTTCTATTCTTTTGGGTTTTTCTTTTTCGGGGTTCTGTGTTTTTGGTGTCTTTAGCACACAGAGGTGGGGATTGGCTGGGATAGGGGATTGGGTTTGGAGTTCTACGGGCTTAAAAGTGTTTTTTCGCACGATGAAAATAAAGCTTTTATTATTGGCAATCGCATTTCTTGCTGATAATATTTGTTTGGAAGCTTCAGAAATATCGGGACTTAAAAAATCATAATCGATCTTGCAAACTTCTAGAATTTTGTCGGTGATAGTGCCTAAAAGTTCGTGTTGGGGTTCATCGGCAATGCCCGCCTCTCCCCGCAAGGAAACAAACCCTAAAATAGGCAGTTCAAACGTGTAATTGAGGCTCGTGAGTGGTGAGAGGGCATTGGAAAGCCCGCTATTTTGCATCAAAACAACACCAATTTCGTTTTGGGAAAGACTGATCCCTGAAGCAATCGCAATGGCGTCCCCTTCGTTGTTTGCCATAATAAAAGATTTTTCATTTAAGGCGTGATTGATCAGAGGGGCTAAAAAACTACAAGGAACGCCTGCAAAGGTTTTGAAATCATATTGTTTTAATATTTTGCCAAATTCTTGGGTATCAAGCATATTTTTCCTTTTTGTCGTGGGTTGTCAAATGCGATAGGTGGCAGGTTTTTTCATCTTGTTCCGGGTATGAGGTTTAATATTTCTTTTATATCCATACACATTCCCTCTATTTCTTTACTTCTATCGTGTAGCAAAATACCTTCAGCTACAGCTTTCATCGCTGGGTATGAGGCTCGCAAGAGATGATTGGCATAAATGATTATATTGCCCCCCCCCCCATTCAAGGCTTTTGCAGTGGTTTCATTGAAGCTTGTTGGGACAATGACTGCAGGCGTGCTTGAGTCAATTTTGCGGAATTGTTTTAGGAATTCAAAAATCTCATCAGAGGTTTTTTGACGGGAGTGGATCATAATCCCATCAGCCCCCGCCTCGATATAAGCCTGCGCTCTGTGGAGTGCATCAGGTATCCCTTTTTCTAAAATCAGGCTTTCAATTCTTGCAATAATCATAAAATCAGAAGTTATTTGCGCCTTTTTGCCAGCATTTATTTTAAGGCAGAAATTCTCTATGCTCTCTTGATTTTGAGGCACCTCATTCCCAAAGAGCGAATTTTTCTTTAACCCTACTTTATCTTCGATGATAACAGCGCTCACGCCCGTGCGTTCTAAGGATTTGACCGTGAAAACAAAATGCTCGCTCTTTCCCCCTGTGTCGGCATCATAGATGAGGGGCTTGGTGGTGACTTCAAAAATTTCGTTGATAGTCGTTAGCCTTGCGGTTAAATCAACCGCTTCAATGTCGGGCTTTCCTCTGCTGGTCGAATCTGTTAAGGAGCTAGACCAGATGCCATCAAATTCAATCTTGCCATTCCCTTTGCCATTTGGCTCTGCATAGGCGTGTTCGACGATAAGGGCTGAAATGGGATTATGGGCTTCTAATATCCGCAGAGGGCTTTTTGCCTGAATAAGTCTTTTGAGTAGGGATAATCTCGCATTGGTGCTGATCCCAATGGAGCGGGCATTTTCATTGAGTTGCGTAGAAGAAATACCTTCGGTGTAAGTGGGTTCTATGAGTTCCCCTTTGCCTATTTCTTTGAGGGTTTTGAGGACATTTTGTCTGGTTTTTTCTTGGGGACCAGATTTCCAATCATCCCCGTGCACGACAAAATCAGGGCGGATTTTTCTCAAGTTTTCTTCATAATCTAGGGTTGTCTGGGGGATGACTTGATAAACATATTTGATTGTTTCTATAATTTTTTTTCTTTGTTCATAAGTCATATAGGGTAGTCTTTTGTAAGAAGCGATAGCAGAATCAGTCAAAAGCCCGACAATGACTTTCCCATAACCTGAGGCGATTTTTAGGATATTGATGTGTCCTGGGTGGAGAAGATCCCCGCTCATCCCAACATAAACAATTTTTTGAGTGCTCATCGGCTAACCTTTGAATGTTTGATTTTTTTATAGATATTATGAATAGGTGTGTAAAGTTTGATTTTTTTAAGTATAGGTGCGATGAAATCGCGTCTATAGGAATAGAAAAAACTATGGTTTTCTTTATCGTGAATGGGGTTGTAGGCTAAGTTTTTAACCATTTTTGGAGAAAAATCCATTTCAAGTTTTTGGTTTTGCCAATGGATATCCTCCAGGCAATGTTCGCCTCTGCCATCGTGCCCACGATTCACAGATAGGGGTTTGATGGGGAAAAGCGTGAATTGCTTGGTCTTAAACATATGGTAGCACCAACATATATCGCCGTGTTTTTTACCTTTTTCTAGCATATCTAGTAATAACGGCAGCATATGGGGAGAAATGGCATTAAAGGCTTTGATTTGTTTTTTATCTTGGAGGAATGTATCAATATCTTTGAGTTCCCAATCAACGCTTTCATATCTATTTTTCCAAATGCCACTCCCCCAAGGTGAATACACCTTGAGCAAAAACACGTCATTAGGGTATTGCTTATGGGGTTTGAGTTTATAATGGGTATTTGAGGTGATAGAAACAATACGTTCATCGTCCTTATAAAATTCTAAGGCATTGTTCATATATTCCAAAAATCGATTGGAAACCAAAATATCATCTTCAAAGAAAATCAGCCTATCGTATTTGCTGAATACGTATTTTATGGCGTCTCGAGAGGAATCAAAACTGCCTTTGTTATGATCCCAAAAAATCCCCTCGACATTTTGAAATCCTTTGATGGAGCGAATATATTCTCTGATTTTGGCAATGATTTCTTTGTGTTCTTCTTTGTAGGCATAGTCGGAAACGATATAAAGATCGGTTTTTTCGCATTCTTTGTTCTTTAGTAGCGAGCTAACAGCGTTTTGGAGGCAGTCAAGCCGGTCATAAACGGTGATGAGAACGGGGGCGAATGTGTTCATTGCAGACCTTTGGAAACATTTTAGGATGATGAATTGGGCGCAATTATAACACACCAGAGCAGAATTTCTGGTGAATCTGCCCGTTTATTTGGCTTTTGGCAAAGGCGATGAAATGATTGTTTTTAATATCGGACTTATTATAGATGAGGGGTTTTTTTGTCTCTATATCCAGAATAATCCCCCCGCTTTCTGTCAGGATAATATCACTTGCTGCTGTGTCCCATTCTTTCGTGCCATTGAGCCTGGGATAAATATCAGCTTTTTGGTGTGCTAATGCGCAAAGCTTTAGTGATGAGCCTAGCTGGATGGCTTTGAGATTATGCCGTTGCAAAAATTCTTGCGTTGCTTGATTGTTGTGGAAGTTGCTCGCGCAGGCAATGGGCGGTCTTGATATGTTGGGTAGGGCGCTTAGGTTTATGGCATTTTTGGGATCAAAGGATGAGTTTATTTGTGAAAAATATGCCCCACCATTTTTGTAAGCGTAGTAAAGGGCTTTTGTGGCGGGGGCATAGACAATGCCCAGTATGGGGAGATTGTTTTGTAATAGGGCGATGTTGATGGTGAAGCCGTCATTTTGTGCCAAAAAATCCTTTGTGCCATCAAGTGGGTCTAATAGCCACAGATAGCTCAAATCTTTGCGCTCATCATAAGCGAGTGGGTCTTCTTCAGAACACACGGGGATGGGCGCTATTTTTTTGAGTGCCTGGGTGATAAAATGATGGGATTGTAGGTCTGCTTGGGTGAGCGGGCTGGCGTCTTCTTTGAGATGGAAAGTCGTATTTTTATAGTGCTTGAGGACAATAGTGCCTGCTTGCAGGGCTATTTCAATCGTGGGGTATAGTAAATCTTGCCCAATGGTTGCAGGATTCATAAACAGACTTTTAAATCTTCTATGCTGTCTATTTCCGTCCAACCCCCGTGAATAAAAACAGGCTCTGCATTTTGATAGCGAAGAATGATGGCTTGTAAGAAACTTGTCATATACATATTGTCAAAATCTTTGCCATCATACAAGGCATTTTTGTCTAGTTTTTCATAAAAATCAATTACTTGAGGCAAAAAAGTGTGCGATATTTTAAAAAGCCCGATATATTGCCCCTGGACTTCATCAAGAGAGATTGGTTTTTTTCCGATTTCTATGATTTTGCCATCTTGGATTTTGAGTGTTTCTGCATCGCTGAGGGGATCTGTGAAACGTTGTTTCCATTGCTTTTCCCAGTCTTTGTCGATAATGATTCCCAGCTCGCCGTTATAGGTTTTGAGTTTGGCGATTGTCTCACTTTGATACACGATATCTGCATAAGAGATGATTAGATCTTCTTTATTATCAATGCATTCTAGCATTAGATCTTTTGCGCAAAACATCGTGGCAACCATATTGGTTTGCCCAAAACGTTCATTGAAAAAAAACCGCATATGTCTGTCTTTGAGATAGTTTTTCAAAACAGGATACAAGTAGCCTCCAACGATACTAATATCGGTAATGCCATTGTCTTGAAGGGCTTTGTATTCATAATCAATAATGGGTTTGTTTTGATACGCCACCATACATTTGGGGATATTGTCTGTCAGGGGGGCAAGGCGCGACCCTCTGCCGGCTGCTAGAATGAGAGCTTTCATTTTTTGACCTCTTTTAAAAATTTTTCCCAAATCATTTGGGAGGGGAGCGAGCGAGATTTTTCGCGTTCAATATGCCACATCATACCAAAAATAGGCAAGGAGATATGTTTATAGGCTTCAATGCTTCCATCTCCTGCGGTTGCTAAAGCGATGAGATCATCGCTTAGGTGGGTGATGGCAAATTGATGGTAGGAATTGACTTCATAGGTTGTGTTATTTTGGGTGAGTGTGATAGGGTGGGCGGGGGTGATGTGATGATTTTTTGCCTGAAGTGTTGCACCAAAAAAATGTGCAATCATTTGCGCGCCCCGGCAGACACCGAGCAAAGGCAATTTATTTGTCAGGCAATAGCGGATGATTTTTGTCTCATAACTATCACGTTTTTGATTGAGGGGATGGGGATTGAGTGTGAATAAATCATTTCCCCCGCTAAAAATCACAGCATTGATTTTGTGGGCATATCTTTCAAACGGGACACTATAGCTTAGAGGCAAAAAATCACGATCGCCAAAAAATTCTCCCCATTCGCAACTGAGGGCTTCTCGGATTTCATAATAGCTTGGATTTTCTTCAAGCCTTTGGGTGATACCTATCATAGGACAAAGACCTGTTGATTGAGAGAATCGATCCGTAGTTTTGTGGCTTTTTTGTATTGGGAAAATCTTTCTTCTCCTACGCCAATAACGGCGGGGAGAGACATTTCAGAGCATCGGATTGCCATATGGGAGTTTGCCCCACCATAGCAGGTGATGAGCCCAGCGATATTTTTGGTAAATAAAAAATCATAACCCGGATCAGCTGAATGAATCAGAATAATCTTGTTTTCTAGCTCTTTGTCATTTTCGCTTGCAGTTAGTGCGACAATGGTTTTTGTTGTGATGAAATTGGGTTGGGTTTTAGAGCTTTCAAAATAAAACACATCGTGGGCATTCAAGATCACAGGAGGTAGTTTGATCGCAGAAGTAATTTCATATTCTTTTTTATTTTTTTCGATGTTTTCTAAAAAAGATTCTTTCATATTGATTTCATAGAGGCTTGATTGGAGCGAAAGGATGGAATGGATATCTAAATGGGCTAAATCTTGCTTGGTGATTTGAAGTTTTTCGCCGAGAGTGGCTATCAAGTCTAAGACGATTGAGAGGGTTTTTGTAAATTTAAATTTCACCATTTCCCTGCCCTCAATCACTATCTTTAAAAAAGCAAAAAGCTCTTCTGCATTGAGATAAAGCCCGTTTTGTTTGAGTAAAATATCCAATTCTTTGGATTTTTTCGCATCGAGCTTGAAAGTTGATTTTTGGCTAGGTTTGGGTGCAATGCAATGATGTGAAAAATATTCCTCAAATGCCTCTTGATAGGAGGGGGAGAGGATATTATAAGTCCCTGCTCGCAAATGACCATACTTGGTGATAAATTTTTCTTTGGTGATTTGATTTTGTGAAAGTCGATAAACATCAGCAGCGAGTTCTTTGCTGACTGTGTTTAAAGAAAGTAAAAAATCTTCTTTTTCATTAGCGGTAAAAAAACCGATTTCAACGAGTGAATTGAGGATTTGCATTGCTACAAATGCCGCTCTTGCCACGCCTGCAAATGGTAATGTTCCAAAACGTTTGCAATCTTCTATCAACCAATAAATCTTATCTATAGTGCCTAGAGAAGATTGCATTAGCGCAGTAGTGCGATTTTGAAGCCGATTGACTTTATCCAAATCTCTGAGATAGAGACCGGTTTTGGTGTCAAGGATATTGTTTGTGAGTTCTAAAAGTGAAAATTCGATTCGTTTGAGTTCATTTTGGTTGAAATCGTGTTCTTTGAGTTTGTGGAGCTTTTGGGGTAGATTGAGATCATAGCAGGATAGAACGATTTCAAATTCTACTTTGTCGTGAAGATGAGGGTTTTTGCATAGCGAATCAAGATAATAATTTACAAGTTTATTAGCGATTGTTTCATCGAGATTTTTGGGAATAAAAGAATTGAAAGAAAGTCGCACATCAATATAAGGGGCGCCTAGAAATGAGTGCATTAAAGGATGGGAGCGCAGATTTCTGTATCCGTAATTGTCTCTTTGATATGCCCAAATATTATCAGTAACGAGTTCTTTATAGAGCGAAATCGCAAGCCTTTTGGGTTTGAGCCCAATGATTTCTGCAGGATTCCAATCAGGCATAACCCCAAAGATAGTCTTATCTCCTAGTATATGCGGGTGTTTTTGTTTAAGCGAATCAATCCTATCGGATAGTGCTTGTAGGGATTTTGTATGCAAGGTATCAAAGAGATTTTGCTTGTTTTGCATAATGAGGGGGCGAACTTGCAGGATATAAAGTTCTAAATCTTTGTCATTTTCTGTTTGGGCAAAAGCGAATTCAATATCTAGGAATTTGTTGTCAAAAATATCTTCAAGCTCTAAGATAGCCTCGATGAGTTTGGCGATGAGCGGGTTTTTTGGCTGGTGGTTTCGATGTAGGATGATATGGGTTAGATCGGATTTTGTGCCCGCAGTAACGCTACTGGTATCCCCGCTATCATCATAATCAATACAAAAATATGGTGCGCCATTGTCTTTATCCACACTGAAAGCAACCCCGCACATTTTGGGGTTTTGAAGCATTGGTTGTGCCAGGATAAGGTGATTATTTTGTCCTGTTGCCCCCCCCCCCATTGATTTTTTGACTGATTCTAGGGCATCTAAAACGCTCTTTTCGTTGGAAGTATCCACGTTGGCTATGCTTAGAAATGCTCCAGCTTGGGAGGACTCTAGCGTGTCTTCATTGGACGCAGAACTTCGGATGATGATTTTTTTGCCAAGTTCTTTGAGTTTGGGGAGAATGGTTTTGATATCTTGAAGAGTATCTGTTTGGATCAAGTACAAAGGAAGAATCTTTGCTTTTTTAATGATAGGTGTTAGGGTAGCTAAATTTTCTCCTTTGGTTTTAAAGCGCAATTTTTTCAAACAGATTCCTTTATATTTTTTTAGTGTGTTTTTTTGGCACTCCAGCATCGGGTGGTGTATTTGATGTCAAATTCGCTGGGTAGCTGGTGTCTGATCTGGTAAGCAATTTTTTCAAACAATTCTGCACCTTTGGGCGTATCGAGATCCCAGTAGGGATTTTTTACACTTTTCCACGCAAGGATATAATTTTCTATGTCTTGATGAAAATAAAAATCCTGTTCCAAATAAATAATATTGTCAAAAAGATCGCGGTGTTGTTCAATGATGGGTCTTTGATCCTCTCTTCTTGTGCCGGTTTGATAATCTGGAACTAAGGAGAGAATAATATCTTGGGCGATTTCTTGGATAGGATCGTTCAAGTCTCTATGATTCCACATACAAGAAAAATACCCTTGAGATTTTAGCACGCGATAGGCTTCTTTGAGGGCAAGGGAACGATCCATTACATTGAAACTACTACCAAAGGTTACCCAATCAAAACTCCCTGATTCCAAAGTGCTTTCAACGCCAATAGCACGAACCCATTCGATGTTTTGGTCTTTTGTTCTTTCTATGCCGATTTCTCTCATCGCATCATTTGGCTCTACTGCGACCACTTCACACCCTCTCTCCAATAACATAATGCTCAAATTCCCTGTTCCTGCACCGATGTCTGCAACACGAATTTGTTTATGCCCCCCCCCCCATTCTACTATTTGCTACAAGATTTATGAGCATATCAATACTTTCTGGAGCGTAGTTTGGGCGGTAGCTGTAATATTTTGCGTGTTTGGTGTAATCCCAATGTTGTTCTACGATTTTTTTCATTTGTTATCCTTTTGTGTTGAATTGATTTTTCTTGCGCTCCAAGCGCGGATTTTATAAGGAATCTCAATAATATCGAGATGAGAAATCTTGGACTCTATCATATCAAGGATTTCTTTCCATCGGGCTTCTCCCGCTTGGGCTTGGATATCATTGACAGATTCCCAAGCTCCCATATAACGAGCCTTGCTCATCATTTCTACATAATCACATTCCATAAAGAAACAATCTTGAAAATCTCCTGTGGAGACAAGTATTTCTTCCCATTTTTTAGTATTTTGCTTTCCAGAACTCACACGATTAAGTTCAGGGACTATTCTTTTGATTTCTTCTTCAATGTCATAAAAAATTGAACCCTCTAGGATATTTCGGGGATTCCAAATAGCGGTAAAATAGCCATCATCTTTGAGAATGCGGGCAAATTCCGGGAGAGATTTTGCAGGATCGGTCCAGTGAAATGAGCTTGCCATAATGACCCAATTTACGGATTTATCAGGCATAGATGTATCTTCACCATTGCCTTTTTTCCAGATGATAGGGGTGTTTTTGGTATATTTTTCTCCTTCAGCTCTCATCGCATCATTTGGCTCAATAGCAGTAATTTTTAGATTGAAGTTTGCAAGCATTTTTGTGAGTTTGCCTGTGCCTGCCCCGACTTCTGCAACTTCAAATTCGTTTCTTTTGATCTGTTTGGGATTGATACATAAAAGAAGTTTTTCTAAAAGCATTGCGCTATAGGCAGGTCTGTTATGGTAATGTTTGGCTACTTCGGTAAAATCACCTTGATTCATCTGTGTCCTTTTTAATTGGATTTGAAAATACATCTATACCGCATTGTTGTAAAAATCTCTGCGTATGGATAAATTCATCTAATAACTCTGGTTTTTCTTTTCTGATAAAAGACAGCTCTTGATGGATTTTGTTGGCTAGTTTGAGGGCAAAATCCTTGTTGCTACAAAGATAATCAATAATGTCATCTTCTGTAAAAGCGTATTTTTGATGTTTGGAGATTTGTTCAAAGACATAAATGAGGTATTCTTTTATGTGGTCATCAGCTTTGTCAATAAGGTCTTTTGGTGGGACTTTTGATATTGGAGATACAAGCAACAAGGGATATTGTGGGTAATTTTCTGGAACAATGTTGTCTTTTAGGATCGCATAGGATTTTGGAATTTTTTGGTAAGCCTGTATGCGGGTATTCATATCGATTTCTTTCCTGCTATGGGCTTGAAGTCTTGAGTGCGTGCAGAGGATAAAATCATATTTTTCATCGCCTGCATTGATACTAAAAGTATGCGGGAAACAACGTGGGAATAAAGAACCTTTGATAACGCTTTCATTATTGTCATTATTTTGGACTGCCCCCCCCCCATTGGCTTCATAGCCAAATCGCTTGGCAAAATCTTGCAGGGTGGAGGGCAAGTTTTTTTCATTAATATCATCCATCCTGATATAAGAAACATCAGTTGCGATATGATTGATGAGTGATCTTGTGGAGGCAAAACAAAACATCAAATGCGAAATATTTTCAATAAGGCTTCGCAACAGGTGGGTGGCATCTGTTTTTGAATTGATTTGTGAGATGGAGTGAAACATCGTAACATTGACATTGCTCTTGATGATAGAGATAGGATCGCGAACCATTTGATAAAGAGGAACTTTTTTCTTAAGTGTTTTTAAGACATTTTTCGCATCGGGATTTAGTGGTGCTTTATCTAGCACCAAACCATCAAAATCACGATAAAAAACAAAAGGTCTAATGACTTCGTGCGTCCATATTTCCGTTGGCTTTGCTTTTATTTTGTCGAGATAATATATCAGTGCTGTCATCCCTAATCCGTGCCCACCAATGAGTATGTAGCGGTAATTTTGGGGATGGGGAAAATAGTTGGTTATACTCAAAGATTTTTTTAGCAATGGAATTTTTGTCCATATAACGCCCCATCGCCTCCCTTTGATGAGTTTTAAGAATGAGTTAAACTTCCTAAAGATAATATTCATCGGTCTTTAATCCTTGAATTTGTGTTGTCGTGGGTATTTTTGAGATTTAAAAATTTAGCGTAGTATATCCAATTTTTTAGGATTTGTGGAGCGACTCTCTCGACATTTGAAACTTCATAATCCAATAGTTTGCTGAATTGATAATACATTTCGGGATCTTTTTGAAAATATATTAAAATATCATCCTCGTTTAATTTTAATTCCTCGTATTTAATGAATATTTTCCCTATATATTTTAAATAATTATCAATTTTTTCTATAATAATATTCATATAATCTTTATTTTTAAGCAATTTTTTACGAATATTTGTTTTATTTTTTCCGATCAAGCATATAGAAATTAATTTTTTTTCAAGATGAGGGCTCGAAAATTTTTCTATCAAAAAAGTAAAATTTTTATGTAGGGTGTTTTCATATGGAAGAATTTTGATAAAAATATCATCAGATATGACTTCATTTTTTGGAAACACAAAATCTTTTTCAATATTGAGCGCCAAAGAATCTGCAATTTTTTTGGAAAAAATTTCATTTGAACTTGGCGGGCGCAGACCTATTGTTTGGCATACTTTTTTCATTGTATTGTAAGCATTTTCGCTGGAGAGTTCTTGCATATCAATATAGATGAGTTCTTGTGTGATTGATTCAAATTGTTTGGGGGAGGTGGTGAATATAAAATGATGGGGCATTTGAGCGTAAGATTGCAAATAAGATTTTAAAACCTCTTGAATTGAAACATTGCCCCCCCCCCCAACAGATTAGAGGCTAAAGTCATATTGACACCGCCACGAATGATAGAGATCGGGTCTCTGACTAGGCAAAATACCGGAACTTTGTGATCAAGTTTTGAGATAAATTTTAGTGTCGCAGGTAGATGAGAAATATCTCTATCACAAACAATGCCATATATTTTTCTCCAACTAAAAAATGCCGTTCTGTCCATAATACATACATCAAATTTTCTCATTGGATATGCCCCGCAAGATTGTAGAAAGTGCCAAAAAGCATTTCTGCCTGTCCCGTGTGAGGCGAGCATTACATATTTGTATCGATGGGGCTTGAGGGTATTGGTCCAAAGTGATAGCTTTCTGCCTAGAATAGCAGCAATTATTCTGTCGTATTCACGAAACTCAAGACATTGGAGAAAGGTTTTATATTTCTTCTGAAGCATTTGGATTATGCGCATTCATTTCTTTCTTTTTAGAGTTTTAAAAAATCTTGATAGTATATCCAGTTTTGCACAATATGCGGGGAATCTTGAGCGATGGGAGCTATTTTTGGTTTCAAAAAAGCCTGAAAGTGATTTTTTAATTCAGGGGAATGTTTGAAAACTTTCAGGATTAACTTTTCTAAACCATCATTTTTGATAAATGCTTCAATCAGAGTATATTTTTCTTCAATTATTTTGATTTTTTCATCAATTTTTCCTTGATTGTTTTCCAAGTCTGCCAGATTATCTTTTGGGTAACCAGCATAAATTTTCAAGCCATTTTCCAAGACATACTTGAGTGCTAATTGTTTGTCTGATATATTATCGGGATTGGTATAAAATGAAATAGTAATGGTTGGTGATGTGGTTTGAATGTGTTTTGTTTGAAGGGGGATGGTTGTAGTGTAGGGAAAAAATATTTTGGGGATATTGATACCAGAATAATTCACATCAAAATCATCGACTTGATTTTCAAAAGGAATGCCTAAAATTTTGGCGACCAAAGACATCGTGTGGAATGTTTTGTCTTTGGTTGTGATGTCTTTAGTATCCATATAATGGATTTGAGTTGCAATATTTAAAAATGGTTTGATGGCATCATAAAAACAAAAGAACGGCAACATTTTGCATTCTTTGATGATTTCTTGTGTTGAAAAATCAAGCATAGAAGAGATTTTTTCTTTGGAACTTGCTAATAATTCTTGATTTTCTAAAATAATTTTGATAGCAGAGGTTTGGATTTTATCCTTTGCCCCCCCCCCCATTGATGTTTTTAGAGTTTTTTAGCATATCGCAGACAAGGGGCAGGATAAATGCGTGCGTGAGTGTTCGTAGCGTGCAGATAGGATCACGGACAATGCAGAATATAGGCACGGGATGTTTGAGTTTGGATAGAATCTTTTGGCGATGAGAATCCATATAGATTTTATCCAGACTGATACCATAGAGATTGTGGCGATGTTTTTTGGCATAGCTTTTGATCAACAACGCTGGGTCTGTTGAACGATAAAGATTATCTATTGGCATAGGATTAGCTTTAATGCGTTCAAAAAATGTTAGCAGGGCAACAAAACCAACGCCGTGCGATCCGACAATAATATAAGAATAATCTTGGGGCATTTTTAGGAATTTTGTCCATTGGGGAAATACAAATGTGTTGTATAAAAAACGATATTCAATATGAAATCTGCTGGGGATTTGGGGCAATAATGGCAACAAGATGCGTTTGAAGATATAGCTAAAATTACGCTTTTGAATGTGTTTTTTGAGATTTGTGAGTCTTTGGTTTAAATAATGCAACATAGGTTTGTGGCGTCCCTGAATATTTTTAGAGTTTTAAAAATTCATCGTAGTATATCCAAATTTTTCCTATAAGCCAGGACACTTGAATGATTTGTTTGAGTCTTTAAAATCTTATGAGCTGGTGTTTTTTGATGTAGTCAAGGATTTGATTTGTTTTGCCATCGAGGTCATCTAATGTGTTGTTTTCGATAACCAAATCTGAGGAGGGCTCATCATAGCGAATATCAATGCCTACGACATCTTTGATTTGCCCTTTGAGTGCATTGGAATAGAGGTTTTTTTGATCCCTTTGAATGAGTGCTTCCATATCGCATTGGATATAAATTTCCAAATAGGAAGAGAGGTTTTTGCGGTTGTGGCGATAGACTTCCTCAAAAAGCGATATGGTTGTTGCGATGACGTGGATACCTTGAGAAGCCAAAAAATGACAAAGTGCTGATCGTTTGAATGCAAATTCTATACGTGATTGCTTATCATATGTTTCATAGCCAAAAAGTTCCCTGAAGCCATCGCCATCAAGATACACAAGATGAGGCAAGGTGGGTTTGAGCTTGGTATAGAGATTTTTTCCGATCGTGCTTTTGCCACTTCCAGCAAGCCCATTTATCCAGATGACAAGACCATTTTTCATTATTAGATTGCCTTTTTAAAGATTGTTTTGCAGTTTTTATAACAATATTGTAGCAATTTATTTAAAATGTTATATACATTCACCCGCTCTTTTGCCACTTATCTCGTGATTACAAAGGATATTGCATTCTTGTGCTAGGGATGTGAAAAACGATCGATATTGCCCACATTTAGGATATCGCTGTTCTTTGGCATTCTAGCTTTTTTAAACCGCTCGGTAGTAGGCAAATCTTTTAGCACCATCACCTTTGTAGGGATTTTATAAGATTGCAAGCGAGATCTACAAAACTCACGGATAAGCTTTTTTAGTCCTATTTTGTCTTTGGGATCTAAAATATCTTCATCAACCACGACTTTTAGCGTTACACTTTGCCCTGTGATAGGATTTTTTTCTCCCACCACCACGCAATCTTTGATCCCTTTTATCTCAAAAATCACCTCTTCGATCTCTTGAGGCAAGACCTTTTCCCCACCCACATTGATGATTTCTTTGGTCCGCCCGATGATTTTTATAAATTCTTGGTTGTCTTTTTGGATCACTTCGACCAGGTCGCCTGTGGCAAAATACCCCTCCTCATCAAAAACCGCATTAGAGGCGTTCAGATACCCCATCGCACGAGTAGGGGAGTGGAGATAGAGCTCCCCATCAATGATTTTGTATGCCATCCCCTCGATTTTGATAGCGTTTTGAAATGATTTTGTTTGGGCGATCCCGACTTCACTCGCCCCAAATGTCTGATGAAATTTGACTTTCACAAAAGCTTTTTTGAGCCTTGAGAGCAGGGTGCTTGGCATTTGTTCAGTGCCATAGGTGATGATTTTTAGCGAGCTAAGATCATAGCGTTTTTGCACCCCAGCCAAAAGCATTAGATTCAATAACGACGGGCTTGCCGGTAGCAAAGAAATCTGGTAGTCTTGGATGGTTTTAGCGAGGGAGTCGATATTTTTTCTATCGTGGATACCCACCCCGCAAGCCCCCATTGCAAGGGTGTTAAAAAGCGTATTGAGCCCACCAATATGATCAAACATCAAAAAAAGCAATATAGTGATAGGTTTGTGCTTTTTGTCCAAATACCCATCAAGTAGCCTATTGAGATGATGCACGATGGCTTTTGGTGTCCCCGTGCTCCCACTTGAAAAAAGAACCAACCCACCCGCAGAAGTATCTTGGAGATCTTGTAATAACGGGTGCTTTGGGGTGTTTTGGGCGTGCGGGGTAAGGGTGTTATTTTGATAGACAAATGCCACTTGGGCGAGTGAAAATTTTTCATCATTGTCGTTCGCTTCGCTCAAAGGCACGAGGATCAAATTTTTTTCGATACCCGCTAGCAACATCGCAATGGAGTTAATATCATAATCCCCCACGATTGCCAAACACGCCCCACTTCGCACACAAGAGAGGCGATCTATTTGGGTTTGGACTTTTTGGAGTAACGTAGCATAGGTGTAGGAGTGGTCTTGATAGATAAGGGCTTGGTTTTGTGGGGGGTTAGCGAAAATTTTTTGCAAATAGGGGTGGGCAAAATCAGGCATTCACCCCTCCTAAAAACAGCGTCTGCCCGGTAATAAAATCGCTTTTTTCATTGATAAAAAATTCAATCACATTAACCACATCTTCAAAACTCCCAAATCGCTTCAGCGCTTGGCTTGCAAGTAGGGCGTCCATTTTTTCTTTGGGGACATTTTTGATTAGATCAGTTGGCACGGGCGTGGGGGCAAGGGCATTGATAGTGATACCAAAGGGGGCGAGTTCTTTGGCAGCGATCTCAGTAAGATTGATAATCGCAGCTTTTGAAGCCGCATAGATCGCCTCACCCTCGAGGCGTAATGCCGTGGCAACCGTGGCGAAATTTACAATCCGATAATGCGGGTGTGGGCGGTGCTTTTTGTTTTTGAGATAGGTAGCGCTCATTATCTTGGCACATTCTCGGATAAATAAAAAGCTCCCAAAAACATTGGTCGAAAAGATATTTTGCACGCTTTTAAATGGGGTGAGGAGCAAGTGATTCATCGAGGCAATCCCGGCATTATTGAGGAGCACATCGATTTGTCCAAATTCCTTTTTGACTGCTTTGACCATCGCAATAACGGCATTTTCATCGCTGACATCTAGTGCAAAATGCCTGTAGTTAGGATGGGTAATATCCCCTTGGGCGCGCGAACACCCACAAACAATATGCCCCTCTTGGAGATAATGCCAAGCAAGCTCCTTGCCGATACCTTTTCGGCTACCTGTGATGACAAAGACTTTTTTCATTGGGCAGGGCTTTTTTGAGAGATTAGCTCTTCGATATACGCACATAAACTTTGCACATCTTTAAATGGTGAGTTCCGCTGGCTCATCGCCTTTTCATCAGCGAGGGTGATGTCAATGCCAAGCTCATCACTGATACTTTCTTCAAGATCAGAAATAAAGCTCACTAACGCCAAAGAATCTAAGCTGCCCCCCCCCCCATAGATTTTTGTGCCCTCATTAGGGGATTTTAATGCGTCATCTTCGAGCTCCTCGCTTAGATTTTGCAGGGATTTGTAGATGAGATTTTGGATTTTTGTTTTCATATTTTACTCCTTGGATTGGGTTTTGTAAAAGGTATAGTTAAAAATAGAGCTACTTTCATAGCCATATCTTAGGTGCATATTTTTAACACGAATGTTGTGGCATACATCTACCCAGAGGTGGACGTATGGGATATTTTTGGCTTTTATTTCTTCATAATATTCCTCCATAAGCGCAATGAGGGCGAAAGGCTCAGCACTAATGTTTAGCAGATAGTTAAAGTGGCTGGTTTTGCCATTGATGGTATAGATACAATAAGCTGTGATGATCCCCGCTGTCCTTTTGACTAGGACTTGGTGGTTTTGGATATAGCTTAGGAGGGTTTGTTTGCTAGGGAGATGGTCAAATTTCACATCAAAATTTGCCCGCAAGCTTGCAAAAATAACGTCCAAATCTTCTTTATTGGCGTGCTGGATTTCATTGGTAGCTTTTTTTATCTTGGATTTGAGGTTTTTGGTATGGATGAGGAGTTTTTCATAACGGGTATGGAAAATAAAATGCTTTTGCAAAACATTTTCTAGCTTTGGATCTAAATCTCCTCTTTGGATGATTTCTAAGCAAAGATTATTGCCATCAAAGTTTTTGAGCGCATTATCTAGGTCGTCCATATCAGAAGAGATAAAATAAAGTTTATTAAAATCTTCATAAGGTGTCGCAAAAATCAAGCTTTTTGCGGTTTGTAGCCCGAACGCTTCATTTTCTATGGGCGTGAAATGATTGGTGGTGAGGTGTTGGTTTGCGTGATCTTTTTTGTATTGTTCTATCTGGGATTGCGTGATGATAGAAAATCTGGAGAGATGGTGTGATTTCACGCAACCCCCTTTTTAGACCATAGACAAAAGGGTCTCGAAATGGAATGATTGGCGGGGTTTGTGGTGTTAGGTTGGTAAGTTTGAGATTGACTGATTTGGAGGGCGAAGCTGGCTAAGCCTTTTGCTATGCCCCCCCCCCTAGAAGCATATAAATATTATCTTTGCTTAAAAGCAATGAGCCTTGAAGTGGCTGGTTGATGGAATATTTTATGATGGAATAATCCTCTTGACCCAAGCGTATCTTTGGCTTTGGCATAATGCCCGGGGCGTCCATACTCCGCAAAAATGCGCTGATTTTTTCTTTTTCCCATTCAATTTTTATATAGCCATTGTTGGGAATATCGCTTGATTTGTGCGGTTTTTGGGATGATTTTGGCATTGGGAATGTAGTGAGGGTATCGCCTAATAAATCATCTTTGATTTCTAAAAATGCCTCCAAACCCAGCCCCATCAAACGTTTGATTAAATCAAGGCTGGTGAGGTTTTTGCTGAGCTGGATTTCTTTTTGGATAATAATATCCCCGCTATCAAGCTCGCCACTGACTAAATGCCAGGTTACACCGGTGGTTTTGTCTTGATTGTAGATACTCCAAATGGGTGCATTCACGCCTTTGTGTAACGGGAGCAGGGCGTTATGGAAGTTGATGATTTTAAGATTGGGTTTTGAGAGGATAGAGGCGGGGAAGATGTAGTGATTATTCGCACTAATGATGAGTGTTTTGTCCTCAATAGAGTCAAAAAATTCACGCAAAAGTAAGCCATCTTGATAGCTTGCGTAGGGGATTTGGTGCTTTTGACAAAATGTTTTTAGCACGCATAAATGATGCGGTTTGTAGGCAATAACTTGGAGTAACTCGCGGTAAGCAAGCAAGCTTTTTGAGACATTGTGTGCGATGGTGGCTTGCCCGATGAGGATGATTTTTTTATACTTCATCGGGACATCTTTCGGGCGGGTTGTGATAGGGGTTTTAAAATGCGTGGATTAAAAGAGAAAAATATTACAAAAGCAATCAAAAAATCAATGAATATTCTGGCTATGCCCCCCCCCCCATTGGTATTAGCAAGCTTGATATAAATGTAGTTTTTCAAGCCATCGGGGGAGAAATTTTCCTTTTGATACATATTGAGCGCCTTTTGATTGAGGGTATCGCACCATAGATGGAGGAATCTTACCTCAAGAGCATTTAATTTTTGATAAAAAAGCCTCCAAATTTCAAGTAGGCTTTGTTTGTCGCCGTGATTGGCGATAAAATTGAGATACGCACTCTTGCCAGCGGGTCTAAAAACCACATAGCTATGGATAATGTTTTGCTCGCGAATGCTCAAAATATGCCCATTTTTGTGGTGATGTTGGAGGGTTTTGAGACTGGGGAGATGGTCAAAATCGGGCTTGAAATCGTGAAATAAGATTTTTTGCAATGTCTTTGGGTGAATGGTGGGGAATCTGCAAGGTCGCATTGGGTTTGAGGGCTTTGGCGTGGGGAGCGGGAGTGTTTTTCTTAGGTGGGTGTAGAGGGCTTGGGGTTGGAGGGTTTCAAAGGATATTTTGGGGGATTCGGGCTGTTTTTGCAGGATTTCTATGCAGAGATTTTTGTCGTGTTCAAGCGCTGTGATGAGGCTTTCAAGTTCTGCTAAATCGTTGCTAAAAAAATACGCCCGCACGCAATGCTTTTCTTCTTTGAGAAGCAAAAGCGTGCTTGGGGTGGATTTGACACGATAGGGGATATTGGTGTAGGTAAAAAGATTCGTATAAAACGGGGCTTTGGATTTGATAGCATTGATTTGGGGGTAGAGTGCTGATAGTTTGGTTTGGCTGAGATATTTCAAAGCTCGCTTTTGCCTCCCTGTGGATTTTTGATCTATTTAGAATTTTATCAGGTTTTGATTGGACTGCGTGCTAGAAAAGTTCAAAATCAATAAAACCATACGCTTTCGTGGGCGGATTATCAAAGTCAAATTCAAAGATTCCTTTCTGTCTTTTCTAGGCTATTTTTTAGGCTCACTCTATCGATTTTGCCATTGGCATTGAGCGGGAGTGTTTCAAAGCGGGCAAACACTTGAGGTAGCATATATTTTGCCAATCTATCTTTGAGGTGTTGCAAAAATCTTGTTTTTGGGATTTCTGCTTGGTTTTCATAACAAAGCGTAATTTGAGAATCAACATAGAGGACGCAGTAGTTGGTGATACCCTCAAAATCCCTGAGTGCGATTTCGATTTCACCAAGTTCGATACGATAGCCATTGTGTTTGATCTGATGATCTTTCCTGCCGACTAGCACGATTTCGCCCCTTTGGTTGTAATAACCCAAATCATTGGTTTGATACACACGATCGGCATATTTTTGGTGCAAAGGGTTTTGGACAAAAGTCGCATTGGTTTTTTCCAAATCGTTGTAATAGCCTAGCGAAAGGCAACTCCCACGGATGATAATCTCGCCAATTTCTCCTTGTGTGCAGACATTAGAGTTTTTTTCATTGATGAGGAGCATTTGGGTGTTCCTGCAAGGCTTGCCAATGGGAATGGGATCGGTATCTTTGAGATGGTTTTCTACGATATAGTAGGCGCAAATATCTGTGATTTCGCTAGGTCCATAGAGATTCCCAAAAGTTGCTTGGGGATAAAATTTTTTCCAATAATTCAAGACTTTTGCACTCATCGCCTCCCCGCCAAAAAATATTTTATCGAGTTTTGCTTGCGTATTTTTTAGCAAATCATAATGAGAAATATTGCTTAAAATCGATGGGACCCAATAGATATAATTGATTCTTTTTTCTTCCAAAAATTTTAGGGCTTCTAGCGGGAAGATAAATGTTTCTTCAGGGATCAATACGAGTTTATTCCCGACGCTAAAAGTGGGGTAAATGTCAAACAATGATTTATCAAAATAAAATGGCGATTGATTCCCAATCACATCATTTACAGACGGGCAAATGCGAGGTTCGCCCAAAATCCATTCGATATAATCAATCACACTCCGATGGGATACTACCACCCCTTTTGGCACGCCTGTTGAACCCGATGTGTTGATGATATAAGCCGGATCGGTATCGATTCGGGAAGCAAAGTTTGTCTTGATTTCACTTGTTTTTTCTAAAAGATTTTCTACCAATAAAATCTTTTCTTTTGGAAAAATCCCCTCAAGCTTAGCCTTATGGGTGCTATCGGTGATGATATATTCAGGGATGATATTTTGTAAAATCGCTTGGAGTCTCTGCGATGGGCTTTTAATATCTAGAGGCATATACACATTCCCAGAAAGCAAAATCCCAGCAATGCTTATGAGTGCTTCAATACTTTTGGGTAAAAAGATAGCGATAGTTTGGGAGGGGATAGTCGGGAGAAGTGATGTCAAAACCTTAGCGGGGGGGGGGGGGCAGATTTAGCTAATGATGTTATGAGATGGGTAGATAAATACGTGCTTTTTGTGTAAAAATCTTTAAAACTCAAAGAATCATTGGCATCTTCAAAGCCGATTTTGTTTGGATAGGTTGTAACAGTGCGTATCAAATATTCGATAGCGTTTTTTGCTTTTTTGGGATTTTTCATCTTGTCTCCATTATTCCGTTATAGGGGTGGGGTTTTCTCTCAAGCTTTTTAGGGCGATCCGATCGATTTTGCCATTGGCATTCAGTGGCATATTTTGCACGCAAATGAGGGTTTGAGGATACATATATTTGGGGATTTTTTCTTTCAAATGGCTAAAAATTTCAGCCTTTGAAATTTCTTTTTTTGCTTCATAAAAAAGCTCAATGGCGGAATTTTTTTCATCATAAAGGACGCAAAGCTCATCAATGCCCTCAAAATCTGCCAATGCCTTTTCGATTTCACCAAGTTCGATACGATAGCCATTGTGTTTGATCTGATGATCTTTCCTGCCGACTAGCACGATTTCGCCCCTTTGGTTGAAATAACCCAAATCGCCTGTTTTGTAGATTTTTTCGGGATAGTGAGAATGCAGAGGGTTTTGGATAAAAGCCACATTGGTTTTTTCCAAATCGTTGTAATAGCCTAGCGAGAGACAGCCCCCACGCACACAGATTTCACCGATAGTCTCTGGCAGAATGATAGGGGATAGATTTTCATCCAACAGCATTACTTCAGCATTGCGACACGAAGTCCCAATCGGCAGGGTTTCATCATCTCTAAAATCACGATTGATGATATAAAATGTGCAATCAACGGTGATTTCGGTCGGCCCATAGAGATTGCCAAATGTTGCTTGGGGGTAAAATTTTTGCCAATAATTAAGGGTTCTAGTCGGCATAGTTTCTCCAGCAAACAAAATGGTCTTGAGGTTGGGGAGAAAAGAGGGGAGCAACTTGTTTTTGGCAATGTTTTTTAACACGCTAGGCACCCAAAATATGTAATTGATCTGTTTTGCGGTGAGATATTCGAGCAAGTCTGCAGGGAAGATAAACTTTTCTTCTGGGATAAGAACGAGTTTAGCTCCGGTGAAAAAACAAAGATAAATATCTAGCACGGAGTTATCAAAATAAAATGGCGATTGATTCCCAATCACATCATTTACAGACGGGCAAATGCGAGGTTCGCCCAAAATCCATTCGATATAATCAATCACACTCCGATGGGATACTACCACCCCTTTTGGCACGCCTGTTGAACCCGATGTATTGATGATATACGCCGGATCGGTATCGATTCGGGAAGCAAAGTTTGTCTTGATTGTCGTAGCTGGTTTTAAAAGATTTTCTACCAATAAAATCTTTTCTTTTGGAAAAATCCCCTCAAGCTTAGCTTTGTGGGTGCTATCGGTAATGATACATTCAGGGATGATATTTTGTAAAATCGCTTGGAGTCTCTGCGATGGGCTTTTAATATCTAGAGGCATATACACATTCCCAGAAAGCAAAATCCCAGCAATGCTTATAAGTGCTTCAATACTTTTGGGTAAAAAGATAGCGATAGTTTGGGAGGGGATAGTCGGGAGAAGTGATGTCAAAACCTTAGCGGGGGGGGGGGACCAATATTGGGATAGTGTATCTATCAAATGGGTGGATAAATACGTGCTTTTTGTGTAAAAATCCCTGAAACTAACTGCTTGGTGTTGGTCTTGTATCCCGATTTTATCTGGGGCGGATTGAAGCGTTTCTTGTAGGTATTCGATGAGATTGATTTTCATTTTTTGCCTATTAAATCTTATTTTTGGGGCGTAATTTAAGCCCATTATAACATAATCCTAGCAGTAGTTTTATCTACCCATCACGCTTCTGCCACCATCAAGGACGATATTTTGCCCATTGATATGGCTAGAAGCTTTTGAACACAAAAACGCTACCAATCCCGCCACATCCTCGCAACTTCCTTGTGCGATATGGGGTGTGTTCAAAGGGCTTTGATCTAAGTAAGCATTGGCTTTTGTGGGGATAGGTCCTAAGAGAATAGAATTTATCTTGACGTTGGGGGTTAATTCATCGCATAAACTCCTTGCCAAAGCATCTAGCCCTGCTTTGGCTGCTGCGTAGATACTACTACCTTTGTATCCCCGCAAGCTAGATATGCTCGAAATCAAAATAATATTTTTAAGCGCATTTTGATTGGATTTTTTTAAAAGCGTGGCGATAATCTCACAACAACTCAATAGATTGACATTGAAACTTACTAAGGCATTGGCATAATCAAAATGTTTCATCGCCCCAAAGCCAACATACCCCGCACAATGGATAAAGGTTTCTATCCCCCTTGTTTGCCTGCCCCCCCCCCATTCTACATTTTTAGCCTCTTTTGAAAGCACAAAAGCTTCCAAAGCCGGCTTGATACTTGCAATATCATTGAGATCAAGTGGTAATGCTTGATGGGGCAGATCACGAGGCAGTGAAAGTAAGATTTTTTCGAGCTTTTTTTCATCTCGAGCGCTCAAAAGGAGTGTATGGTCTTTGCCTAGAGTGTGTGCGATGGCTTTACCGATGTCTGAAGTCCCACCACTAAGGAGTGTGTAATTCATAGCGCAACCTTTTTTTCATAGATATAGGTTTTGTCGAGAAAGTCTCTTGCATAGGGGGCTTTGAGCATAAAATCACTATTTTTGTTTATCGCCTCGCAGATATGTGTGTAGGCAGTTTTTTCATCTACTATTTGGATTTGAGAATTTCCGATTTTTGTTTCTGTGGTTGCATTTTTTAGCAATCGGCTCATCCTATCATCGCCAAAAGGCTCAACATTGGCATATCGCACGGGCAAGATAAAGCTATCTTGATAGGTTTTGTCTCCTAAAATGATATTGCCCTCAAAGGATTTGTCATAGCGATAAGGGACTTCAAGCACCCTTTCAATGTAGTGAGAATATGTAAAACAATCATTCACTTTATTGCCAAAAAAGAGGAATTTGACGTCGTTTTTATGGTGCAGTTTGTCAAACAAACTCCCTTTCCCGCAGGAGTGGTGTGAGATTTCTAGCAAGCTATGGTCTTTGCCAATGAGCGCACAAGACATCAATGGGTCGATAGTCCGTTTGGCATTGGGGAGTTTTCTAAAATATTCGCTAAAAATTCCCATCGGCGATTTGGTCTTGCATAAGTCAAAATCTTCTTTGGCACAAAAGCTAAAACTAAAGGTCGGGACGATGAGATTGGGGATGCCTAGATTTGCAAAAACATCAACAATCTCTGCTAAAAGCTCTTTTTTGGCTATTTGCGGGTTGGGCGCGCCAAAGTTTAGCTCCGAATGGATGAAGAGATATTCGCATTCGTGCGCATTGATCTCAAGCAACGCTTCTAAGAAGCTTTGCTTGGTGATATGTTGGTGATGGTGTGTGAAGAGAATGAGATTTTTATTTTCCATTGGATTCCTTTTTGTCATTAAGTTTTACTCGGTTCAGTTTTTTATAAAAAACTGAACCTGAAGACCACTACAGCAGGCAAAGCCCGCTTTAGGCGTATGGTTATGCTCCTTAAAAGTCGCATAAAACCATCGCCGTGCGAGGCTAAAAAACATAAGCAGTTATGTTTTTTAACGCCTCTCCTTACGAAGTCCGCCCAGATGGGCGGGCGGGTGAAAATCCCCTTAACAACCCCTACCCCCTGACCCGCCCCCTTAGCAGATAGGGTGAAAGAGCGTAGATTGCTTTTTTGGGTAACAATTCCAGACCGCAAATCCTTAGAAAACGGGTTGATGACCTGCGAATGCAGGGAATAACTCGGGCGGGTGGGTCAAATAACTTTAGGAGCGAAAGCGGGCTTTGCCTGCTGTAGTGGTCTTCAGGTTTGCCAAAAAGGCAAACCGAGTAAAAAAATGTCTTTTGTCGTTGCTTGTGTGCTGTGAAAAATCGGAAATAAGGTTGTTGAAGTGCAACCGCCGATTTTTCGCAAGGAGACACAAGCAAACGACTTCCCCTCCCTTGATTGCCGAAAAGAAAAGCGGCGCTTATTCTTTTCGTGGGTTAAGGGAGGGGTTAGGGGTGGGATAATACCCCTTTTCTTTTGCGATAAGAAAGCTTTAAAGCACTAGAAAAGCCAGCAGGCGAAAGCCTCTATCATTTTTGCTCGATTCACTGCGTGAACCTGAAGACCACTTCGGGGAGTGAAACAAGGTTTGGGCGTATTGCTATGCTCCTTTTGTCGCACATTGCAATCGCCGTGTGAGCCTAAAAGAGATAAGCAGTTCTCTCTTTTTAAAACGGCTCTCCTCCTAAAGTAACCATCTTGTCAGCCAAGCTTTGCTTGTCATCAACCCGGTTTTATAGGTTAAAGCCCCCTTAGGCGCAAAATCCCCCATCGATGATGAGTTGCTGGCCCGTTACCCATCTGTTTTGGAGCAAAAACATCACGCCAGAAGCGATGTCTTCAGGTCTCCCCTCACCGAGGGGGTATTTTTTTAGCACATCTTGTTTTTGCTCTTCAGTGTAGATTTTTGTGGTTGTATCCGTGCCAAAAATTGTGCCGGGTAATATCGAATTGACCTGTATATCCGGGGCAACTTCCTTGCATAAAACTTTCATATAAGCATCTATTCCCCCTTTGGTGCAAGCATATAGTCCATCGCCACAAGCACCCTTGATAGCAGAAATGCTAGAAATAAAAATGATATTTTTGAGATATGGTTTTTGGGCTTTTTTAAGCAAAAATTTAACAATACTCATCGCTGAATATATATTGACATTCGCACACTCTAGCATTGATGGGTAATCAAAATGTTTGGCATAAGAGACATAATTGATACCTGCTGAATGAATGAAAGCAAATATTTTTAATTCATTGTTGATGGTTACCATCGTGTTTTCTACATTTTTTATATCACTCAAATCGCATTCAAAAATCTTGTGTTCATTGGGATTGGGAAATGTCTGCAACAATGCCCCCATTTTCCCAACATTACGCACGATAAAAGCGATTTGATAGGATTTTGCCAACGCTTTGGCAATTCCCAAACCAATGCCCGAACTCCCGCCGGTAAGCAAAACAACAGGTTTCATTTGCGTTTGCTCTCAATAAGGGCTATCAGATCGCCCACAGATTTTGCCCCCTTGATGTCTTGGGTGTAGAGATTGACACCATATTCCTTGTCCAAAAATGTGATAAGGGTGATGATACTTAGGCTATCCCAGTCTTCAAAATCGTCTAAAATATCGCTATCACAGAGGCTTTCAACCTCCAAAAGATCTTGTAATTTTTCATAAACTTTTTCCATATGTTCTCCTTTTAATTGAATTGGAATATTTCATTTTCGCCGATGACTTCAGCAGGATTGCCAAAAGCCAAAACATTATCCTTGAGGCGTCTAAAAACAATACTCCCTGCTGAAATCTTGTTGTTATTGCCTACTTTTGCTTTGGGTAATAATGTGATGCGAGTGCCTAAATAGTTGCCATCACCAAGCGAGCTAAAGCCCCCAAAGCCACTAAAAGAACCAATGACGTTGTAATTGCCAATCACGCTATCGTGTCCGATGGCACAACCTGAATTAATGAGATTAGCATTACCAAGTCTGGCATTGTAGGCGAGCGAACTAAAAGGTCCTATCACATTGGCTTCCCCAATATGATCGAGATGAGTAATAAACGCTTTGGGAGAAATCAGATTATAAAACTTCACCCCTCTAGCTTTAAGCAAATGATAAATCTTATATCTTGCTATTACATTCCCAATCGCAATCACAACATAATCATCTTGCTTAAAATCATAATCATCATAATGACCTAAAAATAAATGCTCTAACCCATAAGGATATAAATCATTACTCGTAGATAAAAATCCTTTAAAACCAATGTTTTTATCGATTGCCATTACATCGAGTAAATACTGGTAACACTCACTCCCAAATCCACCCGCACCGATGAAGAGTATGTTTTTCATATCGCCACTCCATTGATGAGATCAGAGGGATAAGAAGCTGGAATTGAGGGTTTGGGATTGCAAAAATAAGCAGGAGAATTTATAGGGGTGAGGCAGACAAAGACTTTATTTGCTATGCCCCCCCCCCATTCGTGAATCTAAAGGCAATATATTTGTCAAGGTGGTTGATTTTTTCTTGCATTTCTTGTTGTGAAGCAAATTCCAAAAACACAATACCGGCTTTATAAAGCCTCGTATCTGCGATTTCATCGCCCTTTTTGTGCCACATCAAGCTATCTATCAAATTTTCTTGGATCGCATTTTCAAAAACGATTGCTTCTAAAATACCCGTTTGCTTGCTCATCACGCATTGGCGTGCAAAAAACTTTCTATGATTTGGCTTAAGTGGCGTGATGGGCGCACCACTGATGGCTTCGATGACAAGCCTAGCATAATCGAGATTGCACGCTATTGAGACAAACTGCATATACAAATCCCCGCCCCCGCGCCTGCACGCCTCGATAATGATGGGCTGAAACTTTCCATTTCCAAGCGGTTTGATGATGGTTTGGGTATGGAATATCCCATCAGCAAGATGGAGTAGACAAGCGATTTTTTCGATGTCTTTGATGAGTTTTTGGATCATCTGAGGGGTGAAAAAGCTTGAAGTCGTCGTGCCTGATACCGCATAGGGGTTGTAGTGATATTGTTCGTTATCATAAAAATAAAATATAACTTTTTGATCTTTTAAAATCGTGCTAAAGCCGTGCTTGCTCCCGGTGATAAACTCTTCCACCACGATTCGTTTTGCCAAAGAAGCTTCAAATGCCTTTTGCACCACATCTTTTATCTGCTCATCATTAGCGTGGGGTTCTAGGGTGGAGATCCCTTTGCCCGCAGCATTATCGACGGGCTTGATGATGATTTTTTGATCCTTAAAATGCGCCTTGATCCCCGCACTTGCTGATTGCAAATCCTCAAAGCCGAGTGCAAAAGGCGTGTCGATTTGGTGTTGTTTGGCAAATTCTCTATAGCGATCTTTGTGATGAAGGATCTCAGCCGTGGCAAAGCTATCAAAATGCCCCACAGCCAGATGTTGGGCTATATACGCACAGGTGAGGGCTGAGACATCATCACACGAGGGGATAAGCAAGTCAATATCTAAGCTTTTGGCAAGTTTTAGCATTGCTTCTTTGTCGGCATAATCTTCCAAAGCAACTTCATCGGCGTGTAGATGACCGAGATCGCTCGGATTATTGCCACTGGTGATGACGTGATAGCCGAGCTTTTGGGCGGATTTGATGGTGGGAATGTCTGAAAACTTCCCTCCAGCAATCAGGAGTTTTTTCATTGGTATCCTTTGTGTTTTGGTTTGGGGACAAAAAACATCACGCTTTCATCGAGCGTTTCAGAGTAATGCCGAAAAAAGATGGTGTAATCATCACGGATTCCCAAAATCAACTCGGGGATTTTGTGAAAATCATCAAAGCGGTGATACACACAGATCGCCAAAGTCGGGTGATAGGAAGTGATGGTTTGTTTCATTCCCAATAATGCGTCCCTCTCTGCACCTTCAATATCCATTTTTATCATTGCCCCCCCCCCATTGAGCACTTTTTGCGAAATCTTCGATTCAGCGATGAGGGCGTCAATGGAGTCGATTGGGAGTGCTTGGGTGCCCTCTTTTGCATAATGGGTGATATGATTGGAAGTGTCTTGTTGCTTGGTTTGGTTTTTGTAAAAGAGGGTTTGCTTTTCTTTGCCTACACCGATAGCGAAAAAATCAATATTTTTATAGGCGTGCAGATATTCTTTGGCGAGATTGATATTTTTTTCACTGGGTTCAAAAATATAGATATGTTCATAATCAGGGGTGCGTTTGATAAACTCTAGTGAGGTCTCGCCTTGATAACCCCCGATGTCAAAAAATACTTTTGGATTAGGCAAAAAATCCTCAAAATACTGCTCGTGCATTCTAAAATCAAAATCTTGCAAAAAGTCCATATCTTGGGTCAGGCGAAAATTGATAATACTGCTAAATTCATTTTTGGATCTTTCATCGGCGAATCGTTCAAAAATATCTTGGTAGTTTTGGCGGTGCTGTTTGAAATCCTCTCTAAAATCGGCAAATGTCTTGCGGATAGGGTCTTGGGTCTCATCGGGGAATTGCACCTCAAGCAAGGGGAGGGCGCTGTGTTTTTGGAAACTAAAATAATCTAAGACATCGAGTTTTTCATTCAAGGCTTTGATGGTTTGGATTACGCTTTTGGTTTTGTTTGTCGTGGCTGCAACGATGACACTGCCACCACAGAGCGACTGGAGATGGTGGCGGGTGATGATTTTAATGCCCTCAAAGGAGGTTTCTTTTGTAAAATCATCTACAAATGCTTCAATGACTAGTCCTTGATTTTTGAGCGCATCAAAAATGCTTTTGGCATAGGCGTTTGTGCCGAGGATATAGCGCTTGGTGCTTGGTTGCAAAAATTTTTTGATAAATGCCAGTGTGGTTTGTTTTGGTTTTTTGTCTGTGATGATATTATTCAAAAGAAGCTCCTTGTTTGATTTTTTCTAAGACATTATCATGATTTGACCGCCCATCATCAAAGGATTCTTCGTTGCACGTAGCACAAGGCGACATTTTTTCAGAAAAGTCAAATAAATGTTGCCTAAATTTGGCAAGTTTTTTGGAGGCAAAAATCTCAAATAATGAATGCTCATTCAGATTGCCCAAGGGCTTATTTTTGGGATCATCAGGGAAAATATTGCAACATAAAAACACATTGCCTAAATAATCGATATTCATCTCCCTAAAAACCTTCGGACAAGGTTGCGTGCGTCCTTGGATACTCAATTCTTTAATCCCCCCCCCCCTGTCATTTCCAAAAGCCCCCCAGTTGGATGTATTGACCAACATCAATAGATTGCCAATCTGTAGGCTTGAGGTGATATTTTTATTTTCATTTATCTGCAATTCTGGGAGCGGGAGGGCTAGCCTGTGATAGAAACGCTCGATTTTGGTTTGGGATTTTTTATCGTTATAGACTTCATTTTTTAGTGTGTGTAAGGTGATATTGATAGAATCAAGCCCGGAATCTGCGAGCCTTTCTAAGGTGGGTTTATCAAGCAAATCGCCGTTGGAATTAAATCGCAAAAACACATCTGGGAGTTTGGATTTGATTTCTGCAATCCTCTTGAAGAGATGAATATCTGAAAGAGGCTCGTTGTAGAGATTGAGCGATATGGTCGAGGCGTAATGGATTTGGGCGAGTTCATCGATGATTTTTGAAAACAATCCATCGGTAATGCTAATTTCTTTGAAATGTTTAGGATTTTTGCTTTTTCTATCAAAAAAGCTTAGCGGGCAGTAACCGCAGGTCCGATTGCAGTAGGCATTGGTTTCAAGATTGATAATACAAACAAATTTTTTGAAGATATGTTGCTTGTCTTCTGGGCTGGGATTGTTATAGCCAAAAAGGGCGCTAAAATATTTATCATCTTTGTGAAATGTGTGGATAAATTTTTCAAAATAAAATCGCCCAGCGGTTTTGTTGAGCGGGATATTTTTGTCTCGTGAAAGCAACTCATAAGGGCGGGATATTTTCATAATATGATTCCTTTTATTAGGCGTTTTTCATCAAAGCCTAGTTGTAAAAATTCTTGATAGATTCTTGGTGTGCCTTGAACGGCGGAAATAAGGATGGGGCAATTGTCTTCGAGGAAGTCTTTGGGGGCCTTGATGGTTTTATTCATTAGTGTTTTGCCAATCATCTCGCTATTAGAATCGATGATTGCAACCGAGGGGATTTTTGAAAAAAAGATGGATTTTTTGAGTAGTATTTGGGTTTGGATGCCACTTCCCCAGATGCAGACTTTTTGGTAGTTTGATGGGGATTCTAGCACGGAATCAAGACCCATTTTTTGGAGGTATTTTTTGATGGTTTCTAGCTCTTCAGGGGAGTTGATAGCGATACGCATCCGCAAAAGTTCATCAAAAAATAGGACTTTTGCCCCGATATTTTGGATCAAGGCGTATAAAATAATGGCGGATTTGATAATGTCTTCTTGCACGCTTGCTTCGTTGAAATTGCAACTGATATGGAAGTTGCATTGCTGGAGGCTGTAGCTTTTTATCTGGCTTACAAAATCTTCTAGCTCCGCTTTGGAGTGATTGTTTGGCATTAAAATGTATTTGATGGTGATATTGCTGGGGTTATTTTTTGCATAGAGTGCAAGATTTTTAAAAACTTTTTGCAAACCATTCGCACCTCTGATCTGCTTGAAATTAGCCTCATTGCCTGCGTCAATGCTTGTGGTGATGGTGGCTTGGTTATT
Source organism: Helicobacter sp. 11S02596-1 (assembly GCF_002272825.1). Taxonomy (GTDB): domain Bacteria; phylum Campylobacterota; class Campylobacteria; order Campylobacterales; family Helicobacteraceae; genus Helicobacter_J. The sequence goes on along the minus strand of NZ_MLAM01000001.1, from coordinate 204,818 downwards.
ATCGATAAGATTTTGGAGAGTAGGGGAATGTTTGAGGGCGTTGGTGATAACCATTTGTTTGAAAGGGATTTGTGTGGCAACTTTTGTGATGATAGGATCAAAAGATTTTTCAATCGTGGGTTCGCCACCACCCCAAACAATGCTTTTGCAGGAGCTGAATGCGCCATTTTCGATACTTAAATCTATCAAGCCTGCCACATCATAAAGCGGGGCTTTCCCGCCATAGTATTTTTCACTGCAATACACACATCTCATATTGCAAATACTATGGTATTCAAACGAAATTCTTTCAAATTTTAGGCGATCAAGCTTTTCCCATTTTTTAAACTCCAGATGGGGGCAACCATTGCATTCAGAGGCATTGCCGGCATTGATACGGCTAAATAGCTTTTGTTTGGAGGTTAGGATTTGGTTATAAATGGCTTCTTTTGGGGTGTTGGGTGCGATTTTGTGCAAAATCACATCGCCTTTTTTGACCCCACCAACAAAAAACCGCTTGCAACACGCACGAATCTCATCGGGTGCTAAAAAAATCGAATGGTGCAAATCATAGCAACTCCAAGATTTTTCTAGGAGATCTTGCAGGGCGTTTTGGAATGTTTCTTTTTGATTATTTTTGAAGCTATTGACAAAGAGATTGAAAATTTTAAAATACTTTGTCTCAATAGGGAATTTTTGAGGGAATTTTTGCGATGGGATTTGTTGCTTATAGATGGCAACTTTTTTATAGAGGTATTCATAAAGTGCCATTTTGTCTTTGGCAAACGCGTTGATGTCTCTAATCTTGATGGCAAAAACCCCTACAATGCCTTTGACATAGGATTCTAAAAGTTCTTTTTTGTGGTAAATATCTTGATAAATCCTATCATAAGCATTGAAAAATCCATCGATATGTCGGGTGTCAATGGAATTGACAATGGAATGTTTGCGATTGGATTTGGTATAGAGTTTTTTCTCAATGACAAGCCTATGGTTTGCGTGATAATAGGCTTGAAACATAAAATACACATCTTCGTGAAAAAACTGCGTGAATAAAATATTATTTTGGAGTAAAAAATTTTTCCTAAATGCGGTAAAAATCGCTGAGCCATCCATTTGCAAGGAAATATAATCTTTTATCAGGGATAATCGAGGTTTTTTTAGGCTAAGCATATCTTTTCTCATATCTTCTCTCATATATTTGCCCCCCCCCCCAGCAGTATTTTGTGCATAATCAAAATCATAACTAATGAGGTCTGTGAGAGGATTTTCTTGGATTTGTTTTTGGACCTCTATGAATAGGTTGTTTTTGAGGCTATCATCAGAATCCAAAAAGATTATCCAATCTTTTGAAGCGTTTTTTATCCCAAGATTTCTAGCGATCCCGGGTCCAAGATTTTGCGGGTTGCTATAGAGATGGATTTTTTCGGGGTGATTTTGCTTGAGCTTTGTGGCAAGACGATAGCTTGTATCACTAGAGCCATCATCAACCAAGATGATTTCATAATCAAACTTTCCAAGCTGATTTAAAACGCTCTGAACGCTTTGGGGTAAAAAATCTTGTGCATTATAAAAAGGGATAATGACAGAAAAACTCATTTTTGCCCCCTTTTTCTCATTGGCACAGGGTCGATGGCTTCAAATTTTTGGCTTTGAGAAGACTTGGCGACAGCTTCGAGAAAGGCAAGCTCTTTTATCGCACTAGTGATCCCAAATACATAGTCTGAAGTCCATTTTTTTTCGTGATAAAACTGCTCTAAAGCATTGGCGATGTCGTTGTAATAATTGCCAAACGCTTCGATGAATCCGGCAGGATGACCGGCTTTGAAGCGGTTGTATCGGGGGAGTTTTGCGGTGTTGGTATCTAGGGGGGAGGCTCTGTCTTTGATGATTTTTTCACCATTTTGGGTGTTGATAAGGAGTTCTTCTGGATGGTTTTGTATCCAAGTTGCACTCATTTTTTGCCCATATACGCTGACTTTTAGCCCATTTCGGTGTCCGAGTGCGGATTTTGAATACCACATATTAACGATGAGATTTTCTTGGAAACAAGCCAATATATTCACATCATCGATGATATGGCTAAAATGCCCGTTGCTTTTTGAGGTCGCCACCACTTGGGTAGGGGATTGATGGGTCAAAAAACTGACAATATTTTGGCAATGAACACCCAAATCGAGCGAAATGATAGGTAACGTGCCATCTTGCATTCTCCATTTTTGTGGATGAGGTTTTTTGTCTTGCTCTAAGCGCAAAAAACCTTCTTGGGGCATTTCGATCTGGATATTGTGGATAATGCCAAAATCCCCTTTTGTAATCATCGCGCGGAGTTCTCGTAACATCGCATAACCGGTGTAGTTGTAAGTGATGGCTAAAAATCCTTGCGTTTGCTTGAGGATTTCTTGGATTTCTAACGCTTCTTGTAGGTCCATACAGAGTGTTTTTTCACAAATGACATTATGACCTAATTGGAGCGCTTTGGAGACAATTTGTTTGTGTGAGGGCGTGGGTGTGAGGATACAAACCGCATCGATTTTGTTTTTTTCCATTTCGAGCAAGGTTTGCCAATCTTGGTGCAGTCGGAGGTCGTTTTCACCCCAAAGCTCGGCGGTTTGTGCGTTGATGGATGGGTCTTTGCTGAAGCAAGCGCTTTTGAGTTTGAAGCGGTGATCCATTTGAGAGGCTATAAAATGCGTATAACCGATCGCTGAGTTTAGCCCCCCACCAATAAAGGCTAGTTCAAAAACTTTCTTACTCACGCGACATTCTTTGTGATGGGGGTGGCAATCAATGGGGATTGCACTGAATTTGTGGGGTAGAGAGATAAGAGATATGGAGGATAAAAATGCCACAAAGATGTGTGGCTAATCGTTAGCCTGCCCCCCCCCCCAGCACTTTCTTTGATGAGCATACAAATATCTTGGATTGTCTGGCAAGTCATAAGTTGGTTGATAGTGATAGAGGCGTGATAATATTTTTGTGCAAATGCGATCAGGGCGACCATACAAAGGCTATCCCATTCTTGAAAGTCATCTAATTTTGATTGGGGGGTTACATTTTCACTATCAAGAAGATCTTGGATTTTATCTAGCAGGGCTTGCATTTTGTTCCTTTAGGGTGATGATTTGGAGGTGAGGGATTTTTTCTAAATCCATCACAATACCTGCAAGTGTCAATCCCACACCAAAGCCCCCAAAGCAGACTTTTAGGGATTTTTCGGTGTTGGTAGCGAGATTGAAGCAAATAGTAAGGGGGATGGTGATCCCGCTCCCATTGCCAAAATTTTGCACGATATTGTTAGGCATTTTTTCACGAGGGACTTGCAGTTTGTCTGCGAGCTTTTCAAGCATAAATTTATTAGGCTGGTGGAAGAGAAAAAAATCAATGGCTTCTTTGGCGATTTTGCTCTCTTTGAGGAGAGAATCCACCATTATGGGGACATATTCTTGCACGAAGCTAAAGACTGAAGCCCCTTGCATTACAAGATTGTTGAGATTTCTGATATTGCCATCTTCATCTTCAAAATCTTTTGCTGTTTCATCGGTGCTAGGGAACTTGAATCCTCCAGCAGGGATATGGATAGCGAGGGCATTTTCTCCAAAGGTTTGGTTGAAACAAAAGATTTCACTTTTGATATGGGAGCGTTCCACGATGGTAATACTCCCGCCATCACCGACGAGCGGGTAGCTATTGCGGTCTTTTGGATTGACTTTATGGCTCAAGACATCGGTATTGGCGATGGCTACTTTTTGGATACGGGGGTTTTCTAGCATAAAAAATGCTTGAAAAAGCCCGTGGATAAAGCCCGCACAGCCTTGATTAAGATCGAAGCATAATATATCTTTTTTCAGCCCGACTTCCTGTTGGATAATCGTCGAGGTTTGTGGGACAAGATAATCAGGGGATTGCGTGATATAAATCAAAACATCAATCGTGTCTTTTTCTACGATATTTTGCGAAAAAAGATGTTGGAATCCTGCAATGATAAAATCAGATGCCAAAGTGTTTGGGGAGGCAATCCTATGCTTTTCATACCCCATCAGTTCTTTGAGGATTTTTGATTTTTTTGGCGGGAAATTGTAGTTATTGATTTCATCATCAAAAAAACTTTCATTTTCTGGCAGGATGGTGATGATGGAGGAGATTTTTTTTCCAAAAAAATTGAAATTCATCGCTTGCTTTCCTCTATGAGCGTTTGGATATCTGTGAGGGTGTTGAAATACCTCGGGGTGATTTTGCTCCCATCTATGGAAATGCCAAATGCTTTATCAAGTGCAGCGACGAGCGAAATGATGTCAAAAGAATCAAATATCCCATCATTGATAAATTCGATCTGTGGCTCTAGCTCAATATCAGGTCGCAACTCAGAAATGATTTGCTTGATTTTTTCTTCGATATTTTCAACTTTACTTTCGGTGGGGTGTGTCATTTATGCTCCTTGTTGGGAATGATGGAATGGCTGGAATGGCTGGATTTTCGCCGATGATTTCAGCAGGGTTGCCAAGGGCGATGGTGTTTGCTTTGAGTTTTTTGCTTACTACGGAGTTTGCCGATATGGTGCAGTTGTCTGCGATGATGGTTTTGGGAGTGAGCGTGGCTTTGTGGGCTAAAAAATTGCAATCCCCAATGCTTGCACCCCCGCCAAATGAGGCATAGGAGCTGATAAAATTATAATTTCCCACTTGGCAGTCGTGTCCAACGAGGGCATAAGGACCGATGATGTTTGCATTGCCGATAATGGTATTTAACCCTAGCGAACTAAAAGGTCCTATCACATTGGCTTCCCCAATATGATCGAGATGAGTAATAAACGCTTTGGGAGAAATCAGATTATAAAACTTCACCCCTCTAGCTTTAAGCAAATGATAAATCTTATATCTTGCTATTACATTCCCAATCGCAATCACAACATAATCATCTTGCTTAAAATCATAATCATCATAATGACCTAAAAATAAATGCTCTAACCCATAAGGATATAAATCATTACTCGTAGATAAAAATCCTTTAAAACCAATGTTTTTATCGATTGCCATTACATCGAGTAAATACTGGTAACACTCACTCCCAAATCCACCCGCACCGATGAAGAGTATGTTTTTCATATGGCAAGCCTAAGGTCGATAGGGTGTGTGAAGTGTGAGGCAAGAGAGGGATTGAGGCAGGGGCTATCTAATGCCCCCCCCCCCATTGAATTATTAGCGATTAGTTGCAAAGAGACATAGATTTTATTTTGGTTTTCATCGATAAAATAAGCATTATGATAAGGCGGGTGGCTCAAGGCTTTGAGATAATCAATCGCTTGTGCGAATGTGAGCGTTTTAGTAAGGTCAATTTTACAAAGATTTTCAAAATCTTTTTTGGAGTTATAGTTGCCTTTGGCGGGGGTTTTTGTGCTGAAATTTTTCTCTAGTATGTTGGGGAGATTTTTTTCCAACAGAGCGATTTCGCCTTCTTGGATCTTTTGATACAAACTCAAGGATGTATCGCTGGTTTGCGGGATGATTTGGATCTGATCGATGATATTGCCATTATCGATTTGATGATCCATAATATGGAGTGTTGCGCCTGTGGGTAGTTTGTTGATCAGAGAAAAAATATGCGGGAAAATGCCTTTATTGTAGGGATTGAAACCGGGGTGGAGATTGATACATTGCACATTTTTTACAAGCATTTCAGGGAAAATTTGCCTGCTATGGAGAGAAAATCCCAAATCAAAATCAAGCAAATCTTCATAAGAATTTTTGAGTTCTTTTGCATAAATAGAGGGGAAATTTTCGAGAATAGCACTTGATTTGGGCGAGCAAAAATATTTGACATCTAAATCATAGCGATCAAAAATCTTTGTGGCATTTTGGAGGATAAAAAGATTATCACTAAAAACAAATAGTTTTATTTTGTGTGTTGGCGATGGGTTTTTGGATCTTGGAGAAAAGTGCGCAGTTTTCATCAGGCGACTTTCTCCAAAAAACCAACATCGCAAACCGGGGCAATTTGCGTGAGGCTATCAAAGGGTTTTGTTAAGCCCCCCCCCCCATCTACAGGCGCTTTTTCGGAGTTTGTGAAAGTTGTTTGGAAAGCTTTTTTTAGCTCTAAAAGTTCCTTGCTCCGTTCAGCGATTCTTCTGGCTGGAATACCAAAGTATATTCCCCACGGGCGGGTTTTTCGATTTACTAGGCTCATCGCCCCCACGCTCACGCCTGTAGCAAGACCTCCTCCGGGCAAGATGACTGAATTGCAACCTAAAAGCGAATGTTGTGCTAAAACAATGGGTTTGGAGGTGATTTGGCGGTATTGCATAGGCACACAAGGTCCTACCAAAGCCTCGCCAGTAAAATCATCGCTTGAGCCCAAAATCTTGCACTGGATACTCACACAAGAAAAATCCTCCAAAATAATACCCGCTTCCTTGCTCATTAACACACTGCCTGTGCTGATATGGACAAAATTGCCAATATTGATATGCCCCGATAAGATCACAAAATCATCAATACGCACATTGCTTGCTATGGAAATATTTTTAGCATCATAAATGCTGGCTTTTTTGCTCAAGAGGACATTTTTTCCTAGGGATTTTAAGCCTAGATTTTGGAGTTCTTCTTGGGTATAAAAACTATTGCGTGCCAAAGACAATGCCTTATTTTTGGATTGGAATTAGAGCATTTTACCTTAAAATATCTAAAATTATCGCACGATTCTATGGCTTGAATGGGAATATTTTTTTGATGAGTTTTATAATTTTTAGCTTCTTTAGAATCCTGATAAGCAGGGTTTTAGCAAATCTTTCTCTGGTTTGTAGCAAAGAAGTCATTAACTTGTAATCAAAATCGTAGTTTTTAAAAAAATATTCATTTTTTCTGCGATTGGCTTGCTTGGGTGTTTGTGAAAAAATATTATCAAGAAATGCGAGCATTTCTGCTTGTTTTTTTGGCACAAACGTAGGGTCTGCAAAGACAGGTTGGGAAAGCATTTGTTTAAATAAATTTTCATCTTTATCAATAGCAATGACTTGCTCGAGGAGATCATTCAAGGTTTTGAAGTTATGGGCATTGATAAACGCTTTTTGATTCAGCCCCCCCCCCCGTAGCAATTGTCTCATCTCCCCAGTAAATCGGGATCGTTCCTGCTCCAAAAGCTTGAATAATTTTTTCGGTTGTGTAGCCGTGTGTAGAGGAGTTTTCAAAGGCAATGGAGAATTTGTAATCCTTACAAAATGTATATTTGGAAGTTGCAAAATCACCCCCAACAATCGGCAATGCCCCGCCGATATTGTTGCGATAGCTACCCGCGCTATCGACTTTTTTGTATTGAGAAAGCAAGTCAAAAAATTCCTCACGTAATTTCGAGCCATTAGAATGTGAATAGATATAGTTGCAAAATTTCGTTTTGTTTTCTTTGGCGGGTGTTTCGTGCTTGTGCAATGCCCTTTCGAGGTCCTTTTCATACAGAAAATAAAGCGGGTAGCGTAAATATCTGTCTTCAAAGTCAATATGATAAAAACCGATCGCATAATCGCAGGCATTGAAATCCGGGCAGATATTTTCACCCGTATAAAAAATCTTGACACAATCATATTGGGCGTGTTTGCAGCCAAAGACCGAATAAAGGAGATAATCGGGGTTTTCATCTTCAATGACATTGTATTTTTTGCGTAGCATTCTGACAAAATAATTTTGATCAAAGTCTTCGTTGCTCCACCAGTCGGTGATTTTTAGCTTGATGGTGGGTTTTGTTATGGAGGGTTTCATTTGAGTATCCTAATGATTTTATCTTGTGTTGTTTGATCTAGCCCTACATATATTGGCAAGCATAAAATCCTGCTACAAATATCCTCTGAAATCGGGCAGGTTACATTGGTGTGATGGTGTTTGAGGGTATTGAGGCTGGGGTAAAAATATCGCCGTGGAAAAATATCGGCTTCATTGAGCTTAAGCAGGGCTTTTTGCAACGCAGATTCTTCCTCAAAGAGGATAGGGAAATAATGGTGATTGTTGTTGTCTGCTTGGAGACTTTGGAGTGCAAAATCATCTTTGAGGTGCTGGTGATAATACTCCCAGATTTTTTGCCTTTCTTGGGTTATGAAATCCAAATCTTCAAGCACGCACAATCCCATAGCTGCGTGAAATTCACTATTTTTGGCATTGATACCTAAGGCACTAGGCAAAGAGTTTTCAAGCCCAAAATTGATCATTTTTTTTGCCTCAGCGATCATTGCCTCATCTTTTGCTATCACAAGCCCGCCTTCAATGGTATGAAAGAGTTTGGTTGCGTGGAAACTTAGCGTAGAAAAATCGCCATATTCAAAAATACTTTTGCCCTCGTATTTCACCCCAAAAGCGTGCGCACCATCATAAATGACTTTAAGGTTGTGTTTTTTGGCAATGGTTTGCAATGCTTTGACATCGCAAGCATTCCCAAAAACGTGAACAGGCAAGATCGCTTTGGTTTCGGTGGTGAGTAGGGGGAGGATTTTGTTGGTATCGATACAAAAACTTTTTGGGTCAATGTCGCAAAATACAGGGTTTAATCCCTCCCATAAGAGCGTGTTTGTCGTAGCGACAAATGAAAATGGTGTCGTGATGATCTTATCGTCTTTTTTTAGTCCTGCGAGCTTGTAAGCGATTTGGAGTGCAATCGTGCCGTTGCTTACAAACAATAGATTGGGGACTCCTAGAAATTCTTGCAATTTTTCTTCCAAAGCACAAGCGAGCGGACCAAAATTTGTGAGGTGATTGTTTTGCCAAATCTGATCTAAATATTTGTGATATTTTTTGATGTCAGGGAGATAGGGTTTATTCACATTGATGGGCATTGTAGACCTTTTATAAAAATTCGCTATTGGTAATATCAAGGCTCAAGCGATCAAGCGTGCGATTGAAGCTATCATTTCGGCACAAAATGGGGCATTCAGCGCAATTGATGGATTCATAAACTTCACGGATTCTTGAACCCCGCCAGATTTCCTCCATTGTTTGTTCGCGCAAATCGCCCAAAAAGTGCTTCTCACTTTGCCTAAAATGCAAGCAAGCCCAGACTTTGAAATCAGCTGAAACCACCGTGGAGAAAAACATCCCGTGGCATTTGCTATAACCCCTATCGCTCACATCGCTCATTTCTTTGTATTTTTGATAACTCGCAACGATTTTGAAATGCTCATCTTCGTATTTTTCACGCAGATCTTTCAAGATTGGCAAAATATCGAGGGTGTTGCCCGTGAAAGGTCTGAATTGTGCGAAATCTGCCCCTCCACCCTTGACTAATTGCACAAAAGGTTCCATATCGCATTGGGTGAGTTCTGAGGTGAGGAAGCCCACGCCAAAGCTGGTTTTGGAATTTAGCTCTTTTTTGATGCGGGCAAACAATGCGATATTTTCAAGTGTTTTTTCAAAATGGTGGGGCTTCATCCCGTGTATTTTTTGATACATTTCAGGACTGCCAGCGTCTAAGGATATGCGGAAATATTCCAAATTGTTTGCAATCGTGATGGCTTTGGATTCATCTAAGCTCATCCCGTGCGAGTTTAGCCCGATATTGATACCGGCTTTTTTCAATAGGGAAATAGCGTATTGAAAATGCGGGCTAATGGTCGGCTCGCCACCACCTGAGAGGATCACGCCTTTGCAATCAAGGCTTTTGAGACCAGCTACGACGGCTTCGACTTGTTCTTTGGAGAGCTCGGCATTATTTTCATTATGCCCGCAACAGCCCGGACAGCGATGGTTGCATTTGTTGGTAAGATCAAGCTCAGCGACAACTAAGGTTTTGTGAAAATTGAGAAAATGATCGATTTTTTCGGGGTAGCGCAATATTTTTTCATCAGAATTAAAATTATTAATTTTCATAAAAATCTCCTAAGTTTAAAAATCATTTTTAGTGGATTGTTTGGGTTTCTAAAAGCATTTTGAGATAGCCTCCATAGCTACTTTTTTGCAATTGTTCCGATCTCTGGGCGATTTCATCCGCACCGATCCATCGATTGTTGTAAGCGATTTCTTCTAGGCAGGCGATTTTGTAGCCTTGGCGGTGTTCGAGTGTTTGCACAAAACTGCTCGCTTCGATCAAGCTATCGTGTGTGCCAGTATCTAGCCAGGCAAATCCCCTGCCTAGAAGCTGGACTTTGAGCCTTTTTTCTTGCATATAGGCGATATTCACATCGGTGATTTCTAGCTCGCCTCGCCCGCTGGGCCGGAGGCTTTTGGCAAAGCTAATCGCTGTATTATCATAAAAATAAAGCCCCGTAACTGCGAATTTGCTTTTAGGCTTTGTGGGTTTTTCTTCTAGGCTTAGCACTTCGCCTTGTTGGTTGAATGAGACAACACCAAATCGCTCAGGGTCTTTGACAGGGTAGGCAAAAATCGTAGCTTGGGCGTTTTTGGCATTATTTTGGGCTTCTATTAACATCGGATAAAAGCCCTGCCCATAAAAAATATTATCCCCAAGGATGAGGGCAATATCATCATTGCCGATAAAATTTTCTGCCAAGATAAGCCCTTGAGCAAGCCCATCAGGAGATTGTTGGACGCAGTATTGGATACCCATACCCAGCCAACTGCCATCACCAAAAATTTCTTTAAAAAATGGCAGATCTTTGGGCGTGGAGATGATGAGAACTTCTCGGATTTTGGCAAGCATTAGCACCGAGAGGGGGTAATAAATCATCGGTTTGTCATAGATGGGGAGGAGCTGCTTGGATAGGGCGAGGGTAGTCGGATAGAGTCTCGTGCCACTCCCACCTGCTAAAATGATACCTTTCAAGCGATTCTCCAGAATGTAGTTTCTCGTATTTTAACGGAAAATCTTTGATATTCATCTTAATAGGTTTTTTAGCTTGCGGTATAACTTTTGGTAAAAATCACGTGTGAAGATGAAGTGAGGATTTTTACATACATAGGATTTGAGCCGATAGGGCAAGCGACTTTTGATGTAGAGATCAATGATGGTTTTTGGGAGTTGTTCAAAAAATTCTTGTGCAAAAGCTGTGTGGCATAGGTAGGTAAACCATAGGCTAGATTTTGGCTCACCAGGGTAGCGCCAGGGCTTTTTGTCCCCGATATAATGGAGCTGTATGGGGTGAAGTCTCGCTTGTGTGATTTCTTCTTGTGAGTAAAATTTTGGCGTGAATTTTTCCCAATTTTGCCCATAATGTTTCCAATACCCGTGCCCGATCATATGGCGGAGGCTGAGGGCTTGGATACGGGGGTAGCAGATGATATTAAGCACATCTTGTTCGGCTAGGACAAGTTTTTTGGCGTTATTATGGAGATAGTCAAGGAATTTTTGTTCGATATTATCTTGGCGCATTTGTTTGAGATTGGCAATGAAATACCCCCCGCCTATGCCACGCTTGATAGCTTCAAATTCTGCTGGAGAAAAGTTTTTATACCCTGTTTTCCAGCCCACAAGAGGGAAAATATTATCGGGGTCATTGGATTTTATCCCTGCAAGATAGGCATTTGTATCTGGCTCAAATGCCAAAAAACTTTCGCTCACATCGTCTAAAAACACCACATCCACATCGCTAACGATGATTTTGTCGTATTGGGGGAAAACGCTTGGAATGATGAGTTTGTAGAAAAATTCTTTTGAAAAATGGGATTTTAAGGGGAGTGCCTCCCAAATATCATTAAAACGATTTTGTGTAGGGATAAATTCTAGTTTTGCGTGCGGGAATGGGGCGATAGTTTGGTGGAGTTTTTCGATTTGATCGGCAGTGAGGTCATTGTGGAGGACATAGAGTTTGTATTGGATCTGCCCCCCCCCCCATAGAGATAGGTTTGGTGTTTTTTAGCAATGAATAAAATGCCACACTCGCCGGGATGGCATAATTTTTGTCAAAGCAAAACATTAGCGGGATGATTTGTATTTCTGGATTGTTTGTTTCTTGTGCCAAAGGAAACCTTTGTGTGAAAATTTTGGGGTGATTATATAAAAATTCCTAGCAAAATCAAGCAAGAAAGAGACTGTATATTTGATTTGATTTTGCAAAGGCAAAAGTGAATCTCTTGAGCGCTCTGCAAGATGGTAAAGTCTTGCTTCGCTTCTAAATACTAGAGATTTTTAATTTCACAACTCGCCCGATTTTTTTTGAGGGCGGGGCGGGTGAAATTTTGAGCGGGTTTTTGTTGCTAGGCTTATGCGAATTGAAATTTTTAAGCACTTAGGAGAGCTTAGCCCCGCTTTTACTCTCCTGCCTAACTAGCCAGTGGCGCAACCTATTGCTAACAGGGATTTGTGCGTGTGGATAATTATCACTCCACTTCCGCATCGATGACATCATCATCTTTTTTATTACTTGCCCCGGGATTTGGATTTTGGGCATTGTTTTCTTTGGCATACATCGCTTCAGCAAGCTTGTGGCTTGCCTCTGTGAGGGCTTTGGTCTTCGACTCAATCGCCTCTTTTGAGGCATTTTCATCCTTGAGGGTTGTTTTGAGCTCATCAAGGGCATTTTGGATTTTTTCCACCTCGCTGGCTTCAAGCTTGTCTTTGAGTTCGCCGAGGCTTTTTTCGGTTTGATACACCAATGAATCAGCTTGATTCCTCACTTCGATGATTTCTTTTCGCTTGGAATCCTCTTCTTTGTGGAGTTCTGCATCTTTTACCATTTTTTCTATTTCTGAATCACTCAAACCGCTCGAGCCTGAAATCTTGATTTCTTGCGACTTCCCGCTGGCTTTGTCTTTGGCTGATACGGTCAAGATCCCGTTAGCGTCAATATCAAATGTTACTTCGATCTGTGGCACGCCTCTAGGGGCAGCTGGGATGCCTGTGAGATCAAATCTACCCAAAGATTTGTTGTCTTTGGCAAGCTCTCTTTCGCCCTGCAATACGTGGATAGACACGGCGGGCTGGTTGTCTTCAGCAGTGGAGAAAACCTGTGCTTTTTTGGCAGGAATGGTTGTGCCTCGCTCGATGACTTTAGTCATCACGCCCCCAAGTGTCTCAATCCCCAAGCTTAGCGGGGTAACATCTAGGAGCAAGACATCTTTAACATCGCCTTTAAGCACGCCCCCTTGAATCGCTGCACCAATCGCAACGACTTCATCAGGATTGACAGATTTATTGAGTTCTTTGCCGATAAATTCCTTGACCCTTTCTTGGGCTTTGGGGATTCGTGTCGAGCCTCCTACCATCACGACTTCAGAAATATCGCTTTTGCTTAGCCCGGCATCTTTGATGACAAAATCGATTTTTTTGATGGTCTCATCGATGAGATCATCAATGAGGCTTTCAAATTTGGCACGGCTGAGCTTTTTGACTAAGTGTTTCGGGCCACTCGCATCCGCGGTGATAAAGGGGAGATTGATTTCGCTCTCTTGTGCAGAACTCAATTCTTTTTTGGCATTTTCAGCAGCATCTTTGAGGCGCTGGAGTGCCATCACATCGGATTTGATGTCGATGCCGGTTTCGTCTTTGAACTCTTTGGTTGCCCAATCAATAATGCGATTGTCAAAGTCATCCCCGCCCAAAAACGCATCCCCACCGGTTGCTAGGACTTCCACGACATTATCACCTGTTTCAAGCACGGTAACATCAAATGTCCCCCCGCCAAGGTCATAAACCATAATTTTTTCGGATTCTTTTTTATCAAGCCCATAGGCAAGTGCCGCAGATGTTGGCTCATTGATGATACGCAAAACATTAAGCCCAGCGATGGTGCCAGCTTCTTTGGTCGCTTTTCTCTGGCTGTCGTTAAAATACGCTGGAACGGTGATAACGGCTTCTGTTACTTCCTCGCCCAGGTAGGCTTCGGCATCTTCTTTGAGTTTCATCAGGATTTTTGCTGAGATTTCCTGGGGGGTATAGAGCTTATCAGCAATCTCGATCGCACACGCCCCATTGCGATCTACGATCTTGTAAGGCAGGCGTTTTTCTGCCTCTTTTGCCTTGTCTTCATTAAACATCAATCCCATAATTCTTTTGATCGAATAGATGGTTTTTTGGGGGTTGGTGATGGCTTGTCGCTTCGCACTTTCCCCGACTAAAATCTCGCCTTTATCTGTGAAAGCCACGATAGAAGGTGTGGTATTTTTGCCCTCTTTGTTGGCGATGATTCTTGCTTCGTTGCCCTCATAGACTGCCATTGCAGAGTTTGTTGTTCCTAAGTCAATTCCAATTACTTTTGCCATTGTTTATCCTTTGTGTTGAGATTAATTATTTTTTGCGATGCTAACCATTGCGGGTCTTAGCATTCTTTCTTTATACTTGTAGCCTTTTTGCAAGATTTGCACGATCTCCCCATCTTGCTTTGTTTCGCAGGGGACTTGCATAATCGCATCGTGAAAATTGGGATCAAAATCGTTCGCACAATCAATACATTCAATGCCGTGCTTAGATAAAACCTTGTGTAGGTTTTCGATGGTGAGTTCCAAGCCTTTGATAACCGCTTCATTTGAATGCGTATCTTTCGCACTTTCCAATGCTTTTTCAAGGGTATCGATAATGGGTAATAAATCCTTGGCTATCTTTTCATAAGCGTATTCAAGCGCTTGGTATTTGTCGCGTTCCAAGCGTTTTTTGGTATTTTCAAAATCCGCATAAACACGCACATAATTTTCGTGAAGCTCGTGATATTTTTTTTCATAATTTTCCCCGCCATTTTCTTGATGGTTTTCTTGAATTTCTTGCGATGGATTTTCGTCTTTGGCGACGTTGGGTGAATCATTAGCCGGAATTTCTTCTTGAGTGGCGTTTTCTTTTTCGTTTTCCATTGGTGCTCCTTTGTGTAATTTATGAGGCGATTTTTTCATAAAAACTGATGTAATCCCTATCCAATGCCCCCATACAAAACATTTTGCAAGGCATTTTGGTATCCTTTTTTTCTAGCTCAATATCTTGGATGATGGCGATATTGCCTTTTGGGATGGTTGTATCAAAATAGATCCCTTTATCGAGCCTATCAAAAATCCTGCCACTAATGATTTCAAAAAATAATTTTTGAAATTCTTTGTGTTGCAATAAAAAGCCTAAAAACTCAATGCCAAAATAAGATAATTGTGCATTTTCTGTGATAGCCTCGAGTTTTTTTACAAGGGTTGTCGCACAGACTTGTTGGGCGATTTTCTTGATATCGCCTATGCCCAAGCCAACGAGTTCGTTTGCAAATCTTTGCATAGCCTGATTGAAAGGCAAAATGATTTGATCGGTTGTAAAATCCAAAATCAAAAACCTATCGTTGTGGTTGATGACTTCTTGGAGTGCTTGCGGGGCATTTTCTTTGATAATGCCAAAAATACTATTTTCCTCGCAAGCTTTTTGAAACTTTTGGATATTGATTTCTAAGATCGTATCTTTGGCATTGAGTTTATTGCGCCAATAATTTTTGAGCGCTAGGTGGGTGGGAACTCTCCCGCTACTGATATGGGGCTGCATTAAAACGCCTTCTTCAGAAAGGAGTTTGAAATAATTGCGAATTGTTGCGGATGAAATCTTGATACTCAAGGACATTTTTAGGGCTTCTGAACCAATGGGTTCTTGAGAATGGATGTATTTTTGAATGATTTTGTCTAAAAGCAAATCTTTTTTGCGATGTATCATCTGGAAATACCTTATTTGATTTCTAAAAAACTGCTGTCATTATACCAAAAAAAGTAAATACAATTAGCATTCATATAAAAATATTGCTAAAAAATACAAATCTTTAGTCTTATGATATAAGATATTATAAATCAATACACTAAATAAACTTTATATAATTGCTGATATTAGGGCATTGTTTGTATATGTTTTTGCTTGGTTGTCATTATGTTTTACTTGATTCAGTTTTTAAAAATCGAATCTGAAGACCACTTCGGGTGAGTGAATCGCCTTGCACACCCCCTTAACAGGTCAGATGATGGGGCGTAGATTACTGGGTTTGAGAGCAGTTTGAGACTTGAAAACCTTAGAAAATGGGTTGATGACCAGCAAAGCTGGGAATAACCCAATAACTTTAGGAGCGAAGCGAGGCTTTGCCTTGCGTAGCGGTTTTCAGATTCACGCAAGTGAATCGAGTAAAAAATAATGATTCTTTTCCATAGCTGTATCGCTAATGGTTATTTCTTATACTCGCTAGAAAGGGATCAGGGGGGCTAGCCGTCTGCTATGCCCTTGCGGGCATATACGCATCGGCGTGCGAGGCTAGCGAAGCCAAGCAGTTGGCTTCACTTTTACGCCTCTCCTTTCGAAGACCGCCCTTAATGGGTGGGCGGGTCAAAAAGACCCCTTAAAAACAATGGGCGGGCGGGTAAAACCCCCTGACACGCCCCCAATGCAATGCAGGATTAAAAAGCGTAGCGGGCTGGGTTTGGAAGTGGTTTAAAATTGAAAACCTTAGAAACTTATCTCGAACGCACAGCCTAAGGCTTGGGTGTGAGATGGTTGCTTTAGGAACGTAGCAGATTTTTACTCTGCGGAATGATCTTCAGATTCGCCTTAAAAGGCGAATCGAGTAAAACATAATAAACTAAAACCTATTTCCTTGTTTTCCCAGCGATGATGAAACGCAAAGCATTGAGCTTGATAAATCCTGCGGCATCTTTTTGGTCATAAACGCTGTCTTCTTCAAAGGTGCTATAAGCTTGGTTAAATAACGAGTTTTTCGACTCTCTGCCAGTGATGATGGTATTGCCTTTATAAAGCTTGAGATAAACCTTGCCCGTAACGTTTTCTTGTGTTTTGTCGATGAGGGCTTGGAGAGCTTTTCTCTCGGGCGAAAACCAATAGCCATTATAAATCAATGTAGCGTATTTTGGCATTAATTCATCTTTGAGATGGGCTTCCTCGCGGTCTAGGCAAAGCGATTCGATCGCACGATGGGCTTTGAGCAAAATCGTCCCGCCGGGGGTTTCATAGCACCCCCGTGATTTCATACCGACGTAGCGGTTTTCGACCAAATCCAGCCTGCCAATGCCGTGTTTGCCACCAAGTCGGTTGAGCTCAGCGAGGAGATTTGCGGGGCTGAGTGGTTTTTCGTTGATACTTACTGGATCGCCATTTTTGAACTCAATGCTGATGTCTTCAGGGGTATCAGGGGCATTCATCGGCGAAACGCTCCATCGCCACATATCTTCTTGGGGAGCGATGGCAGGGTCTTCGAGGATTTGCCCCTCATAAGAGATATGCAATAAGTTCGCATCCATTGAGTAAGGGGATTTTTTGCCGTTTTTTTCGATAGGAATGCCTGCATTTTCGGCGTAATCAAGGAGTTTTTCTCTCGAATTAAGCTCCCATTCTCGCCAAGGGGCGATGATTTTGATGTCGGGATTGAGTGCGTAAGCTCCGAGTTCAAATCGCACCTGATCATTGCCCTTGCCTGTAGCGCCGTGAGAGATGGCGTCTGCACCCATTTTTTGGGCGATTTCGACCAATCTTTTGGCGATGAGTGGGCGGGCGATACTTGTGCCTAAGAGGTATTCGCCTTCATAGATGGTATTTGCTCGAAACATTGGGAATACGTAGTCAGAGACAAATTCTTCACGCAAGTCTTCAATGAAAATATTTTCGGGCTTGATACCGAGTTTTTGGGCTTTTTCTCTAGCGGGTGCGACCTCCTCGCCTTGCCCGATATCAGCGGTAAAGGTGATGACCTCGCAACCATAATAATCCTGAAGCCACTTGAGGATCACGCTTGTATCCAACCCGCCCGAATAAGCCAAAACTACTTTTTTGATATTTTTGTTTGCCATTTTTGCCTCGCTATGAGAGATATTGTGAAATGGTGGCATTCTATCGAAACTTTTATAAATTTATCCCTATAGGGCTTGATGGGAGGGGTTGAGTGAGTTGCGGTAGCTGGGAATAAAACGGGTGGGTGGGCGAAAAAATTCCCTTCAAACTCATTGGGCGGGCGGGTGAAACCCCTGACCCGCTCCCCGAGTAATTCCAGATGAAAAAGCGTGGCGGGCTGGGTTTGAAAGTGGATAGGATTTAAAACCTTAGAAACTTTACCCACCCGCCCCAAGTTGATGATATGCGAAGCACGGAATAACCCTATCCTTTAGGATGAGAAGCGTTAAGTCAAAGCCAACTGCTTGGCTTTGATAGCTTCGCGTGAGCGATTGCCATATGCACCGCTAGGTGTATGGGAATACGGGACTAGGGAATGTGCGGTGTGAGTGGTCTTCAAATTCAGTTTAAAAACTGAATCGAGTCCGCATAATGAAAACCTTAGAAATCTATCTCGAACGCACAAGCGTAGCTTGGCTGACGAGATGATTACTTTAGGAACAGGAGGAGCGTTAAGGTTAAGCCAACTGCTTGGCTTAACTAGCTCCGCACGGCGATTCGTTGTGCGACTACAAGGAGCACAGCAGTCCGCCCAAACCTTAAATTATTCCCCGTGAGTGGTCTTCAGGTTTAATTTTTTCTCTGAAAAATTAAACCGAGTAAAACATAGATAAACGGGTCTTCAGATTCGCCTTAAAAGGCGAATCGAGTTTAAAATAATGTTTTTTCTAAAACTCTTTTCTAGGATCGCCTGAACCATACATAATCTGTGTTTTTGGATCGATGAGTATCGCATTGACATCGCCCATCACAGGTTTTGTAACGATTTGATAACCCATTTTTTTGAGATTATCTTTGACATCTGCTGTCATCCCGTATTTTTCGATTCTGATTTCATCTGGCAACCATTGCATATGGAATCTTGGGGCTTCTACAGCTTCAGAAATATCCATTTGGTGGTCGATAACATTGCTGATGACTTGCAAAACCGTCGTAATAATCCTCGCTCCTCCCGGACTGCCTACTACCATAAAGAGCTTGCCATCTTTGAGGACAATCGTAGGCGACATCGAGCTGAGCGGTCTTTTGTTGGGTTCGATAGCATTCGCATCGCCTCCGATGAGACCATAGAGATTGGGTGTGCCGGGTTTGATGGAAAAGTCATCCATTTCGTTGTTGAGCAAAAAGCCCGCACCATCGATAGCTGCTGTGCTTCCATAAGAAGCGTTGATGGTATAGGTTACGCTCACAGCATTTCCCCATTTGTCCGCAACAGAATAATGTGTCGTATTGTCTCCCTCGTGGATTTGCCCTAGTCCAGGTTTGATTTTGGAGCTTGGGGTTGCTTTGTTTGGGAGTATATTTTTATAAATCTTTTTGGCATAAGCTTTGTCGATAAGCTGGGAAACAGGAACTTTTGTAAAATCAGGATCGCCCATAAAAACCGATCTATCCGCATAAGCTTGTCTCATCGCCTCTGCCATAATGTGAATGGTCTTGCTAGAGCCAAAGCCAAGTGCCTTGATGTCAGCATTTTCCATTACATTGAGGATTTCGATGATATGGGTGCCTCCCGAGCTTGGTGGTGCCATTGAGACGATTTCAAAGCCACGATAGTTGCCAATCACGGGCTTTCTCCAGATGACATTGTAGTTGGCTAAATCTTCTTTGGTGATAATACCGCCGTTTTTTGCCATATCTTTGGCGATAAGATCAGCAATTTTGCCGTGATAGAAAGCTTTTGGTCCTTCTTTTTGGATGAGTTCTAGTGTCTTAGCCAAATCTTTTTGGACAAACAAATCGCCCTCGCTATAAGTTTCGCCGTCTTTTTTGAGGAAATATTTTCTACTGGAGGCGAATTTTTCGAAGTCTTTTTTGGCTTCTGCCATTGTTTCGCCTTGTCTTTGCGAGATAACAAAACCTTTTTTGGCAAGTTCGATAGCTGGGGCGATGAGCTCAGAAAGTTTTTTTGTGCCATATTTTTCAAGCATCGCACTCATCCCAGCGACAGTGCCAGGAACACCAGCGGCAAGATAGCCAATCGTGCTTGCTTCTGGGATAACATTACCTTTTTTGTCAAGATACATATCTCTAGTGGCTTTGAGTGGGGCTTTTTCTCTAAAATCAAGCGTGATGTTTTCGCCATTTGCGAGATGGATCACAGCAAACCCACCCCCGCCAATATTGCCTGCTGCTGGATGGACAACCGCAAGGGCATATCCCACAGCAACGGCTGCATCGATGGCATTACCGCCTTTGTTAAGAACATCTTTACCGATTTTGTTTGCCAGCTCATTGCTCGAGAGGGCAAGCCCGGTGGTCGTGTCTTTTATCGGCGGGTAGCTCGCAGCCCCCAAACCTTGAAATCCCAATAAAAACGTAAATACCAATAATAAAACCAAATTTTTTTTCATTTTTTCTCCTTAAAAACAAAATGTGTGAAAGCCTAGATTGTAACAGCAAGCGATGATTTTATGCAAGAAAACGATGAAAATTTTTTCTTGTTGTTTCTATTTCGGACTTTTGGGCAAAAACCAATTATGTCTCAAATATTTTCAAATCTCTAGGTGTTTTTACTCAAGATAAAGCCACATTCAAGGTGATGGGTGTAGGGAAACTGGTCAAAAACGGCACAACGCTTGATCTGATGGGTTTTTAGCAAGGTAGCAAGATCGCTTTTTAGGCTTTGGGGATTGCAAGAAATATAAATAATATGCTCAAATCTCTGGATAAATTCGAGCATTTCCGCATCACCTATCCCGCTCCTTGGGGGATCCAAAAGGATATGCGAGAAGTTAAAATCTTTGAGATTGATTTCTTTTAGGCGGAAGAAAGGGCGCGCAAAATTCAAAGCTTCAATGGTTTCTTTTCCGCTAAGCCTTGCTGGTGTGATGTTGTCTATAGCGTTATTTTTGGCATTTTCTTTGAGTGTAGTGATGGCAGATTTTACGATTTCTGTGGCAAAAACCTTATGGAAGCGTTTGGCTAGCGGGATAGTGAAATTCCCACTCCCACAATACATCTCAAGCAAATCGCCTTGTGGGCGCAAGGGGAGATTTGAAAGCACAAATTCTATCATCTGGGTATTAGCATAGGGATTTGGCTGGGAAAATCTCCCCTCATCTTGGATATAGAAAATATCTTGATTGTGGATTTTCAAAACCTCAGTGATATGGCTTTGGGTGAGGATAATTTTTTCTTTTTTGCTCCTGCCAATGATATGGCATTGGAGTTTTTGGGACAAATCTAGTGCTTTTTGTTGCCATTTTTCATCGAGTTTTTTGTGATAAATCAGCGTGATGAGGCTCTCTTTCGCCAAGCTCCCTAAAATTTTGATACCATAGAGTTTGTGTTCTAAAATTTCCTCTTTGCTAGCGATTTGCAGGCATTTTAAAAGCTTTTCTTCTAGCCCATCTAAAAGAATCGGGCAAGAAGATATTTTGACACGCACATTTTGCCCATAGGGATTCATTGATAGATAAAGCTTCCCATCTTCCCTGTGGATACGAAACTCAGCCCTGGCTCTAAAATGCTCGCTTGGCGAGGGGAAAACCTCAAAATCATTTCGATCAAAAAGCTTTTTGAATGCTTCGATTTTGGTTTCTAGCTGGCTAGCATACCCCAAATCCAGCTGGCAACCCCCACAAAGTGCGAAATTTTCACAAATCATTGCTCCCTTTCGTTGTTTGATTTTTGTATTTTATCACGCCTATTTTAGCACGCTAGAACGGAAGCAAAATTTATGGCGGTTTTGATTTGTGTTATGGTTAAAAATAATATAAAATATCATATTACAACAATTTTTTAAAAAGGCGTATTGATGGCTCTTGCTTTGGCATTGAAATATCGTCCGACGCAGTTTAGCGACCTCATCGGGCAAGAGAGTGTTTCTCAAACCCTATCGATGGCACTCGATCATTCTCGGATTTCGCACGCTTATCTTTTTAGCGGGCTTCGTGGGAGTGGCAAGACGAGTTCAGCACGGATTTTCTCCCGTGCGCTTCAATGCGAAAAAGGTCCTACAAGCACGCCGTGCGGGGAATGTGATAACTGCAAATCCGCACTACAGGGGCGACATCTTGACATCATTGAGATGGATGCGGCTTCTAGCAGGAAGATCGATGATATTAGGGATTTGATCGAACAAACCAAATACTATCCGAGCTATGGGCGTTATAAGATTTTTATCATTGATGAAGTCCATATGCTGACGAAAGAGGCTTTTAACGCCCTTTTGAAGACGCTTGAAGAACCGCCTAGCTATGTAAAATTTATCTTAGCGACCACCGACCCGCTCAAACTCCCCGCGACCATATTGAGTAGGACACAGCATTTTAGGTTCAAAAAAATCCCCCACAGGGCGGTTGTAACGCATATTGCCAATATTTTGGACAAAGAAAATGTAAAATATGAACCGGAGGCACTTGAGATTATCGCAAGGAGTGGTTCAGGGAGCTTGCGAGATACGCTCACGATTGCTGATCAAGCGATTAGTTTTTGTAACCAACACATCACGACTGCCAAGGTTACTGAAATGCTTGGCGTGGTTGATCCTCAAACGCTTCGAGAGTTTTTTAATGCGATTTTCCAGCACCAACACGCCCATAATGAGGCTTCAGGGCATAATGATAAGCTTGAAGAAATCCTAGCAATGCTCCAAGATTACGAATGCGAGATGATTGTTGATGAAATGACGCTTTTTTTAAAAGATGCTCTGCATTCTAGGGACAAGGATTTTCCCATCGTGCTTGTGGATAGATTTTTGCGGATTTTATCTGAGAGTAAAAATTTGCTACATATGAATGCTGAGGGAGGGTTTGTTTTATTGCTTTTGAGTCTCAAAATGCAAGAAGCGATGAAGGTCAGAGATATTGATTCGATGATTGCCACGCTTGAATCCAGTCTTGCTATTTCTCAAAATGCACTGCCCAAGACCCCAATGCCTAGCCCCCAAACACAGCTTCAAACACATTCTAGTAATGAACCCCAAAAAGACACGCCAAACGAGCAAATATCGCCAACAAGATTGCCAAAAATAGACAGGACCGATTTGTTTGCTGTGTTGCTTGATAAAATCTATGATCGTAGCCAAAATCTTGGGGAAATTTTTGAAAAAAATATTACTTTTGTGTCTTTTGAGGATTCTGTTTTGTGCTGGAAATCTCGTGCAGATGGGGAAGAACGCACGATATTAGCCCAAAACTATGCCCATATCAAGATGATGGTCCAAGAAATCTATGGGGTAAGCACCAAAATCAAATCTATCCAAGATGAAACCCCTCCCCCAAAACCATCAAATAGTGAGCCATTAAATCCCTCACCATCAAATAGTGCGCCATCAATTCCGCCTTTGCCACAAACACCACCAAATCCAGAAATCTTGCCTAAAGAGCTAGCCTCACAGCCCCAGAATGCCCCATCAAAAGCCCCACAGAGCGAGCAAGCTCAAGACACGCAGCCCGGACCTGAATCCACCCCTGAACCTGCTCTTGAGCCTACAAAACCGCCCCAAGAAAGATTTTTGGAAGAAAATAAAGAACTCATCAACAATATCAAAATCCATCTAGGAGCGACGGAAATGATTGTTTTGGAGAAAAAAAATCTGTGAAAACAACGCCCATCAAACAAAAATCTGTGAAAGAAATTTGTGCCAATCTTGACAATATCTCGCTGGTAACAACTCATCTCAAGGCAATCGCTGAGGGGTCGGGCAATAAGAAGTCCCATAATATTTTTTTATTGCGAGGGGATCTAGCAAGTGGCAAAACAACGCTGGTGCGTGCTTATCACGAGTTGGTGCGTTCATCAAATGATGGTGCAAATAACACCAGCGAGGCGGTAACTTCCCCGACATTTAGCCTAATGCACCAATATGGCGATATTTATCATTATGATCTTTATAACAAAAACTTGCAGGATTTGCTTGCTTTAGGGCTTATCGAATGGCTAGAAAATCCAGGCACGCATTTTGTAGAATGGGGAGATGAGCGCTTGGAAGCCTTGCTTGATGATCTTGGGTGCGCTGTTTGTGTTGTTACAATCGAGAAATACAAAGACGAACGAATTTATAGGATTTTAAATGGATAAACTAAAAGCGCAAAATCTCAGCAAACAAATCAAAAAAACAAAAATTGTCCACGATGTTTCTATCGAGGTTTCAAGTGGCGAGGTAGTGGGGCTTTTGGGGCCAAATGGTGCGGGGAAAACTACAACATTTTATATGATTTGTGGGTTGCTCCAGCCCAGCGGGGGAAAGGTATTTCTCAATGAAATCGATCTTTCGGGTTACCCATTGCATAAGCGTTCCAATATGGGGATTGGGTATTTGCCCCAAGAATCAAGCATTTTTAAGGATCTTAGCGTTGAGGACAATCTCGCTTTGGCAGCCCAAACGTCTTTTAGAAACGCCAAAGAAGCCCAAAACAAAATCGAGCAAATGCTTGAAGCCTTTAATATCGCTCCCATTAGACATCGCAAGGGAATATCACTTAGCGGTGGGGAGAGGCGACGTGTAGAGATTGCGCGCGCACTCATCAAAGATCCCAAATTTATCTTGCTTGATGAGCCCTTTGCTGGGGTCGATCCCATCGCTGTGATTGATATTCAAAAGATTATTTCCCAGCTGGTGTCGCTAAATATTGGCGTGCTGATTACTGATCATAATGTCAGAGAGACGCTTTCAGTTTGCGATCGTGCCTATGTCATCAAAAATGGGGCGTTATTAGCAAGTGGGAATAGCGAGCAGATTTATGCCAATCCTTTGGTGCGCAAATATTATCTAGGTGAAAATTTCAAGGTATGAAGCAAAGCCCAATGCAAGGTATAATAAAGGTCTCATAATGGCACAAGGGGCAAAACTACGGCAAAATCTGGGTGTTAAAAATAAGCTTTCTACGACACTCAAAGGCTGGTTGCCGATCTTGCAAAGCAATGTTTTTGAGATGGAAGAAACCATCAATGAATACGCCAAAGAAAACCCCTATATCAGTGTTACAAGCTCGATAGCACAGGATTTTAGTTCCAAACTCAAAAAACCTTACCCAAATTCTCCTGTAAAAAATTCCATCAGTGACAAAATAGAATCGCTAAGTATCTATGAAAAAAGCCTGTATGAAACCCTTACTGACCAGCTTGTCCCCCCGCTTTTCCCCACGCCAATCTCTGTGCGGGTTGCATTAGATATTATCGATAATATCAACGAGGAGGGGTATTTTGAAGCTGATGAAAATGAGCGTGCCGAAAGTTTGGGTATAGGGGTTGAAGAATACCGCAAAATCAGGCAACGATTTGCCTATCTTGAGCCCAAAGGTGTCGGTGCGATCGATATTACTGAATCATTTTTGTTCCAGCTAGAAGATTGTTCCGAGATTTCTGATGGGCTTTATTCGCTGTGTGTCAAGATTATCAATGATTTGTCCCATCATAACGATTATAGCGCCCTAGAAGACTATACTGGGGCGATGAAAGTCATCAAAACGTTTAAAAACCCTCCTGCACTGGCATTTTCCCAAAAAGAAGCATCTGTGATTCCTGATATTTTGGTGATCGATGAAGATGGGGAGATCCAAGTTCGCCTCAATGATGCGTATTATCCGAGCGTGGTTATTGAAGATATTAAGGTCAAAAGTTCTGATCAATATCTCAAAACCAAGCTCAAAGAGGCACGCGATCTCATCGATGCGCTTGATATGCGCAAACAAACGATTCAAAAAATCGGGCTGATGATCGTAGAATATCAATATGATTTTTTTAAAGGCGGGGAGATTAAGCCGATGAAACTCAAAGACATCGCCGATGAATTTGGGCATTCCCCCAGCACGATTTCACGGGCGATCTCAAATAAATATCTCGAATGCTCACGTGGGACTTTATCTATCAAGAGTTTTTTTACCACCGCTATTGATGGGGATACTTCCAATGCGTCTATCAAGGATTTTATCGGCGAACTCATCAAGGGGGAAAATCAAAAAAAACCTTTGAGTGATATCAAGATTTTAGAGCTTATTGAAGAAAAATTCCAACTCAAAATGGTTCGCCGGACCATCACAAAATACCGGAAACAGCTCAATATCGCCAGCTCGAGTGAGAGAAAACGGCTCTATGAAATTAGTGTGAAAACAGACTAAATATGTGTTACTCGATTCGGGTTAAAGCCCGAATCTGAAGACCATTCCGCAAGATGTGAAATCTTGCAACGTTGCTAAAGTAAGGGCGCGTCTGCTATGCTCCTATCGGAGCATAAACGCATCGCCGTGCGAAGCTAAAAAAGATAAGCAGTTATCTTTTTTTACGCTTCTCCTCTCATACCCAAGCGGAGCTTGTGTATTGGAGATAAATTTCTAAGGTTTTTATTATGTGTTACTCGATTCGGGTTAAAGCCCGAATCTGAAGACCATTCCGCAAGATGTGAAATCTTGCTCCATTCCTAAAGTTATTGGGTTATTCCCAGCTA
This sequence comes from Helicobacter sp. 11S02596-1, assembly GCF_002272825.1. Classification (GTDB taxonomy): domain Bacteria; phylum Campylobacterota; class Campylobacteria; order Campylobacterales; family Helicobacteraceae; genus Helicobacter_J. The sequence goes on along the minus strand of NZ_MLAM01000001.1, from coordinate 178,681 downwards.
CCGCTGGTCATCAACCCGTTTTTATAGGTTTCGCAGGTTTGGAATCACTAACAAAAAAGCTATCTACGCCATTTAATCCTGCATTGCATTGGGGGCGTGACGGGGGTAGGGGTTTAAGGGGCTTAGGGGGGCGGTCTTCGCAATTCTAAGCCCCCCTAGTCCCTTACTAGCGAGTATAAGAAAAAATCACTAGCGATAGCACTATGGAAAAGAATCATTATTTTTTACTCGGTTTGTTTGATAACAAACCTGAAGACCGCTACGCAAGATGTGAAATCTTGCTTTTGGTCGGACTGCTATGCTCCTCTTAGTCGCACATCGCAATCGCCGTGCGGAGCTAGTTAAGCCAGGCAGTTGGCTTAACCTTAACGCTCCTCATCCTAAAGTAACCATCTCATATTTAAGCTTGCCTTGAATATTGGAGATAGTTTTCTAAGGTTTTTAATCTTATCCATCTAAACCAAAGCCCGCTACGCACTTTCAGCCTGCAGGCTAAGGGGGCGTGCAGCGGGTTTTTAACCCGCCCACCCAAAGAGGTTTTAGGAAGGGGGGAGAGGCGTAAAGGCAAAGCCAACTGCTTGGCTTTGCTAGCCTCGCACGCCGATTGCCTTATGCTTCACAAGTTGTATGGCAATACGGCTAAGACGCTTGCTAAGTAGAACCCCGCCCCCTCCTAATGGGCGTAAGCCTCACAAAAATATTATGTTTTACTCGGTTTGGTTTGAAAAACTGAATCCGAAGACTACTGCGGGCGAGTAGTTAAGGTTTGGGCGTCCGGTTATGCTCTGAAAGTCGCATATTCAAGCTACTTGCCTTTATCGCCCATTGTTATAGTCAAATGCGATGTTGGCTGTGGTGAGCTATCTATTGCAAATCCCCATCGTCTTCAATGTAATATTTAGCAACTCATCATTTGCGTTGCTCCAAATTGCTTATTATATATGGTTTCATAGTGCTTTTTGATTTCTAAAATCTCTTGTGTGCTTTTGGATAGATCATCATTCGTGATGGTGTGGCTGTATTTTGGAATCCTATAAACCTTGTCGTAATACTGGCTGATAAGAATTTCTGCAATTTTGCTCAAATCTTTATTTTCCCATAATGCTTGCACGTGGCAAAAAATATTTTTTGATACATAGGGCTTGATTTTTTCCATCGCAGTAAAAAAATCATTTTCAGAAATATTTTGATACATTCTAGTAATCCTTTGAATACGTGCGTTCAAATCTGATTTTACAAGGATAATAATATGGTTTTGATAGGATCTAAAAAGCGAACTCGGGACGCTGACTTTACCTAATTTTCTTGATTCTGCTTCGATAAGTAAAAATTTTTGACCCGCTTTTTTGCAAAATTCTTCAAAAAGCATATTTTCAAACATTTTTTGTGTGGGTTGCCCTCTTTTTGCAGTAGCCACATTACCAAAGCTTGAGCCATAATGATTGGCAAGTGCTTCAAGATCAATGCTCCAGTTTTCTTGATTTTGGATGATTTCGGTTTTGCCACATCCTGTATGCCCACAAAGGGTCAAAAACACGTGCTTCATTGGGGTAGAAAAATATTCTATGACCTTTTGGCGATACCCTTTGTAGCCATTTTCAAGCTTTTTGACCCGAAAACCGATATGGCTCAAGATGACATAGAGTGCCTCGCTCCTTTGCCCGCCTCTCGCACAATAAATCAAAAGTTTATTTTTGTGATTCAATACAGCTTGGAGTTTTTTATCTTCTGGGAGAGAATCTAAGATATGTGAAATATTTTTGCACGCAATGCTTGCCCCAAGGATTTTTGCTTTTAGCGGGGATTCTTGCTTGTAGATCGTGCCGATTTTGGAATGTTCATCATCGTTTAAAACAGGGAGATTGATAGCATTTGGGATATGCGAATATGCGTATTCAGCCGGGCTTCTCACATCGATGATACCATCAAAATCCTCCCAACCCGCTTTCATTTGATGGTATTGCCTTGGATAAATAACCACCAGCTGAGCGCTTTGGCTTCTTGGAGTTTTTGATAGAGGGCTTGGGCTTTTGCTTCATCTGTTGGGGTCTTACTCGCATTATCAAAATATTCTACTCCCCGCTCCGGCGTATAGATAAAACGATGGGTCGCAACAGCATAATAGCCTAGCGCATAGCGATCGCTTTGGTATTTGAGGTTAGGATTGTTGCTAAAAAGTGGCTCACCAAAGCTCGCATACGTAAAACCTTTTGGGGCAACAAGCTCGATGATTGTCGAGGCAATATCGATATGAGAGCCGATATCGCTAAGTTGCTTGGGGCTAAGCACTGGGGAATAGAGGATGAGCGGGATGGATTTGATGATACGATTATCCCGTTTGGCTAAAGGATACATCCGATCAAAATGATCGCCGGTGATGACAAACAAAGATTCTGGGAAGCGCTTGGAGGCTTCTTGGATAAAACGTGTGATTTGTTTGTCATACCACCAGATATGCCCGAGAACATTTTCGTTGCTCTCTTGAAATCTCTTTTTGTCCCCAAAGTGGGTTTCTAAAAATTTTTTGATGGCTTCAAGCGGGACGCCAAAAGATTTGAGATCGACATCATAAGGGGGGTGATTGGATGTTGTCATCACCATATTAAAAGTCGGGCGCTCCGCATTGGTGGTATTTTGAACCATATAATCAAACAAAATATCATCATAAACACCCCATAGATTTTCCAGAGGGGGTGGATAGTCTTTATTTTTGGCGTATTCGAGCATATCGGCATTATAGAAATTTTTGTCAAAACCCTCTGCAAGCGTATATCGGTCGAGCTTTTGCCACGTGCCAGAACCCCCGTAATAAAATCTAGTCTCATAGCCTAGTTTTTTCATTATTCCCCCAATAGCTGTGGGGAATAATGGGAGATTCCCGACCATTGTGTTTATGGGTATTTCCGTTTGAAAAAGCCCGGTGATTTGCACATCAAGGCTTTTGATCGTGCTAGGGGCATTTTCTAAAAAATGCTTGACTTTAAAGCCGTGTTTGCCATCAAGGAGCGATTTTAGCCCTGCGGTGAGTCCGATGGTGTCAAATTCAGGGTCAAATTGCCATTCACTGAGGCTTTCAGAGACGATATAAAAAATATGCTTGATTTTGACACTAGAGGTGTTTTCACTCGTGCGAGTAAGCAGGGCAGGGAGATCAAAGGGAGGCTTGGCATCAATAGGTAGATTGAAAAAATCTTTTGCAACACTAGCGGGGCTTTGGTCTGAAAAATCTGAAAATTTTGCATTTGTGATTTTTTTGTAATCCCGATAAACCAGATAAAGATCTCGGAACGCTCCGGGTGTGATTTGTCGTAAAAAAGGGTTTTTGGATGGGTGGATATGCTGGTCGAGGGAGAGCGCTTTGAATCCCAAATGGGAGTTGATAAAAACGAGCATTATCCCTGCAAATACTACCAATGAGCCAAAAATAAAGGCTTTGGACGATTTTTGCGATAGGTTTTTGGCACATCTTTCTATTAGCGTGGCTGATTTGGCATAGAGATACACCGCCAAAACGCTAGCCATTAGCCAGAAAATTACTTTGGTAATGATGTGATAATCCCCTCTTAAGCCTGTTTGGAAAATGGCTTTTTGGTCATCAAAGACAATGCCTAAAAGATTCCCATCAAATGTGTCGCCATAAATATTATAAAAGCCCATATTGGCGATACCCAAAAATATGCAGATAAAAAATATCATCCCAGCATAGACCAAAAGGATGCGCTTTTGAAAACGGCTCGAAATCACGGCAAAAGCCAACAAAAAAAACAAACCCAGCGCAATGGCAACTGCCCTGTTGTCGTATTTTGCCCCATCGATGAGGGTCTGAAAAATATCCTGGAGATTTGCCCCCCCCCCTATCGCTCCAAGACCTATGCCGACATAAAGAATAAAAGCTAAACGAATCGCAATAAAAAGCAGACTGAGAAATATCCCAAAAAGAATGGATTGGAGAATGGTATTGAGGATTTTCATCGCCGTTTTACCAATCTTTTGATACCAAAACCCACGATACCCATCATCGAAAATACCCATGTAGGCACATCAATGAGGTAGTCAAAGATATTTTTTGAGCTAAGGACACCAAGCCCATAAGCAAACAAACTGATAAGGTAGATAAAGCCTAGAGGCTTGTGGATAAAATACGCCAAAATCGTGATAGCACAGCCGATGATAATCGTGATTTCTCGGGGTTGGTAATACAAATCAAAGGGAAGGATATTTAAAACGCTGAGATATAAAATGAGCCCAAAAATAAAAATAAAAATAAAAGCTTTCAAATTCATCAACGTGCGACTTGAAACCCTCAGGCTCTCAAAGATACTCATTAGGCTCAAGGTGAATAAAAACACGCTCATTTCCCCTACAAAGCTATAAGTAAGCATAGTGATAGAAAGCCCATTGAAAGGGATATTTACAACGATACCAGAAAGGATTATCAAGGCAATGTTGGTAGATATTTTTATCTTTGCCATATGCCCAAAATACCCAAAAATCGCCATATAGAGAATCGAAAACACATAATAATTCATTGTCTTTTCCCTGATTGTTGTTTTTGCAGATAGGATTGATTGAATCGGATATGCCTTATGTTGGCTCTATCGTGGGTATAAACGATGTCGATATTATCACCATCTGTGATGGTTGTCGGGTAGCTGACCTCGCCGTTTGGAGCGGTTGTCTCATCGAGGATAAAAACCTTTTTAAATTCGGTTGGAGAAAGCATTTTTGAAAATGTGAGCGTGCCTCGGGCAAGTTTTGGGTTGCGCTCAAAGGTATTGTGGATGAGGTAGATGTTTTTGTTGAAATTAATCAGATTCGCAGAGTTATTGTGATTTTTTACATTTGTCATTTGCGGTTTTTGCCAATCCATCCTGCCCCCCCCCCCATTGTTATTTTGAGTGCATACTTGTGAAAACATCACATCATCATAACGATCGTGATTGCGAAACACAGCTAAGCAAGTTATATCTGAAAGCGGGGCTAGGCTTGGTTGGAGCTGGCGGTGGAGGTGATTGGGCTTTGTGATGGTGTCAAGCTTGCCTTCTGCATTAAATTTTAGAATCAAAGCGTATTTATCGGCAAGTTCGTGATAAATGGGTAAATAAAATCCGCCATCGTTTGTTTTGATAGGCACAGAGCGCACGAGGTTGCTGATGTTGAGAAATGGGCTGAGCTGGAGTGTGCCTTGATAAACAAAATGCTTGCTGGGTGAAAAATTTTCCATAGTGAGTTGGTAGATCTTGCTGGTTGCCCACCCGCCAATGCTTGTCCCCACGACAAAAAGATAGATTTTTTTCCCATCGCGATAAAGCACAGGATTGCCGAGTTTTTTGATGTATTGGTGGGATTTTTTGGCTAACTCTTCTCGGGTGAGCAGGACAAATGCGGGATTCCATTGGTGATTTTTGGCATTGTAAATGCTCCCATAAATCTTGACATCCTTTGCTCCCTCCCTGCTCCCAGCAAAAAAGGCAGCAAGCAAATCGCCATTTTCGAGATAGGTCAGCGTTGCTGCGTGTGCGGAGCGGACACCTTTTGGCATTGGGATGTCTATTTTTGAAGCATACGGGGGTTTGTAGGGCGTGGGTGTGAGCGTGATTTGAAAATCAATAGAATTTTGCTCTTTTGGCTCGAAATATAAAAAAGCCCCGCCAAGCAATATCACGCTCAAGATAAAATAAACATTTCTTATCAAGCCTGACTCCATTGGAGCAATCGACCCCCGTTTAATGGGATGATATTATTTTGGATCAATCGGATTTGGCTCGGGATTGCGGTGTGTTTTTTGTGTAACTTGACTGCCTTTTTTGGGAGTTTTGAGATATTGTAGTTGGTTTTTGCATTGTCGCTGATAAAGGCTTGGAGATTGTGGAGTTTGTCGTGTTTTTCAAAAAGCTCACACAGCATAGCAAGCATATTGGGGGCAGAAAAGATACCCGCAGCGCCATTGTCTTTGAGCTTGTTTTTCTCCAGATGGGGGGCGCTATCAGAGCCAAAGCTTACTTTTGGGTGGGCATTCAAGGCAAGTGCTAAAAGCATATCTCTGTCTTTTGGGGTTTTGAGGATGGGTTTGCAGAAATGATGGGGTTTGAGTCCCGCACCCAAAACATCATCGAGCGTCATTGTGATATGGTGGAGTGTGAGGGTGGCATAAATGTTTTCATAATCTTCTAACAAGGCGATACTGCGGTGATCGCTCATATGTTCGATGATGATTTTGAGCTTGGGGAAATCCTTGGCAATGGCGGCAAATATCGGACCAAATTCGTATTCTCTTTCCATAGAAAAGCCACCCGTTTCGCCGTGAATGGAGAGCATAAAGCCAAGATCTTGAGCGATTTCAAATATTTTTAGCGTTTGAGGCGTGAGGATTTCTGCCAACCCATTATCAGAATTTGTCGTCGCACCTTTGGGATAAAGCTTGAGGATTTTGATCCCATTATTTTTGGCGGTTTTGAGTTCTTCTTCATTGAGGGCGTCGGTGATATAAATAGCGATGAGGGGCATAAAATCTTTGTCTTTGGCACTGCTTTGGATTTCTTCTTTGTATTCCATCGCAAGCTGGGTGGTTGTGATGGGGGTAGAGAGATTTGGCATTACAACAGCGCCGCTGAATTGTGAGGTGGTAAAATCGATGATATTTTTGAGCATTTCCCCTTCTCTTAAATGCAGGTGCATATCCAAAGGGTTTAACAAGGTGATTTCTTCCATAAGCTTGCCTTTAAATTTATCGTTTAATTTTACTATGAATTATTATATAATCAAAATATTTCCCAATATCCCCTAAGAAATGCGAGTATTTTTGCAGACATTTTTATCGATACATAAAATACCGCACGCGAATCCTAATAAGTGTCGTTGTGCTGGGTCGTGGGTAGTCTTTATAAGCGATTTGTATGGTTTTTAGGGTATTGCGATCCAAGATGATATAGCCTGATTTTTTGAGGATTTTTAAACCCGTAATATCGCCGTTAGGGTGGAGATAAAATTCAACAGCATTTTGCCCATCTTGCCCTAGATAGGCGGCAGTTCTGGGGTATTCGAGGTATTTTTGGGTAATCCTGCCAATTTCACGCAGGTTGTTTTCAATAAAATCTTTTTCTGCCTCGCCTAAATCCCCAAATTCTTCGCCATAAAGCTCATCAATATCTTTTTTGGTTTGTCTATCCATTCCTTGATTGTTATCCCCATTGATACTCGCACGTGAAGATGGGGATTGAAAAGCTAAGGATTGTTGTTGGGAGAGCAAAGAAAGGTTTTTGGGATCGATATAGCCTTTTTGATAGGGGTGTAGGGCTTTATTTGGGGAATTTTCTTGTTTTTTTTGCTCGGTGGTGTTATTTTGTTTTTGTTTGTTTTTTAATGGCGGGGCGGGGTTTGGTTGGGTAGAATTGGGAGGTGTTGGGCTGGGCTTATTTGGCGGGGTTTGGGGATTTTGCTGGGGCGTGGGGGTGGTGTTTGTGCTATGGCTTGCCAGCGTTGGAGGCACTGCACCGGGTTTTTGCTTGGTTGGGTCAGTGGAATGCCCGCGTTTTAGGATCAAAAGATTGCTGGGGTCTATTTTTGTGAGTTGGGGTTTTTGTGTGTGGATAAATTTGTTTAAATTATAGATAATCAGAGCAATCAGCAAGTGAATGAGGATGGAGATAAGCAAAGAGATAAGAAAACGTTTTTCAGATTTTTTATCTTGCATTTTTTTTGTTTATAGAATTTTGTTTTTGTTTCAATGACGCCCAGAAATCATCATCAATGATTGTCTTTTTGTTTTCTTGACTATCGAGATCGATTTTATCGATAAGTAAATTTTGTTTATTGCTCAAAAGCACGATATATCGGTAGTTTTGGCTTTGAATGAGGATGATTTTGTTATGGGTATCGATAGTTTTTGTCGAGAGAATTTGTAACGATGTGTATTGATCGAGTTTGTTTTTTCGCCAAGGATTCTCCGAGCTGAATTTTTTTCGCACCAGCACCAGCACGACGATGAGAAATCCCATAATGCCCAGAACTATCCAGTAGGGATAGTCTTCATCGAGTAAAAAATTATGTTGGGGCAGGGTGATGGGCTGGGATTTGATTTGGGGGGTTTTGTTTAAGAGGGCATTGATGTGGCTAGTGGATTCTTCAGGGGTGAAGCGAAATCTCAAGGTGTAGCCATCTTTTGACTTGGAAGCTTGGATTTTAAACGGCTTATTGCTTTTTGGCACGATGTAGAGATTATCATTTTTTGAAAAAATTTCTATGGATTGCAGAACAGAAGATGAAAATTTTTTTTGCCATTTTTCACTGATAGAAAGATTTTTTAGTGCGATGATTTTTTCATTTTGGATTGTGAGGATTTTGGGATGAGAGGAAAAAATGCCATCAGAAAGCAAAAGCAAATCCAAATGCCCTTTGCGATCAAAGGTTTGGATGTCTTTGATTTCGATTGATTGGGCAATACTCAATGCAATCGCAAGGATCAGAAATAATCGCTGTAGCATAAAATTTAGAAATCCTTAGTCAAATAATAAACAATAGCATTGGAGTCTAAAATCTCATTGAGCCTGATGGCAAGATTTTTCTCATATACCATCACTTCTCCCTTGCCAATAACCCTGCCATTCACAAAGGTATCGACGCTTTCGCCTGCGGGCTTTTGCAAATCAATAATCGAGCCTTTTTCAAACTTCAATATTTCTGCTAGTGCGATTTTGGTCGAACCTAGTTCTGCCATAAAGCTGACTTCCATATCCAAAAGCCCTTCATAATTGCTCATTAAATCCTCAAGATACGTAGCCAACTCAATGTCTTTTTGGGAATGGATTTTTTGTTTATCTAAAATAGGGTTTTCTTTTGCCATTATTGACCTCTTATAAAGATACTGCAACGCCCGCTTTGGAGTCTAAAATGCAGACCTTTGTCGTAATTTTTGATGAGTTTGATACCTAGATATTTGGGTGTGGAGATGTCAAAATGACTGCCTTTTTCTTGCACGATGACTTTCGCACGCCCTACCGTGAGGTTGGTAAGCTCTTTTGCCATATCGATAAGCGCGTCTTCTGAGGGGTCTTCCTCTGATAAAAAATGCTTGCACATAATCTTTAAAAACGCTTTGTTAAAAGCCAGATAAACAACGATACCGCTTTGAAGCATTTCGATCGACGATAGATAACCTCTTTTTAGGGGCATAATGGAATCTTGAGGCATCATATCAATGCTTTTTTGGATGATATCAAAAAAACTCTCGTGAATAATTTGCATCCCAAGCCTTTCTTAAGTGTATTCGTAGGATTTTTGATTATACCTAGATTTTCTTTATGCGGGTTTGAAATTGCTCTTTGAGGTGCAGAAATCCACCACAAAACAATTATGGCATTCTGGTTTGATGGCTTTGCAGATATACCTGCCAAAAAGCACAAATGCCTGATGGAGAATGCTCAAATCTGTCTTGAAAAGTTTTGTGAGTTCTACTTCTGTGGCAATGGCGGTTTTTTCTTTGCTTAGCCCCAATCGATGCGATGTTCTAAATACGTGCGTATCCACAGCCATATAATTGGCCTCAAAATATTCGATCAAAACGACATTCGCCGTTTTTTGTCCCACGCCTGCGAGGGTTTTTAGCTCCTCTTGGCTGGTGGGGATTTTGCCATCAAAATCATTGATGATTTGGTTTGCCATTTTGATGAGATTGCTCGCTTTGTTGTTAAAAAACGAAACCGATTTGATGATTTCTTTGAGCTCTTTTATATCGGCTTTTGCGAGCATCTCTGGCGTGGGGTATCTCGCAAAAAGTGCGGGAGTAACGATATTGACCCGCTTGTCTGTGCATTGGGCTGAAAGCATTACACAAACCAATAATTCATAGATATTGCGGTATTTGAGTTCAGTTTTTGGATTGGGGTAATGCTCTAAAAACCGCTTTTTTATCTCTAAAATGCGTTGTTTTTTTGTCATTGTGGCATTTGCTCGACTTCGATGTATTTTGCCTCGTGCTCTCGCAGGGCGATTTGGGATTGGTTGATAGAGATAGCTAGGGTTGATTTTTTTGTCGAGCAATATAGGAGTGTAAAAATTGCATTTTTGGCAATCCCAAATGATATGAAGCGATTTTTTAGAGCATTGTCGCAAAAATCAATATTTTTTATTTTGTATGATTTGCCTTTTTCACATTGATCGAGCGTCATTGCGATCCTTTGATTTGAAATTTTTGCTTATTCATAATTTGATTCATTATAGTATTGAATATTAAATTTAATATTCAAATCAATTTTTTTTCATTTCGTTTTTTATCTCATCGACAATAATATCAATGGGTGTAAAAACCCTACGCAAGATGTTAAATGGTGCTTTGATGGTGTCTTCAGCCAGCGTGATTTCTGTTTTGGGTTTTTCTAGCGTGCCATTGACAATAATATTAGTCGAGATTTTTCCCTCATCACCAAGTATCAGATAGCCCACTACGGGTATTTTGTTGATGATATTGCTGAGATTTTTGATGGTCGATATAGTGAGATTCATATTGATTTCATCTGATCCGAGCTCGATGATACCATTCCCATCGATATCCATCGATTGCCCGATGAGATTGATATGTTCAAATCCGATATATTTGGAGTTGATCGCAAATGTGATACTGCCTTTTTGGATTTCATAGCCATCAATGCCGATATTGGGATTTTTGAATACGATGAGTGAGGGGACGGTATCGATGAGATTAATGATATTTTGCAAAAGTGCAAAATCTTTAAAAAGTGTGTTTTGGAGTTTGAGTTCGCCATTGAAAATATCATCTCTATAAGCGCCTATAAGGGTATAAAGCCCGCCCCTGATCATATTTTTTTTGAGGATTTTATTGACGAAATCACCACTGAAATTATTGGCTTTGATGAGGATATTTTGATGGGCGATGTCAAGATTGGCGACACCATTTTTGTAAGTCCCATCAGCTCCAAATCTCCCATCGCGGATTCTTGCATTGATATTTTCTAAAGGGATTTGATAGCCCTTATACGTGATGGTAGTGTTGTCTGAATCAATCGTAGTGATTTGGGGTTTGATATTGTGGAGGCGTTCATACCTTTGTTTTTCGCGTATAAAATGCGTTTCTTCTTCGATTTGTTTTTGTGTGAGCTTGAGCTTTGATGGGGCAAGCATTTCTTTGATTGCAGGGATGTCGCTTTTGAGAAATTCATCGAGGTTGAAATCAAGATTTTTGAAGGCAATGTTGGTTTGATTGTCTTTGATGTTGAGGGTAATATCTTGGCTTGGAGAGGAAGCGGTGATGACATCATTATTGATATTGCCTGAAATAGCAATCTTATCAAGCTGGCTACCATCTTTTTGGTAAAGTGGGAGATTGAGACCCGATAGTTGGACTTCAAAGTCAATATTTTCAAAACGATGTGTTGCGATTTGGAGGTTGCCATTTTTGATAGCAAGGTATTGCATTAGCGGGGAATAGGGGGCAAATTTGCTTAAATCTTTTGCGTTGAATGTATAAAAATCATCATCCATCTTTGCTTCAATGTCAAACTCAGGTATGTCTAAAATTACGGATTCTGGGTTTGAAAAATCGACGTCAAGAGCAAGCGTGGGGAGATTTTGGCTGTCGGCATAAAAAATATCTTTCGTGAATTTTTTTTGAGATTCTGCTTTGATAGCCTCGATGATTTTTCTTTTGAGGGATTCTGGGTTTTGGGGCGTTTGAGCGGGCAATTTTTGATCATTTTGGTTGGCTTGGGCTGTTTGGTTTGTGGGTATTTCGTTTGGCACTTCTTTATCTATTGATGTTTCTTCATTTGTTGGCGTTTCTTTGTCTGCTGGTGTTTTTTGTGTGTCTTCTTGATGTTCTTGGTCTTTTTGCTCGTTTTGTTCTTGGCTCTCTTTAGCTACTATAGGGGCTTGATAGGGCTGGGTATTGATGTCGTTATTGGTGCTGATTTGGAGTTTGTGGATGGCTGTGCTGGCTTGGAGATTTTTATCTTGGAGATTGAGAGTGATATTCGTGTCAATATCAGCGATATTTTGGTATCTGGTGTGGATCGTATTGATATAAACGTATTTGGATTCAGGCGTGATGTCAAGGGAGACATTGGCATTTTGGATATCTAAGGGGATGTCATATAGCAAGAAATGGTTTTCTTGGGAGCTGATGAGCCCTTTGGCGCTAAAAATAGGCTCAGAATCTTGCAAAAACTGGATAGAAAGATTGATATTTGTATCCAGAGGCGATTCGATGGCTTCTAATGGCAACGTGATGCCATAGACGCCCAGTAAATTTTTGATAGCTTGGGTGTAGCGGGCTTGTTTGGAAATGATCTTTATATCAAGTTTAGGGGATTCAAGCAGATTAGAGACGCTAAGTGCTGAGCCATCTAGGTCGGTATCTCCATACACGGGATTTTGTAAGCCAATAGCAACTTTTTGATTTTCTAGTTTTAGGTTGGCTTGTTTGGCACGGATGGGTTCGAGATTGTTATCAAGATAAATTTCTGGATTTTTTAGACGCATTTGGATGTTGGCATTTTTAATCAATGTTGCTAGAAAGTGCCTTTTTGTGAGCGTTGCTTGAATCTTTGTTGCAAAGATTTGGAGGCTGGAGAATTTTATTTTCTCAAAAATCCATTCTTGCAGTTCGGGTTCGTCGATTTTCTCAAAAAATGGTTGCAAGAATGCAATATCTTTGATTTCAGAGGTTTTGGCTTTGAGTTCAAGCGTTTTGAGATTGGTGATGCCTTGCAGATAAAGCACGGCATTTTTTGATTGCAGTGGGGATATAGCGAGATTGAAACCGAGTTTTCTGGTTTGGGTCGAGTAAATGATATTCCCATCGGTTTGGATACTGGCATTTTTGAAGATGAGGTTGAGGATTTTGAGATGGATATCTTTGCCATCATTTTCGATCGCAAAATCCGCTTGGATATTGGGGAATTTTAGTTGGTATTGCTTGCCATCATAAATCACAGAGGCTTCTCTGTTCTCATCTAAAACGATTTTTTTGATACTGAGTCTTTGGAAATAAGACACCGCCCAAATGCCGTATTTGATATTTTCAGTAAAGGCTTCTATGTCGAGGGGTTGTTGGGTATCTGCTTTGAGATAGGCGGATACATCGAGCTTGCCGATGTCAAGTATGAGCTTATTGTCTAGTTTTAGATACAATGCATCGATATTAATTTTACCAATTTTGAGATGTTGGATAGAAAACCCATCAGATAAAACTTTATACCCTGCAAAAAGAAGTGTGATGATAATAACAAAGAAAATAATGAGGCTAAGTATTTTTTTTGATACGATTTTACTCATAGCGGTGTCGATCTTTTTTTATTTAAGTATTCCTATGCGTTCGAGTAGCGTTATTTATATGCCACAGGGGTCGATTGCTGGGATTATAACATATTTGTCTAAAAATAATTTTGATGTGAATGGTTTTGATAAATATATTTTGCGCATAATGGGAAAGCCACAAAGCGGGTGGATAGATATTGGAGAGACTGAGCTTACTAAGGGCGATTTTTTATACCGCCTCACCAAGTCCAAGGCTGCTTTGAAAGATATTACACTTATACCGGGTGAGACAATGTATTTTTTTATCCGTGATGCGAGCAATATTTTTGGACTCAAAGAAGCTGATCTATGGGAAGCTTACCACCGGTATGCGCCATTTCCAGATGGGGTGATTTTGCCAAATACGTATAAATTACCATTGGGGATTAGTGCGAATTATTTAATGCAATATCTCGTGAGCCAATCAATGAATAAGCATAAAGAATTAGCGATGAAGGTTTTGGGGCGTTTTGATGAGAAACAATGGTTTCGTTATGTAACGCTTGCTTCGATCGTGCAAAAAGAAGCCGCAAATCAAGAGGAAATGCCTATCGTGGCTGCAGTTATCTACAATCGGATAAAAATTGGTATGCCACTACAAATGGATGGATCGCTCAATTATGGGCAGTATTCGCACACAAAAGTAACGCCTGAACGTATCAAAAAAGATACCACGCCTTATAATACCTACAAATATCGTGGTGTCCCTCCCTATCCAGTCGGGAGCGTGAGTATGGATGCGATTTTGGCAGTCATCAACCCAGCAGATGTGAAATATCTGTATTTTGTAAAGACAAGGAATGGGAATCATATTTTTAGCACCACTTACCAACAACATTTGAAAAATATCCGCTAGATTCTATTGAATTTTATAGAGACGATGGTAAGATTTTGATGGCAGATTTTTGAAAGTTTTTTGGATTTGATTTTTTAAGGCTAATAAATTTTTAGAAAGCGCAATGGGTTTCAAAGGCGAAGTCCCATTTTGAAATTTTTGACAAAGATACAATTGGGATTATTCAAGATTTTATGTTACTATTTTTGGATTGAAGGTTGAATCTGCCGTTTTAGGGGTGGGGATTGCTGAACTGAATATGTCAATCAAAGGAGAAAATGATGTCTAATATGGTTGCTCCAAAGGATAAGCCCGTCTGGGTGAATGAAGATCGTTGCAAGGGTTGTGATATTTGTGTTTCTTTGTGTCCTGCTGGTGTTTTGGGTATGCGACTTGATGCGAACAAGGTGCTAGGTAAAATCGTTGAGGTTGCCCATCCAGAGAGTTGTATCGGTTGCTTAGATTGCGAATTGCACTGCCCGGATTTTGCGATTTATGTCGCCGATAGAAAAGAATTCAAATTTGCAAAGGTTTCTCAAGCTGCACAAGAAAGGGCGCAAAAGGTCAGAGAAAATAATTTTATGTTGTTGAATTAAAACTTTATCTAAAAAAGGGAAGATAATGCGAGAAGTTATTTCTGGTGGAAATGAATTAGTGGCGATGGCTGCTATCGAGGCTGGGTGTAGGTTTTATGGGGGTTATCCCATCACGCCATCCTCAGATATTATGCATCAAATGAGTGTTTTGCTTCCAAAATATGGTGGGCATTTTATCCAGATGGAAGATGAGATTAGCGGGATTTCAGTTTCGCTTGGGGCGAGTATGAGTGGTGTCAAATCAATGACGGGAAGCTCGGGACCGGGGATTTCTCTCAAAGTCGAGCAAATCGGGCTGGGCTTTATGGCTGAAATCCCGCTCGTAATCGCTGATGTAATGCGTTCAGGTCCCTCCACGGGGATGCCTACCCGTGTCGCACAAGGTGATATTTCTTTTTTGAAACACCCCACTCACGGCGATTACAAATCTGTCGCTATTGCGCCGGGGAATCTAGCGGAGTCTTATACAGAGGCATTTCGGGCATTCAATCTAGCAGAAGAACTGATGACACCGGTATTTTTGCTAATGGATGAGACGATTGGGCATATGTATGGTAAGACGATGATTCCTGATCTGGAAGAAATGCAAAAAACAATTGTCAATCGAAAAACCTTTGATGGCGATCCTAAGGATTACCAGCCCTATGGTGTCCCTGAAAATGAGCCGGCTGTTTTGAATCCATTTTTCAAAGGCTATCGCTACCATATCACGGGACTTCATCACGGACCTATCGGATTTCCAACCGAAGATGCGAAGCTCGGTCAAGCCTTGATTGATCGCTTGTTTGGCAAGATACAATCCCGCATTGATACCATTAGCAAAAACGAAGAGCTTGATCTTGAAAATGCTGAGGTCGCTATCATTGCGTATGGCTCGGTGTCTTTGGCAGTAAAAGAAGCGATGGTGGAGCTCAAAAAACAAAATGGCAAGAAAGTCGGGCTTTTCCGTCCGATCACGATTTGGCCTAGCCCTGAAAAACAAATCAAAGCGTTGGGTGAAAGATTTGAAAAAATCTTAGTCATTGAGCTCAATAAAGGGCAATATATCGAAGAAATCGAGAGAATCCTGCAAAGAAAAGTGCATTTTATGGGGCAGGCAAATGGGCGCAGTATCTCGCCTGCACAAATTATCTCTAAGCTAAAGGAGATCTAAATGGCATTTAATTATGATGAATATTTACGAGTGGAGAAAATGCCCACTTTGTGGTGTTGGGGCTGTGGCGATGGCGTTATCTTGAAGTCAATCATTCGGGCGATTGATGCGATTGGCTGGAAGATGAATGATGTGTGTTTGGTAAGTGGGATTGGTTGTAGCGGGCGGATGAGTTCTTATGTGAATTGTAACACCGTTCATACCACGCACGGCAGGGCTTTGGCTTATGCTACGGGTATCAAGATGGCAAATCCAGACAAACACGTCATCGTTGTATCAGGCGATGGTGATTCGCTTGCGATTGGGGGGAATCACACCATTCACGCGTGTCGGCGGAATATTGACATCAATTTGGTAGTGGTAAATAACTTTATCTATGGGCTTACAAACTCACAAACCTCACCCACAACACCCAAAGGGATGTGGACGGTAACTGCGCAATATGGGAATATCGATAACAATTTTGATCCCTGCAAACTTGCTGATGCGGCTGGGGCGACATTTGTTGCGAGGGAGAGTGTTTTAGACCCCAAAAAGGTCGAAAAAGTTTTGATTGAGGGATTCAAACACGAGGGATTTAGTTTTTTTGATATCCATAGCAATTGCCATATCAATCTCGGGCGTAAAAACAAGATGGGCGAAGCTGTCCAGACGCTTAAATGGATCGAATCGCGCACGATTTCAAAACGCAAATATGATGAGCTTAGCGATGAAGAAAAAGAGGGGAAATTCCCTACGGGCGTCTTGAAGCACGACACGACAAAAACCGAATACACCCAAGCCTATAAAGAAGTCATCAAAAAAGCCCAAGAAAAAGGAGGGCATTGATATGGAAGCCCAATTGCGATTTACTGGTGTTGGCGGGCAGGGGGTTTTGCTTGCTGGAGAGATACTCGCTGAGTCTCGTATCCGTGGCGGGGGTTATGGTGTGCAGGCATCTACCTATACCAGCCAAGTGCGGGGCGGACCTACAAAGGTTGATATTCTTTTGGATTCTGATGAGATACTTTACCCTTATGCTAATGAGGGCGAGATAGATTTTATGCTTTCTACGGCACAAGTGAGTTATAATCAGTTCAAATCTGGTCTCAAAGCAGGCGGTATTGTGGTGGTTGAGCCAAATCTAGTATTCCCAACGCCAGAGGATTTTGAGAAGTTTCAGATTTATAAGATCCCCATCATCACCATCGCAAAAGAAGAGGTTGGGAATGTCGTAACCCAATCGGTAGTTGCACTGGCAGTAACGGTAACTTTCACCAAATGCGTCGATAGGGACTTGGTATTCAATACAATGATTAGCAAAGTCCCCGCAAAAGTGGTGGATTTGAATAAAAAAGCATTTGATTTAGGCGAAAAACACGCTTTAGAAGCGATGAAAGCTGGCGTAGCAAAATCTTAGAACTCATTTTGATTTGGTGATTTTGCGAATCATCAAATCATCTAAAAATCATCTAATATCAATCGCACGCTTGACGATTTTTTCAAAATCGTTTTTCAAATTTGTATTCAAATCAGTTAGTTTTTTTTGTGTTTCAAGAATGATTTTTGAATCGGCTTTTTTGTGTAGGCAGATTGCAAACAAAAAGTTCTTCTTTTGAGATTTGCTCAAATCCCATTGCTCATAATTGCTGAAAAAATATTCAATCGCCCTTTGAAGTTCTTTATCCGTGCTGTATCTCGAATCAAGCAAAAGCATTACGGTGTTATAATCAATGGGTTTTTCATTGTTTAGGGCAAATTCTTGTTTGTTTTTGCTTAAAAGTTTCAATAGAGTGATAAAAAATACTCCAAAAACAATAACAAATGAAACAATAATAAAAAACTCGTTAGGATTCATTGCACTCTCACCTGTATTTGAATGGTTGTATTAAAGACTTTTAGTTAGAATTGTAGCCTTTTTATATAAATTCTATTAAAGATAAGGACAAAGATGGATTTTTTGAGCCTTGCACAAAAATACAAAACGCCTTTGTATGTATATGACCTCGATAGGATAAAAAAGCAATTTTTGAGTTTCAAAAATGCTTTTTCTGGTAGAAAAAATTTAATCTGCTATGCCCTAAAAGCTAATTCCAATCTCAGTGTCATCCACACGCTTGCAAAGCTTGAAAGTGGCGCAGATTGTGTATCTATCGGCGAGGTGAGGCGTGCGATTTTAGCAGGTGTCAAAAAATATCGCATTATTTTTAGTGGCGTGGGGAAAAGTGATGAGGAAATCTATGAGGCTTTGAAACTAGATATTTTGTTTTTAAATGTCGAATCTAGCGGAGAACTCGAACGTATCGAGACAATCGCAAAAAGCTTGGGTAAAAAAGCCCGCATTTCTATCCGTGTCAATCCCAATATTGATGCCAAAACCCACCCTTACATCTCTACAGGGCTACATCAGAACAAATTTGGCGTGGATAAAGAAACTGCTTTGAAGCTTTATCTTTATGCCAAAAAATCCTCGTTTTTAGAACCTATCGGCATTCATTTTCATATTGGTTCGCAGCTTAGCGATCTCGCACCTATCGCTATGAGTGTCGAAAAAATCGCCGAATTTGCCAGATCACTGCTTGCCCTTAAAATCGATTTGAAATTTTTTGATGTGGGCGGGGGGATTGGGATCGCTTATGATAATGAAAACACTATCGCACTTTATGACTACGCTCAAGCGATTTTAGGGGCACTCAAGGGTTTGGATTTTACCATCATTTGTGAGCCGGGGAGATATATCGTGGGGGAAAGCGGGTATTTGGTAACGAAAGTTTTGTATGAAAAACATACCCAAGAAAAACGCTTTGTGATTGTCGATGGGGCGATGAATGATTTAATGCGCCCAGCGCTTTATGGGGCGAGGCATCGCATAAAAGTGTATCGGCAAAATCACCCCCAAAGTGATACGCAAAATCAAATCCCAGATACCCCAATGCAGGCAGAGAGCCTGTGTGATGTTGTCGGGCCGATTTGTGAGAGTGGGGATTATCTTGCAAAAGATGTTATGCTCCCACCATTGCGTGCAGGGGATTTGATCGTATTTGAGAATGCGGGGGCTTATGGTTTTAGTATGTCGAGCAATTATAACACCAGAAAAAGAGCCGCAGAAGTTGGGATGGAAGCGGGTAAAGATAGATTGCTAAAACATCGAGAAAACTTTGCTGATATGGTGAATGATGAGCTTGAAATTCTTTATGGAGACACGAATGGATCTGACTAAAAAAAGAAATGAAATCGATGCGATTGATGATGCGATATTTGAGCTTTTAAACCAGCGACTTGCCGTTGTTGCAGACATTGGCAAGCAAAAGGTTCAAACAGGCTCTAGCATTTATAGACCCGAGCGAGAAAAGCAAATCATTGAGCGCTTAGCACATAAGAAATCTGCCTATCTTAATGCCTTGGCGATCGAGGCGATTTATCAAGAGATTTTTGCGATTTCTAGGAATTTGGAATTGCCCGAAAAAGTCGCTTATCTCGGACCTTTGGGGAGTTATACGCACCAGGCGGCTGAGGAGAGATTTGGGGCGATGAGTGAATATTTGGCGATGACAAATATATCCTCAGTTTTCAAGGCTGTCGAGCTGGGGCGTGCTAAATACGGCGTCGTCCCTTTGGAAAACAATACCAACGGGATGGTGGGCGATACGATTGATTTGCTGGCTAATTCCGAACTCAAAATCATCGCAGAAATTATCTTGCCGATTCACCATAGTTTTGCAAGTGATTGCGAGCATTTAGGCGATGTCAAGCGTATCTATTCCAAAGATATTGCATTTGGGCAATGCAATGAGTTTATCAAATCCCACCAACTCCAAGACATCGATAGGATTCCTGTAGATTCCACTGCCAAGGCTGCCCAGCTTGCCAAAGAAGATAAAAATGCCGCAGCGATTTGCTCAAAGATTGCTGGGAAGCTGTATCATTTGCCTATTATGTTTGATAATATCGAAGATTCCAACAAAAACAAAACCCGCTTTGTCATCATCAGTGATTTTGTCAATGCCCCGAGTGGCAAGGACAAAACATCGGTTTTTGCGACCCTCAAAGAGTTTGACAAATCCGGAACATTGCTTCTTTTGCTAAAAGATTTTAGCCAAAGGGGTATCAATCTCACTAAGATCGATTCTCGCCCTATCAAGACAAAATCAGATTTTAGTTTTGGTTTTTATATTGATTTTGATGGGCATCGTGATGACGTGCATATCCAGGAGCTTTTTGAAGCACGCAAGGGCGAACTCAAATGGCTGGGTAGCTATGTGAAGATGGATGAAAATGCCTGATGGGTGATAGGGAGAATGGAAGGAAAAAAATGCAAGCAAAAGCACAGGGAAAAATGCAAGAAAAAATGATCGCCTATAAAAAAATTTCCCTAGAAGACAAGCCGTTATTTGACACGTTTTTAAAGAAAGATTTTTTTACTATTTCAGATATTAGTTTTGGCAATCTTTATATTTGGCACACAGCTAGAGAGATTTCTTATGCGATTGTGGAAAATTTTTTGGTGATACGCACGCAGGTTCAAAACCAACCGCCGTTTTATTTCTATCCCATTGGCGAGGGGGACAAAACCCCTTGTATAGAGGCATTGGTCCGAGATTGTGCGATTCGAGATGAAACGCTAGAGTTCCATTCGCTAGAAGAGCGCTGGGCAGAGGAGCTGGAGGCGAAATTCCCCCAAAAATTTCGCATTACCCCCAATCGCGATCGCAGTGATTATGTTTATCATATCCGAGAGCTTATCGAGCTTTCTGGGCGTAAATACCACAAGAAAAAAAATCACCTCAATCAATTTTTGCAAAATTATCCTGATTTTGTTTATACCCGTATCGATGGTTCGAACAAACATCGTGTGCTTGCGGTGTGGGAGAAATGGTTTGCACAGATCCAAGATGGGGCAAGCGAGGGGCTAATAAATGAAAATATCGGGATTATCAATGCACTCAAACATTACGAATCGCTCGACTTTGCTGGCGGGTTTGTGAGTGTGGGGGAAGAAATCGTTGCTTTTAGCTTTGGTGAGGTCATCAATACCGATATGGTCGTCGTGCATATCGAAAAGGCAAATGCGAGCTACCACGGGGCATATCAAATCATCAACCAGCAATTACTTTTGAATGAATTTAGCAATTATGCCTATGCCAATCGTGAGGAAGATCTCGGTATAGAGGGCTTACGCCGAGCAAAAATGAGCTACAATCCTGCATTTTTGGTTGAAAAATTTGAGGCGATTTTTGCGGGATGATTTTTGGCGATAGGGTCTATGAAGATAGCCTAAAAAAACTAATTGCTTTTGATAAAACAGGGCTTCAAAAAGCATTAGAATACATAGACGCACATCGTGAGAATGGGTATTTTCTTGGCTATATAAAATATGAAGCCAAAGATATTTTTTTAGGCAAAGATGTCGTTTCAAAAACCCCGCTTTTGTATTTTGAACATTTTAAAAAAAGCCGTCCTTTTATCCGCCAAAAAAACATTTGGAATGTTTTTTACCCGCATTTAAAATCTTCGATGGATTTTGACACTTATGAGGACAAAATCGCCCAGATAAAAGCCGCTATCGCTAGGGGAGACACTTACCAAACCAATTTTACCTATCCCGTTGATGTGATGACCCATTGTGAAGCGATGAGTATTTTTTCTGCTATTTTAAACAATCAAGATACGCCTTATAAAGCATTGATTATTAATGAATTTGAAAGCATTTTGAGTTTTTCTCCCGAGCTTTTTTTTGAGGTTATTTCTGATGGGGCAAACGACACTATTATTACCAGACCGATGAAAGGCACGATTGCTAGGGGGAAAGACCAAGAAGAGGACGTGAAAAACAAAGAATTTCTCAAAAATGACCTCAAAAATCAAAGTGAAAATGTGATGATTGTCGATTTGTTGCGGAATGATTTGAGTAAAATCGCTTTGAAAAACAGCGTCAAAGTGAGCAAGCTTTTTGAGATAGAAACCCACCCAACACTTCACCAGATGATTTCAGAAATCACTGCCAAGATTCCCAAGCGCACGCCACTTTATAAGATTTTTGCATCCCTTTTCCCCTGTGGTTCGATCACGGGTGCGCCCAAAATCAAGACGATGGAGATAATTAGCGAGCTTGAAAACACCCAGCGGGGCGTTTATTGCGGTGCGATTGGGGTTATCCATCCAAAAGGTATGACCTTTAGCGTGCCTATCCGCACGCTTTATAAACGCCATAATGACAAGGTTTATACGCTCAATGTTGGTGGGGGTATTGTCTGGGATAGCAAGGCAAAAGATGAATGGGATGAGAGCAAACTCAAATCGCTCTTTGTGCGCCCAAAGGTTGATTTTTGTTTGGTTGAGACCCTGCGGGTGCAAGATCTTATGATTGCAGATTTTTCACTCCATCTCAAACGCCTCAAAAATACCGCAGATTATTTTGGTTTCACATTTGATGGCACGCTAGAGGATTTCACGCCTACTCAAGATGGGATTTTGAGGATTTTGTTGGATAGGGATGGACGCACGCACAAACGTTATGCGCCATTTGTGCCTGCAATGAGTAATCAAATCATCTTGAGCGAGGAATTTTTGGATAATCGCAATGATTTTTTGTATCACAAAACCACCTATCGCCCCTGGTATGAGCAAAGTATGCAAAAGATTGCAGCGGGGAAGATTTTTGATGAGGTGTTTTTTAATCAATATGGCGAACTCACCGAGGGTGCTAGGAGCAATCTGGTGCTACAAATTGATGGCGAGCTTTTTACACCCCCTATCAAATGTGGGCTGCTTGCTGGGGTGTATCGAGAAAAACTGCTTACCCAACATCGTTGCACACAAAAAGTCCTGTATCTATCGGATTTGAAAAAAGCCGAGAAGATTTATTGTGTCAATTCGGTTCGGGGGGCTACTTTGGTGGAGGTGTGGCAATGAAAATCGCGATGATTGATAATTATGATTCTTTTACTTACAATCTTGTCCATTATATCGAGGCGCTCGACCATTCTATTGATGTATTTAAAAACGACGCCATCACCTTAGAAGCGCTCGCCCCTTATAGCCATATTTTGATTTCACCCGGATTTGGAAGCCCAAAGGATGCCAAAATCAGCGTGGGTGCTATCAGGCATTATGCCAAGAGCAAAAAGATACTTGGTGTTTGTCTGGGACACCAGTGCATTGCAGAGGCTTTTGGCGGGGAAGTCGCAAGACTTCCTGAGCCTATTCACGGGAAAGCCTGCAGGATTGATTTGCTTCCTTGTGCGCTTTTTGCGGGGTTGGGGACGTGCTTGGAAGTAGGGAGGTATCATTCGTTGCACGTTTGTTCTTTAGGCGAGGAGCTTTTGGGTATCGCTTATGATAAAAATGGGGTCGTGATGGCGCTCAAGCACCGGTGTTATGATATTTATGGCGTGCAGTTTCACCCCGAATCGGTGCTTTCTTTTGGCGGTAAAAAAATATTAGAAAATTTTTTGAATCTTTGAGGGGCTTGATGGGATTTTAGCAAGGTAGTAGGGCGTTAGCGCCCTTTGTATTCTTTTGTGCCACAATAAAAGCGCTTGCGTTTGCTATCAAACTGCGGGCTAAAGATATTTTTGGCTTCGATATTGTCTTTGGTTGTAATACCGATTAGTGGCAGGAGCGATTGGATAAAATCATCCGTCATAAAGGGCTTTTTGAGTGCTGATTTGATTTCTTCGACCTTGTCTTTGTGCTTTGCCATAAAGGTTTTGCTTACATAGATGATAAAAGGAATCTCCACGCCAAAATCTGAACATTGATGCCCGGCAGAATGCTTGGTTTGAAACACATCTTGGGCGTGATCGCTCAGATAAAACACAATTGAATCGCTATCTTGAAAGCGTTCAAATATTTTTGCCAACACATCATCAGTGTAATAAAAAGTATTCACATAATCGCTTACGATTTGGAGGTCTTTTTGGGATTTTATATGCAATCCTTTGGGGTTGATATCGGCGGGGTGAAATTTCGCATAGGATTTGGGAAATCTGCCCGAATAGCGTAAATGCGAACCTATCAAATGAAAAATAATGAAATTTTTATCGCCTAAAAAATGTTTATTTTTATCGTATAGATCGAGCAGTTTTCCATCATAGGTTTGTGGTGCTGTGTTAGTTATATCTGTATAGCGTTGAATATCTGCCCTATCGGACAAGGTGGCTGGGATATTGCCAAAAATGCTAAATTTGCCTTGATTGGAGAGCCACATCGTGTGATACCCCGCCAATCGCATAATATCCAAGAGATTCATCTGGTAGAACCACGGCATTTCTTTATTTTCGTAATCGCTAAAATTTAGTAGCGTGTGAAAAACAGCATTTGTGTTTGCTTCTGGACTGATAACATCATCAAATACAAATGCCTGCCCCCCCCCCAGTAGCCCTTTAGAAGCTTTCTGCAGATTTGGCGTATTGGCGAGATCGTAGCCATAAATCTGCATAAAATCCCTTGAGGCACTCTCGCCGATGACAACCACGACATTGGTGATATTAGCGTTATTTTGGGTGATATAATCGGGGTTATTTTTGAGATTTGCTTCCAGGGCTTGTTTGCTGTTTTTGTATTCATTGAGATAGGTTTTTGTATGAATAATCCCTTCTCCCGCAGAATAGGGGATTTTGAGGATATTTACCCGTTCGGCAAATTTTTTAAGCAGGTGGTAAGGGGGTTTGTCTTTTAAAATCCAATTGCCAATAGGAATCAGAATCGCCACAGCACACAAAATCAAAAATCCATTCACAAATTTTTTGTTGATGGTGAGGATAAAATCTTTTTTGATGACAAAAATTAGCACACAAAGTGCGACATAAATACACATCAAAATGAGATTATCATTCATTCCCAGATAAAAATCTAAAAAATTCTTGATTTCATCGGTTTGTGTTGCTAATAATATATCCATAAACGAAGCAGAAAACGGGGTGTTGAAATTTAAGATACAAAATAAATCTATAAAACCTGCGACCATACACCAGATAATAATAAAATTTTTAAATTTTATTTTAAAATTTTCTTTTTTACTTAAATCTAATAGAGAATAAATAATAAAGATAAATAGGATAGTATTAAAAAGTATTTTTGCACCATTAGCCATTGTCTGAAAAGGTGTTAGACAGGCAATAATAAAATTGATAAGGATAAACGCATAAAATCTTTTGTCAAGTTGCATAGTATTCCTTTGATATGGATTGTTAGATGGGATGGGGTTTGTGAGGCAAAAGCCACGATTTAGCCAGACTGAAACTATGGTTTTAGCCACCCCAAAAGCTTAATGAATTGCCATCAATGTTGCTTAATAGCTTTATTCAATAACCCTATTCGATAATTTTAGGAACGATAAAATACCCATCTCTTGCTTCGGGGGCATTTTTGAGCACATTTTGTGCGATGGTGGGGTCGTTTGCTTTGATGTCTTCTCGCAGGGGCGTTTGTGCCTGCGTGCTTTGTGTGTCGCCATCGTTGAGGTCGAGTTCAGAAATATTTTCTACAAAACCCAAAATATCGTTCAAATCCTTTTTGATCGCTTCTTTTTTATCTGGTGCGATCGCTATCATCCCGAGTTTTTCAAGTTTGCCTAACAATGTTTCATCAATAGTCATTTTTGCCCTCACAATTATGAAATTAAAAGTTTAAAAATGTTATTGTATCGAAATTTGGAGCAACGATAAGCAGGCGTATAAAACAATGTATGAAAATATTGAATTTTGGGTATTTATTGCACTTTGTGTGGCATTTTTTGTCGCGGGCTTTGTCGATAGTATCGCAGGCGGGGGCGGTTTGATCTCGATGCCCTCGTTACTTTTGGCTGGTATCTCCCCCCAGCTTGCCTTAGGCACAAACAAATTTGTCGTGATATTTGGCACGGCAGTGGCATTGGGGAATTTTATCCGCCATAAAAAGCTTATTTATAAAATCACGCTTTTTAGCATTGGATTTTCCCTGATAGGGGCTTATGTGGGGACAAAACTCATTTTGTTGTTTGATGAACGTGATGTAGCGTCGGTTATTTTGTTTTTGTTGCCAGTAAGTGCTTTGGCGATTTTTATCCCCAAAAAATTTTCCAAAACCCATCAAGAGAGCTTTAGCGGGGTGCAAACCTTTGTTTATGCCCCAATGATTAGCTTTTTTATCGGGGCTTATGATGGGTTTTTTGGTCCTGGGACAGGGACATTTTTGATTTTGAGCTTTTATCTTTTTTTGCGTATGGATATGCTCAATGCCGCAGCAACGGCTAAAGCCATCAATCTCGCTTCTGGGATGGGATCATTTTTTGCATTTGCACTTTCGGGGCATATCCTTTATATGCTGGCGTTGCCTTTGGTGGTTGCTAATATCTGCGGGGCTTATATTGGGAGTAAATTTGCCATCAAACGTGGGGCAAAAGTGGTGAGAATTTTTGTCATTTTTTCTTTTTTTGTGATGTTTATTTCTCTTATATTTAAATATTTTTTTTCTTAATATCTTGCGTGAATCCCTATGGGAGACTTGCGATGAAAGTTTCAAGAATCCTAACTAATAAAATTTATTGAAAAGTTTTGGGTAAAATAATAACTTGATTTTTATGTATTTTTATGTGATTGGAGTGCAGATGAAAGAATGGAATCCCAAATCTTGGAGAGATTTTCCGATAAAGCAACACCCGATTTATCCCGATATTGCAGAACTTCAAGCGGTTGAAAACGAGCTTAAAAGCTATCCCCCACTAGTTTTTGCCGGGGAAGCAAGAAATCTTCAAGAAAGGCTCAAAGAAGCTTCTAAGGGCAGGGCTTTTTTGCTTCAGGGTGGGGATTGCGCGGAGTCATTTTCGCAATTTGATGCTATCAATATCCGCGATATGTTTAAGGTTATCATCCAGATGGGGGCGATACTGACATTTGCAGGGAGTTGCCCGATTGTAAAAGTCGGCAGGCTTGCAGGGCAATTTGCCAAGCCAAGGTCTTCTGATACCGAGATTATCGATGGCGTGGAATTGCCAAGCTATCGGGGTGATATGATTAATGGGATGGCATTTGATGTTAGCAGTCGCAAGCCTGATCCGCAAAGATTGCTTCGAGCTTACCATCAGAGTGCTGCAACACTCAATCTCATCCGTGCGTTTGCACAAGGGGGTTTGGCAGATCTCAATGAAGTCCATCGGTGGAATTTGAGTTTTGTCAAAAATAATGATTTTGGGAAAAAATACGAAGAATTAGCCGATCGTATCACGCAAACTTTGGGCTTTATGAAAGCCTGTGGTATCAACACACAAAGCACCCCCATCCTCAAAGAAACCGAGTTTTATACCAGCCACGAGGCATTGGTGCTAAACTACGAAGAACAGCTGGTGCGCCAAGACAGCTTGAGCGGGCAATGGTATGATTGCTCAGCGCATATGCTTTGGATAGGTGAGCGCACCAGAGGGCTAGAGCAGGCACATTTGGAGTTTTTGCGTGGGGTCAAAAATCCTGTGGGCGTAAAGATCGGCCCTAAGGCAACCAAAGAGGATATTTTGGGGATTTGTGAGATACTCAATCCCCATAACGAACCCGGACGCCTCAATCTCATCGTGCGTATGGGTGCAGATGTGATAAGGGAAAATTTACCCAAGCTTTTGAGGCAGATAAATCCTGAGGGTAGGGAGATTCTCTGGAGTTGTGATCCAATGCACGGCAATACCATCAAAGCAAGCTCGGGGTATAAAACACGGGTGTTTGATAGCATTTTGAGTGAGGTAAAAAGCTTTTTTGAGATTCACCAAGCAGAGGGAAGCTATGCTGGGGGTGTGCATTTGGAGATGACAGGGCAGGATGTAACAGAATGCGTGGGGGGGTCTTGTGCGATCACGGAAGCTGGGCTTGCTTGTAACTACAACACCCAGTGCGACCCGAGACTCAATGCCACACAAGCCCTTGAGCTAGCATTTTTGATTGCTGATATTCTCAAAGCTAGAAATTCGGCTTGATGGATAGATTGTTTTGTGGGATTTGATATAATCAAAACGCAAAGAGATTCACAAAAGAATTTTTTTGGAGTTTCAATCTTAGGTTAAAGGAAGGAAGATGTTGCAAGTTTTGATTACAATGGGATTATTGGCGATGGTGTTTTTTAATGGCTGTGCAGTGAATGAGAAAAAAGTTCATCAAGATGAATCGAATTACACCCCATCAGAAAAAACTATTTGGAATGCCGAACAAAAATAAATCAATTCTTAACTATGTTTTACTCGGTTCTGGGCGAACCTGAAGACCATTCACGGGAGCTTAGCCTATGGGTGGGCGGGTCAGTTTCGCTCCTAAAGTAACCATCTCACACCCACCTTTGGCTGTGCGTTCGAGATAAATTTCTAAGGTTTTCATTAATGCTTGCTTGATTCATATTGTGAATCTAAAGACCACCCCGCAAGGCAAAACACTACGTTGTCCTTACTAAAGCAAGTTTTTTGGAGTTTTAATCGGTGGCGGACGGGAAAAAAATGTTACTTTTTTTGAAAAATTCTCAATTTCATCTTTTTTATTCTCCCGCAATCCTTTCAAATATGAATTTATAGTTTATTATTGAGGATAAAAATCTCTAAGGAACGTTAATGAAGCGAATTTTGGTTTTTGGTTTCTGGGCTTTAGTTGCCGTTGTTGGCGCATTTTGTTTTGCTGTTTTGGCGCTAAATAAAGGCGAAAGTATTAGTGCGATATGGTTGGTGCTTGCTAGTGTGTGTATTTATGCTATTGGCTATCGTTTTTATAGCAAGTTTATTGCCTACAAAGTCCTCAGGCTCGATGATTCTCGTGCCACGCCTGCTGTTGTGAATAATGATGGCAAGGATTATGTTCCCACCAATAAAATCATTCTTTTTGGGCATCATTTTGCTGCGATTGCGGGCGCTGGACCGCTTGTTGGGCCTATTTTGGCTGCGCAGATGGGCTATCTCCCTAGTATGATATGGATTTTGGTTGGGGGTGTGTTGGCTGGGGCGGTGCACGATTTTGTTGTTTTGTTTGTTTCGCTCAGGCGTAATGGCAGGTCTTTGGGCGAGATGATAAAAGCAGAAATGGGGCGCATTACCGGTGCATTTGCGATGTTGGGGATTTTTGGGATTATGCTTATTATCATCGCCATTTTGGCAATGGTAGTTGTCAAAGCATTAGCCGATAGCCCTTGGGGGCTTTTTACCATAGCGATGACTATCCCGATTGCTATCTTGATGGGGGTTTATATGCGCTTTATCCGTCCGGGTAGGGTTGGGGAGGCTTCAGTCATTGGTTTTGTTTTGTTGATGGCTGCCCTTTATTATGGTAGCCATATCGCTGCTGATCCTTATATGGCAAGTTTATTCACTTTTGACGCTCCGACATTGGCGATAATGATGATGGCTTACGGCTTTGTGGCTGCGATATTGCCTGTGTGGTTTTTGCTTGCGCCACGAGATTATTTGAGCACTTTTCTCAAGATTGGTGTGATTTTGTGTATGGCGATCGCGATTATTATTGTCGCACCCCCTTTGCAAATGCCTAAACTCACCCAATATCTCGATGGGAGCGGGCCTGTGTTTGCTGGCAGTCTTTTCCCGTTTTTGTTTATCACGATTGCGTGCGGGGCTATCAGTGGTTTTCACGCTTTGATTGCATCAGGCACGACACCCAAAATGATCGAAAAGGAATCCCATAGCCGATTGGTCGGTTATGGATCGATGATAATGGAATCTGGGGTGGCGATGATGGCATTGATCGCTGCTTGTATCTTGCACCCAGGTTTGTATTTTGCTATCAACTCCCCTGAAATCACTATCGGGAGCGACATCGCTTCTGTCGCACAGACGATAACGAGCTGGGGATTTGTCATCTCACCTCAAGAGATAATCTCTCTCACCCATAACATCGGCGAGCAGACTATTTTGAGCCGGACTGGGGGAGCGCCGACGTTTGCGATTGGCTTGGCACTGATTATGCATAAGATTATTGGCGGGGAAGCGATGATGGCATTTTGGTATCATTTTGCGATTTTGTTTGAGGCGTTGTTTATTTTGACAGCCGTCGATGCAGGCACAAGGACTTGTCGTTTTATGGTCCAAGATATTTTGGGGAATATTTATAAGCCCTTAGCCAATACGCATTCTTATGTTGCCGGTGCGATTGCTACGGCGATTTGTGTAGCGGGATGGGGGTATTTTTTGTATCAAGGGGCTATCGATCCTAAGGGCGGGATTTATACGCTTTGGCCTCTCTTTGGGGTCAGCAATCAAATGCTTGCAGGGATGGCGCTCTTGCTTGTTACAGCGATTTTGTTCAAAATGGGTAGGGGCAAATATGCGTGGGTAACGATATTGCCTGCTACATTTGTGCTGGTAGCGACGCTTTATGGGGGTATTTTAAAGGTAATGCCAGCAAGTGGGGATAAGATCGCCGATAGTGTGAGCCACGTTGCAACCGCACAGATTCTCAAAGCCAAGTTGGCAGATTTGGATAATCCTGCGCAAATTGCAGCAACAAAAAATGCGATTACCAACAATATTGTCAATGCGGTTTTGTGTATTTTCTTTATGTTTGTTACATTGTTGGTGATTATTGCTTGCTTTAGGATTTCTTGGAGTTGCTATAGACGCGGGGCTCAAGGCGTGTTGCCTCCATTGGCTGAAAGCCCCTATGTCAAGGTTTCTTAGCGTGAAGTGGTTTGCTAAGATTTTGGAGATTTATCGGCGTTCTGATAGGTTTTTGTATCTTTTGGTTGGGTTGCCAAGCTATGATAAATATCTCGAACATATGCAAAAACATCACCCAGATAAAATCCCCAAAACCCGAAAAGAGTTTTTTACAGAGGCTCAGGAAGCCCGCTATGGTGGGCGTATTGGAAAATGCTGATAGGGATAAAAGGGCGTCGGGAATGCCATACAAAAGCCCCCAAAGGAAGACAAAAGTAAAGTAGAGGAAAGGAAGGCAAAAGAAAACAAAATCTTTAAGTCGCTAACGCTTTGATTTTGTTTGTCCTTATCGCTTTAACAAGGGATTTTCTGAAGCAATCAAGTGGGTTTTAGAACCTCTGATAAAGAGAATATAAAAGCTAAAATAACCCGCAATTGAGATCAATCTCGGTGTAAGATAGGATTTTGATGATAATAAGTGTGCTGATACCTGCAAGTAGCCCAGCGAGTGCGTCATCACCCACGACACCCAAACCGCCTGTGATTTCTCGGTCGATTTTGCCAATATAAGAGGGTTTCCAGATATCATAAAGGCGGAAAAAACCAAATGCTAAAAAGATCCCAACAAGAGAAAAGCCTGCCATCCCCATCGCTAGCCATAAGCCCACGAGTTCATCGATTACAATGCTCTTATCATCGTGGGTCCCGCCGTTTTTTTCATCAAGATCGATTTGTTTAACAGCAATAATCCCGATAAAAATAGCGAGCAAAAAAAGCGTCTCTGCCGAAAAATACAAAATCGGCGCACCGATGATAAGGGCGAGCAAGCTCCCCATCGTTCCGGGTGCAACGTGGGATTTCCCACTATAAAACAGGGTCAAAAATAGTTTTCTCATACAATACCTTAGATTTGAAATGGATTTTGATATAACTGCATTAGTTGGGTATAAAATTCTTCTTCATTCCCATCGCCGAGAATCCCGCTTGAGGGCACGAGATCGTAATAAAGTTTTTTGAGATTTTTAAAGCGATTGGGATAAAAGCTAGAGAGTATCATCGCTGAAATTTCTTCTCTCACCAAGATAGAGGGGGGCAAAATACCGAGTTTGAGGAGTTCGAGAATCGATTCGGCATTGTAGTTGGTGTGGTGGTGATGGCCGTGGGGGCAAGTTGATTTGCTCACGAGTGTTTTGCAAAGCGAGCAATGAACATATTCGCTAATGATTTTGGTTTCGATATCCACGCCTTTGAGCCTATCAAATACCGAATGCCTGATATTATCGGTGTAGTAGATGGAGAGATTGGGTGTATTTTCTCCCACGATGAGCTTGGTGCAGCCGTAATTTTTTGCAACGATGGCGTGCAAGAGCTTTTTGTTTTGACCAGCAAAAAGATAGGTATCATCCAAAGGGAGGATACAGATTTTGTCTTTGAGGAGAAAATGATTGGCGATGTATTGCGTGCATTTTTCTCTCAAAGCATAGCCCATCAGATCCTTTTTGTAGGGCTTTAGAAGAAAGATAACCAACAAATCGCAATCATCAAGTTCCTCACGCAACATCCTTTCGTGCGCCCTGTGGAATGGCTTTGCACTCATCATCACGCCGGTGATTTTTTTTGCATTCAAGAGTTTGATTTTTTGGTGCAAGGTTTCTTTAGCGATTTTGATATCATCAAAAATCACGTTGTATTCCCCACTGATAGCGTATTCTCCAAGTCTTTGGAGTGTCATCGTAGCTTCTTCGGTGGAGAGATCCCCGCCCATTATTTTTTCAAGCCTTTGGAATTTATCGATTTTATAAGATTCTTCGGCAGTGATTTCGCCTACGATTTTGTTTTCACTCACAATATCGAGCGTTTCACCTTTTTTGATCGTTGAAAGCACCTCGTGATTGCGTTTGCCACTAGGGCTGAGTAGAAACGGGCAAGGGAAACTTTGATTTTTGTAAAATCCGGTTTGATTGACTTCTTCCATTTCTTTTTGATTCATCAATGTGCTAACGGGATAAAGCAGTCCCTCTTGCACGAGTGCGAGCGCCCAAAGCGCCTCTTTGTCAATGTATATTTTATTTTTTTCTTGAGATGCCATATTTTTTTCTCTTTTCCCATAGGCTTTTTCGGCTCATCCCGAGTTTTTTTGCTAGCTCAATATCAGGGTATCGCCCTTCAAACTTCGTGATGATGGCTTTTTCGTATTCTCTTATTGAGAGGATTTCTGCTCCGATTTCTTGATTGTTGGGGATATTGGAAATATCCATTATCTGGGGAAAAACGATCTTATCGGTGGATACGAGTGAAATAATCATCGAATGTTTCAAGGCGATTTCAAGAAAATCTTTTCTTTCTTGTTTTTTGAGTTCTTCGAGGTTGGTGATGTAGATCATCGTTGATTTGGGCGGATTGTTTTTCAAAAATGCCTTGTATTTATCTTCTTTGAGTGTGAAAAATTCAAAACAAACATTTTTTTCTCTGGCATATTTCATCGCATAAATATCTGCGCTACGTTGGGAGTTGCTTTTGATGATAAAAGGTGGGTTGTATTGGAATGGCGTCGGGGTATTGAGTTCTTTTTCAATAAAATTAAAATAAGAATTATAAAAATTTATTTTAGTAACAATATTTTTGTAATTTCGATAATGTTCGATTTTTCTTATCAATTCATCAATCATAAAGGGCTTGAGGATATAGTCCTTTGCCCCCGCTTTGATAGGCTTACTCACGGTATCATCGCTCACGTATGAAATCATCATAATGATGATAGATTCAGCATTGTTGCGGATAAATTTTTCATAATCATCCCCGCAGATCCCCGAAGATATAAGGATAACATCATAATCATTTTTGAGGTTGGTATCCATAATCGAAGTTATGTGGCAATCGTGCCCAACATCAGCAAGTTTTGAAGCGATACTTTGGGCGAGATAGGTTTCATTTTCGATGATTAAGATATCCATATATTTTCCTTCCAGTTGATAAATTTCATATGCACATTAGCACTCACGCCAAGCCCCTCTTTTCTGCCGATAAATCCGAGATGTTCGGTTGTTGTGGCTTTGATATTTACACGGGATTTGTCGGTATAAAGGAGCTCTGCGACGCTTTGGCGTATGGCTTGTTTGTAAGGGGCTATTTTTGGGGTTTGTGCGAAGATCGTAATATCGGCATTGATGAGTTCAAATCCCACGCTGATGGCAAAGTCATAGATTTGTTTGAGTAATAGCCTGGAATCAGCGTTTTTGTGGGCTTCTTCTGTGTCAGGAAACCATTCGCCAATATCTCCCCCGCCAATCGCCCCGAGGATAGCATCGCTAAGTGCGTGCAACAAGACATCCCCATCGCTATGGGCTTTGAAACCAAAATCTGAAGCGATAGGGACGCCTCCTAGCACCATCTTTTTGCCCATTTCAAAGCTATGGACATCAAACCCGCTACCGACAAATATCTCCTCTGAGGGCGCTGGCAGGTCTTTTGCGCTAAAGAGATCGTTTTCATTGGTGAGTTTGGCAAGCTTGTGAGAGCCTTTGATATAGGCGACTTTGCCCCCATTTGCTGCTATCGCAGAGCTTTCATCGGTAAATTCTCCGATTGAAAGGGCGTTTTTGAGCGTTTGGGTGTTGCATAGTTGGGGGGTTTGGATGCGTTTGAGGGCATCTCTTTTGATGGTTTGTCCCTCATAAACGGCTGTGTCAGGGACTTCCAAATAGGGTGCGACGCAGTCTATTTCTTCATTCCAGGCAAGGAGGAGATTTTCTAGAACATTTTTGTCTAAATTCCATCTAGCTACATCGCTGATGAGGACTAGGGGCGTTTGGATGTATTCTAGGGCATTTTGAACGGATTCTTGACGGCTTTGTCCCCCGCATACAAACGTATAATCATAACTATTTTGCATATAGGTAAAATCTTGCTTGGAGACAGCGAGGATGATTTGCTTAAAATCTGTGAGTTTTTTAAAGTCATCTGCTACTTTTTGCCACAAAGGCATAGCACCCAAGCGTAGCCATTGTTTTTTGATCCTGCGATGGGGGGGCATATCTGAAGAAAATCGGCTTGAAGCCCCTGCTGCGGTGATAATGAGCGATATTTCTGGTTTATTTTTCATAGTTAATGGTGCTTCCAATTCCTAATGCAACTCCTGATGTGTCAAAACTTGTTACCAAATTATACACAATTTCTGCGTTTTTGAATGTGGATATTTTGTTTGTTTTGAAAATTTTGTTACAAGGTTTGATGTATAATTAAAAGTTAAAAATCTAAAAATATGATGTTGCATAGCTGTTAAGAAGATTTGCCCCACAAACTGGGTAAAAATAATGAAAACCTATAAAACTTATTTCCAATACCCAAGCTTCGCTTGGGTATGAAATGGTTACTTTAGGAATGAACTGGGGCAACGCTTCCGTGAGTGGTCTCCAGATTCGCTTGCGAATCGCTTAGACAACAATGTTTTTTCCATAGCACTATCGCTAGTTGTTATTTCTTATACTAGCTAGTAAGGGGTCAGGGGGGCTTAGAATTGCGAAGACCGCCCCCCTAGACCCCTTAAAACCCCTACCCCCGTCACGCCCCCTTAGTGGGTGAGATGACAAGGCGTAGCGGGCTTTGGTTTGTTAGCAGTTCTAAAACTGCTTGCCTTTGTCGCGCTTGTGTGCTGTGAAAAATCGGAAACAAGGTTGCAGAAGTATAACCGCCGATTTTTCGCAAGGAGACACAAGCAAGCGACTTCCCCGCCCTTGTTTGCCGAAAAGAAAAGCGGAGGCTTATTCTTTTCGGGGTTAAAGGCGGGGTTAGGGGTGGGATAAACCTCTTTTCTTTTGCCATAAGAAAGTTTAAGGCATTAGAAGAGATAGCAGGCGGAAGCCTTTAGGGATAAACACCGATTGAATCGGTGTAAGCGGTCTTCAGGTTCGCTTCAGCGAACCGAGTTAAAATCCTATGAAACTGGGTTGATGATGTGCGAAGCACAGAATAACCCTGAGCTTTAGGAACGTAGGGCAGTTTCACTGCCCGTAGTGGTCTTCAGGTTCGCTTTGAGCGAACCGAGTAAAAAATAATCTTTAGGAGCTAAAATGAGAAAAAAATGGGTAGAACAACGCAAAAATGATAAAATCAAAACACAATTATATTATGCTAAAAAAGGGCTGATCACTCCCGAGATGGAATACATCGCCAATAAGGAAAATTTGAGCGCTGAAAGTGTGCGTAAGGAAGTGGAAAAAGGCAGGCTGATTATCCCGGCAAATATCAATCATACCAATCTTGAGCCGATGGGGATTGGCGTGGCTTTGAAGACAAAAATCAATGCAAATATCGGGAGTTCTGCGATTATTAATTCGATCGATGAAGAAGTCGAAAAGCTCAAAGTTTCGATCAAATATGGTGCAGACACCGTGATGGATCTCTCTACTGGCGGGAATCTCGATAAAATCAGAGAGGCAATCATTGGGGCTTCTAGCGTGCCAATCGGGACGGTTCCGATGTATCAAATCCTCCACGATGTCAAAAATGACGTGATGAAGCTCGATATTGATGTGATGCTTGAGGTGCTAAAGAAGCAAGCCCAACAAGGTGTGAGCTATTTTACGATCCATTGTGGGTTTTTGCTTGAGCATATGCCCTATGTGAGCCGAAGAAAAATGGGGATCGTGAGTCGGGGTGGGAGCTTGATGGCAAGCTGGATGATGCACTATCACAAGCAAAATCCATTCTATGAGGCGTATGATGAGATTTTGAAAATCTGTCAGGAATACGATGTGAGCTTGAGCTTGGGGGATTCTTTGCGACCAGGTTGCTTAGCCGATGCGAGCGATGAGGCACAATTTGCAGAGCTCAAGGTATTAGGCGAGCTTGCCAGACGAGCCTATGAAGCCGATGTGCAGGTGATGATCGAGGGTCCTGGACACGTGCCACTCAATCAAATCGAGCGCAATGTCAAGCTCCAAAAAGAATACTGCAACGAAGCCCCGTTTTATGTATTGGGTCCTTTGGTAACAGATATTGCAGCGGGGTATGACCATATCGCTAGTGCGATTGGGGCGTGTGTGGCGGCGTGGAAAGGCGTAGCGATGTTGTGTTATGTTACCCCAAAGGAACATCTGGGCTTGCCAAATGCCAAAGATGTCAGGGAGGGTATTTTGGCTTATAAGATAGCCGCACACGCTGCAGACATCGCTCGTGGCAGGGTAGGGGCGAGAGATAGGGATGATGCGATGAGTGATGCACGCTATGGATTTGATTGGAACAGACAATTTGAGCTGGCTTTGGACCCTGAAAGGGCGAGGGAATACCACGATGAGGGGCTACCTCAAGAAGTTTTCAAAGAAGCAGAATTTTGTTCGATGTGCGGGCCAAAATTTTGTAGCTATAAAATCAGTCAAGATATTTTTAAAGAATACGCCCAAGAGCCACAAACCCAAGTTTAATAAGTGGGTTTGAGCTGGCTTTCTCGCTTGTCGTTTGTGCTGGATTTGTGAGGATTTGAAACCTATAAAGTCAAACAATTGGGGTATTTTTGTAAAAATACCCGGGGTTTATGGGTAATTAAGCTTGATTGCATTATAAGATTTCTGCATTTTTAGAAAATGAATGTAGGGTAGCTAACCGCCCGAAGTGGTCTTTAGATTTACAACGTGAATCAAGTGGAAACCTTAGAAACCTATTTCCAACACACAAGCACTGCTTGGGTGTGAAATGATAACTTTAGGAGTGAAGCAAGGCTTTGCCTGCTGTAGTGGTCTTCAGGTTTGTTTTTCTAAAACAAACCGAGTAGGCATAATGTTTATGAGGCTTTCGCCTGTAAGCTTTTCTAATGCTTTAAGCTTTCTTATCGCAAAAGAAATTTCACCCGCCCGCCCGTTGTTTAACCCACGAAAAGAATAAGCCTCCGCTCCTTTTCGGCAGGACATTTAAACGATGGGAGGGGAAGTCGCTTGCTTGTGTCTCCTTGCGAAAAATCGGCGGTTACACTACTGCAACCAAGTTTGCGATTTTTCACAGCACACAAGCAACGACAAAGGCAAGGCGGTTCAGAATTTCAAACCTTAGATGGCTTTAAAATCCTATCCGCTCACAAACCCAGTCCGCTACGCCCTGTCATCTCGCCCACTAAGGGGGCGTGCAGTGGGTTTCTGACCCACCCACCCGATTGTTGCAAGGGGGCGGGCGACGCTTCGCAGGTAGAACCCGCCCCCTGCATAGATAAAAAAATAAAGAATAAAGCAGGCTGGGTTTGATATTGGTTTGTGAATAGAAACCTTAGAAAACGGGTTGATGTCCCTGCGAATGCAGGGCATAACTCGGGTGGGTGGGTCAAAAAACTTTAGGAATGAAGCAAGATTTTACATCTTGCGGAGTGGGTCTTCAGATTTGCTAAAGCGAATCAACACCGATAAAACTTATCTCGAATACCCAAAGCAACGCTTTGGGTATGAGATGGTTACTTTAGGAATGTAGCGGGGCTTTGCCCTGCGGAATGATCTTCAGGTTCAGTTTTATAAAACTGAACCGAGTAAAAAAATAATATAAAAGGAACGAAAATGATCACGCAAGATACAATACTAGAAACACTAAAAACGATTATATACCCCAATTTTGAAAAAGATATTGTGAGCTTTGGTTTTCTCAAAAACATCACATTGCACGAGGATAGATTGGCACTTTTGCTAGAGATCCCATCGAGTGCGCCAGAGGTTTGTGAAGAACTCCAAAAAGAAATCAAAGCAAAGGTCTCTGCACTAGGGATCAAAGAATGCCAAATCGATATTAAAACCCCGCCCAAACCCCAAAGCCAAGCCCCCATCACCAAAAATCTCGCCCCGCAAATCAAGCATTTTGTAATGATAAGTTCGGGCAAGGGCGGTGTGGGCAAGAGCACCACGAGTGCCAATATCGCTATCGCATTAGCCCAGCAAGGCAAAAAAGTTGGCTTGCTCGATGCGGATGTTTATGGCCCCAATATTCCTAGAATGCTTGGACTCAATACACAGAAGCCAAATGTCGATAGTAGCGGGAAAAGACTGATCCCGCTGAAAGCATTTGGTGTGGAGATGATGAGTATGGGGGTCTTGTATGAAGAGGGCCAAAGCTTGATTTGGCGAGGTCCAATGCTGATGCGTGCTATCGAGCAAATGCTTACCGATGTGCTATGGAGCGATTTGGATATTTTGGTGATGGATATGCCTCCAGGCACAGGCGATGCGCAATTGAGTATGGCACAAAGTGTCCCGGTGAGTGCGGGGATTACGGTTACCACACCCCAACAAGTAAGCCTAGATGATAGCTCAAGGAGCTTGGATATGTTTGTGAAGCTCCATATCCCTATCGCAGGAGTGATTGAAAATATGAGCGGGTTTGTTTGCCCAGATTGCGGGAAAGAATACGACATTTTTGGCAAAGGCACGAGTGAAGTCATCGCCAAAAAATACCATACCAATATCCTTGCAGAAATCCCTTTAGAGCCAAAGGTCAGAGAGGGTGGCGATAGCGGGAAGCCGATTGTATTTTTTGATCCTGAGTCATTTAGTGCCAAAGCCTATGTCAAAGCCGCGCTTGCTTTGATAGAATTTCTAAAAAAAGTTGAAGAAGAAAAATTGGCTGATAATCAAAGTATCCAGCCTACCCAGGATAATTCCCATCTGCATAGCTAGTCCAAACGGGCTAAAAGTATTTTTTTGGGCTAGGTGCGATGGTTGATTTTTCCAAAATACCAAAAAGCAACGATAGCTAGGATACCCAAAGGGGCTAAAATCCCTATTTCGGGTAAAAATAGCCCGCTGATACTAAGTTTGCCTAGCGCAAAAAATAATCCCCAGATCACAAGTGAAATCACAATAAATTCAAAGCTTAGCAACGCTAAGTTGCCATATCGTGCCAAACTCGGGGTGTAATAGGCGATAATCATCGCAGTCAATGGCACAAAAAAGGGAATCAAAATAAAGCTATAAAGCATTGCACGCACTTTTTCGCTACCGGCATTTTGATGTTTCAATATCACGAGGGATTGGACCGCATCAACGATGGATACAGAGGGTTTGTTTTGATAGATCGTATCTAGGATTTTTGGGCGGAAGCCTTTGAGGATTTTTAACTCTTCAAGATGTGTGATACCTAGCCCCTTGCTACCGAGCAAAAAGACTTCTGGAAGCGTGGAAATACTGGCATTTTGAAGCACCCAATAGCCGTTTTGAAAATGCGCGGTTTCTGCTTGGGTAAAGGATTTTAAAACACTATCTTGGAGCTGGAAAATTTTGATGTTTTGGGCTTTTTGCAGGATCGGATAAATCTTGCCAAAATAAACATAATCTTGCCCGTATTTGACTAGCAAATCTTCTGTGGTATTTGAAAAATTGCCCTGATAGATGATCGCCTCTGCCTTTTCTTGGGCATATACAAAGGGGGTGGCATTCAAACCGATATACCCTAGACTAAACAATAAACTGATGATAAGGATGGGTTTTAGCACGGCTTTTTTGGAAAAACCGATGGCGAGCAAGGCGGTGTATTGGTTGGATTTGATCATACTGATATAAAAAATCACCAACCCCAAAAGCAAGGATATTGGCAGGGTGTAATTGAGCGCATAAAGCCCATCATAGACAAAAAACAAGATGGCGAGGTTGGCAGAATCGGGGAATTTATCGACATATTTGAGGCTGTCAATACTGATAAAAAACATCTCAAGCGCACAAAAAATAATAAAAACATATTTGAGATAATAATACCCCACGAATCGAAAAATCATTGCGATGCCTCTGAATCGATGTTTTTGGGCTGAGTATTTTCGGGCTTGATGTTTTTACTAAAACGCCCTTGCAGGGAAGAAAAATCGTTATTTTGGATGAAAAACTCCAGTGCTTCTGTGGCGTGCTTGAGTGTGTGGGATTTGACTTCAGACTCTGCGGGAGCAAATGCTTGGAGGACATAATCAACCACGGGGATTTTTTCATCCCTGCCAATCCCAAATCGTAAGCGGTAATAATCGCTCCCATAAAGGCTGTCAATGGATTTGAGACCATTATGCCCTCCGCTTGAGCCACCTTTTTTGAATCGCACGCAACCTAGTGGCAAATCAAGATCATCGTGGGCGACAAATAACATCTCGATTTTGTAAAACCCCATCAACGAGGCGATGGACTCACCAGAGAGATTCATAAATGTTTGGGGTTTGCATAAAAATACATTTTTTGAGGGAAATTTTGCGATTTGGGCGTTAAATTTGACAGAAAAATCAAAACAAATCCCAAGATTTGAGGCGAGGGAATCTAAAATATCAAAACCGATATTGTGCCGTGTGTGCTGGTATTTTGCGCCTGGATTCCCCAATCCTGCAATCAAAAGGGATGCCATTATGTTGTTGGCTTATTTGGCTTTGATAACGCCCACAACAGCAACAGATGGATTTTCGATGATCTTTACTTGGGAGGTTTCAGCCAAATCTCTAACCAAAACAGAATCGCCCACATCGAGCTTGGAGACTTCAATATCATAGCTTGCGGGTAGATTTTCAGGTGCGCTTTCTACGGTGATCCGTTTTTTTGAAAGCAACAAAACCCCTTTGTTTTTTAGCCCGACAGGTGTGCCGCTGACTTTTACAGGGACTTTGTATCGGGAAACTACCCCTTTTTGAGCCAAGAGCAAATCAACGTGGATGATTTGGCTAGTTACGGGGTCTTTTTGATACTCTTGCACGACGACTTCAAGGGTTTGTGAGCCCACTTTTACGGGGAAAATCAACGTGGTTTTTGTCTTTATGGTTTTGATAAAGTCATTGACTTTAAAAGCGCAATGAATATTTGCCACCCCTTTGCCGTAGATATTGGCAATTAGATAACCATCATTCTTCAAGGCTTTGGCATTTGCCTTTGAAATACTCTCTCTAATTATTCCTTCTAACATTTTTTATCCTTTTGTGAAATTAAAGCGTTGATTTTAGCCAATAAAGGCTTTAAAGTTTCTAAAATCAGGCTTGAAATTTTAGCTAGAGATGGTGCGCAATAAATCTTCAAACGATTTAATAAAAGCTCCCAAACCCTCTTGCATTAGGGTTTTATAAAGGGTAGGCATATCAATACCTAGATTTTTGATTTTTTGCATTTGGCTTGCTAAATCTTTGGGGCTTAGGGGGGTTTTTAGCTTATGGGATGAGGTTTTTGCAGGGTTTTCTATATAGGCTTGGATGGCATCAAGGGGTGCGGTGTTGATACAATGAGCCAACAAAAGTGCGTCAATGTAGTAGTCTTTGGGGAGTTCGGGGGTTTTTACACCTGTTGAGGCAAAGAGCGTTCGGGTGAATGGGTCGTGCTTTTCTTCGATGAGATGGTAGCATTGCATTGCGTTATAAATCCCGATTTTAGTCTGCAAATCGGGGCATTTTTCTTGCAAGAGGGAATCGATTGCACGATCAAATCGCGATACAAATACACTGATAACCGCACGATTTTGCTCGCAATCTGAGGAGGTTTTGGCATTTTTAAAAATATCTGAACAAATTTTTGCTTGCTGGGGTGAAAAAATCAATGTCGCATTGATGGAGATATTGCTCCTAAAAAGTGCGTCCATCACCTCATAACCCGCCTCTGTGGCAGGGACTTTTATCATCACATTTTCTGCGTCTATGGTTTGAAAAAGTCTCTTGCCCTCATCGATACTTTTGGGGGCATTTTCTCCTAGAAGCGGGTCGATCTCGATACTGATATAGCCATTGTCTTTGTTGGCTTCCCATAAGGGTTTGAGGATAGAAGCAGCTTTTTTGATGTCTGCAATGGCAAGGGCTTCATAAATATCTTTGGCTTTTTTGCCTTTGAGTGAGGTGAGCTGGCTTTTGTAGGCCGGTGAGGTCAAGATCGCATTGGCGAAAATGCTTGGATTACTTGTCGCGCCTTTGATGGCTTCTTTTTGCAATAGGGTTTTGAAGTTATTTTCTAAAAAATCCCTTTCGACAAAATCACACCATAGACTAAAACCTGCCTGTTTTTGGCTTTCATCGATGGTTTGATGGTCAGTTTGATTCGCCATTTTTTTGATGGTCTCCATAAAAACTCCTCTAATTTTTTGGTATTCTAACGGATTTGGGCTTAAGGCTTAAATCCTGCCTAGTTCTGCTAAAGCCTCCCTCACGATTTCTCTATCATCAAAATGATGGCTTTCCCCCGCGATGATTTGGCAAGTCTCATCGCCTTTTCCCAAAATCAACAAGACTTCATCAGGCATTTGTTCCTTTACGGCTTGTTTGATGGCTTTTTTTCTATCGGGTTCTATGGTGAGGCGGTGGGAATGGTTTTGGGGGAAATCTTTTAAATACGATTGGGGGATACCAGCAAGGATGTCATTGATGATGGCATTAGGGTCTTCTGTGCGTGGATTATCAGAAGTGATGGTGATTTTTTGGGCATAGTTGGTAGCACATTCACCCATTTTGGGGCGTTTGCTTTTGTCTCTATCCCCACCAGCCCCAAAAACTACCGAGATTTTTTTGGATTTGAAGCTTTCAAAGATTTGCTTCATCCCATCGTGGGTGTGGGCAAAATCGACAATGATAAGCGGGGTTTGCGAGATGACTTCCATCCTGCCACTCACGCCTGCGAAGTTTTCAAGATGTTTGGCAATATCTTGGAGTGAGGCTTGGGTCAGGCATTTGATACAAGCAAGCGCTGCTAGGATATTATAAAGATTATGAAGCCCATAGAGCGGGGAATCGATCAGGGTTTCTTCGATAGTTGTTTGGGGTGTTTTTTGCCCGTTTTGTTTGGTAGAAAGGCTGGCGTTTTCTTTCCAGTTCAAATGCGCGCTAATCCCTTGAGTGAGCGAGTAAGCATTCACGCTGAGATGGGTTTTTGAGCTGATAGCATAGCCACGGGCGTTTTTGGGATTAAAAAGCGCTTTGGGTTCATCACGATTGATGATTTTTAGCGTTTCATCATCAAAAAAACTATTTTTCACCCGAATGTATTCTTCCAAACTTTTGTGATAATCAAGATGGTCGCTGGTGATATTCGTAAGGATTTTCGCACAAAAGCTTAGCCCCGCAATGCGTTCTTGCTCGATGGCGTGCGAACTCACTTCCATCACAAAATATTCACAACCTAGCAAGGCGGCTGTTTCTATGTCTTTATAGAGTTCTAAAACCCCGGGCGTGGTCAGCCCTTTTGGCTTGATTGGTTTGTCATTGGCAAAAAACCCCCTCGTGCCTAGCAACGCACACGAATGCCCCATATCCAAGAGGATCGAATAAATAATAGCTGCGGTGGTGGTTTTGCCATTCGTCCCTGTGATACCGATGATTTTGGGTGTAAGACTAAAATGGTGCTTTAGATCCCCTGCGTCTAGTATATCAAGCCCTTTGGTGGCAATCTCATCTGCAAATCTTGCGTTTTGCTTCGTGCGAACAAACAAGACATTTGGCTCACTAAGCACGCACCTCGTATCATCGCTCAAAAAAGAATATTCCTTGTGGTTGTATGCAATCTGTTTGGCTATTTTCACTTGGTTTTTCTGACCGCCTTTTGGAGAATTTCGTTGATTTTTTTATCATAAAGCGTGAAATGGCGCATATTTTCGATATAGCTGATAGCCATCTCATAAAAACCATTTTCTACCAAAAGCTCCAAAAAATCATAAAAATCGTTTTTGTTGGTGAAAATAATCTTGCTACTAAACATCAGATTTTGAAATATTTCTTTGAAGTTTTTATTCTGGCACATTTGCTTGAAATCTCTATACAAAATCCCATCAATACTTTCGGCTTTGAAAGCATCTTCATCATAGAGAATATGTGCCATCTTGTTGAGGTTGGCATCAAAAGAATCGATGAGTTCTAAAATCTGTTTTTGCACTTTGGTTCTTTTGGCACGGGGCTGGGTGTCGATGAGGTTTTGATAGAGTTCATAAAAACCACTGGCTTCTCTGGGAAATTCCATCGCCATATCGGCGATAAAAAGACCGATTTTCGCACTCAAATCGTCTTTGTCCAAAAAAAGTGCTTCAGAGAACAAAAACAGCGCACTTTTGTATGCCCCATTCCCAATAGCCTTGAAACCTTTGTTGATAAGAGTTCGTTTTTTAGGATTATTATTGATTTGAAATGTATTTTCCATCAAATCTCCTTGAAATTTTAGAAGTTTTTTGTTTCGCCACCGGGGATATTGATGACTTCAATATCGGGGTGAATATCGGTTTTGAGCTGTTTTTCTACCCCAAATTTGAGTGTATTCGCACTCGCAGAACAACTTCTGCACGCCCCCTCAAGGCGAACATATACTTTGGCGTTTTTGATCCCTAGCAAGGTAATATCCCCGCCATCAAGCGTGAGAGTGG
This sequence comes from Helicobacter sp. 11S02596-1, assembly GCF_002272825.1. Taxonomy (GTDB): domain Bacteria; phylum Campylobacterota; class Campylobacteria; order Campylobacterales; family Helicobacteraceae; genus Helicobacter_J. Next base: position 133,889 of record NZ_MLAM01000001.1, on the reverse strand, counting down.
GGCGAATTTTTTGAATCGACTTTTCTACAGGCTTTTTGAGTTCTTCATCGCTGAATGGAAACATCGCTTTCTCCTTGTAGATAATTATAGGTAATTTGGGATTTATAGCATAAATTTTTGTGTTTTTGTAAATATGATTTTAGAAGATAAGTAATCATTTACTAGGTATTTGTCGTTGCTATCAAAATCTCTAAAAATTGGGCTGATAATCGTGTGCTAGCAGGGTATAACTCAGATGGGCGGGTTGAGATACTTTTTAGGAGCGAAGCGAGGCTTTGCCTCTTGAAATATTCTTCAGATTCACGCAGTGAATCGTTTAAACAATAATGATTCTTTTCCATAGCCGTGCAACTAGTAATTTTTTCTCATACTCGCTAGAAAGGGGAATGGGAATTCCCACCCACCCTATCTGACTTGCGAAGCGCTATTGGGTGGGCGGGTAAAAGCTCACCCCTTTAGAACCCCGCCTCCCCCTGCACGCCCCCAATACAATGTAAGATTAAAAAGCGTAGCTGGCTGGGCTTGCGAGCTGATAAGATTTCCAAACCTTAGAAACCTATCTTGAACGCACAGCCAAAGGCTGGGTGTGAGATGATTACTTTAGGAGCGTTTGGAGGCTTGCCACCAAAAAGCGGTCTTCAGGTTTGTTTTTACTTTGGTAAAAACAAACCGAGTAATCAAATAAGTTAGCTTTATTGAAGTTTTTGGTATGATGTGCCGAAATTCTAAGGTTTGGAGATACCAACGTGGAGATCCAGGACATCAATCAGTTTCAAAAAGCGAACAAGAAACTTCAAAAAGAGAGTTCAAAAATCGCCATTGTGATGGTTTTTGCGGTTTTTATTTCCATTATTGCCCTGTATTTTGGAAATACTTCCAATCCTTTGCTTTTAGTTTTTACCACCATTATTGGTGGGTATATGGCGATGAGTATTGGTGCGAATGATGTTGCAAACAATGTCGGGCCTGCGGTGGGTTCCAAAGCCATCACGCTTTTTGGGGCTATCATCATCGCAGCATTTTGTGAGGCTCTGGGCGCTATCATTGCAGGCGGTGAGGTTGTCGATACCATCAAATCAGGCATTATCGATCCCATCAGTATCGCTGATCCCAAAGTCTTCGTGGGTGTGATGATTGCCGCTCTAGTTTCTGGGGCAATCTGGGTGCATTTAGCTACGATCATTGGCGCACCGGTTTCAACGACACATTCTATCGTTGGGGGTATCTTGGGTGCAGGCATTGCTGCAGGTGGCTTGGGAGTTGCCAATTGGGGCGTTTTTGGTAGCATTGTGGCAAGCTGGATTGTCTCGCCGTTGCTGGGGGCTTTGATTGCGATGATTTTCTTGATGGCTATCAAAAAGACCATCACCTACAAACAAAACAAAAAACTCGCAGCCAAAAAGGTTGTGCCATTATTGATTTTTATAATGACGTGGGCATTTACGCTGTATTTGATGTTAAAAGGATTAAAAAAAATTTATTCTATTGATATTTCTTTTGCTTTGGGAATAAGTTTTTTGTTCGCCGTTTTGGTGTATTTTCTCATCAAACCATTGGTAGCCAAAAAGGCTCTTAGCCTCCAAAATACAAAAGAAGACATCAACACCCTTTTTACGATCCCTTTGGTTTTTGCTGCGGCGTTATTGAGCTTCGCACACGGGGCAAATGATGTCGCTAATGCTATCGGTCCGCTTGCTGCTATCAATCAGGCATTAGGCAGTCTTGAAAGTGTCGGTAAAACCGCAAGCGTGCCGTTGTGGATTATGGTAATTGGGGGGCTTGGGATTTCTTTGGGATTGGCACTTTATGGACCCAAGCTCATAAAAACCGTTGGCAGTGAAATCACCGAGCTTGACAAAATACGGGCTTTTTGCATTGCGATGTCAGCGGCTTTGACCGTGTTAGTTGCTTCGGCTTTGGGATTGCCAGTGAGTTCGACGCATATTGCTATCGGGGCGGTTTTTGGGGTGGGATTTTTGCGCGAGTATCTTAAAAAAAGATATTATGAAATGCAACAAACCATCATCAATGCACATAGTGGCAAAGATTCAAAAGCTATTGAGGAATTTTTGGAAAAATTCAATAAAGCTAGCGTAAAACGAAAAGGTGCGATGTTAGAGAGTCTCAAAAAGATGGACAAAAAATCCAGCCTGCCAAATCTCAACAAAAAAGAAAAAAAATCGCTCAAAAAAGTCTATAAAAATGAGTTGGTCAAGCGGAGCGCTATCAATAAAATCGTTGCTTCTTGGATTATTACCGTGCCGGTTTCTGCGGTTTTGGGGGCGGTGGTTTATTTTATCGTGATGGCAGTGGGACCTGAACTTTAAATCATTTGGAATATGTTTTTATGATAAAATATTTTTATTATTAGGACGTATCCGATATTTCGGCACATTGATGGCATTTTAAAATCGCGTTCTAAAATTTAAGGAGTATTAGTTGGACCCGTATGAATCGGTTTTGATGTTTATTTTTGCGATATTTTTGGTGTTTTTAAACGCCTTTTTTGTTCTTTCTGAGTTTGCGATTGTTAAAGTGAGAAAATCCCGTCTTGAAGAACTCTCCAAAACAGGGAGCTTGAATGCCAAGCTGGCTTTGAAGATTTCTCATCAACTCGATACGTATCTGAGTGCGACGCAACTAGGTATCACACTCTCATCTCTTGCGCTTGGTTGGATAGGGGAGCCAGCGGTTGCTAGGCTTATTGGTATCCCACTTGCGATGCTTTTTGGGGAAAATGTTATTTTACTCCATACGATCAGTTTTATCATCGCCTTTACGCTCATCACGCTTTTGCACGTGGTTTTAGGCGAGATTGTTCCCAAATCTATTGCGATTGCCAAATCTGAAAAATCCGCCCTTTTTGTTGCGCGACCTTTGTATTCTTTTTGGGTTATTTTCTATCCTGTTATCCGACTTTTTGATATTTTGGCGGCGTTTTTTCTCAAGCGTATCGGTATCGAGCCTGCCAGAGAAGCTGAAAGCGCGCATTCTGAAGAAGAGCTTAAAATCATCGTCGGGGAAAGCCTCAAAGGTGGCGTGATTGATTCGATTGAAGGGGAGATCATCAAAAATGCTGTTGATTTTTCTGATACGATTGCCAAAGAGATTATGACCCCTAGAAAAGATATGATTTGTCTCAATGCTGAAAAAAGTTATAAAGAGAATATCCATATCGTGATGGAAAGTCGCCACACACGATACCCGTATTGTGAGGGCAGCAAGGATAATATTATTGGGATGATTCATATCCGGGATTTGCTGATGAGCTCGGTATTTGATGCTAACAAGCACGATCTCAAAGCCCTTGTGAGGCAAATGATTATTGTGCCAGAAAGTGCCTCAATTTCTCAGATCCTCATCAAAATGAACAAGGAGCAAATCCATACCGCCCTTGTTATTGATGAATACGGCGGGACAGCGGGATTATTGACGATGGAAGATATTATTGAAGAGATTATGGGCGATATTTCTGATGAGCACGATCTCAAAACAGAAGATATGCACCGCATTGATGAAAATACTTATGAATTTGATGGGATGATGGATCTTGAGAGTGTCGAAGAAGCGATGGGCGTTGCCTTTGATGATGAATGCGAGCAGGTTACGATTGGCGGGTATGTCTTTGGTTTGCTGGGGAGATTGCCGGTTGTGAGCGATCGTGTGAGCGATAAATATTGTGAATTTGAGATTTTGAGTATGGATGGGGCAAGGATCAAAAAACTCAAAGTCCGCAAAATGCCCCAACCTGAGCAGATGGAGACAAAAGAGGCTTGAGGCTTTATATTTTTGGCAAGATTAATGTTTGTGCAAAAAATAAAGTCCCACGCAAATCGCTAGGATCGAAATAGAAAAATAAAGCATATCCACAGAGACCGCAATCCCCATATTGAGGACTTTTGAGAAAAATGCCACAATCAAAGCCATCACGATGACTTTTGCCAGCTTGTCTTTGAGCTGATCGAGTGTATGGATTTCTAGGACCTTTGAGCTATTCTCATCTTTGATGGTTATCTTGCGGATAAAAAGCTCATAAAGCCCGAATGAAAAGATAAGCAACACCACAGCAATCAAATACAAATCAATCGCTGAAACGATGGTATGCAACAAGACATTATGGATATCTGCATCCGCTCCTAGCAAGCCAACATAATATTTGTAAGTATTGATAACCGCCTTGATAACATCGATACTTGCCACGACAAAGAGCAGTGTAGCCCCCACCATCGAAAGCACGACAGCAAGGATGATAAAAAGCCTAGAGTTCCAAAGCAGTTTTTCAAATAATTGTTGGATAAAATTCATTCTCGCACCCTTTGATGGAATATTTTTAGGCGGTAATCATAACAAAAAATATTATGTTTTGCTTTTCATTATGTTTTACTCGGTTTAATTTTTTCTCTGAAAAATTAAACCTGAAGACCATTCCAGCAGGCAGAGCCTGCTTCCATTCCTAAAGTAACCATCTCATACACAAAGCGAAGCTTTGTGTATTTGAGATAGATTTCTAAGGTTTTTAAATCTTATCCGCCAACAAACCAAAGCCCTCTACGCCCTGTCATCTCGCCTACTAAGGGGGCGTGCAGGGGGAACAGGGGTTTAAAGGGGTGAGCGGGGGGGGGGGGGCGCTTCGCAAGTCAGATAGGGCGGGCGGGAATCCTCAACACCCCTTTCTAGCTAGTATGAGAAACAATCACTAGTCGCACGGCTATGGAAAGAATCATTATTTTTACTCGATTCACGTTGTGAATCTGAAGACCACTCACGGGAGCAAAGCCCCCGTTCGCTCCTAAAGTTATTGGGTTATTCCCAGCTACCGCTGGTCATCAACTTGGGGCGGGTGGGTAAAATTTCTAAGGTTTGGAAACCTTATCCGCCAGCAAGCCGAGCCCGCTACGCTTTTTAATCCTGCATTGCATTGGGGGCGTGACGGGGGTAGGGGTTCTAAAGGGGTCTAGGGGGGCGGTCTTCGCAATTCTAAGCCCCCCTGACCCCTTTCTAGCTAGTATGAGAAACAATCACTAGTCGCACAGCTATGGAAAAAAATTATTATTTTTTACTCGATTCAGTTTAAAACTGAATCTGAAGACCACCCCAAGAGGCAAAGCCTCGCTTCGCTCCTAAAGTATTTTGACTCGCCCGAGTAATCCCCTGCTAGCACACGATTTCAGCCCAATTTTTAGTGGTTTTTATAAATATTGTGTTATAGTTACCGCATTTTTAGAGTTTGTGGCATTGTGTAGCAGAGGGGTAGTAGGATTTGCGTGATAAGGCGTATTTAATGAAAAATTTTTTTGTATTTTTTATTTTTTGTATCGTTTTTATTAATGTTTTTGCCGATAGTTTTACCCAAGAAACGCAAGAAAAAAAAGAAACAAAAGAGACCAAGCCAAAAGAAATAAAGCCCAGCACAATTGCTTTGGTGGATGAAGCCATCACGATCAAGCAAGCTTGGGAAAGGGTGTTACAACACCACGATGGTATCAAATCTGAAGAAATCGGTATCCAGCGTGCGCAAAAACTCAGCACAGCTACCAAGCTTTCATTTTTGCCAAGCATTGATCTGAGTGCATTTTACGTGCATTTGGCAAAGCCTATCGAGCTCGATTTGATCCAAGACAAAAGTTTGATTCCTCAAATTCCAACATTGCCACCCATCAACAGCTTTTTGCAAACGCTAGCTTCGCCCATCCCACTTTCCAAACAAGACATCGTAATGGGGGCGTTGAATATCGTTTATCCACTCTATACGGGTGGGGCGAGAATCTATGCGAGCAAAATCGCAGCTTTAGAGATCAAAGATGCAAACGAAGCCCTTCGATTAAAAAAACTCGCAACCTTTGAAGAGCTTGTGAGGATTTATTATGGCGTGGTGCTCCATCAAGAAGTGCTTCACGTCCTTGAAAATATACAAAACGGGCATTACCAGCATTATCAAAACGCCATAAAACTCCAAAAAGCAGGGCAAATCGCAAGGATTGAGGTTTTGAGCGCTCAAGTGGCATATGATCGAGCCAAAAACAAAACCGCAGAGGCAAAAAATTCTTTGGAGATCGCTTATCTGGCGTTTCAGACTATCTTGTCCTCTAAGGACAATCTTTTCCCCAGCTCACCGCTAAATCTTGGAGACAAAACCCTGCATATAACAGATTTTGGTGCGGATTTTTTTGTCAATGAAACACTCCAAACCTATCCGGCACTCAAGACTCTTGAAAACAAAACACTCAGTGCCAATGAAGTCAAAAAGCTCCAAATGAGCAAATTTTTGCCAAAAGTGGGACTTTTTGGGTCTTATGTGATGAAAGATAAGGATTCTATCTTAAACAAAATGATCCCTGATTGGTATGTTGGCATTGGGGCTTCCCTCCCGATCATTACGCCCGAGGGGCGGATTCAAAAATATCAAGCTGCCAAGCTTGCCCAACTCCAGCTTGAAGCACTAAAATCCCAAGCTCGAAAAGAACTCGAGCTTTTGACCCGCAAGACCTACAAACAGGTCGTTTCGGCTATACAAGAGTATGAAAGCTTGGATTCGAGTATCGAGCTTGCTAGAGAAAATCTCAAGCTTCAAGAAGAAGCGTTCAAGCAAGGGGTCGCAACGAGTGCGCAAGTCGTTGATGCTAGGAATGCGCTTTTGGCAGTTTTGATCGAGCAAAAAAGTGTTACATATAAAGCCATCACGTCGTTAGCGGATTTGATGGCTTTGAGCAATCATTTAGATATGTTTTATGATTACCAGCATTAGCCCAAGAGATCAAAAAGCTATGGACATAAAGGATGGTGTATGAAAAAAAATATTCAAATTTGGTTAGCAACTGCCATTGGGCTAGTCCTCTTGATATGGTTGGGTGGGACATTTTATATCGCTTATGCGCCCAAGCCCCAGATACTCCAAGGACAAATTAATGCGAGAGAATACAGCGTGAGTTCCAAGCTTGCGGGGCGGATTGATCAAATTTTTGTCAAAAAAGGCACACAGGTTAAAAAAGGGGATGTGATCTATACCATCAAAAGCCCCGAACTTGAAGCCAAGCTCACCCAAGCCCAAGCGAGCTATGAAGCTGCCAAAGCGATGAGCGATGAGACAAAAAAGGGTGCGCGTGTCGAAACCATCGTCTCCGCTAGGGATTTATGGGAAAGTGCCAAGGCGATGGCAGATCTCGCAGAAAAGACTTATCAGAGAATACAAGGGCTTTATGATAATGGCGTAGCAAGCCTGCAAAGAAGAGATGAAGCCTACGCAACCTACAAAAGTGCAAAATACCACGAAAACACCGCTTACCAGCAATACAAAATCGCGCTTGATGGGGCGAGTGCAGAAACTAAAAAAGCTGCCGAAGAAAAAGAAAGAGCCGCAGCAGGGCAGGTCAGCGAGGTGGAGGCGTATATCAAAGATATTGAAGCGTATGCACCTATCGATGGGGAGGTGAGCAATATTTTGCTTTATAGCGGGGAACTAAGCCCGAGCGGCTTCCCTGTAGTCCAACTTGTCGATATCAAAGACGCTTGGTTGCAACTAAGCATCCCTGAATCTTATCTGAAAGATTTTGCACTAGGATCGGAATTTGAGGGCTATATCCCGGCATTGGGACAAAATGTAAAATTTAAGGTCGATTATGTTTCTGTGATGGGCGAATTTGCCACGTGGAAAGCCACATCAAGCACGCAAGGCTATGATATGAAAAGTTTTGAGATTGAGGCCAAACCCCTAGGTGAGATTGCGGGCTTGAAAGTGGGGATGAGCGTGATGGTAACATTGCATTAAAGCGATGAATGGGCGATGAAACATTTCAAAAAACAAATCCAAAACCTCTGGCAAAATAAATTTTTGGCAATCATTTGCTTTGTTTTGCCCGTGTTTTTGGGGATATTGGTTTATAGTATTTTTTATATGGGCTTACCCCAAAAGCTCCCCATTGGCATTATCGATGATGATAAAAGTTTGCTAAGTAACCAGATCTATTTTAATCTGAATGCAACTTCTACGCTAGAGATAAAAAAAGTCTATGATTCGCTAGAGCGGGCAAAAATCGATCTAAGTAGTGGGGTAATTTATGGCGTTGTGGTTATCCCAGCAGGCTTGGAGCGCCATAGCAAAATCGGGGTGAAAACAACAATCCCTTTTTATTACAATGCCCAATTTGTGCTGATTGGCAAGGCAATCCAGAGTGCTTTTTTGCAAGTGATTGCCACGATGAATGCCAAAGCTCTCTTTGCAAAAGGGCTTGCAAAAAATGCTGACATCAACATTGCTCTATCAGAGGCAATGCCGATTATCTCGAATATCCACGCCCTTTATAATCCTAACAATAGTTACGCCCAGTTTTTATTGACACTGATTTTGCCGTGTATGTGGCAGATTCTCATTGCTTTGGGGATGCTAAATTTTTTGGGTAAGGCTTCAGGATATAAAGACACGCTCTCAGGCTTAATAATAAATAGCGTTATTTTTGTGTGCTGGGGGATGGCGATGATGGCGACTTTTAGCACTTTGGGGTATGCTCATTTTGGCAATATTGGGATAGTGTTTTTGGGCGTGGTGGTGATGGTGGGTGCGGTGAGTTCGGTAGTGATTTGCTTGCAATCTTTCTTGCGCGATAGCACCAAGACGGCGAGTTTTATTGCTGCTTATACCGCACCGAGCTTTGCTTTTGCAGGCATTACCTACCCGCAAAATAGTATGGATAGCTTTGCATTGTTTTGGAGTCATATTTTGCCGATTTCGTATTTTATGAAATTTTATTTACAGCAGGCAAATTACGCCCTTGATGGGCTCTATAGTCTCAAAACTATCGCTTTGATGTTGCCGTTTTTGCTTTTTTTGCCACTGGGTTTGCTCCTAGAAAGTTTGAGGGCAAAAAAATGAGTTTTTTTGCTGTGCTTTTTAAAGAATTTAAAGCCATTTTTACCAATATTTCGGTGGTTTTTGTTGTGGTGATCGGCTCGCTTCTTTATGCTTTTTTGTATCCCTCGCCTTATCGCAATGACATCTTAGATTCGCAAAAAATCGCCGTGGTCGATCGGGATAATACATCGTTATCAAAAAAGTTGATTTTTTTGGTGCAAGCTACGCCCCAAGTCGATGTAAAAGCCGTGTTTATCTCAATGAAAGAGGCAAAAAACTTGCTAGAAAAAGATGAGATTGGAGGGATTTTGGAAATCCCGCAACGATTTGAATCCAATGTGTATCGGGGAATCCCTAGCCGTTTGGATTACTTCGCTAATGCGTCGTATTTTTTGATTTATGGGGCGGTGATTGATGGGATTTTGAATGCAAGCAACGAGCTCTCAAACCAAATCAAGCACCAAAAAATCCTCCTAGAAAAAGACAGAGGGCATCAAAATACGCCACAAGATAGCGAATTGATCCAGCCTAATGCTATCCCGCTCTATAACCCGAGTGCCGGCTATATCAACTATGCTTTGGCTGCGATTTTGGTGTTTATCTTGCACCAGACGATGATTGCTGGGGCGGGGATTTTGGGTGCGTCTCAAAATCAAAAAAACCTTTTAATCCAAAAAAACCTCCAAAAAAACACTTCAGACCAAAAAAATATCGAAGAAAATCTCCAAACAAATTACTTCTATCTCGCCCCCGCCGTTAAACTTGTGCTTGCGAGAATCACGGCTTTTTCGATGATTTATATCGTGTTTTTTATATTTTATTTTGGTTTTTTATTCCAGTTTTATGGCGTCCATATCGGTGCAAATATCATTTCATTTTGGTGCTTTGCATTGATGTTTATTTTGTGTTGTGCGAGCTTTGGGGTTTTGTTTGGATTGCTTCTTTCTCGCCCTGCTTTGCCTACGCAAATTGTTTTGATTACTTCGTTGCCTTTGGTGTTTATGATGGGCTTTATTTGGCCCCTAGATCTCATACCCGCTCCCATCGTGTTTTTGGCACATTTTATCCCGGCATTTCACGGCATTGCTGGCTTTGTGCAGATGAATCAAATGGGCGCACCCCTTTTGGCAGTGATGGGGCATTTTTATTGGCTGGCAGCCTTGTGTGTTGTGGCGACAAGCTTGTCGATAATGATTTTGAAGCACAAAAAACAACATATTGGGGTTTTGAATGGATAAACAAAAGGCTTGGGAGGCACTCAAGGACGCTTTTCCTCATACGATCCCGATTATGCTCGGCTATGTGTTGATGGGGATGGCATTTGGGGTGTTGCTACAAAAAAATGGTTATGATTTTATCTGGGCGTTTTTTATGGCGGTGTTTATCTATGCGGGTGCGATGCAATTTGTCGCTGTGGGGTTATTGGCTAGTGGGGTGGGGATTTGGAGTGTGTTTTTGCTCTCTTTGATGGTAAATGCGAGGCAGATATTTTATGCTATCGGGATGTTGGGGGCGTTTGAAAAGATGGGGAAAAAGTTGCCTTATATGATCCACGCCCTCACAGATGAAACCTTTGCTTTACTCAATCTCAAAAAACCATCTCCTGGCATTGATAAAGCGTATTTTATGTTTTTTATTGCCTTGCTAAACCACATCTACTGGGTGATTGGCTGTGTGAGCGGGGCGCTGTTGGGTTCAAAAATCGTTTTTGATCCTGCGGGTATTGATTTTATTATGACAGCGATTTTTATCGTGATTTTTATCGAACATTGGAAAGCTAACCCTAGCCATATCCCCGCTCTCATCGGACTTATTGTGAGTTTTATTTGTTTGGTTGTGTTTGGTGCGGGGGTGTTTTTGCTCCCGGCGTTGGTGTTGATGACACTGATTTTGGGTTTGCTAAAAAACAAATTGGAGTGATGATGTTGGATGCGATAATGGTGGTGTGCGTGATTGTGGCGACGACATTTTTGATGCGTGTGTTACCTTTTGTAATATTTGGCTCAAAACGCAAAGCCCCTGATTTTTTGTTGTATCTCGGAAAGGTCTTGCCCGGTGCGATTGTGGGGATGTTGATTGTGTATTGTTTCAAGGATGTTGCTGTGAGCACTAGCCCTTATGGGCTCAATGAGCTTTTAGCGTTTTTATGCGTGGCAATATTGCAGATTTTGTTTAAAATGCCGATTGTGAGTATTGTTTCTGGAACACTTTTGTATATGTATTTGCTCCAAAGTTCTATTTTGAATTTGATTTTATAAAATTCTCCCCGAAATTCATCAATAATTAAGTTTTGATTCTGTAAAAATTTAAAAATAAAAATAAATACTATTTTTGTTTTTAAATAAAAAACTAAAAAAGGTCAATTATGAGAAAAATATTTAATCATATGTTATTTTTTGTGCTAACGGGGGGGGGGGGGCAAATCCTCTTAGGTGCTGATGAGCCGGCTGCTTTCACGCTTTCAAAAATCACTGCTACCGCTACGGCAGCAGGGTATGAAAATGTCGATGCGACGACGATTGGCGTGCGCCAAGCTTCGCTATTGCGGGATATTTTGCGCGATATGCCCGGCGTATTTGTCGGCGGGACCAATGGACTCAACCAGCGTGCCTATATCCGTGGGATGAATCAAAGTGCTTTGAATGTCCAGATCGATGGGGCAAGGCAAAGCGGGATCGCCTACCACCATACCCAGTCATTCCTTGTCGATCCCGATATTCTCAAGGCTGTCGATGTGAGCGTGGGGACAAGCTCGATTGTAGGGACTTCTGGCGGGCTTGGCGGGAGTATTTTGTTTAAAACCATCAGTGCTGAAGATATGCTTGAGCCTGATAAAAACTTTGGCTTCAAGCTCAAAAGTGGCTACTACACCAATGATAATCAATTCCAAGAATCGGCGATGGTATATGGGCGCACGGGCGGGTTTGATATTTTGGGTTATGTGAATTGGCGCCATCACGATTTTGGCTTCACGGGTAGCCAATTTAGTCTTGGCAAGCAGTATTATTATTATGAAAAAGAAGATACAAAGAAAAAGACCATTACCCCTACACAAGATACGCGTCGGCATACCGGAGGCAAGGGCTATGAAATCAATACACTTCTCAAAGCCGGCTATCGCTTTGATGAAGCCCAGAGGCTTGAAGCGAGTGCAGAATATATTCGTTATGATGGGCTTTACCCGGTGCGAGCAGAGTTTGGCTCAAGTCCGGATGATTACAAGACAAATAAAGACGTTGATTATGGCCCGCAAGTCTTTGATCGCCAGACTTATACCTTGCATTATGATTATGCACCCAGTGATAATCTCAAGATCAAGGCAAATACTTATTATTCCAATGTTTCTTTGGATAAAAGTAAATATAATTTGGAATATTACAACAGCTCTAAAGTAGAATTATTCCAAGCAATCGCACAAAATTTTGGAGCAAAGGCGGAGGCTTTTCAAAAATTTGACTTCAATCCGACCCTTGCGATGGATCTCATCTATGGTCTGGAGTATTATGGCGTGGTTCAAATCACCAAAAATAATAAAAAAGTGGAATTTAAAGATAAAAAAGTAGATAAAGAAACCGCTATCCCCAATCGCCCATCAGAATCTTCTCACGATGTCAATCTCTACATCCAGCCAACTTTGGCTATCAAGACAGGCGATGTTGGCGTGTTGCGTGTGATTCCTGGATTTCGTGTGGAATATTATCGCCTCAATCAACTCAGAAAACCCGATAAAACAAAAGAGGAATATTCTATCTATGGCGAAAATTATTTCAAACCTTTGGGGGCATTTGGTTTGGACTACAAAACAGATGTAGGCGTGGGCGTGTTTGCCAACTGGACACAGGTCTTCAAAGGCCCGCAAGTAGTCGAAGCCAAACGGCTAGCAGAAGCAGAGATTATTTTTGCTGATGTTGAAAAGCTCAAAGCAGAAACGGGCAACAACTTTGAAGGTGGCTTGACTTATAAAGGCAGATTTGGCAACTATGGGCTTGATGTGATTGCAAAAGGCTTTTATACCAAATATGATAATTTGATCTTGGAAAAACGGGATAGAACAAGTAAGGCTTATACACGCACCAATTCGGGCGAAGCCGATGTTTATGGCTCAGAAGTCGGTATCAAAGGCAAGATCTATGATTTCACAGCGACCTTTGGCTATACGCTGACTAAAATCGACTACAAATACCCACAAGGCAACTCTGATAAAGGCACGAACATCGCCCCAGAAACGGGTGATAAATACACGCTCAATCTGCAGTATTTCATCACACCCATCGATGTGCTAGTCGGCTGGAATACCTTGCTTTATACCAATTACAACAAAAAAGAACACGGCGTTTTTGAACACAAGCCCGGTTATAGCGTTTCAGATATTTATATCAGCTATATGCCGAGCCAAAAGAGCCTGCAAGGGCTAGAAATCGATTTTGGTGTGTATAATCTCTTTGATGAGGCTTATATCGCCCAGACGGCAAAATTTACCTATGTTGATTCCTCTGCGGACTACGAACCCGGCAGAAACTTCCGTGTGAGCGTGTCTTACCAGTTTTGATTATATGGACTCGGTTTGGGTTTTACCCAGACCTGAAGACCGCTCATCTATTTTAAACTCGGTTTAATTTTTTCTCTGAAAAATTAAACCTGAAGACCATTCCAGCAGGCAGAGCCTGCTTCCATTCCTAAAGTAATCATCTCATATTTAAGTTTGCCTTGAATATTGGAGATAATTTTCTAAGGTTTTCATTTTGCTTACTCGATTCGCTTAGCGAATCTGAAGACCACTCACGGGGAATAATTTAAGGTTTGGGCGGACTGCTATGCTCCTTATAGTCGCACATCGCAATCGCCGTGCGGAGCTAGTGAAGCCAAGCAGTTGGCTTAACCTTAACGCTCCTCCTGTTCCTAAAGTATTCTGACCCACCCACCCGTTTTATTCCCAGCTACCGCTGGTCATCAACTTGGGGCGGGTGGGTAAAATTTCTAAGGTTTCTAAATCTTATCCGCCAACAAACCAAAGCCCGCTACGCCCTGTCATCTCACCTATTAAGGGGGCGTGTAGTGGGAGGCGGGGTTAAGGGGGAAACGGGGGGCGCTTCGCAGGTAGAACCTCGCCCCCTGCATAATAAAAAAAATAAAAAGGCGGGAGACCAAAAACATTATTTTAAACTCGATTCGCTTAGCGAATCTGAAGACCCGTTTATTGTTTCTACTCGGTTTGTTTGGAAGCAAACCTGAAGATTGCTACGCAGGGAGTCTGTAGAGAATTGAATAAAATCAATAAAAGCTTTATGGGGTAATATTTTAGGATTCGCAGTGATGGCGTGGTTAAAATAACCCGAATGCACGGCGTTTTTCCAGACTTACTACAGCGATCGCAAATCCCCCATCGTGGCTGATACTCAAATGGATAGATTTGATACGAAAGGCTTGCATTTTGTTTTGTTCTAGCCTCATTATTGGGGCATTTTTGGGGCTTTTGGATAGGTGCATATCAAAAAATCTCAACTCCTCGCTTATCCCCACACCCAAGGCTTTCGCACACGCTTCTTTGGCTGCCCAAAAGCCTGCTACGCTCGAAGCTTTCCAACCCGATGGGGTAGCGAGCAGTTTGATTTCTTCATCTGAAAGAAATTTTTTTAAAAAAATATCGCCATAACGCGCAAGATTTTTTTCAATGCGTGCGATGGAAGCGATGTCAATCCCAATCATTGGATAACAAAATCGGTGAAAAAGACGTTTTTGACATAGCCATCAATGAGAAAATTATTGATACGATTGACGATTTCATCTTTGAGCCTATCTTTGCCCTTTGTGGTGGCGATTTCTTCGATGGATTTCGATGATAGGATCTCAATAATCGTATCTTGAATGATGGTGGATTTCGCTTCGATTTCGTTTTGGAGCTTTTGATTGCTAAGCTCGAGCGTGATAGAGGTTTTGAGGTAGCGCCTCCCGCTTTGGGTTACGAGATTGACAATAAATGGCTGGGCGATGGGATAAAGCGGTCCGACATTCATATAATCGGAATGTCTAGAAGCTGAAGCCTGCGGTTTTTTTTGGACATTTTGAGTTACTGGCGTCGGTTGGGATTCTATGCTTTCCTCTGAACCCCCGCTCAAAAGGAGCATTGCGACAATGCCCCCTAAAATAAGCATAAAAATAACCGCCCCGATGATAATAAAAAGCAGGGCTTTGCTTTTATTTTGCGTTTGTTGCTCGGTGTTTTCTTTTTCTTCAGCCATTGGATTCCTTTGCGTATTGGGATGGGGCGTAATAGCTCAATGAGCTTTTGCCAAATTTTTTTTGCCTTATTATACTGAAATGTCCGATATTTTTGGGTAACTTTTCATCGCTTAGATGTTCAAAAATAATCAAAAATAAATTCAAATCTAAAATTTCTTGCAATAATAAAATACATTTTTCATAAATGCCCGCACAATCTTGTCTAAAACTAAAAGGCGGGTCGAGGTAGATGATTTTTGGGGTTTGGATTTTTCTGATGGCTTCAGGGAGCAGTGCAAAGGTGTCTCCCAAGAAGCAATTCGTGGAGATGGCGGGATCTTTTGCGTGCAAAAAAGCGATATTTTTAGCGAGGGTTTGGAATGCTGCTGGGTTTTGTTCAAAAAACAACGCTTCTTTAGCGCCTCTGCTGAGGGCTTCTAATCCGATAGAACCAATCCCTGCAAACGCTTCGATAAAGCACGTGCCAATGACTTCTGCCCCAAGCGTGTTGAATAGCGATTCTTTGAGGATAGATTTGCTTGATCGTGTCTGCGATGAGGGGGGCATTTCCAGATGGATACCTTTAAATTTACCCGCAATGATCTTGATGGTGGATTTATTTTTTGCTATTTTCATTCCGTTGATTAAGGGGTTTGATTTTTTAGGGTTTGGTAGATTTTTTTTGAAAATTCTTCCAGAATCAAATCGATTTGGGTTTTGAGCTCGGGGTTTTCAAGCAGTTTGGTTGTGATGGCGTTATTTGTGATTTTGGTAGGTTTTATTTTGGAATGATAAAACGTTTGAATATCTCTCAAAAGGCTTGCCTGCGTGAATGGCTTGCAGATGTTGGTATTTTGATCGGCGGTGATGAGACAAACGGGCTTGTGGGCATTCATCGGCATATCGGAGATGACAAAATCACATCCCTCAAAATCACTCAAGCTGTCTTTGAGATAGTAGCTTAGCGCCTCTTGGAGGAGGGTTGATTGGCACATAATAGAAATTTTCACGCATAACTCCGAAAATATTTTGGCTAATCATACAGATTTAACCTTTAAATTCCATACAAGCCAAACAATTACCATCTTGCTTGCAGGCAGATTTTGAATCAATAATTTGATACAATACCCAAAAAATCAAGGTTTTAGTTGATGGCTGGAATGCAACATATACGGAATTTTTCTATCATTGCCCATATTGATCACGGCAAAAGCACGCTTGCTGATCGCTTGATTCAAGAATGTGGCGGGATTAGCGAGCGCGAGATGAGTGCGCAGATTATGGATACGATGGATATCGAAAAAGAGCGTGGGATAACTATCAAAGCCCAGTCGGTGCGATTGAATTATCATCTTGATGGGGAAGACTACGTGCTTAATCTCATCGATACGCCTGGACACGTGGATTTTAGCTATGAGGTTTCTAGGTCGCTAAGTTCGTGTGAGGGGGTGTTGCTCGTTGTCGATGCGACGCAAGGTGTGGAAGCCCAGACGATTGCAAATGTCTATATCGCCCTTGAGAACAACCTTGAGATCATTCCTGTTATCAACAAAATCGATTTGCCCGCTGCAGATCCCGCCCGTGTCGCCGAAGATATCGAGGCTACGATTGGAATTGATTGCACGGATGTGGTTTGCGTGAGTGCCAAAAGTGGCGTGGGTATCGCTACTTTGTTAGAGAGGATTGCCCGCCAGATTCCCCCGCCAAATGGTGATGAAAATGCCCCGACGAAGGCATTGATTTATGATTCTTGGTTTGATAATTATCTTGGAGCGCTCGCCCTTGTGCGTCTCAAAGATGGCAAAATCACGCTAGGTCAGGAAGTCTTGGTGATGAGCACAGGCAAGAAACACGAGGTTTTGGGGCTGTATTATCCCCATCCGGTGCATAAGATTGCTGCCAAAGAAATCCAATGCGGTGAAATTGGTATCATTTCATTGGGTCTAAAAAGCCTTACAGATATGGCAGTAGGCGATACGATAACTGATGCCAAAAATCCCGTGAGTAGCCCTATAGATGGCTTTATGCCTGCAAAGCCATTTGTTTTTGCTGGGCTTTATCCTATCGATACGGATAGGTTTGAAGAACTCCGTGAAGCCCTCAACAAACTGCGTTTGAATGACTCAGCATTGAGTTTTGAGCCTGAAACTAGCGTGGCTTTGGGCTTTGGGTTTCGGGTGGGGTTTTTGGGCTTGTTGCATATGGAAGTTGTCAAAGAACGCTTGGAGAGGGAATTTGGACTTGATTTGATCGCCACAGCCCCGACCGTTGTGTATGAGGTGATACTCACAGATGGGACAACAGCGTGGGTGCAAAACCCCAGCGAACTCCCGCCTGAGCAAAAGATCGCCTGTATCAAAGAGCCTTATGTGCGGGCTTCTATCATCACACCTAGCGAATACTTGGGTAATATCATCACATTGCTATCAAAGCGTCGGGGGATCCAAGAAAAAATGGAATATCTCAATGAATCCCGTGTTATGCTTGTTTATGCCCTCCCAAGCAATGAAATCGTGATGGATTTCTATGATAAATTAAAATCTTGCACCAAGGGTTATGCGAGCTTTGATTATGAACCCATTGCTTATCAAGAGGGCAATCTGGTGAAGCTTGATGTGCGGGTTGCTGGGGAGGTTGTGGATGCGCTTTCTGTGATTGTCGATAAGGACAAGGCTTATGAGAAAGGCAAGGCGTTGGTAGAATCGATGAAAGAAATCATCCCCAGACAGCTATTTGAAGTCGCTATTCAGGCAAGCGTGGGGAATAAAATCATCGCACGCGAGACCGTTAAATCGATGGGCAAAAATGTAACGGCAAAATGCTATGGGGGTGATATTACCCGAAAAAGAAAACTTTTGGAAAAACAAAAAGAGGGCAAAAAACGAATGAAAGCCATCGGCAAGGTCGAACTCCCTCAAGAGGCATTTTTGGCGGTGCTGAAAATCGATTGATTATAAAAAGGTGGCGTTTGTAAATTGTTAGCAAAGGGGGAATAAAAGATGAAAAAGTTTTTATTTTGCTGGGTATTGGCTTCAAATCTTTATGCTGATAATACGATGAATATGATTGAGATAATGCAACGTTTGGAGTATTCGGTTCGTTTGATATTAAAAGGATTTTTACACAACCAACGCCCTTTGATTGATGAGGGAAGAGAGAAAATAAAACAATCTTTTATCGAGCTTCAAGGCATCAATCCTAAGGTTTATCTTCCTTTGGAAAAAAGGCAATTTGATGAGATAATTTTTAATAATTTTTCCCGAATGGATGAGGAAATGGCACTGATGGGGAAATATCTCAATCAAAAAAATATGGCGGGTGCTTACAAGGCTTTTGATGGGATACTTACCGGTTGCTTGCGTTGCCATATCATTGTGCGGGGATGGTAGGCTTTAGTTGATATTGGTATAAACAGCTTGGACATCATCATCATCTTCGATTTTATCGAGCAATTTTTCGACCTCGCCCAGCTGGGTGTCATCTAGCGAAATAGGGCTGTTGGGGATTCTTTTTAGTAGGGCATTTTTGATAGGAATCCCTAGCTTTTCAAAACCCTCTGTGAGCTTGCCAAAATCGGTGTAATCCCCGTAGGCTAAGAGGATTTCTCCCTCTTGAGTCTGGAGACTTTCAAGCTCCTCTAATCCATAATCAATAAGCTCAAGTTCAAGTTCATCAAGCGAAAGCCCAATAGCTTCGATGTTTTGTCTTTCAAACTCAAACACACCTTTTCGTGAAAACATAAATTCTAGCGAGCCATTCGGCACGATACTTGCTCCGGGCGTTTTGTTAAAATAGCTTTTGATGTTAGCGATGGTTCGTGTGGGGTTGTCTGTGGTGCATTCGATGAAAATCAGCACCCCATTGCTTGCCTTGCCCTCATAAGTAACTTCTGAGAATATGCCATCTTTGCCCAAAGCCCGCTTGATAGCGGCATCGATATTATCTTTTGGCATATTTTGGGCTTTTGCATTAGCGATGGCGGTGCGGAGTTTGGCATTCATTTCAGGGTCGATACCACCCTCCTTGGCAGCTACGGTGATGGTTTTGGCAAGTTTGGGGAAAACCTTACTCATCTTGTCCCATCGTTTTTCTTTGGCAGCTCGGCGATATTCAAATGCTCTTCCCAATCTATCCTCCTAGTTTTTAGGCTAGATTATATCAAAAGCGCTATAAAAGTTTCAATGAATACCCGTGATTGCTTGGGATTAAAATCCTAATGCCACCTTGAAAGGATAAATATTTATTTATTCCCATAAAGCATTTTGACCTGCGTACGCGAGTTTGTTCGGTGTGATATAGAAATATCAACGAGTTTTAGCGGTTTTTGTTATAATATTTGATAAATAAGGTTGTGATTTTAAGGATAGGGATGGATAAGATTAAATTTTTGATAATTACTTTATCGTTTGCCACCCTGGGGTTTGCGAGCGATTTGAGGCTGTTTGTCGGTGTGGATACGCGGGGCACAGATAGTATTTATAGCTCCAAGCTTTATGAAGCAGGTGTGGGGTATGTAGATGAAAAGCGCTATGGTTATGCGGGCTATCTTGGAGGCGATATTGGGGTGGAGTATTTTTTTAGTCAAAAAAATGCGATTCGCGCGTCGTTGGGATTGGGGTATTCTAATATCAAATTGCTCAATAGTTTAAATAAATTTGATTTATTTTCTGGAGTGGCGAGCAGGATTGGGGTGGATTATTTGTTTAATTACTACAGCGATGGCAAATTTGATTTTGGATTTTTTAGTGGTTTGGCTTATTTCAATTCCTATCATCGGCGAAAAAATGAAAACATTATCTCCAATCAGCTGTTATTTAATCTCGGGTTGAATATAACTATCAATGGGAGACATCGCCTCGAAACTGGCTTGGGGATACCATTTTTTTCAAAAGGCAAATACGATTCAGACCAATACAAAAATATCCCGATAACGAGGCAATTCAATAACCTTTATTACGGGATTTCTTACCAGTTTTTATTTTCTATCTAAAAGATATTTAGCGACTTCTTTGGCGTGGTAGCTGATGATGATATCTGCACCTGCTCGCTTGAAGCTAAGCATCGTTTCTATCATCACGCTTTCATAATCAATAATCCCAGCCGTTTGGGCGGCTTTGAGCATTGCGTATTCGCCACTGACATTATAGACTGCCAAAGGGAGCAGTGTCCTCTCCCTGATGTCTCGAACGATGTCAAGATAGGCTAGGGCGGGTTTGACCATCAATATATCAGCACCTTCGGCTTCATCATTGAGGCTCTCAAGGATGGCTTCTTTGCGGTTAGCGGGGTCTTCTTGGTAGCTTTTTCTATCCCCAAAGCTTGGGCTTGATTGGGCGACTTCTCGAAATGGTCCATAATACGCACTCGAAAACTTTGTCGAATAGCTCATTATTGGGATATGGCTAAAACCTGCCTTATCAAGTTGGTTTCTAATCATCCATACCATACCATCCATCATCGTGCTGGGTGCGATGATATTCGCTCCCGAGCTACAAAGCACCACAGCTTGCTGGGCTAAGATTTCAAGCGTGGCATCATTATCGACGGTTTTGAGTTTGGTATCAATAATACCGCAATGCCCGTGATCAGTGTATTCGCAAAAGCAAAGATCAGCGGTGATGGTAATATCAGGGTGTTTTGCTTTGATAGCACGGATGGTTTTAGGCACAATGCCCGTATCACTCAAGGCTTCACTCCCGCAAGAATCCTTGTGTGAGGGGATTCCAAATAACAAAATATGATAAATCCCAAGCGTTTTGAGTTGCTCGCATTCTTCTACGATAACATCTGGACTCATTTGATAAACGCCTGGCATTGAGGGGATTTCATTTTTTATGCCATTGCCACTAATTGCAAAAAGCGGGTAAATAAAATCCCTAATATCAAGCCTTGTTTCTTTGATTAGTTCCCTAATATTTGAGCTTAGGCGCAAACGGCGCAATCTTTTGAACATCTTTTTCTCCTTGTCTTAGTATTCAATCCCCGCACTTTTGAGTTTTTCACGCAGATAGCGCATCTGGATATTTTTGTCAAAGCACCATTTTGGGGCGAGCAATGTCTCATCGTGTGCGCCTGCACTCACGCGCTGGACAACAACATCTGTGGGGATAATCTTGAGTGATGCAACGATCAAATCAGCGTAGTCAGCAAGCGCAATGGGTGTGTAGTTTTTGGAAAGATAGAGTTTTTCTAAATACGTGCCAGAGACAACATAAAGGGGGTGGATTTTTAGCCCATCAACGCCCCATTGCAAAATCGTTTTTAACGAATGCAACATCATTTCAGGCGTCTCTTTGGGTAGCCCATAAATAAGGTGCGCACAGACTTTGATCCCTCGTTGTCTCGTTTTTTTGAAAAGTTCTGCCATCCCTTGTGTGGAATGCCCTCGATTGGTGGCTTTTAGCGTTTCATCATAAACCGATTGTATGCCGTATTCCAGCCAGATTTCTTTGCCTTTTTTGACATAATCACCCAGTAAATCTAATACCCTATCTTCGACGCAATCAACCCGTGTGCCGATACTCATCCCCACGACATTTGGCAAGGCAAGGGCTTCTTGATAGAGCCGTTTGAGCGTGTCAAATGGGGCATAGGTATTGGTGTAGGATTGAAAATACACCAGATATTTTCTGACTTCAAATTTATTTTTGTGAAATTCTGAATGCCATTTGAATTGTTCTTTGAGCTGGGCGACTTGATTTTCTAACAGCGGGTTTTGTGTGATTTTGAAATTCATCTCAATTTTTGGTGCATTCGCTGGTGTGTCTAGGTTGGAAATCTTGACAATACTGGGTGAGAAGCTCTCATTCCTGCAGTAGATACACCCGCCTTTGGCGACGCTCCCATCGATATTGGGGCAAGTAAATCCTTGTAGTGAAATGGGGATTTTTCTGACCCTTTGCCCAAATCTGGATTTGAAATATCTTCCAATAGTGAGTATTTTTTTCACTTTTTATTCCTGCGGTATAGTGATATAGTTGCCATCAAAACAGGCTTGGCAAAATGCTTCATCATCACTGCTTTGAATGCTTTTTTTAAGCCCCTCTAAGGATAAAAATGCCAATGAATCCGCACCGATAAACTCTCTGACTTCTTCAAGGGTATGATTCGCACAGATGAGCTGGGATTTCTCTGGAGTATCTACGCCATAATAACAAGGAGAAATCGTTGGGGGCGAACTGATAAAAAGATGGATTTTTTTTGCACCGGCTTGTTTGAGTATCTTGATAATTTGCTTGCTAGTCGTCCCACGCACGATGGAATCATCGATAACAATGATTTCTTTGTCTGCGATGAGTTCAGCGATGGGGTTTAATTTTAACTTTACTTTTAGTTCTCTGGCGGTCTGGGTGGGTTCGATAAATGTCCTGCCAACGTAGTGATTGCGGATGATACCAAGCTCAAAAGGCACGCCACTCTGTTTTGAAAACCCGATGGCAGCAGCTACCCCGCTATCAGGGACAGGGATAACCATATCGGCTTGGATGTTGTGTTCTTTAGCAAGCTCGATACCCATTTGTTTGCGGATTTCATAGACATTTCTTCCAAAAACCTTGCTGTCTGGGCGGGCAAAATAAACATATTCAAAGATACAGGGTTTGGGGTTTGGTTCAAAGATTTTGATGGATTTGGGTATGGGGATATGCTTGGAATACGCCCCTTCAAAAACAAGCATTTCGCCAGGATTGACATCACGGATATATTCAGCCCCGATGAGATCAAACGCACAGGTTTCGCTCGCAACGATATAGCCGATACTGCCATCGGGATTGGTGATTTTCCCTAAGCTCAAGGGGCGTAGCCCATATCGGTCGCGCACAGCAAACATTTTGGTTCGGGACAAAAATACCAGCGCATACGCCCCTTCTATTTTGCCTAGGGCGTCAGTGATCCTATCGACAAGTTGGGATTTGTGGCTTTTTGCGATGAGGTGGATGAGGTTTTCGGTATCAAGATGGCTTTGAAATATCGCCCCCTCATCAATCAAGCCTTTTCTGACTTTTTTGGCGTTAGTGAGGTTGCCATTATGGACAATTGCTAGCTCACCGAGGCTGTATTTTGCAAAAATCGGCTGGCAATCATCGATAGAGTCTTCCCCCGCTGTGGAGTAGCGGTTGTGTCCGATACTTGCGATTCCTTGGAGTTTTTTTAGGGTGGGTTCATCAAAAACTTTGGTTACAAGCCCATTATTTTTGTGGGTAAAGATTTTTTCTCCATTTGCAGCACTGATACCGCTGGCTTCTTGCCCCCTGTGTTGCATTGCAAAAAGTGCGTAATAACTGAGTATCGAAGCGTTGTGAGCGTTGTAGATGCCGACGACGGCGCATTTTTCATTCCAATCTTTCAAGCGAGTCTCCCTTTTAGCTCAAGCATTATTCCATAATGTAACCAATAAAATGATAAAGGCATTTTATGTCTGTGGGCGGGATTTTTTCGGCACGATACAGAAATTTTCGACAATACAGCCGTGAATGATAAAATAATTTGTGCCCTCTTTGTGTTCATAGGTGATATTAAAGCCTTGCGCATCTAGGGTGTTTTTGATGATATACATTCCCAGCCCGAAGCCTTGTGAAGTGCCTTTTGTGGAATCTTTGAAATAGGGTTTGAAATATTCTTTGAAATGCATTTTCAAGGGGTTGCCTTTGTTGGCGATGATGAGGCTATATTTGTCGGTATTGATGAGGACTTTGCCATCGGAGCTGTATTTGATGGCATTATCCAAGATGTTTTTGACCGCCATAGCAAAAAGCTCAAAATCAGCCTTGATAAGGTCGTTTGGCGATAAAAGCGTGATAGGGTCGCAACTCATTTTGTCGATCAGGAGCATTTTTTTGGTGTGTTCGATGAGTTCATCGACTAAAAATTCTCTTTTGTGGATTTTGTAGGTTTGCGAGGAGAGTTGCTCGATTTGGGCAAATTGATTGATAAGGGTGTTGAGGCGCTCAAATGCTGAGGTCAAGCGTTCTTTTTGCAAGGGATTTTCAACCATTTCTGCGGTGATTCTGCCTTTTGTAATCGGGGTTTTGAGCTCGTGCATTACCGATCTTAGGAATAACGTTCGTGATTCATTCAAGGCACTGATTTTTTTGATGGCATTGTTAAATTCATTCGCAAGCTCGCCAATCTCATCTTGTTGGTTGATTTTGCAATTGATATTGAGTTTGCCATTGGAAAAATAGCGGATTTCTTGGCGAAGTCTTTTGAGTGGCAAGAGGCTTTTGATGACAAGTGTGAATAAAAATATCAATAGAAGTATGCCCGCAAATGTGATGAGGTAATAGTTTTGATAAGAGGTTTTGAACGTATCTTTATAAAGCGTGGCTTTGTCTTGGGTCTCCAAAAGGATAAAAATTTCGTTATTGTTTTTGATGGTTTTAGCGAGTAAGCCACTAAATCCAGGCGGGAGTTTTTTGTAATTAAGCAAGGCTTGCTTGATATTGGCTTCTGAAGTTGTCTCAAAGCCCAAATCTTTGAGGTATTTTTCAATGAGTTCGATACTGCCATTATGGGCGATGATTTGGTTGATGGTGGAGGTGAATTGGCGGTATTTGATTTCAGATTGGTTGTTTTCGTATTCGATTTGGGTTTTGATAAAATAAAATGAAAAGGCGGAGAAACTAAACAGGGCAAATAAAAATAAAATGGTAATCTTAAAAAATATCGAGGTTTTCATTGTGGGGCTTTTAGGATTCGAGTTTGTAGCCTACGCCCCGAACAGAAATGATGTATTGTGGTTTTTTGGGATCTTCTTCAATTTTGGCACGCAATCTCCCGATGATGACATCAATGCTTTTGTTTGAACTTTCGGGGTTGATGGATTCTGATTCGATCGCAATGGCTTCTCGTGAGAACACGTGTCCTTTTTTGCTGATAAGGAGCGTGAGGATTTCGTATTCTGCACGGGTGAGTTCGAGTTTTTTGTCTTTAAAAAACACTTCTCGGCTGTCTTTGTCTATCCTGAAAATGGTGCTTTTATCTTTTTCTTCGTTTTTTGCACCTTTTTTGTTGTATCGTCTCAAAAGAGAATGGATTCTCGCAAGCAATTCTTTGGGGTCATACGGCTTGGGAATATAATCATCAGCGCCGTATTCAAGGGCTTTGACTTTGTCATCAAGATCGCTTCTAGCAGATGAAATGATAATAGGGATATTTTTTTGTTTCGCAACACGTTTGCAAACCTCAAGCCCATCAAGGTTTGGCAGTGTCAAATCCAGCAACAAAAGATCATAGGGCTGGGTCGCAATCGCACTCATTCCCGTATAAGGCTCATCATAATTGGTAACTTCAATATCGTGGGCTTTGAGGTATTCGCTCAAGATCTCTGCGAGTTCTATATCATCTTCTATCATCAATACTTTTAGCATTTTTTACCTTATATAAGAGATATTTTTTGGTCTGAATCATACTATAAATTTTATAAATAACAGATATTTTTTCCAAGTAAAAACATAGGGCAAAAGCATACGCAATGAGGGGCTTTGTATGTGTTAGCATAAAATGACTAAAAGTCTTGCGCTTTGGTAATATCAACGAGGGATTTAGCCTTTTAGTTTCTCA
Source organism: Helicobacter sp. 11S02596-1 (assembly GCF_002272825.1). Classification (GTDB taxonomy): domain Bacteria; phylum Campylobacterota; class Campylobacteria; order Campylobacterales; family Helicobacteraceae; genus Helicobacter_J. Next base: position 108,265 of record NZ_MLAM01000001.1, on the reverse strand, counting down.
TCAATCATACAAAGCTGGTATTGCAGATAGTTGATTACAAGATCGAGTTTCATTGGCAAATCCTTGATTTGTGGGGATTGCAACCCCTCAAACAGCACGAGCGTTTTTTCTCTCAAAGAATGCAGTAATTCCAGCTCGCTTTTGGGTAGATGGGATGGATTTTGGGCTACAGAGACATTCGCTTTGTCTGTGTCATCGCTTTGAGAATTGCTAGGAACGTTTTCTATTTCTGAGAGGGTTTGGAGAATCATATCTTTTAATTCCATTGTAATAACCACCTTTCAAATGTTTTTAATTCTTCTTGGCTGGAGGCGTGTATAAATAATTCTTTGGCTTTTATGTTTGTTGTGGCGGGTTTGGGGGTTTTGGCATTCTCGCTGAGGCGCTTGATCCCGCTTTTTGCTTCGTGATTATCCGGGTCTGTTTTGAGGATATTTTCATAAATCTCTAATGCTTCTTCTTTGAACCCTTGAAGCTCATAAATGCTTGCCAGCGTGATGGTTTTAAAACTCATTGCGACCTCATTGCACGTTTTTTGCTATCAGATCGCCCATCTGGGAGGTGCTACAAACTTCTTTTGCACCAAATTGTGCGATGTCTTGGGTGCGATAGCCATCTTTGAGGACTTTTAGGACCGCATTATTGATTGCTTGGGCTGCTTGGGATTCTTTGAGTGTGTGCTGGAGCAACATTGCAGCACTGAGTATTGCTGCAATCGGGTTGGCAATTCCCATCCCAGCGATGTCAGGGGCTGATCCGTGAATGGGTTCATACAAGGCGGCCTTCCCGCCAATGCTTGCAGAGGGGAGCAAGCCGATCGAGCCGGTAAGCATACTGGCTTCATCGCTCAAAATATCCCCAAAAAGATTCCCTGTCAAAATCACATCAAATTGTTTGGGATTTTTGATGAGTTGCATACTGGCATTATCGATGTATTGATGGGTAAGCTCGACTTCGGGGTATTCTTTTGCGATTTGCTTAACGACCTCACGCCAAAGCTCGCTGACATCAAGCACATTTGCCTTATCGACTGAGCAGAGTTTTTTTCTTCTGTTTTTGGCAAATTCAAACCCCACCCTGGCGATCCTCTCAATCTCTGCTTTGGTATAAACCATCGTGTTGTAGGCTCGATTTTCATCTTTGCCCTTGGGTTCTCCAAAATAAATACCCCCGACAAGCTCTCTAATAACGATAAGATCGACGCCTTTGATGACTTCAGGTTTTAGCGTGCTAGCTTCCAAAAGTTCGTCAAATACGATAGCAGGGCGGATATTCGCAAATACTTCGAGCTTTTTTCGCAAAGACAAAAGCCCGCTTTCAGGGCGCATTTCTCGGGGTAGATTATCCCATTTGCTCCCCCCAATCGCCCCAAAAAGAATGCCATCAGCTTGGAGGCAGCCTGTAATAGTCGCTTCTGGCAAAGGGGTTTTGTGCGCTTCATAAGCACATCCCCCCATCAAAAAATCCTCATATGCGAGCCTAAAGCCATAAATCTGGCTGGCTCTATCTAAAACTTTGGTAGCTTCAGCGATGACTTCAGGTCCGATACCATCGCCTTTGATGAGGGCTATATTGTAGGTTTTCACATACTTTCCTTTATCTGTTGTTTCGCATAAGCCATCAAGCCCCCGCACTCAAGCAACTCCAGCATAAATGGCGGGATTTTGGCATAAGCGTATGTGAGATTTTTTGTGAGATTGGTGATTTTGTTTTCTGTGAGATTGATTTGGAGTTTGTCGCCCTCAGCGATGGTGTCGATGTCATTTTGGGCAACTTCTAAAATCAATAGGCCGGTGTTGAAAGCATTGCGATAAAAAATCCTTGCAAACGATGGGGCAAGCACTGCTGTGATACCGGCTTCTTTGAGTGCTAAGGGGGCGTGTTCTCGGCTACTGCCACAACCAAAATTTTCATCAGCGACAATAAAATCCCCCGGGGAAATCAGGTGCGAAAAACCACTCCTAGCATCTTCCATAATATGTTTTGCTAATTCTTTGCCATCGCTGGTGTTGAGGTATCTGGCTGCGATGATAATATCAGTATCGATGTTTTTGCCAAATTTCCAAACACTTCCTGTTTTGTTTTCCATAGCCACTCCCAGTCATTTAGTTTTTGTTGATTTTAGCAAGTTTGATTTAAAAATTCCTTTATTTTTGACCCATATTGCCAAAAAATTCAAGTTTTGCCTTTGATTTTTTTTATCCAATCGTGGAGATTTTTTTCAAACCCTTTTTGGGTGTGCTTGAGGAAAACGAGGGGCTTTTGTAGGTATTTTTGCTCGATCCAGCCACCATAATCGTGGGGATAGCGGTAGGTTTTTGAATGGGGGAGGATGTTTTTTGGGATAGGGAGAATCTCACCTTTATTGATGGTGGCTATAGTGTCATTAATAGCGGTGTAAGCGCTGTTTGACTTGGGTGAGCAGGACAGATAAATCACGCATTGTGAGAGGATGATTCTGGCTTCAGGATAGCCGATTTTAGATACCGCTAGCATTGTTGAGGTGGCGAGATTGAGCGCATTGGGGTTGGCATTACCGATGTCTTCACTTGCCAAAATCACCAGTCTTCTGGCGATAAATTCAGGATTTTCGCCCCCGCAAATCAATCGGGCAAGATAATAAAGTGCGGCATTTTCATCACTGCCTCGGATAGATTTTATCAATGCGCTCGCTAGGTTGTAATGCGTGTCATCATCGCTACTGCCGTCATTGAGGCTAGTTGGGCGTAGGGATTTGAGCGTGGTGATGGTGATGGGGGTTTTTTGATTTTTCTCATCAACCACCCCACTCATTGCGACATCCAATAGATTAAGCATCGCACGAGCGTCCCCACCACTTGAGCTGATGAGGTAATCTTTGGCTTCTTCTTCGATGGGATAGGGATAATGCTTGAGGGCATTTTGCAAGACTTGATCCATTTCAGAGGTTTTTAGTCGGCTAAATTCAAACAAAAATGCACGGGAGCGAATCGCCCCTGTCAGGCTGTAGTAGGGATTTTCTGTGCTTGCACCCAAGATCAGTGCGTCGTGATTTTCCATAATGGGAAGCAAGCATTCTTGTTGGTTTTTGCTGAGGCGATGGACTTCATCGATAAAAATAACGGGTTTTAGGAGTGCGTTTTGGTATTGCTTTTGTGCGAGGCGAAATTCTTCGAGCTTGAAATGCGTGGCATTGTATTGCAAAAAAGGTCTTTGCAACTCTTGTGCGATCAATCTTGCGAGCGTGGTTTTGCCTGTGCCAGGAGGTCCCCAGAAAAATGAATGCGGGAAATTCCCTGTTGCTATGGCGTTTTTTAGGGGGGTATCTTGCCCGATAATCTGGCTTTGCCCGATGAATGCCTCAAGGGTTTTTGGACGCAAGAGATTGGCTAGATTTTTCATAAAACGCCGTTTAAATATTATTTTTTAAACAAAATAAGTTCATACGAGCTTTGTTTGATACTTACGTTACTGCTGGTGGTATGGGATTTTTTTTGGAGATTTGAGCGCAATTCTTCATTGATGGTATCGAGTTCATCAAGCTTTTCTTTGAGGCGCAAGATAATATCCACCCCAGCGAGATTGACCCCCATATCACGGGTGAGGCGGAGAATGGTTTTGATTTTGTCGATGTCTCTTTGAGAGTAAAGTCGCATTTTTCCATCGGTGCGACCTGGTTCGATCAAGCCCTCTTTTTCGTATTGCCTGAGTGTTTGGGGGTGGATTTCAAGTATTTTTGCAACAACGCTGATAAGATACACGGGTTCATCATAGCTATACATTGGGGTTGTTTCCTTTCAATATTTTTTTCCTCGTTTTTTGCTTCCATTTTTTAAGAAAACCTTAGGGCAATTGTTCCTCAAGGGTTTTTTTGAGTTCATCAGAAAGGGTGTCTGTATGGGGTAGCACGATGTTTGTCTTGAGATACAAATCGCCCATCTGACCGGTTTTTCTGTTTTTGACCCCCAGCTCTTTGATACGGAATCGCTGGGCGTTTTTCGTATTGGCTGGGATCTTGAGACTGACTTCTTTGTGCAGGGTGGGGATACTGACTTTCCCCCCAAAAAGTGCGATTTTTAGCGGGAGATCAAAGGTTTTGGTTAAATCATTACCATCTCGTGAATATGTGCCATCATCAGCGATGGCGATTTTTAGCAACAAATCCCCTTTGCCCGCTCTGCCAGCCTTGCCCTTTCCTCTGACCCGAATGGTTTCGCCACTTTGGATGCCTGCGGGGATTTTGATATCAAAGCTATCATTTTGTATATTGATATGGTGTTTTCCCCCAAGCACGGCTGTTTCAAAAGGAATAGTGAGATTGGCACGGATATCCAAATCAGGCTCAAAGCCAAAACCACCGCCAAATCCAAAGCTATTTGCCCCCGAGCTAAACCCCCCGCCATTGCCAAAAATCTGTGAGAGAATGTCATCGAGATTGATACCTGATCCCCCTTGTGAGCGGGCAAAATCGCTGAAATTCTGCCCGCCGAACATATTGTCGCCAAATTGGTCGTATTGGGCGCGTTTTTTTTCATCGCTCAAGATTTCATAAGCAGCGTTAATTTCTTTGAATTTTTCTTCGGCTTCTTTGTCTTTGTTGATGTCGGGATGATATTTTCTCGCTAGTTTTCGGTAAGATTTTTTGATCTCATCAGCCGTTGCATTTTCGCTGACATCAAGAGTTTCATATAAACTTTTACTCATCGAATGCTCCAGATAGTTTGTTTGAGTTTTATTGTATCATAAAAGTTTAGTATAAGTCAATCAACTTTATTCATATTGATTTTGTTCGATCGGATTGTGGAATCCTTTTTGCTAGGGTATAGATTAAATTATCAAGAAGTCTTATTGTCGCTTATTGAGATAAAAGGATATGAATGCTTAGGAAGCTTGTTTTGTGTTGTTTGTATGGAAGTATTGTTTTTTCAGCAGGTCCTAGAACTCCCCAAGAAGCATTGATGAAAGGCGTTATCAATGGGCATATCGGGGCTTTTTTCCAGCAATCAACAAAAGAAGATCCTACTTATGGGGATTTGAATATGGCGCTATCCTATGATAGCCAAAGGTTTATGGGCTATAAGATTGGTGCGCAAGCCTGGTTGGTCCCCAAACTCTATGAGGCAAGGGGAGGGGATTTTAAGCGTGCGCAAGAATTTTTTGTGATTTCTCGGGTTTATGCTGATTTTTATAATGAATATGAAAAATTCCAGTTGAAGCTCGGGCGTTATGATATTGATGAAGAGTGGATGACCCACGATACTGAGGGTCTAAGCGTTTCTTATGATAAATTTGAGAATATCTCGCTGTCTTTTGTGTGGGCGCTTCGGAATGCTTGGGTAACGAATTATTATTTGAGTGATTTTAGAAAAATGTTTGATTGGTCGGGTGCGCTTTTGTTTCGTGGTGATATCCAAATACCCAATGCCCCTGTGAAAATCAAGCCCTATCTTTATATCGCACCGGGATTTTTTATTTCTCCGGGATTAAAAGTTGAATTGCATTTGCCACTCAAATCAGGGATCTATTTTGATAGCCATATCCATTTGCTTTCTTATGTCGCAGACAAGCGATATTATGGCAAATCTAGCAGTAGTGGCTTGGTTTGGGCTGAAGGGTTAGTAGGGTGGAATGGCTTGGAGGGTGGTGTTGGTATCATAACCGTTGGGGGCGGGGCTGGGGCAAATCGAATTGATGCGTTTGGACAGCATACGCGGTTTGAAAGGACCGTGGGGATGTTTTATGGCAATGCGGTAACTGCTTATGGATTTGCTTCTGCATCAATAACGCACTATCTCTCGTTGTATGGGGCGATGAGGGGAACATTTATCAATAACAAAAATATCTTGAACTGGGATCTTAAAGTCAATTTCAATCTTCAAAAAGGCATTGAATTGGGATTTGGGCTTTTAGGAATGTTTAATCAAACTGATGCAACTGGATATTTTGGCGGGACAAAAGATTATTTAATGGGACGCGGGTTTATTCAATATAGTTTTTAGTTTCAATTGGTTATAATTTAGTTTAAAATCTCAAAAAGTGTAAAGGAGTTTTATGAAAAGAATTATTTTCAGTTCAATGCTTTCGTTTAGTTTGTTGGGTATTCACTTTGCCAAAGCACTCGAGGTAACCGTCGATCCGTTTGGTTATTTGGGTGTTTTATACAATCAAGGTATCCAATCTGCCCCGCATAGCTATATCGGGCTCAATGCACGGGCGGGAGCAAATTTTATGCTTGATAATAATTGGAGCTTAGGGCTTGGAGCGATTGGGGCTTGGAGCGTGTTTAGCTATAGGGATAGTAATGCCCCTTACGCAAACAGCGGGGATATTTCGGATGCTTATGTGCGTTATGATACCGAAAAGCTTAAATTTGCCCTTGGGAGATATAACACCAATTTCCTTGAATTTGACTGGATTGCCGGCAATGTGCAAGGGGCTTCTATCAAAATTCACGACAGAAAGATGAACTATTGGGGAATCTTTATGGATTCAATGCTCTATAATGGCTATCAAACCAGCGGGCAACAAGGCAATCGGATTGCTACGGATTTGAATGCTTTGGTCGCTTACAATCCGGGTGCAAAGACAGGCATAGTTGGCGGGGAGGTGATCGCTGGTGGGGTGGATTATACGTATAAGGGGTTTCGTATCTCTCCTTTTGTGCTGATTGATACCCAGCTCCCAACACGCACAAAAGGGGTTTTGGTCCAGGTTGGAGCAAAAGCAGGGTATGCGACTAATATTGGCAAGGAGTTCAAATCCACGACGCTTTTGCGTGGGATGTTTCAATATGGCGATACTGATGGCTTGGCTGGGGATGATATTGCAGGGTTGATTTGGATTGATCAGACTTTCCAGCACAAAATATTTAATTTTGGTGCGGGCTTTTATGCCGTTCCTGGTGCAGACAAAAAAGGCTCGCTTTGGACATTTGCTGATAGGACGAAATTTTATGGCAGGGGAATCAACTCTCCGGGTGTGCCAGCGGTTTATTTTGCCAATGCTACGATCACGGGTTATTTCTTTGGTGGTTTAGAGACTAATAAGGTCCGTGTCGATGCGATGGTGGCATTTGGAAACTATCAGGAATATTCTGTGATGGCAGATTATAAGTTGTGGCACTATCGGAATATGCGATTTAATGCCGGCGGGGGCTATGTCTATTCGCATTCTTCAAAAGTTGCCAATGGTATCGGTGATAGCTCGTTGCTATTTTTTGGAAAATTTTCATATTGATTCAAACAAGATGTAAATTGGTCGATATAGAAATGTTTGATAATTATCTAACAAAACTTGTTTATTAAGGATGGTGAAATGAAAAATAAAGTTGTTCGATCGATTGCGCTAGCAGGAGTTCTTTTGAGTGGAGCAGGAGCAGCGGATTTTGATGTTTTTGGGCATATCGGAGGCTTTTTTGACAAGGGTTTTGGCGATGGTAACAAAATGATTGATGCCAAAGATGGCAAAAATAAAAATGCTGATTATGCCGGTATCACCGCACAACTAGGCGTGGATGTGGGATTTGGAAATCTCCATATTGGTGCGGCAGGCTGGGGGGCTTTCCCTGTGTATGGCGCTCCCCAAAAAGCTTTTGGGACAAATGATAACTATGCCCAACATATGTATACCACCGATTATGCTGATTTATCTGATTTGTATGTGAAGTATGATGGCGAGATCCAGCTTGCAGTGGGTCGTTTTGATAATGAATTTTTGGATTCTGATTGGATAGTCGGGCATACCCAAGGGGTGGCTGCAAAATGGGATACCAAATATTTTGGTGCTTGGGCTACTTGGGTGAATGATTATTCTACCTTTGGTTATCAACCCAATCGTTTTGGCTCTGAGCTTAGCAGGTTCAATAGATATTCTTCTAGCTTCAATCACTTTGACATCGGCAACCGAGATCTTTTTGCCGGCGGGATTAATATTGATTTAGGATTTTTAAAGATCGATCCATTTGTGCATTATTGGTTGGGTGGTAACTATTATGATACCAATCATTCAATGATCCAAGCAGGAACTAAAGTTGCTCTTGAATTAGGCAATGATAATGGTATCAAGTCGATTTCATCAGTCCGATTTTTGTGGCAGAATATTTTAGATGTCAATAAAGATGACACAACGCTAATTTGGCTCGATGAAGAACTCCGCTTTAAAAATATGGTCAAAGTAGGTGCGGGCTGGTATAGCGTGGGCAATCACAATAGTATTTATGCCATCAATGATAAGAGTAGATTCTACGGCTGGAGATACTTGACTGGCAATAGCAGTAATTATTATTTTGGCTCTAATGAAAGCAGTTGGTATGCTTTTGCTGGACTTGAGACAAAAGTCGTGAATTTTGATTTGCTTTATGCCAATGGCGATTATAATGAATTTTCTGCGATTATTTCTTGGAATGTTTTTGAGATGAAAAACGATATGGGTCTTCAAATCGGTGGGGGCTATGTCAGCAATGGTTTCCAATCCAAGCAAAAACAGCAAAATAATGCGGTTGTTTTTGCTAAGTTTTCTTTCTAAACACGCTTCATTTTCTTCTGACCATCTTCGGATGGTCGCTTCTTTATTCTTGACTTAAGTCTAAAAAATTCTTTTTGATTATTTGTAATATTCCTCGTCTCAATCAGACGTAACAAAAAGGAGTGAGAATGAAGAAAAAATATTTTGGTTCGATGGTGTTAGCGCTTGTGGCGGGATTTAGCCTGAGTAATGCGATGGAGCTCAAGCAATTTGGCTGGGTCGCTGGATTTTATAATCAAGGGCTACACAATACCGAGACAGCAGGTAGCAACGCACAAAGCTCTTATGCGGGTCTTCAATCACGGGTTGGTGTGAGTTGGAATATGGGTTCTGGCTGGAGTTCTGGTGCGGGTGTGGTCGCTGTGCTTCCTCTTTTCTATAGTTCAGAGGCTTATTCAAAGTCTTACTATACCGATTTGGGAGATTTTTCTGATTTGTATGTGCGGTATGGCAATGAGGGATTCAAGTTTGCTTTGGGTAGATTTATGTCTGATGAGTTTATCGGATCAGATTGGATAGCTGGACCCATCCAAGGGGGTGCGATTCGCTATACAAGTGGGTTTTTTGATGTGTGGGGAACCCTGATGGATTCAAAGCTTGGTCTTGGGAAACAGCTAGGCAGATATGGTTCAGAACTCAGCTGGATGAAAACTTACAATCCCACAATCAAAGAAAAAGTTATCGGTGGAGAGGTTTTGTCTGGGGGTCTTGGATTTAAAGCATCCGGCTTTAGCTTCAATCCGTATGTTCTCTATAATACCAATGTTGTTTCAGCCGGCGGTGTTTATAATAATAAAGGTCTTTTGCAAGCGGGCTTCAACGCTGGTTATACTTATTCTAATGATTCTTTCAAAGCCACTACAACGTTGAAATTTATGTTCCAAAATACGGAAGCTAGAAATGTTTCTATAGGGGTTTATGGCAATTTGCCCTATAATGATACTGCTAATGCAAAAAGCAAAGGCGATAATACGTTTCTGGTGCTGATTGAAGAAGAGTTGAAATACCAGGCTTTTAAGGCTGGGGCAGGGTATTATCAGGTTGATAGCGGGGCAGGCATTTGGTCAGTGAATGACAAAATGAGATTTTATGGAAAATATGTCAATGGCTTGGGGTCTTCGAATTATCTGGCTAGAGGGGCTTACTCGGGTTATGTCTTTTTAGGCTATGATACCGATAAATTCAAGATCGATTTTCTCTATGCCGGCGGGTCTTATAATGAAATTTCTTTGGCAACGATGTATCGTGCCTATAAAGGCAAGGACGCTGCTTTGGATGTTGGGGGTGCTTATGTAAATTCTGGCGGTTCTCTTTCAAAAAATGCTAATTCCTTAGTGCTGTTTAGCAAACTTTCTTTTTAAGTATTTTCCAAATAGGGTGTTTCTATCCTATTTGGGCGATTGATTTTAGTGCTTTATCCCCTTGTTTTTGATACTATTGATTCATATTCTGCTTGTGTGTTGTTATCGTGTAAAATCCTTTTCAAGACTTGTAAATCCTAAAGAAATGATAAAGGACTTGACTTTTTGAAATTGTTTTTAAGATTCATAAGGTCGTAATAAAAACCATAGGCGTGGGGTAATATGCCACAAAGCTATAAAATAACCACGCAAACGGGTAAAATATTTTTTAAATACAATCATTGGCTTTTGTTGTTAGAAAATAGTTTTTGGATTTCTTTATAAATCTTGATAAAACCTATGCAGCTTGTCTTGAATACACAAACTCATCACTCCAGCGTGAGAAGCGATTTTAAGAACGAATGAGGGCTATTTGGTGCGAGCAATCTTTAGGATTTGGGCTTTTAAACAGCGAGTTGGGCAAAATATAAACGTATCAAATTTCCAAACTATAGCAGGGTGTTTATCACCCTATTTTGATTTTTCTTTCACATCTTTCGATGGTGCTGAGTCTGTGGGCGATGACAAGGAGGGTTTTATCCTTGGCGATTTTGTAGATTTCATCCATTATTTTTGTCTCCGTGTCCGTATCTAGGGCGCTTGTAGCCTCATCAAGCACGAGGATTTCAGGGTTGTCATAAATTGCCCTTGCGATCCCAACACGTTGTTTTTGCCCCCCGCTGAGTTTGATACCCCCATCGCCTACAAGCGTATCCAAGCCATCTTTCTCCATCAAAAAATCATAAATATTTGCCATTTTGCACGCCCAAATCAGCCTGTCTTTGTCTATTTTGCTCCCAAAAGCTACATTTTCTGCGACACTGCCATCAAACAAATAAATGCTTTGGGGGATATAGCCTATTTTTTTTCTCCACGTTTTGATATTTTTGTTTGTGAGCTTGGTTTTATCGATAGTGATTTCCCCAGAATCAGGCTCATAGATGCCAATAATCACATCAATGAGCGTCGATTTTCCTGCCCCGCTTGGACCGATAAAAGCGATTTTTTCACCTTTTTGGATAGTGAGGTTAAAATCCTTGATAATAGGTTTTTGGGGTGTATAGCCAAAAGTGATATTTTTGAGTGTGATACTATCGTTAAAATCAAGTTTTTCATTCCCTTCTTCTTGGTTTTTGTAAGTCAATTCACTATAGATGACATCGAGGGATTTTTGGCAAAAAGCTACAAAGCTATAGCTTTGCATTATTTTATTTATGGAGGGTAAGATACGATAGAGCGCTAAGGCATACATCGAAATGATAGGCAACACGGCACTGGCATCATTGTATTGATAAAGCACATATGCCACGCTTCCAATGAGGATACCAAAACCCACGGTTTCTAAGATATTTTTAGGGATCTGCCCGACGACTTGATAGATGGTTTGGGCATTGGCTCGTTTTTTGCCCGTATCATCAAAGGCTTCATAAACATTTTCTTCATTGCCCTTGAGTTTGATAATCTTAAAATTTCCCAGATTTTTTGAGAGGATTTTAAAAAATCTTTCTTCCATTTGCACACGGATATCGCCTTGATTTTTGATGACTTTGGAGAGCCATTTTGTGATAAATAGTATCTTGATCCCCAAAATCACACTCAAAACGATCGTCATCTTCCAGCTCACCAAAAGCAAGAGAACATACAAAAGCAAGACGGTAAAAATTTCTGAAACTATAATCAAAATATGATTGATAGAGTTGGCAACCACAAGGCATTCAGAAACGATGGCACTCCGAATCTTGTCGGCATTTTTGTTGGTAAATTCCAGATAGGTCAGATCCATATTTTTGCAAAAAAGTTTGTAAGAAAAATAATGGTATTTTCTGAAAGCAAAGCGGTTGATGGCGTAGGTATAGCCAATATTGTAAAATGCTCTGAAGATATAAAAAACAATCAATCCAAAGCTAAAAGTAAGCATAAAACTTAATGTTGAACCAAAGCCAAAAAAATCATAAATAAATTTTGAAATCTTGTTTTGAAAAATCATATCCGGCGTGCTGGCAAATGTGATGAATGGCATAATAATGCTGATACCAAATGTTTCGATGACTGAAAGCAAAATGGTCGCAATCAATAAAAAGATAATGATAATTTTATCTCTCCGATTGATAAGCTGGCGGAATTTTTTTATACTGCCAAAAAAAATACTTTTTTTCATTTTTGTTTTAGATACCATTCATATACCTTTTGAATACCTTGTTCAAGCGTGATTTTGGGTCGCCAGCCGAGTTGATTGAGTTTTGAGGAATCTAGGAGTTTTTGATACGTGCCATCAGGTTTTGAGGCATCAAAAATGATTTCGCCTTCAAAGCCCACGATTTTTTGCACCAACAAAGCCAGCTCTTTGATACTAATATCGCTTCCATAACCGATATTGATGTGCGTATTTTTGACTTCTTGGGATTCTTTTATTAGGTCTTTAAAATCGATGTTTTCCATCATATAAACACAAGCTTCTGCCATATCAAGACTATGGAGAAATTCCCTCCTAGGCGCGCCAGTGCCCCACAGAGTTACGGAATTTGCGGAGTTTGTTTTGGCTTGGTGGAATTTTGCAATCAAAGCGGGCAAGACGTGGGAGGTTTCCAGATCAAAATTATCATTTTCCCCATAGAGATTTGTAGGCATTGCGGCGATAAAATTGCAATCATATTGGAGATTAAAAGCCTCGCACATCTTCAATCCTGCGATCTTGGCAATAGCGTAGGGTTCGTTTGTGTATTCAAGTTCATTGCTAAGCAGGTAGGATTCTTTGATGGGCTGGGGGGCATTTTTGGGATAAATGCAGCTTGAGCCCAAAAACAAGAGTTTTTTTGTTTGGTGCTGGTAGGCATTATAGATGATATTGTTTTGGATAGAAAGATTTTGGTAGATGAAATCAGCGCGGTAGCGATTGTTTGCATAGATACCCCCGACCTTTGCAGCTGCTAAAAAAACATATTCAGGGGCTTCTTTTTCAAAAAAGGCTTGCGTTTGGGCAAAATCGCACAAATCAAGCTCGGCGTGGGTTTTTACAATGAGATTGTCATAACCTTTTGCTTTTAAGGCATTAATAATAGCTGAACCTACCAATCCTTTGTGCCCAGCGACGAATATTTTAGAATTTTTATCCATTTTTTTCCTTGGTTTTAAAAGCTTTTGAGGGGTTTATTCAAAATAACTCAAGATCTCATAACCGCCATCTTGGAGATATTTGTCTTTTTGCATTAGTTTGAGATCGGCACACATCATTTCTTTTACGAGTGTTTTTAGATCGTATTCAGGGATCCAACCCAATTCGTTTTTGGCTTTACTAGCATCGCCAATGAGCAGATCGACTTCTGTAGGGCGGAAATATCGAGCATCTACGCAGACGACTTCTTTGCCAATAGGGAGCTGGAAATCTTTGTTTTCGCATTGGGCGATGTAGCCTTTCTCATCTATGCCCTCGCCTTTGAACTCAATCGTAATGCCCACTTCTCCAAACGCCATCTTGACAAATTCACGCACTTCTGTCGTAACGCCTGTAGCGATAACCCAATCATCGGCATTCTGGGCTTGGAGTATCATCCACATCATCCGAATATAGTCTTTGGCGTGTCCCCAGTCCCGCTTGGCAGAGAGATTCCCAAGATAAAGTTTGTCTTGAAGTCCAAAGGCAATTTTTGCCACAGCCCGTGTGATTTTTCGTGTTACAAAAGTCTCGCCACGAATCGGGCTTTCGTGATTGAATAAAATGCCATTGCTTGCAAAAATCCCATAAGCTTCTCGGTAATTTATTGTGATCCAATAGGCATAAAGCTTGGCGCACGCATAGGGAGAACGGGGGTAAAATGGGGTGCTTTCTTTTTGGGGGATTTCTGCTACTTTGCCAAAAAGTTCGCTTGTTGAGGCTTGGTAGATTCTGGTTTTTTGGATTAAGCCTAGCAATCTCACAGCTTCTAAAATCCTCAAAGTCCCAATACCATCGGCATTTGCGGTGTATTCGGGGGTTTCAAATGAGACGGCTACGTGGCTCATTGCTGCGAGATTGTAGATTTCATCGGGCTGGACTTCTTGGATAATGCGTGTGAGATTCATCGAATCGGTCATATCGCCATAATGGAGGATAAAATCGCGATTGTGAATATGGGGGTCTTGATAGAGGTGATCGATACGATCGGTGTTAAAAAGTGAGCTTCTGCGTTTGATCCCGTGGACTTGGTAGCCTTTTTTGAGTAAAAATTCTGCTAAATAAGCCCCGTCTTGTCCGGTGATACCTGTAATCAATGCGACTTTCATCTAGTGCCTTTCGTTTAATGTTTTTATTTGAGATCTTTTGGGTCGGGATAAAAATTTTGCCTTATTTTAACATATTTAACGGCATTGGCTTGATTATATGCTTGCTCGGTTTGTTTTGCCAACAAATTTGAACTCACTATCAGGATAAATCGCCCTGCATTCTTAAGGGATTTTGATTCTCTCGCCCCAATGTTGTTTTGTGCTTATGCCACTTGTTTAACTTGCGGGGAGTGGGTTTTCTAAGGTTTTGTTAATGCATCCTTTAGATGGGTTTTGTGTGTCGTTAGCACCTTTTGAAATCATCTTCAATCCTGATAATATCGTCTTCACCAAGGTATTCCCCAACTTGTATCTCGATGATTACCAGATCGATTTTGCCTGGATTTTCCAAGCGGTGGAGCTGCCCCATCGGGATATAGGTAGATTCATTGGCTTTCAAAAAGATTTGCTTTTCCCCGATGGTAACCACAGCACTCCCGCTGACTATGGTCCAGTGTTCGTTGCGATGAAAATGTTTTTGCAGGCTGAGGCGGGATTTGGGCTTGACAATGATTTGTTTGATTTTGTAGTTGGGGGATTCGAGCAAAACGGTGTAATTTCCCCACGGGCGATAGGCGGTTGTGTGGATTTGGGCGAGATTGGGGTGGGAGATTTTGAGTTGCTTGAGGACATCTTTTATTTTTTGGGATTGCCCTTTTTTGGTGATAAGTAACGAGTCATTTGTATCGATAGCGATGAGATCATCGACCCCAATGGTAACGACAATTTTATCTGAAATGACAAAATTATTTTTGCTTTCTGTGGCGATGAGCGTGCTTTTGGAAGCATTGCCATTTTCGTCTTTTTCCCATTCTTCATCGAGGGATTCAAAGCTCCCTACGTCATTCCAGCAAAAATCCCCGATGACACATTTGACATTTTGGCTTTTTTCCATCAGGGCATAATCAATGCTGATATCAGGGATTTGTTTTGATATTTCAGGGTCTAGGCGAATGTATTGCCCATCTTTTTTGGATATTTCATAAACACTTTTGCAGATTTCATAGATTTCTTTTGCGTAACGTTGCATTTCATCAAGCAAACAGGAAGCCTTGAAACAAAACATCCCGCTATTCCAAAAATAATTTTTCTCTTCAAGATAGGTTTTGGCAAGCTCCAAACAGGGTTTCTCGACAAATTTTTCGACATCTTCGTTGTTTTTGCATTGGATATAGCCATAGCCAGTATGGGGGCTTGATGGCTTGATACCAAAGGTTACAAGATAGCCTGCTTGGGCGTATTGCACAGCTTTTTTGATAGCGTCTTGGTAGTTTTGGGTATTTTTGATCAAATGATCGCTAGGCAATGCCAAAATAATCTCATCTTCTTCATAATTTTTGATCGCATCTAATGCGCTAAAAACAAGCGCTGGTGCGGTGTTTTTGCCGATGGATTCTAAGATATAGTTTGCGATATTGACACCGGCTTTTTTGGCTTGGTCTTGGGCGAGAAAATAATGATCTTGATTGGCAATGATTTGATAATGCCCCCCGAAAGCCTCGATAATGGGGATATTTCTCAGCAATGTTTGTGTGAAAAATGATTGATTGTCTAAAAGTGGGACAAACTGCTTGGGCAATAATGATCGTGAAAGTGGCCACAATCTTGTCCCTGAACCCCCACAAAGTATGGCTATTGTCATAAGAATTTTTCCCTTCCGGAGTGAAATTTCTTCAATTGTATAGCTTTATGGATTAAAACTATATCAATATTTATAGCCGAATTCTATCCAAAATTGCCTTCCTAGTTGATAAACATTGGTTTGGACAATATTGATATTGTCTAGGAGATTATAAATATCAAGATTGACAAATAGCTTGTTTTTGCCACCCATTTTCACTTCTGCGCCTATGTGGGTATCCCAGTTGAATGAATCTCTAAAGCTTACTTTTTCATATTCATCTAGCCCGCTTTCGCTTTGCTTTTGGTTTCGCCCTATAGGCGTGGCATAGGCGACTTGAACAATGTCTTGATAGCCTGAAGAGTAATTGAAAAAATTTGTCCAAGTGAAGTTAAAAGGGGCAATACTAAATTGTGAAATGGTCGTGATTCTGCCTGTCCAGGGTTTTGCGAAGTTGCTTGCAGGGCGTTGTGAGTAAAGAATTTTTTTGCCATCATAAAGAATATAGGGATCTTGGTATTGGCTTTTATTGAGGCTTTCTGCATAGCTATTAAAATCCCTCTGGATCATACTAAAATCTGCTCCTAGTATAATAGAATGATAGGTATGGAGGATTTCTAGGGGCTTGGTCGTAGAGAGATTGAAGGTAAAAATATCGCTATTGCTCTTGCCGTTATTCGTCCAGATGGCGTATCGTGGCAAGCAGGTTTTGCTAGAACACAATGCATCATACTCAGGGTCAATGGGTAATTTGGCAGTAGAGGAATGCACTTTTGTGATTTGATCGCGTCCATTTCGCCTGACATATTTAAAATTACTTTCAAATTGCCAAAATTTCTGAGAAATCCCAGCAACAAATTCATCATTGTAGGGAACTTTAAGTTCTCTGAATTTGGTATTGCTTTTATTTACCACAAGTGTTCCATCCCGCCAGTCTATATTGGCGGCAGTCCTTGTGTATTGCTTCTTTAGAGCATTTCTGCCATCATAGAGCCTATAAGCAAAAAGATTCCTGCCATAATAGCGATTGTAGCCTGCAATGATGGAGGTATTTGCGTATTGATTGTTGAAAACCTCATAGCGCAAGGCTATTCTGGGGGCAAGTGTGATTTTATGCATATACGTATCCCCATCAAGACGCAAACCCGGTCGGAAGTGAAATCGCCATATCTGCATATCATCTTCGATATAAGCACCATAGTTGAGGTTGTCTAGATTGATTTTGCCTTTTTCATAAAGGGTAACCATACCAAAAAATTGCCCTCCGGGGGTTTCAATGAAAGTATTGGTTCTAGGGTTTAATCTTTTTACGGGCGAATTAGAACAAAAATCATTTTCAACGCACTTGGTATCAGCTGTTGTGATGAGTCTTTGGCTTGAGCCAACCAGATGGTCTTGCGCTCGTTCATAATACGCATTTGTATAGCCTATCTGAACTCCTGTGTTGAAGTTGTGGGTGGTATGAAAAATACGAATTTCATCAAAGTTTAAATCGCTTTTAAGATTTAATGCCATTTGATTTTCTTTTATATTTCCGTTTGCGCCTTCTGTGCTATTTTCTCCAACTTTTGGCGACCAGTTTTTTTCCTCTGAATAAAACCACGATTTGTAGTAATTTGCCTCTGATTTTCTGTTGTTTGATAGATTTGAGAAGCTAAGATGGTTGCTCCAACTAGCAAAGCTGAAGATGTATTTTTCTTTGAGTGATGCTTGAATGCCCCCTGTTTGGATATTAAATCCAGAATTAATCCCATTGAAAATGAAATACTCGCTGTCAGAAGGTGCATAAATGATGGAAGATTCTAAATAGAGATTTTCTATCGGGTTGTAAGTGGCTTTTAGAAAATAATTAGCAATATTGCGATGCTGGTCTTTGTCTGTGGATTCGCCATAGATTTTTGCATTGTATTGCTTGAGGGGTATGGTTGATAAGGTGGTGCTAAAGCTTGCTATGAGACCAAAATTTTTTGTGATAGGACCACTGGCGCTTGCACGAATGATTTGCTTGAAAAATACGGGTTGCGCACTTCGGTCAAAGGAGTTGTCAAAGTCTGTTTGTGAAAGCGTCCCAATATGGTATTTTGTCATTGATGAAGCGGTGGTTTGATAAGAGGCTTTTGCGCTGAAATTTTTGTCAGGATTTTTCGTAATAGCCTCCACCACGCCCCCTTCAAAATTTCCATAACTTGCTGAAATATTGCTATCATAAACATTGAGCGATTTAATCAGAGAAACATCTATCCCCAAACCTTGCGATTGACCTGGAACATCTGTGGTGCTATTTGGATTGTTGCTTGCAGGATCAAGGTCATTGTTCATATTTACACCATCAATTTGGAAGTTGTTTTGATAATAGAGTGCGCCATTGATCGATATATCTGCAGGGCTGATTTCGCCCGGAGTTTTTGAGCTTAATTGTTGATTGTCAAACTCGACATTGGGATTGATTTTGAGTAATGAAGTGATATCCCCATTGCCTCTAAGAAAATTATTGATAAAACTTTCATCGATATGCCCCCCCCCCCGTTAGATTATAATTATCTATTTTGTTGCCTTCAAGTGTAAGCGGAGGAAGTTTATAAGATTTTATTTTATCATTTATAGAATTTGTTTCTTCTTGGGCATTTGAAAATACGAGGCATATGCCTAGTGCGAATAAGATTTTTTTCATTTTATTTGATCCTTATCTATAGTTATAATACTGATAATATTTATTAAAATTATAAATGTATAAAACTTAAATTTTTATTAAAACTATATGAATATGGAGAAGATTTTTAGATAACTGATGTTTTTTGCTACCTAAATTTTTATATGGCTATAATCGAAATGCCATAAATAGCATTTGGTTTTAAATCTGCTAGGCAATAAAAATAGGCTAGATTCTCTTGACAAAAAGTTTCTAAGATTATATAATTCCACCCTTTTTTGAATATTTTTGCTGGTTTAGCTCAGTTGGTAGAGCAGCTGCCTTGTAAGCAGCAGGCCGGGGGTTCAAGTCCCTTAACCAGCTCCATATTGTTTTTTCAAACCCTAAAACAGAATTCTTCTGAATCAGTGTTTGACCAGTTTTTGCTATAGCTTTTAGTTGTCTGGTGAGATACTCAAGTGGCCAACGAGGGCAGACTGTAAATCTGCTGACTATGTCTTCCGTGGTTCGAATCCACGTCTCACCACCACTAACTTTAAATCTTTTTAAGGTTTATAGCGCTAAGTTATGGTTTTGAATTTTAAGATGCGGGAATAGCTCAGTTGGCTAGAGCATCAGCCTTCCAAGCTGAGGGTCGCGGGTTCGAGCCCCGTTTCCCGCTCCAATTTACTGGGAGCTGAACTTCTATTAATCATAGTGTCGTTATAGCTCCAAGATGCCCATATAGCTCAGTGGTAGAGCACTTCCTTGGTAAGGAAGAGGCCGGCGGTTCAATCCCGCTTATGGGCTCCAGTTTTTCTAAATAAAGATTTTGATACCTGTGTTTTTTAATGTTTTTTTAACGTTAATGTAAGAACATTTTTATTAAAATCAAATTCCAAATTTTAATTTTAGGAGAAAACAAATGGCGAAGGAAAAATTTGTCAAAAACAAACCCCACGTTAATATTGGGACTATTGGACACGTCGACCACGGTAAAACTACATTAAGTGCCGCTATTTCTGCTGTTTTGTCTCTTAAGGGTCTTGCTGAAATGAAAGACTATGACAATATAGACAATGCCCCAGAAGAAAAAGAGAGAGGTATCACGATTGCGACTTCTCACATTGAGTATGAAACAGAAAATAGACACTATGCTCACGTGGATTGCCCTGGACACGCAGACTATGTAAAAAATATGATCACAGGTGCTGCACAAATGGATGGTGCGATACTCGTTGTTTCTGCTGCAGATGGCCCTATGCCTCAAACAAGAGAGCATATTCTTTTATCTCGACAAGTAGGTGTTCCTTATATTGTTGTGTTTTTGAACAAACAAGATATGGTTGATGACCAAGAATTGCTTGATTTGGTTGAGATGGAAGTCAGAGAGCTCTTGAGTGCTTATGATTTCCCTGGTGATGATACGCCAATCGTTGCAGGTTCTGCTTTGAAAGCATTAGAAGAAGCTAAGAGTGGCAATGTTGGCGAATGGGGCGAAAAAGTCCTTAAATTGATGGCTGAAGTTGATAGCTATATCCCAACTCCAGAAAGAGACACAGATAAGACTTTCTTGATGCCTGTTGAAGACGTATTTTCTATCGCTGGTAGGGGAACGGTTGTTACAGGTAGGATTGAAAGAGGTGTAGTAAAAGTCGGCGATGAAGTTGAAATCGTAGGTATTCGAGACACTCAAAAGACCACTGTTACAGGTGTTGAGATGTTTAGAAAAGAGCTAGACAAGGGCGAAGCTGGAGATAATGTTGGCGTTCTCTTGAGAGGAACCAAAAAAGAAGATGTTATCCGAGGGATGGTTTTGTGTAAGCCCGGTTCGATTACGCCTCACAGGAAGTTTGAAGGTGAAATTTATGTCCTTTCAAAAGAGGAAGGTGGTAGGCATACGCCATTCTTTGATGGGTATCGACCCCAGTTTTATGTGCGCACCACAGACGTAACCGGCTCTATCAAATTGCCAGATGGTGTTGAAATGGTAATGCCTGGAGACAATATCAAAATTAATGTTGAACTCATTAGCCCGATTGCATTGGAACTTGGAACAAAGTTTGCAATTAGAGAGGGCGGACGGACCGTTGGTGCAGGTGTTGTAACAAAAATTATTGAGTAAATTTGGGAAAAAAATATGAAAGTTAAAATAGGGCTGAAATGTTCTGAATGTGGTGATATCAACTACAGCACAACAAAGAATGCTAAAACAAATACAGAAAAACTGGAGCTCAAAAAGTTCTGCCCTAGGCTTAATAAACATACTATCCATAAGGAAGTTAAGCTGAAAAGCTAGGATTCTTCCTAGCTTATAGGTCAGTAGCTCCAATGGTAGAGCGTCGGTCTCCAAAACCGAGTGTTGGGGGTTCGAGTCCCTCCTGGCCTGCCATTTTTAAATCGGGGCATAATTTAGAAGTGAGATTTTATGAAAAAAATATTCGTATATTATCGATTAGCTAAAGAAGAATTATCAAAAGTAATTTTCCCAACCAAAGAACAGATAAGAAATGCTTCTATATCTGTTGTTGTAGTTGTAACGATTATTACTTTATTTTTAGCATTGGTTGATCTTATTTTGTCTGCTTCTGTATCTAGTATTCTGTAATAGGAGATTTTATGTCATTGGATTGGTATGCTATACAGACTTATTCGGGTAGCGAGCAGGCTGTCAAAAGGGCAATTGAGAATCTTGTCAAAGAAAACAACATTGGTGATCGGTTAAAAGAGATTGTAGTTCCTACAGAGGATATTATTGAGGTTTCCAAAAAGAGCAAAAATAAAGTAACCGAGCAAAGCTTATACCCGGGTTATGTTTTTATCAAGGTTGATTTAGATACCGCTCTTTGGCATATGATACAGTCTCTCCCTAAGGTTGGTAGGTTTATTGGTGAAAGTAAAAAGCCCACACCACTGAGTGAGGCTGATATTAATCATATTCTTGAAAAAGTCAAGAATCGTGCTGCACCCAAGCCAAAGATCTCGTTTGATCCCGGAGAAGTTGTCCGAATCGTGGAAGGTCCTTTTGCGAATTTTACAGCAACGGTTGAGGAATATGATATTGAACATAGAAAATTAAAACTAAATGTTTCTATTTTTGGTAGAAATACTCCGATAGAAATACTATATTCACAAGTAGAAAAAATAGTATGATTGAAAAATATCTTTTAAGGAAGTAATATGGCAAAAAAAATTGTTGGCGAACTTAAATTGCAAATTCCTGCCGGTAAGGCAAACCCTTCTCCACCTGTTGGACCTGCTTTGGGGCAAAGGGGTGTGAATATTATGGAATTTTGTAAGGCTTTCAATGAGAAAACAAAGGATATGGGTAATTTTAATATCCCTGTGGTGATTACGATCTATCAAGATAAAAGTTTTACATTCATCACAAAAAAACCTCCCGTTACAGATTTGATCAAAAAAGCTGCGGGTATTACGAAAGGTTCTGATAATCCGTTAAAAAACAAAATCGCTAAACTTACCCAAAAACAGGTTGAAGAAATAGCGACCCTTAAGATGGAAGATTTAAACGCAAATACACTTGATGCTGCTAGAAATATCATCGCTGGTAGCGCAAGAAGTATGGGCGTAGAAGTCGTTGATTAGTTAAATATAATATGATGGAGTTTATGGTATGGAAAAAAAGGTAGCCAAAAGATTACAAGGTTTGCTTTCAAAAGTTGATAGCGATCGTATATATGACATAAGCAGTGGAGTCCGCACTGTCAAATCGTTAGCATCTGCTAAGTTTGATGAGACGGTAGAGGTGGCTCTTAGGCTTGGCGTAGACCCAAGACATGCCGATCAGATGATAAGGGGTGCTGTTGTATTGCCTCACGGGACAGGTAAAAAAGTCAGGGTTGCTGTTTTTGCGAAGGGTATCAAAGCTGATGAGGCGAAAAGTGCCGGAGCAGATGTGGTTGGGGATGAAGATTTGGCAGAAGAAATCAAAAATGGCAATTTAAATTTTGATATGGTTATTGCAACCCCTGATATGATGGCTCTTGTTGGTAAAGTTGGTCGGATATTGGGACCCAAAGGGTTGATGCCAAATCCCAAAACAGGAACCGTAACAATGGATATCGCCAAAGCGGTTACAAATGCCAAAAGTGGTCAGGTTAATTTCAGGGTCGATAAAAAAGGCAATATTCACGCTCCAATCGGGAAAGCAAGCTTTGCAGAAGAAAAAATTAAAGAAAATATGTTGGAGCTTTTGCGAACGGTCAATCGCTTGAAGCCTGCAAGTGCCAAAGGAAAATATATTCGTGGTGGCATTTTGTCATTGACGATGTCCCCATCAGTTAAATTAGATTCTCAAGAATTAATGGACGTTAAATAAAAATTAGATATTTGATTTTATCTTTAGACTCAAGATCACAAGGGCATTTTGCTTAATTTGTTGAAACTCCTTGTCGAAGTCTAGTCTAGAAAGGAGGAAAGAATGACCAAAACTCAAAAAAATCAAATGGTTGCCTATCTGACATCAGAGTTTGCCAATACGTCTGCGTTGATTGTCTGTGATTACAAAGGTCTCGCCGTTAGAAATCTAGAAGCACTCAGAAGTTCTGCTAGAAGCTTGGATATCAAGGTTCAGGTAGTCAAGAATACATTGGCAAAAATCTCTATGCAAAATGCGGAGTATCCTGATTTGGATTTAAAAGATACCAATATTTTCATTTGGGGACAAGATCAGATCGCATTGTCGAAGTTGGTTGCTAAATTTGCACAAGACAATAAAGACAAATTTGTGCCTAAAGTTGGATGTTTTGACAAAGAAAAAGTCGATGCCGACCATATTATTGCAGTTTCGAAGTTGCCAAGCAAAGAAGAACTTATTGGAATGCTTTTGTCTGTTTGGACAGCGCCAGCGAGATATTTTGTTACCGGATTGGATAATCTTAAAAAACAAAAAGAACAAGAATAAAAATTAAGGAGGCCATTATGGCAATCACAAAAGAAGAAATTTTAGATTACATTGGGAATTTGTCAGTTCTTGAACTCTCAGAACTTGTAAAAGCTTTTGAAGAAAAATTTGGTGTAAGCGCTGCTCCAACCGTTGTTGCTGGAGCTGTTGCTGCCGGCGGTGTTGCAGCGGTTGAAGAAAAAACTGAATTTAATGTTGTTTTGCTTGATAGTGGTGCGAATAAAATCAATGTCATCAAAGCAGTCCGAGAAATCACAGGTCTTGGCTTGAAAGAAGCCAAAGAAGCTACTGAAAACACACCCCATACGCTAAAAGAAGGCATCAATAAAGAAGATGCTGAGGCTTTCAAGAAAAAACTTGAGGAAGCTGGTGCTAAGGTTGAAGTTAAGTAACTTGAATAAAATTGCATTCAAACACCCAAAAAACAGGCAATTCTGTTTTTTGGGTTATTGTAATTTATAGACACTCTAAATAATCTTAAATTGGATTCCCAAATTGAGCTTATTTGGAGTGTTTGACTCTTCAAAATTCCACTGAACGAAGGTTTAAAAATATGCCAACGAAAGTTAAAACAAAAAATAGATTACGAATAGATTTTACAAAGTTGCCCCAAAGTTTGGAAGTGCCAAATTTATTGTTGTTGCAACGGGATAGTTATGATTCTTTTTTATCTCCAAAAGGCGATAAAGAAAGTGGAATAGAAAAAGTTTTCAAGTCTATTTTTCCGATTCAAGATGCTCAAAATAGAATTACTCTCGAATATGCAGGGTGCGAATTTGGAAAGCCTAAATATACGATTCGTGAGGCAATGGAGAGGGGCATTACTTATGCTATCCCATTGAAAATAAAAATCAGGCTTATTTTGTGGGATAAGGATGAAAAAGGTGAAAAAATTGGGATGAAAGACATCAAGGAACAGAGTATTTTTATTCGAGAGATTCCTTTGATGACCGATCGAACTTCTTTTATTATCAACGGCGTTGAACGCGTTGTTGTTAATCAGTTGCACCGAAGCCCAGGGGTTATTTTCAAAGAAGAAGAATCAGCAACGTCTTTTAACAAACTCATTTATACCGGTCAGATTATCCCTGATAGAGGTTCGTGGCTGTATTTTGAATATGACGCAAAAGATACATTATTTGTGCGGATCAATAAACGTAGAAAAGTCCCCGTAACGATTTTGTTCCGTGCGATGGGATACAGCAAACAAGATATTATCAAAATGTTTTATCCTTTATTGAAAGTTCGATCTGAAAAAGGTAAATATTTGATACCTTTTAATGCCAGCGATTTTGATGGCAGGATTGAATTTGATATTAAAAATCCTGATGGTGAAGTTGTAATCCCTGCTGGAAAGAGACTGACTGCCAAAAAAGCCAAAGAGCTTCAAGAAAAAGGCTTGCAATGGATAGAATACCCGACCGAAGTTTTGCTCAATCGTCATTTAGCAGAGCCTATTATCGACAAGAAGACTGGAGAGGTGATTTTTGATACACTTACCCAGATTGATGAAAGTAAGCTAAAAAAATTCTCAGAAATTAAGGTCAAAGATTTTGTAATCGCCAATGATTTGGCATTAGGTTATGATGCTTCGATTATCCATTCATTTGTTGCCGATGCGGAATCATTGCGACTTTTGAAGCAGACTGAAAAGATTGATGATGAAAATGATTTGGCTGCTATCAGGATTTATAAGGTAATGCGCCCTGGTGAGCCTGTAACAAAAGAGGTAGCCAAGCAATTTGTCAAACAATTGTTTTTTGAGCCTGAAAGATATGATTTGACCCGAGTGGGTAGAATGAAAATGAATCATAAGCTTGGCTTGAGTGTGCCTGATTATGTAACAGTGCTAACGCACGAAGATGTCATTGAGACCGTGAAATATTTGGTAAAAGTCAAAAACGGGCAAGGTAGGATTGATGATCGTGATCACTTGGGTAATCGAAGAATCCGTGCTATTGGCGAGCTTCTAGCAAATGAGTTGCACACCGGGCTTGTTAAAATGCAAAAAGCCATCAGG
Organism: Helicobacter sp. 11S02596-1; assembly: GCF_002272825.1. Classification (GTDB taxonomy): domain Bacteria; phylum Campylobacterota; class Campylobacteria; order Campylobacterales; family Helicobacteraceae; genus Helicobacter_J. The sequence goes on along the minus strand of NZ_MLAM01000001.1, from coordinate 82,870 downwards.
GACAAGCTCACCACAATGAGCGGGGCTTTTGAAACAATTATGCCCCACGATTTGATCAATTCCAAAATGATCACAAGCACGATTATGGAATTTTTTACCGGTGGCCAGCTTTCGCAATTTATGGATCAAACCAACCCGCTTTCTGAAGTTACACACAAAAGAAGGCTTTCTGCTTTGGGCGAGGGTGGCTTGGTAAAAGAAAGAGTTGGGTTTGAAGCACGGGATGTCCATCCTACCCATTACGGCAGGATTTGCCCGATAGAGACCCCAGAAGGGCAAAATATCGGTCTTATCAATACATTATCCACCTTTACACGAGTCAATGATCTTGGCTTTATCGAAGCCCCTTATAAAAAGGTCGTGAATGGAAAAGTAACCGATGAAATCGTTTATCTGACTGCTACCCAAGAAGATGGGCATATCATCGCACCAGCGAGCACCAAGCTCAATGATAAAGGTGCGATTATTGAAGATTTGATCGAAACGAGGGTTGGCGGGGAGATTATGCTTAATGAAAAAAATAAAGTTACGCTTATCGACCTTAGCCCGAGAATGCTTGTGGGCGTTGCTGCGTCATTGATCCCATTTTTGGAACACGATGATGCTAACCGCGCATTGATGGGTTCGAATATGCAACGCCAAGCTGTGCCGTTATTGAAACCAGATGCGCCCATTGTGGGGACTGGGATCGAGGGGATCATCGCTAGGGATTCTTGGGAGGCTATCAAGGCGATCAGACCCGGTATTGTCGAAAAAGTCGATGCCAAAAATATTTATATTTTAGGCGAAGATGAAAATGGTGCTTATATCGATACGTATTCGTTGCAAAAAAATCTCCGCACCAATCAAAATACAAGCTTTACCCAAAAACCCATCGTGATGACAGGTGATGTTGTCCAAAAAGACCAGATTATCGCAGATGGTCCGAGTATGGATAATGGCGAGCTTGCCCTTGGCAAGAATATCCGTGTGGCGTTTATGCCTTGGAATGGATACAATTTTGAAGATGCGATTGTTGTGAGCGAAAAGGTGATCCGAGAGGATGCTTTCACCTCGATTCACATTTATGAAAAAGAAATTGAAGCCAGAGAGCTTAAGCACGGGGTTGAAGAAATCACATCGGATATTCCTAACGTGAGGGAAGAAGAAATCGCTCATCTTGATGATAGCGGGATTGTCAAAATCGGGACTTATGTGAGCGGGGGAATGATACTTGTAGGCAAGGTTTCTCCCAAAGGTGAAGTCAAGCCTACCCCAGAGGAACGGCTTTTGCGGGCTATTTTTGGAGAAAAAGCAGGTCACGTTGTGAATAAATCGCTTTATTGCCCGCCGTCCTTAGAGGGGACCGTTGTGGGTGTGAAGATTTTCACAAAAAAAGGCTATGAGAAAGATTCACGGGCGATCAGTGCTTATGAAGAAGAAAAATCCATATTGGATATTGAACATCACGATCGTTTGACAATGCTTAACAAAGAAGAAATGTTGCGAATTGGCTTGATGCTTTCAAAAGAAAAACTCAACGCTGATGCTGTTGTGAGCGAAAAGAAATACAAAAAGGGCGAAATGATTCCAAAAGAGCAAATCGCTAACATCAATCGTTTTGCCCTTAATACCTTGATAAAAAGTTATTCAAAAGCCGTGCAGGGCAAATACGAGCAAATCAAGACCAATTTCTTGGAGCAAAAAAAGACACTCGGAGAAGAACACGAAGAAAAGCTTTCGATTTTAGAGAAAGATGATATTTTGCCTAGCGGGGTGGTTAAGCAGGTCAAGATCTATATCGCTACAAAGAGAAAGCTAAAAGTTGGGGATAAAATGGCTGGAAGACACGGGAATAAGGGTATTGTATCTAATATTGTCCCTGATGTCGATATGCCCTATACTGCCGATGGCGAGCCGGTGGATATTGTGTTGAATCCTCTAGGTGTGCCTAGCCGTATGAATATCGGGCAAATCCTAGAAGTGCATTTGGGTCTGGTGGGCAAAGAATTTGGTAATCAGATTGCGCTTTTGCTTGAGAAACAAACCGGGGCTTTTATCAAAAATCTACGAGCCAAGATGCTTGAAATTGCTGAAGTTGTCAATCAAAACGAACCCCAAATTATCGATGTCCTCAAGCAATGTAGCGATGAGGAATTATTAGGTTATGCCCAAGATTGGAGCAAGGGGGTTAAGTTTGCTATCCCTGTATTTGAGGGCATTTCTCAAGAAAAATTCAATAAGCTTTTTGAGATGGCAAAAATCTCAATGGATGGCAAAACCGATCTTTACGATGGCAAAACGGGTGAAAAAATGCGCGAGCGCGTGAATGTGGGCTATATGTATATGCTTAAGCTCCATCACCTCGTGGATGAAAAAGTCCACGCTAGAAGCACAGGACCTTATTCGCTTGTTACCCAGCAACCTGTTGGCGGGAAAGCACTCTTTGGGGGTCAGAGATTTGGAGAAATGGAGGTTTGGGCGCTTGAGGCCTATGGGGCAGCCCATACCCTTAAAGAAATGCTAACGGTCAAGTCCGATGACATCAAAGGCAGGGAGAATGCCTATCGTGCTATCACCAAAGGCGAACACGTTGGGGAATCAGAAATCCCTGAGACATTTTATGTTTTGACAAAAGAACTCCAGTCTTTGGCATTAGATGTCAATATTTTTGGGGATGATGTCGATGAGGATGGCAATCCTAAGCCAATTGTGGTCAAAGAAGAGGAGCGTCCAAAAGATTTCAATTCGTTTCAATTGGTTTTAGCCAGTCCAGAAAGAATCCATTCTTGGAGTCACGGGGAGGTTAAAAAACCTGAAACTATCAACTATCGAACACTCAAACCCGAACGAGATGGCTTATTTTGCACCAAGATTTTTGGTCCTGTGCGGGATTATGAATGCTTGTGCGGGAAATACAAAAAACCTCGCTACAAAGGCATTATTTGTGAAAAATGCGGGGTGGAAGTTACGAGTTCAAAAGTCAGGCGTTCGCGGATGGGGCATATCGAGCTTGTAACGCCGGTGGCACACATTTGGTATGTTAGCTCTTTGCCTAGTCGTATCGGCACATTGCTTGGCGTGAAGATGAAAGATCTCGAACGCGTGTTGTATTATGAAGCTTATATTGTTAAGGAGCCTGGAGAGGCATTTTATGATAATGAATCCACAAAACCCGTGATGAAATATGATGTTTTGAATGAAGAGCAATACCAAAATATCCACCAGCGATTTGAAGAGACAGGTTTTGTTGCCCAGATGGGTGGCGAGGCGGTAAAAGAGTTGCTTGAGCAGCTTGATTTGACAATTTTGCTTCAAAATCTCCGAGAAGAAGTCAAAGCTACCAACTCTGAAGCAAAAAAGAAAACCATTATCAAGCGCCTAAAAGTCGTAGAAAGCTTTTTAAATTCTGGGAATCGCCCCGAGTGGATGATGCTTACCGTGTTGCCTGTGTTGCCCCCTGATTTGAGACCTTTGGTTGCGCTTGATGGCGGGAAATTTGCTGTCAGTGATGTCAATGATTTGTATCGTCGGGTTATCAATAGAAACCAGCGCCTCAAGCGATTGATGGAGCTTGATGCGCCCGAAATCATCGTCAGGAATGAAAAAAGGATGCTGCAAGAGGCTGTGGATGCGCTCTTTGATAATGGCAGGAATGCCAATGCGGTCAAAGGGGCAAACAAACGTCCTTTGAAATCGCTTTCTGAAATCATCAAAGGAAAGCAAGGGCGCTTCAGACAAAATCTCCTTGGAAAGCGGGTGGATTTCTCTGGAAGGAGCGTCATTGTCGTTGGGCCTAATTTGCGAATGGATGAATGCGGGTTGCCAAAAAATATGGCACTAGAACTTTTCAAGCCCCATCTACTAGCGAAGCTCGAAGAAAAAGGCTATGCAACAACGCTCAAGCAAGCCAAAAAGATGATCGAACAAAAAACCAATGAAGTTTGGGAATGTTTGCAATCCATCGTAGCGGGCTATCCTGTGTTGCTTAATCGTGCACCTACGCTCCATAAGCAGTCTATACAGGCATTCCATCCCAAGCTTATTGATGGCAAGGCGATCCAATTGCACCCGCTGGTTTGTTCGGCTTTCAATGCCGACTTTGATGGCGATCAGATGGCAGTGCACGTGCCTTTGTCTCAAGAAGCCATCACAGAATGCAAGGTATTGATGCTAAGCTCGATGAATATCTTGCTCCCTGCGAGTGGTAAGGCAGTAGCTGTGCCAAGCCAAGATATGGTTTTGGGCTTATATTATCTTTCTTTGGAGCGATCGGGCGTAAAGGGCGAACACAAGTTGTTTGGGAATATCGATGAGATTATGATTGCCCTTGATGCAGCAGAACTTGATATTAATGCCAAGATTCGAACCGTCATTGATCGTAGAGTGCTTCATACCACAGCGGGTCGATTGATTCTCAAATCCAGCTTGCCTGATTTTGTTCCGACTGCTTTGTGGAATCGTGTGATGAAGAAAAAAGACATCAGCGCATTGATTGATTATGTTTATAAAGAAGGTGGCATTGGTATCACAGCGACGTTTTTGGATAACCTCAAGAGTCTGGGCTTCAAATATGCCACAAAAGCGGGGATTTCGATTTCAGCTGCTGATATTATTGTCCCGGATGACAAGGAAAAAGTTGTCAATGTAGCCAAAAACGAAGTCAAAAAAATCCAAGCCCAATATGATCAGGGATTATTGACCGAACAAGAGAGATATAACAAAATCATCGATATTTGGACAGATACCAACAATAAAATGGGCAAGCAGATGATGGCATTGGTCGAAGCGGACAAGGGCGGGTTCAACTCGATTTATATGATGGCAGATTCTGGTGCGAGGGGTTCGGTTGCACAGATTAGGCAGTTGTCGGCAATGCGGGGTCTGATGGCGAAGCCTGATGGCACGATCATTGAAACCCCGATTATTTCAAACTTCAAAGAGGGCTTGAATGTATTGGAGTATTTCAACTCCACTCACGGGGCGAGAAAAGGTCTAGCAGATACCGCACTCAAAACAGCGAATGCGGGTTATTTGACAAGAAAGCTTATTGATGTTTCTCAAAATGTCAAAGTTGTGATGGAAGATTGCGGGACTCACGAGGGTATTGAGATTACAGATATTACCGTCGGTAGCGAATTGATCGAACCTTTGGAGGAGAGGATTTTTGGAAGGGTGCTAGCTGAAGATGTCATCGATCCTATCACCAATGAAATCCTTTTGAGTGCTGGCACGCTCATCAATGAAGAAAAGGCTAAAAAGATTACCGAAGCAGGCGTAAAATCCGTCATCATCAGGACACCGGTTACCTGCAAGGCCCAAAAGGGTGTTTGTGCGAAATGCTACGGATTGAACTTGGGTGAGGGCAAAATGTCTAAACCCGGCGAAGCTGTCGGCGTGGTCGCTGCCCAATCAATCGGTGAGCCAGGCACGCAGCTCACATTGCGGACATTCCACGTTGGTGGGACAGCTTCTAGAGGTCAAGAGGAGCGCGAGATCTTGGCTGAAAAAGAGGGCTTTATTAGGTATTATAATCTCAAGACCTACAAAAATAAAGAGGGAAAAAATATCGTTGCCAACCGAAGAAATGCCGCAATTTTGGTTGTTGAACCCAAGATAAAAGCCCCATTTGATGGGGTGCTCAAGATTGATAGCGCCCACGATGAGACGATTGTAAGTATCAGCAATGCCAAACAAGAGGCTAAATTTGTCCTCAGAAAGGGTGATGTTGCAAAACCCAACGAACTCGCTGGGGTGAGTGGTAAAATCGAAGGAAAAATCTATCTCCCTTATGGGACAGGACATCGTGTCAAAGCAGGTGGCAGTATCGTTGATATTATCAAAGATGGCTGGAATATCCCCAATCGTATCCCGTATGCGAGTGAGGTTATTGTCGATGACAATGCCCCGATCGCCGAGAAAATCTATGCCAAAGAAAAAGGCGTGGTGAAATATTATGTTTTAGAAGCTGATCATTTGCAAAGGACTAGAGACATCAAAGCCGGCGATATTGTCAAAGAAAAGGGTATTTTTGCGGTGGTTGCTGATGAGAATGATAGAGAGGCGATCCGACATTATCTAGCAAGAAATTCAAAGATTTTGGTTGGGGATAATCATCAGGTCGAACCCAAAACATTGATCGCCCAGCCAGATACGGATATCAAAAACGTGATCGCTGTTTGGGATCCTTATAACAATCCTATCATCGCAGACAAGGCGGGTGTTGTTACGTTTGAAGATGTGATCCCAAGCGTTACGGTAGCTGAAAAAGAAGATGAAAACACCGGTATTACCAATCTTGTCGTGAATGAATATATCCCAGCAGGCTATAAGCCTAGTATTTTGATTGATACAGGGGCAGGAGAAATCTTGCGCTATGCTCTTGAACCGAAAACCTCGATTTCTGTGTTAGAAGGGGCAAAAGTAGAAGTTGCTGATATTTTGGCAAAAACGCCAAAAGCGACAGTCAAATCCCGAGACATCACGGGGGGTCTTCCTAGAGTTTCTGAACTTTTTGAAGCTAGAAAACCAAAAGATATTGCGATACTTTCTGAAATCGATGGTATTGTGAGCTTTGGCAAACCCATTAGGAACAAGGAGAGGATTATTGTTACCTCCGATGATGGCAGGAGTGCGGAATATCTTGTGGATAAAAACAAGCAGATTTTGGTGCATACCGATGAATTTGTGCACGCTGGCGAAGCGATGACAGAGGGTGTGACATCAAGCCACGATATTTTGAGGATCAGTGGTGAGAAAGAATTGCATAAATACATCGTGAGCGAGGTCCAGCAGGTCTATCGAAGACAAGGCGTAAGTATTGCTGATAAACATATAGAAATCATTGTTTCTCAGATGTTACGCCAGGTAAAAATTGTCGATAGTGGCAATACCAAGTTTATTGAGGGCGATTTGGTAAGCAAGAGACATTTCAAGGAAGAAAATGAAAAAACCATCCGATTAGGTGGGGAGCCTGCTATTGCTGAGCCGATTTTGTTGGGTATCACCCGAGCAGCAATCGGTAGTGATAGTATCATCTCTGCAGCTTCTTTCCAAGAGACGACAAAGGTTTTGACCGAGGCGAGTATCGCAGCGAAAAAAGACTTCTTGGAAGATCTCAAAGAAAATGTTGTCTTAGGGAGGATGATTCCTGTCGGGACAGGGCTTTATAAGAACAAGAAATTTGTTGTCAAAACAGATACGCAAGATTGATTCTTGTCTATCTCTAAGATAAATAAAAGATTTTTTGGTGTAAAATTAGACCATTTTTAATTTAAATTTTAGAAAAAGGAATTCAATAGTGCCAACCATCAATCAGTTAGTCAGAAAAGAGAGAAAAAAGGTTATCAAGAAAACAAAGTCTCCTGCTTTGTTGGAGTGTCCTCAGAGGAGAGGTGTTTGCACACGTGTTTATACCACAACACCAAAGAAGCCTAACTCGGCATTAAGAAAAGTCGCAAAAGTGCGTCTTACAAGCAAAGTCGAAGTCATTAGTTATATTCCAGGAGAAGGTCATAATCTCCAAGAACACTCTATCGTGTTGGTTAGAGGTGGCAGGGTAAAAGACTTACCGGGTGTGAAATACCATATCGTTAGGGGTGCCTTAGATACCGCAGGGGTTGCAAAAAGGACGGTTTCTCGAAGCAAGTATGGCGCCAAAAAAGCCAAAGCTGGCTCTGATAAAAAATAAGGAAAGACACGATGAGAAGAAGAAAAGCTCCGGTAAGAGAGATTTTGGGTGATCCAATCTATAACAATAAAGTCGTTACCAAGTTTATCAACAAAATGATGTATGATGGCAAAAAAAGCATTGCAGAAAAAATCATTTACGCTGCTTTTGGCAAGATAGAAGAAAAGAGCGGGGAAAAAGGGATTGAAATCTTTGAAAAAGCCCTTGATAAAGTCAAGCCTTTGGTTGAAGTCAGGAGTCGGAGGGTAGGCGGGGCTACTTATCAAGTCCCTGTGGAGGTCAGACCTGTGCGACAGCAATCTTTATCGATTCGTTGGATACTTGAAGCCACAAGAAAAAGAAATGAAAGAACAATGATTGATCGTTTGGCAAACGAATTGATAGATGCTGCAAATGATAAGGGTGCAGCATTTAAGAAAAAGGAAGATGTGCATAAGATGGCGGAAGCTAATAAAGCTTTTGCACATTATCGATGGTAATTTGGGCGAGATTTTCGCTCTCTTCTTTTATCCTTCAGCACAAACTGAAATAGATATAAAACTTTTGACATAAGGAAACAAATGGCACGAAAAACACCATTAGACAGGATCAGAAATATCGGAATCGCTGCTCATATTGATGCGGGGAAAACAACCACATCAGAGAGGATACTTTTCTATACAGGCGTTAGCCACAAAATAGGCGAGGTTCACGATGGTGCTGCAACAATGGACTGGATGGAACAAGAAAAAGAACGAGGGATTACGATCACTTCTGCAGCTACGACTTGTTTTTGGAAAGACCATCAAATCAATCTCATCGACACTCCCGGACACGTGGATTTTACTATAGAAGTTGAAAGATCGATGCGGGTTTTGGACGGGGCGGTTGCTGTATTTTGTTCTGTAGGTGGTGTCCAGCCTCAAAGCGAAACCGTTTGGAGACAGGCCAATAAATATGGTGTTCCCAGAATGGTATTTGTAAATAAAATGGACAGGATTGGGGCAAATTTTTATAATGTTGAGTCTCAAATCAGTCAAAGACTCAAAGCCAACCCTATCCCTATCAATATCCCCATAGGTGCGGAAGACACGTTTAAAGGTGTTATTGATTTGGTTGAGATGAAAGCGATCGTTTGGAATAATGAAGCGATGGGCGCTCAATATGATGTGGAGGAAATCCCAGCAGATTTGATGGAGAAAGCCAAAGAATACCGAGAAAAGTTGCTTGAAGCCGCTGCTGAGCAGGATGAAGCATTGATGGAAAAATATTTGAGTGGGGAAGAGCTTAGCGTTGCTGAAATCAAAAAAGGTATCAAGATCGGTTGCCATAATATGAGCTTGATCCCAATGTTATGTGGATCATCTTTCAAGAATAAAGGCGTCCAGACATTGCTTGATGCGGTTGTGGATTTTCTGCCTGCTCCGACTGAAGTTGTTGATATTAAAGGGATTGATCCAAAAACCGAAGAAGAGATCCACGTCCAATCAACCGATAATGGCGAGTTTGCCGGGCTTGCGTTTAAGATTATGACCGACCCTTTTGTTGGCCAACTCACTTTTGTGCGTGTTTATCGTGGGATGCTTGAATCAGGTAGCTATGTTCTCAATTCTACAAAAGGCAAAAAAGAGCGTGTGGGGCGACTTTTGAAAATGCACTCGAATAAGCGCGAAGATATTAAAGAGGTTTATGCGGGTGAAATTTGTGCTTTTGTAGGCTTGAAAGAAACCTTGACAGGTGATACGCTTTGTGATGAAAAAGCCCCAGTTATTCTTGAGAGAATGGAGTTTCCAGAGCCAGTCATTCATATTGCTGTGGAGCCAAAAACCAAGGCAGATCAAGAAAAAATGGGCGTTGCTTTGGGTAAGTTGGCTGAAGAAGATCCAAGTTTTAGGGTCAGCACCCAAGAAGAAACCGGTCAAACACTTATCGGTGGTATGGGTGAATTGCACTTGGAGATCATTGTCGATCGCTTGAAGAGAGAATTTAAAGTCGAAGCTGAAATCGGGCAACCTCAAGTTGCTTTTAGAGAAACCATCAGGGCTTCTGTCAATAAAGAGTGCAAATATGCTAAGCAGTCTGGGGGTAGGGGGCAATATGGTCACGTATTTATCAAGCTAGAACCCAAAGAGCCCGGCAGTGGCTATGAATTTGTGAATCAAATTTCAGGTGGTGTTATCCCCAAAGAATATATCCCTGCGGTGGATAAGGGGATTCAAGAAGCAATGCAAAGCGGTGTTTTGGCAGGTTATCCCGTAGTGGATTTTAAAGTAACGCTTTATGATGGTAGTTATCACGATGTGGATTCTTCGGAGATGGCATTCAAGATTGCTGGTTCGATGGCATTTAAAGATGCCTGCAGGGCTGCTAATCCTGTGTTGCTTGAACCAATGATGAAAGTTGAAGTCGAAGTCCCTGAAGAATATATGGGTGATGTCATTGGTGATTTGAATCGTAGGCGCGGGCAAATCAATTCGATGGATGATCGGATGGGGCTTAAGATCGTGAATGCTTTTGTTCCCCTTGCTGAAATGTTTGGTTATTCTACCGACCTGCGTTCTGCGACACAGGGTAGGGGGACTTATTCGATGGAGTTTGACCATTATGGAGAGGTTCCTGGAAATATTGCTAAGGAAATCGTGGAGAAGCGAAAAGGCTAATCCCTTTTTCTAGCAATTCTCGCTCTTTTGTTTTTTAACTTCTTTTTCAAAAATATTTTTCTTCAATAAAATATTCCTTATCAAAACTAGCTAAAAATAATTAGTTATATTTTAACCGCTCAAATTAACGCTAAATATAATATTATTATGTAATTTTTTATTTATAAAATATAAAAATTTATAGATAAAAAATAAATATTATTAAATTAGGAAAAAAGTTATGCCATTAATGATATCAATAGTTTTTTCTTTTGTTATTTTTTGTATTGAAACCTCTGCGGTAATGGTCGCTCCAATGGAATTTGATTTGGCACATTATTTTGGGGTTGGTATTTCTGAAATTGGTTATTTGGTGTCTATCTTTGCAGTATCTGCTTCGATCTGTGGTGTTGTTTTTAGTTTAGTGTTATTTAAATTTTCAAAGAAAAAAGTTTTGCTTTGGATGATTTTTGTCTTTTTGGTGGGTAATATTCTCACTGGTTTCGCCCAAACTTATGCAATGATAGCAATCGGGCGTTTTATTTCTGGCTCTAGTTTTGTTATCATTATTGGCTTTGCCTTGAATATTGCGATGGGTTTGACTTCAGAAGAAAACCACGGAAAAATCGCCTCGATCATTCTTGCAGGGTTTTTGTTTGCCCCTGCTTTTGGGATTCCTTTGGTTAGCTTTGCATCCCATTTTTTGGAGTGGCGTTATTTGTTCCATTTGGTCTCGCTCATCTTGGTGGTATCGTTTGTTTTTGTTGCTTGGAAAGTTCCAGCTACTCAAGCCATTGAAGCGAGCTTCAAGAATGAATTTGTTTCATTTGGGCGTGTTACTCTTTGGATGGGGTATCTCACGATAGCCTTACTCACTGCTTCGGTCTTTGCGGCTTATTCTTATCTTGTCCCTATTTATGAAAATATTTCTCATATCCCTGCGAGCTATATGCCGATTCTTTTTTTCTTGTATGGCGTGTGTATGGTGGTGGGAAATTTTATTGTCGGACGCCTTGCCCACCAACACGTTATAAGCATTCAGGTGATTGGATTTATCTGTCTTGCTTGTGTGTTTGTGGTTTTTGCTCTCTGGGCTGATTCGCAAATATTTGCTTTTGTTTGCACGATGGGGATGGGGCTTTTTGGTTTGGCGCTCAATCCCGCTATGGTTACAAGGATCGTGCGTTCTTCAAACAATTCTGCTTTTGTCAATGTTTTTATGGCAGTGGTTGCCAATGGGGGCATTACGCTGGGGAGCTATCTGGGAGGCTTGGCACTTCAAAAAGGATTTTCTGCTGTCTCGCCTTTGCAGATAGCATCTTTTCTTGCACTGATGGGATTTCTTAGCGTTTTGCCCTATCTAAAAGAGAGATTTTGAAGTCTGTTAGGGCGTTTAATTTTTTGGGGCAACGATTGCCCCCGTTTTTTTATCATCTTTTTATCATCAGAGCCACGCACCCTAAGTTGCACTAAGCATTTTTGCCTTGAGCGATAGCAATGATTTCTTTGACGATATTTGGATTTTCCAATGTGCTGGTGTCTTGCTTGATCGGTTCTCCTCTAGCGATATTCCTCAGCAAGCGACGCATTATCTTGCCACTGCGTGTTTTTGGAAGCCCGGGCACATAAAGGATATTGTTGATTTTGGCTATCGGTCCGATTTCTTCACGGATGAGGGCATTGAGCTCGGGCAAGAGACTCATATGCTGTTTGAGGTCGCAACTCGTGTTTGGGGTGGTAACAACAAACGCAAATAGCGATTCGCCCGTGATAGGATCAAGCGTGCTTACGATCGCAGACTCAGCAATGTCTTTGTGTTTAGCGATTGCCGATTCCACTTCAGCTGTCCCGATTCGATGCCCTGATACATTGATAACATCATCGGTTCTCCCGATGATGGTGATATAGCCCCTTTCATCATAAAAGGCCGCATCCCCGCTGAAATAGATAGGTTTCCCATCTTTGGATTTGACTTGAGAAAAATACCCCTCTGCATAGCGTTGTGGATTCCCCCAAACGCCCCGAATCATCGAGGGCCAAGGCTTGGTGATACACAAAAGTCCGGGTTCGCCGACATCTTTTTTATTCCCCTCTTCATCGAGGATTTCAGCCTGGATACCCGGCAAGGGGAGCGTCGCACAGCCGGGTTTCATCGGTGTGGCCCCAGGTAGCGGGGATATCATATGCCCGCCAGTTTCTGTTTGCCACCAGGTATCTACGACCGAGCATTTGCCCCGTCCGATTTTTTCATAAAACCATTTCCACGCACTTGGATCAATAGGTTCGCCCACCGTGCCGAGTATGCGGAGCGAAGAAAGATCATAATTATCAGGTTCATCAGGCGCATCTGCGTGGAGCATTCGGATGGCTGTGGGTGAGGTATAAAACTGATTCACACGATATTCTTCTATCATCTCCCACCATCTGGAATGATTGGGATATGTTGGGGTGCCCTCATACATAATCGTTGTCGCCCCGATAGCCAAAGGTCCATATACGATATAGGTATGCCCGGTAATCCAGCCAATATCCGCTGTGCACCAATAATTATCGCTTTCTTTGACATCAAAGACCCATTCCATTGTCATTTGCGCCCACAAAATATAGCCCGCACTGCTGTGTTGCACGCCCTTTGGCTTGCCTGTAGAGCCTGAGGTGTAGAGCAAGAATAATGGGTCTTCTGCATCCATTGGTTCGGGTTCGCATTGCGATGATTCTAGCGTAACGATTTCGTTATAAACATAATCCCTGCCTCGGATATATTCGATGGGTTCGTTATTGCGGATAACGATGAGGACTTTTTCTACGCTAGGGCATTGATTGTCTTCGAGTGCCTTATCTACGGCTGGTTTTAGCATATAGGGTCTGCCTCTCCTAAAAGCCCCATCAGCGGTGATGACAAGCTTGGCTTGGGTGTCATTGATACGATCCCGCAAGGCTTCTGGGCTAAACCCTCCAAAAACAACCGAATGGATCGCCCCAATACGCGCACACGCCAGCATCATAATAGCCGATTCAGGAATCATCGGCATATAGATAATGACACGATCGCCTTTTTTTATCCCGAAGCGATTTTTGAGTAGATTTGCTGTTTGATTTACCTCACGATACAGCCTGCGGTAGGTATAAACCTTGTAATCACCCATCTCCCCTTCAAAAATAATCGCTACTTTGTTTTTTCGCTTTTGGATATGGCGATCGACGCATTGGTAGCAAACATTGAGCTTCCCGCCGACAAACCATTGATAAAAAGGGGCTTTGCTCTCATCTAAGACTTGTTTGAATGGCTCTATCCAGCTGATTTTTTCTCTAGCGAGATTCCCCCAGTAGGCTTCATAGTCTTCTTCTGCATCCAAACACAAATCCTCGTATTCGCAAATATTTTTGATTCTGGATTGTTTGGATAATGCACGATTGGGTTTAAAAATTGTCTGCATCAATTCTAAGTCATTATTGATATTTTCCATCGTTTCTCCTTGTTGCAATAATGTTGGATTCGGTTGTTTATCCATCATAGTTGAAATTTCTTCAGAATCGCGAAAAAATGCGTAATTTTGAAAATTTTTTATTTTATTTTGTTTATTTTAGAAACATAGAGTTTTGGTTGGAAAATTTACATTTTTGTTTTTAAATTCACTACAAAAGTCGTTAAAATTCGTTATTAATTTTTTTGGAGAATACAATGTTTTGGGAACAGCATTTCAGCGAAGTTGCTAAAAATTCTCGCCCCTCACCGGTTCGCGAGATTATCAAGGTATTGAGCAATGAGGGGATGATTTCTCTTGCTGGGGGGATGCCTGCGCCTGAGGTTTTCCCTATTGATGAGTTTTATGAGGGCGTGGGGATTTTAAAAGAGCAGGGCAGGGATATTTTGCAATATTCTTTGACAGAGGGCGATAAAAATCTCAAGGCATTCCTTGCCTCTTGGAATGCTAAACGGCTTGGCAGGGAGGTGCGTGCAGAAGAAATGTTGCTTACTAGTGGCTCGCAACAAGCATTAGATCTTATCGCGTGGAGTATTTTAGATCCCGGTGATGTCGTGATCGCTGAAGACCCCACGTATCTGGCAGCGTTGAATGTGTTTTCTAACCATCAAGCCGAAGTGGTGAGTATCCCGATGGATAAGCAAGGGCTTCAGACAGATTTTCTCGAAAACAAGATTGAAGAACTCCTCAAAAGGGGTAAAAAAGTAAAGTTGATCTATACGATTGTGAATTTTCAAAACCCTGCGGGGGTTTGCCTGAGTGAGGCAAGACGTGCCAAGCTCGCTCAAATCGCCCAAAAATACGATATTGTCGTGCTTGAAGATGATCCTTACGGGTATTTGCGTTATGAGGGCGAGCATATCGCTTCGGTTTATTCGCTTTGCAATGAAAATGTCGTTTATGTCGGATCATTTTCCAAAATCCTCTCGCCTGCTGTGCGTATTGGCTGGGTTGTTGGGGATGAAAAGATTATCCGTGCGATGACGATTTTCAAGCAAAGTATTGATATTTGTTCTAGTGCGATCACCCAGAGCCTCACGTATGCGTATTGCCAAAAGGGGCATTTAGATACCCATCTATCCAAAATGCTCCGTATCTACAAGGCAAAAAGGGATAAAATGCAAGAATGTTTGGAGGCTTATCTATCGCCTTTGGGCGTGGTTTGGGAAAAGCCTTTGGGGGGCTTTTTCTTTTGGCTAGATTTCAAAAAACTTCGCATTGATACTAATGAGCTTGCACAAAAGGCTTTGGAAAATCAAGTCGCCATCATCCCTGCGACGCCGTTTTGTGTCGATCCAGCCAATGTAGCTCGATTTGCTCGGATCAATTTTTCTTATCCGGATGAAGCCACTATTAAAGAAGGTATCAAGCGGCTTGCCAAAACGATAGAGGCATATCAAAAATAAAATGATTTTTTGGAGGCAAGATTTGCATAAGACTGCAAGGTTAGGGCGTTGATGAACGATGTTTTGGTGCGTTCAAGCCAGATTTATTATGATTTTTTGGAGCAAAATGCTCTAGGATTAGAAGAAATCAAAATAATTTCCTTTACCCTTACGCCCGAAGAGGTGCATTTTTCGCTAAGAGGCAAGATTTTTAACCCTGAAAGCTTGATATTAAAGGTGGGCGAGGAAGAATTTTTGATCGGACAAGAGGGGCTGGAGCAAAAATATTTTGATGAGCGTAGCAATGTTTTATGCCTTTTTATTGATGAAGCTATGCACAAAAAACTCAAAAAAACCAAGAAAAATGATATTTTTTTGTTTAGTGATCTGAAGTTTTTGGTAAAAAATGTCGAGGATTATTTCAGCACCACGCCCAAAATAGCCCTGCCTAATCGCTGTGTCGGCGTAGAGCCTATCATCTCAAAAGACCCTACGCTTGAGCAAGCCGAAGCGATCAGGGCTATTTTCTCCCATCCAGCGACTTATGTGTGGGGACCTCCAGGGAGTGGCAAAACCCAAATCGTTTTGTTTGAATCCCTCTTTAGCCTGATTCAAGCGGGCAAAAAAGTCTGCGTCCTTGCCCCTACCAACAACGCTTTGGAGCAAGTTTTAAAGACCCTTATCAAAAAATTTGACACTCTGGGGCTTAATCGTGAAAAGATTTTGCGATTAGGGATGCCAACAAGTGGGTTTTTGAACGCCTATGTAGAGGTTTGCGATCCTAATGTATTAAAAAAAGTCGCCCCCCAAAGCCTTTTTAGCTTTGCATCTGGTTTTAAAGATAGGCTCAAAGAGGCGCTTGTTGTGGGGATGACTATGGATGGATTTATCCGCAAATATAAGAGCTTGGAAGTGAAATTTGACCATATATTTTTGGATGAATGTGCTTTCACGCCCCTGATTAAGGCGTGTGCGTTGTGCGTGGATAATACGCCCCTGACTTTTTTGGGCGATCACAAGCAGTTAAGCCCGATTTGTGAAATGCCCCAAAAAGACATCGCTCAAAATGACAATTTTTATGCCAATCTCTGGAATCTCTCCGCACTCAATCTTGAAGAATTGTTTAAAAGCACGGATTTTGAGCGAAAAAATCCACTTTTTTCCAAAAGCCAATACCAAGATGTGGCGTTTGAAAACATATGCGTAGCAAAATTGACCAAAACCCATCGATATGGCGATAATCTCGCAAGCATTTTGGATAAGCATATCTATAAAAACGGGCTTCGGGGAGTTGTGGGGCAGACCGAGCTTTTTTATGTCGATAGCAAGCGTGAGCAGGGTGATAGCGATCATATTAGTCTCAATGAAGCAAAAAATGCCCTCAATTTGGTGCGGGCATTTTGGGGGAGTGATTATGCGGTTTTGACGCCATTTGTGAAGCAAAGACGGCAGATGATTGAGCTAGGCATCCCACGGGATAAGGTTTGGACGATCCATAGCTCGCAAGGCCAAGAGTTTGACACGGTGATTTTTTCTCCTGTTTGCTTGCATTATCATCTCACCAATTCCCAGAATATCAGGGCTTTGCACGCCCTAAATGTCGCAATCAGTCGGATAAAAAAACGCCTGGTTATTGTTTGTGATTATGATTTTTGGAAACTCCAAAATGGGCAATTCATCAAGCATATCTTGGAATCTTGCCGTCCTTTTTGATTGTCCTTATGCGGTTTGTTTTTCCAAAACAAACCCGAAGACCGCTCATCTATTTTAAACTCGGTTTAATTTTTTCTCTGAAAAATTAAACCTGAAGACCATTCCAGCAGGCAGAGCCTACTTCCATTCCTAAAGTAACCATCTCATATTTAAGCTTGCCTTGAATATTCGAGATAGGTTTCTAAGGTTTTCATTTTGCTTACTCGATTCGCTTAGCGAATCTGAAGACCACTGCGGGCGAGTGAATTAAGGTTTGGGCGTCTTGCGGTGCTCCTTATAGTCGCACAACGCAATCGCCGTGCGGAGCTAGTTAAGCCAAGCAGTTGGCTTTAACCTTAACGCTCCTCCTGTTCCTAAAGTATTCTGACCCACCCACCCGTTTTATTCCCAGCTACCGCTGGTCATCAACCCAGTTAAAAGTCTTTTTATTTCTGTAATAAACCTAAAGGGTGAATTAAAAAATCCCTAGTTTTGTTTTCTTCTTGAGAGGGGACAAGGGGCTTAAATTGCGAAGTCCGCCCCTTATCCCCCTCAAACTCCCCCAAACCCTGACCCGCCCCCTTATCGGATATGATGACACAGCGTAGATTGCTTTTTTGTTAGCAATTCTTGAGCTACTAGCAAACCAAAGCTCCCTACGCACTTTCAGCCTGCAGGCTAGGTGGGTGGCTTAAATGCGATGCTTGTGCGTTGGAAATAAATTTTTAAAGGTTTTTATTATGTTCTACCCAATTCGCTCCAGTGAATCGAATAAAACATAATGTTCTTTTTGATATGATTTCAAAAACGATTGGAAAATCATATGAAAGGTTCTTGTATGCATAGGGTTGAGATTTTGGTTTTGGATTTTGGTAGTCAATACACACAGCTTATCGCTAGGCGATTGCGTGAATACGGGGTTTATACCGAGATTGTGCCGTATTTTGAGACATTGGAGGCTGTTCGTGCAAAAAATCCCAAAGGTCTGATTCTAAGTGGCGGGCCTGCGAGCGTGTATGCCCCCGATGCTTACAAGCCCGATAGTCGGATTTTTGATCTGGGTATTCCTGTGCTTGGGATTTGCTATGGGATGCAATATATTGCGGATTTTTTTGGTGGGCGTGTTGTGCCTGCGTGCGCCCAAGAGTATGGCAAAGCGACGTTGGAGCTATTGGGGCAGGACACAGAGACAAATCCGATATTTAGGGGTCTCAAGCCCAAAAGTATCGTCTGGATGAGCCATAGTGATAAAGTCGAAGTGATCCCAAAAGGCTTTGTTGAGCTTGCAAAAAGTGGCAATACCCAAAATTGTGCGATTGCTGATTTTGCCCGCCAGATTTATGCGTTTCAATTCCATCCTGAAGTCGTTCAGAGCGAATGTGGTGGGGAAATGTTGCAAAATTTTGCTGTGAAAATCTGTGGGGCAAGCACGACTTGGGATATGCGCCGATTTGCCCAGAGTGAAATCGCCAAATTGCGTGAGATGACCGCAGATGGCAAGGTTTTGTGTGGCGTGAGTGGCGGGGTGGATTCTTCGGTGGTGGCGACTTTGTTGTATCGGGCTATCGGGGAGCGCTTAGTGCCAGTTTTTGTCGATCACGGGCTTTTGCGCTTTGGTGAGCGTGAGGCGGTTGAAAAAATGTTCCAAGAAAATCTCGGCATCCCGCTTATCAGTGTCGATGCTAGCGAGCTTTTTTTGGCTAAATTAGCCGGTGTGAAAGATCCAGAAAAAAAGCGCAAGATCATTGGAGAGACGTTTATTGAGGTCTTTGAAAAAGAGGCAAAAAAGTATCACCAAAATGGTGCAATCAAATTTTTGGCACAAGGCACGCTTTATCCTGATGTTATCGAATCTGTGAGCGTGAAAGGTCCTTCTAAAACCATCAAATCCCACCATAATGTCGGCGGCCTGCCTGAATGGATGAATTTTGAGCTGATTGAGCCTTTGAGGGAACTTTTCAAAGATGAAGTCCGCCAGCTAGGGCGTGAGCTGGGGATGCCAGAACATATGCTAATGCGCCACCCATTCCCCGGACCTGGTCTTGCGATTCGTATTATGGGCGATGTCAATCGCACGGATTTGGATTTGCTCCAGAAAGCCGATGCGGTGTTTTTGGATGAATTGCACAAAAGCGGTTATTATGACAAGGTGTGGCAGGCATTTTGCGTGCTACTCAATGTCAAATCTGTCGGCGTGATGGGGGATAATCGCACCTATGATAATACGATTTGTGTGCGTGCGGTAGTCGCAACTGATGGGATGACAGCGAGCTTTGCCCATCTGCCTCACGAGCTTTTAGAAAGCATTTCTACTCGCATTATCAATGAAGTCGCTGGGATTAATCGTGTGGTCTATGATATTACTTCAAAGCCTCCGGGAACGATTGAGTGGGAATAAGTCTTTTTGTTGATTGCAAATTGGCTATATTTTGTCAATAACTACATTCGTATAAAAAATAGGAAAATACGCAATGATTACAGGCGAAATCCGCAACAAGATAGACAAAATTTGGACAGATATGTGGGCAGGTGGCATCACCAACCCGCTCACCGTTATTGAGCAACTTACCTACCTAATGTTTATCCGCTCCTTGGATGAAAAGGACTTGGAAGCCGAGCAGTTTGAAGCCATCAGTGGTGAGAAAATGTCAAAAATCTTCCCGCAAGATGCCCAAGGTCAGGCGATGCGATGGAGTAAGTTCAAAAACCGCGACCCTCGTGAGATTTATGAAATCGTAGGGCAAAAGGTGTTCCCCTTTATCAAAGCCATTGGCGATGATGCAACCAAAGAGCAGGCTGCCTTTTCTCGCTATATGAAAGATGCTATGTTTCTCTTCCCGGAGGGGAAAAAGCAACTTTTGCAAAAGGTTGTCACTGCCCTTGATGAACTCTATGAGTATGACATCAAAGACAAAGATATGCTAGGCGATCTCTATGAATATATGCTCGGCAAGCTCGCCACTGCCGGGCAAAATGGGCAGTTTCGCACGCCCAAGCATATTCGTGAAATGATGGTAGCACTGGTAGCCCCTACTCCCGATGACCATATCTGTGACCCTGCTTGTGGCACAGCGGGATTTTTGGTGTCCTCTGCAGAATATATTCGCAAGCATTATGAGAGTGATATGACTACCGAGCAGTGGGAGCATTTTGCCGGAAATGCCTTTAGTGGCTTTGATTCTGATAATACGATGCTACGTATTTCTGCAATGAATCTAATGCTCCATTCCATCACCAACCCCGATGTGGATTATAAGGATAGTGTTTCCAAGCAAAACGATATCTCCTCCCGCTATGATGTGATTTTAGCCAATCCACCTTTTACCGGCACACTAGATGCAGAAAGCATCAATGACAACCTCAAAGCAGTATGTAATACCAAAAAGACCGAACTGCTGTTTTTAGCACTTTTTATCCGTATGCTAAAAAAGGGCGGGCGCTGTGCGTGTATCGTGCCTGATGGGGTGCTGTTTGGCACATCAAAAGCACATATTGCCATCCGCAAGGAATTGGTAGAAAATCACCATTTGCGAGCGGTGGTGTCTATGCCTAGTGGTGTGTTTAAGCCCTATGCGGGGGTTTCCACCGCCGTGCTGGTATTTACCAAAACAGGCGCTGGTGGCACGGAAAACGTTTGGTTTTATGATATGAAAGCCGATGGGTTTTCGCTAGATGATAAGCGTAGCGAAATCGCCGAAAACGACATCCCTGATATTCTTGCTCGCTTTGGAGATTTGGAGGGAGAAGCGGACAGAGCCAAAACCGAGCAGAGCTTTTTTGTGAGCAAAAACGAGATTGCAGAGAACAATTATGACCTTTCTATCAACCGCTATAAAGAAATGGTGTATGAAAAGGTAGCATATGATGCGCCCTCAGTGATATTAGATAAGCTTGTTATGCTAAATGCAGACATCACCGCCAAGACTGAGGAACTGCGGGGGCGGATTTGATGGGTAAATGGGAGATGGTGAGGCTAGGGGATGTTGGAACCATAGTAACAGGAAGCACCCCACCTAAAAAAGAAACTATATTTTATGATTCTGATGACATCCCTTTTTTCAAGCCTAATGATTTTTCGGAGGATACTATTGAGAAACTCACCATACCAAATGAGTATGTGTCAGAAAAAGCACGTAAAAAAATCAGACTTTTACCTGTTGGTTCAGTACTAGTTACGTGTATTGGAACAATAGGGAAGGTTGGTATTGCCACATGTGAAAGTACTTGCAATCAACAGATAAATGCTATTATTCCTCATGACAAGGTTATTGTTAGCGAGTACCTAGCAAATGTGGTTCTAACAAGAAGAGCATATTTGAAACAAATTGCAAATGCTCCTGTCGTACCTATAATCAATAAAAGTAATTTTTCGGAAGTTCTAATCCCCCTCCCGCCCTTAGACGAACAAAAGCGTATTGCCAAAAACCTTGACCTTGCCAGCGAGATAGTCAAGGGCTACAAGGAACAGCTTACCGAGCTAGATAAACTGGTGCAGTCGGTGTTTTATGAGATGTTTGGTGACCCTGTGATTAACGAAAAGGGTTGGGAAATTCAGTCTTTGCAAAGTGTATGTGATGTAAGAGATGGCACACACGATTCCCCTACTTATGTTAGAGATGGGTATCCTTTAGTGACTTCTAAAAATGTAAAGCAGGGCTACATCGATTTTTCTACAGCCAATCTGATTTCATCCGAAGATTTGATGAAGATTAACCAACGCTCAAAGGTAGATAATGGTGACATCATTATGCCAATGATTGGAACAATAGGAAATCCGGTTATTGTAAATGTCAATCAGGAATTTGCCGTTAAAAATGTAGCTATTATAAAGTTTGCGGATTCAATTATGTGTAACACATTTATTAAGACATTGTTATCTTCTTCTTTTTTTGAGAATGCAATTCAAAAGGTAAATCGAGGCGGAACACAAAAATTCATAGCATTAGGCGATATTAGAAAACTTCCTATACCTATCCCACCACCAGATACACAAACCCGCTTTACCAACATTGTAATTGAAATCGAAGCGCAAAAAGCCCAAATAAAGCAAGCGCTAACTGAGGCGGAAAACCTCTTTAACAGCCTAATGCAAGAATATTTCGAGTGAGGTGAGAGTATATGGAAAAGCTTACTTTGCAAGAACAGCTAGATTTATATTATCAAAACCTTTTGAAGCTTCAGTTTGGGGCATCAGAAGATATTTCTCACAATCCTACCAAAGGCAGTATGCGAGAAGAATTCATTAAAGACTTTTTAGAAAAGTCATTTCCACAAATTAAATTAGGGAGGGGACTCTTGACAAAGGGAAGTTGGCAAAGCACTCAAATTGACTTGCTAAAGCTTAAACCGAATGCAAGAGTATATATATTGGGTGGTCAAAATTTGGTTGAGGTAGATGACTGCATGATTATAATGGAAATCAAGAGCAATGGTCGCACAAAGGAACTTGAGGAATTTGAAGAAGTAGCCAAGATGGTCAAGGGACTTTCTCCATCCGTGATGTGTGGTATATTCTGTTACAATATAGATTTGACACCCAAAACACTCTTGGAGCGTTTTGGGTTTAAGTACAAAAAGAAGCCTTTGGATTTGTATATTAAATCAGGGAAATCCATTCTGTATCCTCATATAGACTTTATTTTCACGTTAGAAGCAAAAAAAGAAGATGGGATACCTTACCTCATCATTAAAAACATTGATGGTGAATATTACATTCCAAAAGATAATCCAGTTATTAAGCATTTTCTGGACATATTCAAAGATATTTCATAAATAAAATGAGGTAAAACGATGGCAAACTTTAGCTTTTTAGAACATCAAACCGAATACGCTCTCTTTTCTTCTGCCTGTATCGAGGCGGAGCGTGTTTTGGCGTCCTCGCCTGCGATGGCAGCAGTTGGGGCACGAAAAGCCTTGGAGCTTGGTGTCAAATGGGTGTATTCTGCCGATAGCACGATGCAGATGCCTTATAAAGAAAATTTACAATCCCTCATCCACGAACCAAGCTTTCGTCTTGCCCTAGACTATAAGACTTGGAGAAAGTTGCCCTTTATCATCAAGCTAGGCAATTTGGCAGTCCATACCGAAAAGCAGGTATCCAAAAGCGATGCAATGCTCTCCCTTGCGGGGCTGTTTGAGTTTATTGAATGGATTGATTACTGCTATGGCGCAAACTATGAGGAGCGGAAGTTTTCTGAGGCACTCATCCCTGCTGAAAAATTGGTGGTCGATGAAAAAGCGATCAAAGAACATCAAAGCATCATCGCCCAAAAGGACGAAGAGATTGCCCGCTTGCAGGCACTGGTTGCCACACACTCCAAGCAGTTTATGGAGCTTAAAGCAACCCAAATGCCCCAGCGTAGCTTTACGCCGGATGATATTTCTGAGTTTGTCACACGCAAAAAATACATAGATGTGGATTTGAAGCTGTTGGGATGGGTATTTGAGGGTGAAAACAAGGATTGTATCGAGGAATATCCTGTGGTGGATATGGCGGGTGTAGATGGGCAAGCTGGCTTTGTGGATTATGTGCTTTTGGGTAAGGATGGATTGCCCCTTGCTGTGGTGGAAGCCAAACGCACCAGCAAAGACCCCAATATCGGTCGCCAGCAGTGCAAGCTGTATGCCGATGCGATTGAGCGCAAGTGTAAGAGGAGACCGCTGATGTTTTGCACCAACGGCTTTGAAACCTATTTCTGGGATGATTTGAGTTATCCGCAACGTCAAGTCAGCGGGATATTTTCAAAAAGCGACTTAGAAAAGCTCATTACACGACGGGATGAACGGCGCGCGCTTAGTCAAATTGTCATTGATGATCGCATTACCGATCGCTATTACCAAAAAGAAGCCATCCGTGCGGTGTGCGATAATATTGCTACAGGTCACCGCAAAAGCCTTTTGGTAATGGCAACGGGCACAGGCAAAACCAGGACGGCATCGAGCCTCACGGATGTGCTTTCCCGTGGCGGGCATATTACCAATGTCTTGTTTTTGGCTGATCGCACAGCGCTAGTCAAGCAGGCAAAGGATGATTTTAAAAATTACCTACCGGATATGTCTCTTTGCAATTTGCTTTCTAACAAGGATGACAAAAATGCAAGAATTGTGTTTTCTACCTATCCAACGATTTTAAATTCGATCGATACTGCCAAATCCGAAAACGGGCAACGGCTTTTTACGCCTGCTCATTTTGATTTGATTATTGTAGATGAAGCCCATCGCAGTATTTTCAAAAAATATCGTGCGATTTTTGACTATTTTGATTCTCTTGTGGTGGGCTTGACTGCCACGCCAAAAACCGATGTCGATCGCAATACGTATGATTTTTTTGAGATAAAAAATGGTGTGCCAACCTATGCGTATGACTATGAAACCGCTGTGGAGACAGATCACGTGTTGGTGCCATACTATAATATTGAAGTGGAGATGAAGTTCTTGGAAGAAGGAATCGTCTATGAAGATTTGAGCGATGAGGACAAACAGCGATATGAGGAAGATTTCACAGAGGATGATGGGGGATTGCCTGATTCTATTTCCCCATCAAAGCTCAATGAAATTGTGTTTAATGAAGACACCATAGATATGGTGCTACAAGACCTTATGACAAAAGGTATTAAGGTCAAGGGTGGGGATCGTATCGGAAAAACGATTGTATTTGCCCAGAACAAAAAGCACGCCCAGTTTATTCTTGAGCGCTTTGATGCGCTGTATCCGCAGTATAAGGGGGACTTTGCCCGCCGTATTGTCTGTGAGGATAGCTATGCCCAAACTTTGATTGATGACTTTAAACAACCAGACAAGTTGCCCCAGATTGCCGTTTCGGTGGATATGATGGATACTGGCATTGATGTGCCAGAGGTCCTCAATCTGGTGTTTTTCAAGAAAGTGCGTTCCAAGACAAAGTTTTGGCAGATGATTGGGCGAGGCACAAGACTTTGTAAAGGGCTTGAGTGTATCGACTCAAAAGATGGCACATACGCTGACAAACGGCGTTTTTATATCTTTGATTATTGTCGTAATTTTGAATTTTTCCGCACGAATGCCAATGGCATAGAAGGCAAAGAAACCCAAACGCTTTCGGAAGCAATTTTTGCAAAGCAGGTGCGATTGGTCTCGCTTCTGCAAGAGGTAAATTTTGGGGATGAGACACACCAGGGCTTGCGAAAAAAGCTGGTAGCAATTCTTGCTAGTCAAGTCGCGGGACTGAATACAGAACTGGTATCTGTGCGTTTGCACTTAGGAGCGGTGGAAAAATTCAAAGTGATTACGGCGTTTGAGAGAATCAGCGAACAGGACAAGTATGACTTGATACGCCGTCTCGCACCATTGGTATTCAATGAAGAGCAGGACGAATATGCCAAGCGTTTTGATAATTTTATGTATGGATTGATGCTCGCATCATTTGAGTCGGCTTCTATGTTTAAAAAGCTAAAAGCACAACTTTGCAATATGGCTAATGATCTCGCAGGGCGAACGACTATCGCAGAGGTAAAGGCAAAGTTGCCCTTGATTACTGCAATACCGACAGATGAGTTTTGGGAAAATTGTGGCTTATTGGATTTGGAGCAGGTGCGTTTTGAACTGCGAGGTTTGATTCAGTTTATTGTCGATGAGGGTGATGGCAAGAAGATAGTATGCACCGATCTTGCCGATGTGGTGCTTACTACAAAGGAGGGGGAAAGCGTTGGTGAGGCTTATACTTTTGAGGATTATCGCCTAAAGGTAAATCGATACATTGAGCAACACAAGGATTCCAGCGCTATTTTGAAGCTACGCAATAATATCAAGCTAACCGAATCTGATTATCAGGCCTTGTCTGATATTCTCACAAAAGAATTAGGCAGTGAAGAGGACTACAAAAAAGAGTATGGGGATATGCCTTTTGGATTGATGATTCGTAAAATTGCCAAGCTTGAATACGAAGCTGCTATGCAGGTATTTTCTGGATTTATCAACGAACAAGGGCTTAATCACGAACAGATCGTGTTTGTGCGTAAAATTGTGGATTATGTGGTGCAAAATGGGTATATCGAAAGTGCCACCGAACTGATGAAACCGCCTTTTGATACGCCTCAGAGCTTTATGAAGCTCTTTGGGCAACCTGAGCAAACTAAGCTGGTTGCGCTGGTAAATCTTATCAAAGAAAATGCTTTGGTGGCGTAGGTGTCCCCTCAAATAATTGCCATTTGAAAAGATATAAAAGTCGAGTGGGAATAAAATTAAGTTTGAATGATTTTGGGTTTGCTAGCAATTTGAATCTTAAAATTTGACATTTTTGCTGTTTGCATTTTGCTTATTTTTGGCGTGGCAAAAATACTTTTTAATAAAATCTAAGTATTTCTTAGCTAGAATTACCGATTTAAATTCACAACAATAGACATAAAGGAATTGCGATGAAAAAAGGCATTCACCCCCAGTATGTTCCCTGCAAGGTAACTTGTGTTACCAGCGGGAAAGAAATCGAAGTGTTGAGCACAAAAAGTGAGCTAAGGATTGATATATCGAGCTTTTGCCATCCTTTTTATACAGGTAGTGATAAAATCGCCGATGCAGCCGGCAGGGTTGAGAAATTTAAACAAAAATATAATCTAAAATAATGCCGTGCTGACCCTCTTACCCACGCCTATTGGGAATCTAGCCGATATTACTTTGAGAGCCTTGCAGGCTTTGGGTGAGGCTAATGTCGTGATGTGCGAGGATATCAGGGTTACGAAAAAATTGATCGCACTTTTTGGGAAAAACCCCATCATCGCCGAGCATTTTTCTGCTATTTTTGAAAAAAAAGATTTTGTATCCTTTCATTCTCATAATGAAAAAGATTTTTTTAAAAATCTCACGCAGGATTTTTTTCACCAAAATAATGTCGTGTATATGAGTGATGCGGGGATGCCCTGTGTGAGTGATCCAGGAATATCGCTTATAGCCTATGCCATAGCAAATAATATCCCTTATGATGTGCTTCCGGGTGCGAGTGCGGGAGTTGTTGCGTATGCTTCGTGTGGGTTTGATGCCCAAGGTTTTTTGTTTGCTGGGTTTTTGCCACACAAGCAAAAAGAGAGGCGGGAGAGGATTTTAAATCTTTTACAAGGTTGTGCCTATCTTGAGCAAAGCATTCCCATCGTGATGTATGAAAGCCCCCATAGGATTTTGGATACGTTGGAAGATTTGGCTTTGCTCACCCCGAATGCGAGGCTTTTTGCCATCAAAGAAATGACGAAAATGCACCAAAAATATTTTATCGGGCAAGCCCGTGAGGTTTGCGCTCAAATAGAATCGCTCAATACAAGCGGGGAGTGGGTATTAGTGCTTTTTTCAGATACAAAAATGGAACGCTCGCTTTCAAGCGCACAGATATTGCAACTTGACATCCCTCCAAAAATCAAAGCCAAAATCCTCTCAAAGCTCCAAAACGAAGACACCAAAAGCCTTTATAAAAAAATTTCTATGCAAGTGTCCGTATGAATAATATGATTGTTTATGGAAAACGCATTGTAATGCACCTTTTGGAGCGTCACCCCGAACGTATCGAAGAAATCTATCTGGCTAAGGAAATCGACCCTAAAATTTTTACTTTTATGGCTAAAAACAATCGCCGTATTTTGCGCACAGATACCAAAAAAGCCCAAGCAATGGCGAGGGGCGGGAATCATCAGGGGTTTTTGGCAAAAATCCTCCCACCATCGCCTATTTCGGTCTCTGAGATAAAAAAATACCATAAGATTTTGGTGCTTTGTGATATTACGGATGTCGGGAATATCGGGGCTATTGTTAGGACGGCGTATTGTCTGGGTGTCGATGGGGTTGTGCTGGGCTTAAGGGAGAGTTTTTCTTTTGAGGGCGTTGTGCGCTCGAGTGCGGGGGCGATGCTAGATATGCCATTTTGTATCTGCAAAAATATTTTGGATCTCATCAATGAACTCAAAAATGAGGGCATACAATGCTATGGGGCAGATGTTGGGGGTCAAGATATTGTGGGTATTGAGCCAAAGGAGAAATGGGCGTTGTTTTTGGGCAGTGAGGGTGTGGGATTGCATAAGAAAATTTTATCAAAACTTGATAAAATAGTCTCAATCAAAATGAAACGGGATTTTAATTCCTTAAATGTGAGCGTCGCAGCGGGCATTTTAATCAACAGGATGGGTTAAATGGAAAAAGCAATCGAAAAACTTAAAGAAATCGGTGTCAGAGAAATCAGCAAAACCACCAAGATTTCTATCAATAAGCTCGATGATATTATCGAAAAGAGATTTTCAAACCTCCAAAGGGTGCGTGTGGTCGGGTTTTTGAAGATTCTTGAGCGGGAATATAAGGTCGATTTGAGTGAGTGGCTCAAAGAATACGATGAAAATTTCTTTGCCGGCTCGCAGGCTACCCAAGAGGTCGAAGACGTCGAGCATTCTGTCAATAATCTCGATCTGGACACGCAAAAACAAAAAGATGACTTGATCGAAGAAAGAAAAAAGCAACTCATTTCTAGAAAGCGTTTTTATATTTCTTTGATTGTTGTGGTGGTGATATTGGGAGGTTATTTTGGCTATAAGAGCATTTTTATGAAGTCGCCTAGCCCTTCAAAACATAGCCCATTACCCCAGCAAGAGCATTTGACAACCCCTGAAGAAAGCCCTGCAGTAGAGGAAGAAACTAGCCAGCAAGAAACCAGCAATATTGAGGAAGAAAATGCTAGCGATGGTTTGACCGAAGATGTTTCAGATGAGGCTATGAGCGCTCCAGTGCCACAAGATAACGTTTCAAAATCTGAAAAAAGCCACAAAGAACAGATTGTAGTTATCCCCAATCGTAGCCTTTGGATTGAAGTGCTTGATCTTAGTAGCAAGCAAAAATTTCAAACCATTGTAAATACGCCTTATCCTATCGAAGTCAAAAATGATAGATTATTAATATCTTTTGGTCACGGCGATTTTTCACTGCAGACTAATACAGGTGTAGCACATTATGAAAAACCTTATCCAATGCGATTTTTATACACCCCCAAAGAGGGTGTCAAACAAATCAAATACGCACAATATCTCGAATTAAGCGGTCAAAATTAATGATTTTAAAAATCGCCATTTCCATAGCTTTGTTTTTGTCTTTGGCATTTGCAGATGCCTTGGATGACAAGATCGAGAATCTCATTGGGACGCAAGCTTATAATGTTAATAAAAACTTTATCAATCGGATTTTTAATAACAAACAAGCGTTTTATGTTGATGGCAGGATTGATATTAAAAAGTTGGTTGCCACGCTCAAAGATAATGGCTTGTTGATACTCAAATTCAGCCAACCAAGCGAGCTTAATATTACTTTTGTTTCTCAGACAACGCCGATTTTTTTGACACGGAGTATCAATAGCGCGCTTTCTTCGATGGGGTATTCTTATTTTGCAGTTTCAAAAGCAGAATACACCGCAGGGATAGCTAAAATTACGTTTAGTTTTGCTACTGAACACGCTTTGGAGCCTTCGATTATGATTGATGAATTAAATAAACGGGGCTATATTTTTACCGACATCAAAAGAAATTCTATTTTTGATTGGGAATATGATATTGAGCTTGTCGATCCCAAGCTTGCCAATGCCAGAGAGATTTCGCCCTCTAATGAGGTTTTGGAAGTCAGAGAAGTGAGCGGGGAGTATTGGTTTAGCACAAAAGATAGTGGCAATATTACCATCACTGCCAAAACGCCCTACTGGCGTCCTCGCATTGTTCTTTATGATAAGGATCTCCAGATTATCAATCTGATTTCTCAAACCAGCACAACCAAAAAAATCACATTTAGCCTTTTGGAAGGGATTCGTTTTATTATGGTGAGCGATATTCAGAATCCTGCTATAATAAAAAACGGGCTTGAAATCAAGTTTGAAGAATTTGATAAATAAGGTTGCTTGATGTTTGATGAAATTGAGTTTGAAAAAATCAAACGATTGCCAAAATATGTTTTTGCAGCTATCAATGAGATGAAGCTTGATATGCGCCATCGCAATGAAGATGTGATCGATTTTAGTATGGGTAATCCCGATGGGCCAACGCCCCCGCATATCATCGAAAAGCTTTGTGAAAGTGCGCATAAGCCAAAAAATCACGGCTATTCGGTTAGCAAAGGGATTTATAAACTGCGCTTAGCGATTTGTCGGTGGTATCAGAGAAAATATAACGTTTGCCTAGATCCCAATCTCGAAGTTTGCGTGAGTATGGGGAGCAAGGAGGGGTATGTCCATCTTGTTGCTGCCATCACCAATCCGGGCGATACGGCTGTTGTGGCAGAGCCGGCTTACCCGATCCATTATTATGCTTTTATTTTGAATGGTGCGAATGTCGCGAGGTTTGGTATCAAGTGGAATCAACAAATGGAACTCGATGAGGATGATTTTTTTGAGAATCTTTCTCGTGCGCTAAAAGAAGCGATGCCCAAGCCAAAATTTGTGGTTGTGAATTTCCCGCATAATCCCACCACGACGATCGTATATAAAAGCTTTTATGAACGGCTTGTGGCAATGGCTAAAAAAGAGCGGTTTTATATCATCAGCGACATCGCTTATGCGGATTTGTGTTTTGATGGCTACCAAGCCCCCAGCGTGCTTGAAGTGCCTGGCGCAAAGGAAGTCGCTGTGGAGACCTACACCCTTAGCAAGAGCTATAATATGGCTGGATGGCGGATTGGCTTTGTGGTGGGTAATCAAAAAATCATCGGCGCACTCCAGAAAATCAAAAGCTGGATCGACTATGGTATCTACACCCCACTTCAAATCGCCTCTACTATCGCCCTTGAGGGTCCCCAAGACTGCGTGGAAGCCATCAAATCAAAATACGAAAAGAGAATGCAAGTCTTGATAAAAAGTTTTCAAGAAGCTGGCTGGGAGATGGATAAACCCAAAGCGAGTATGTTTATCTGGGCAAAAATCCCGCCTTGTGTGGAGCATTTGGGAAGCTTGGAGTTTTCTAAACAGCTTTTGCAAGTTGCCAAAATCGCTGTGAGTCCGGGTGTGGGGTTTGGGCAACACGGCGAGGGGTATGTCCGTATTGCCTTGATTGAAAATGAAAATCGTATCCGCCAAGCCGCAAGGAATCTCAAAGCATTTTTGAAAGATTTTCAATAGGCTTTATTATTTTTTACTCGGTTTAATTTTTTCTCTGAAAAATTAAACCTGAAGACCATTCCAGCAGGCAGAGCCTGCTTCCATTCCTAAAGTAATCATCTCATATTCAAGCAAGCTTGAATATTCGAGATAAATTTCTAAGGTTTTCATTATGTTTTACTCGATTCGATAAATCTAATCTGAAGACCACTACCACCGATTAAATCGGTGTTCGCTCCTAAAGTAACCATCTCATATTCAAGCAAGCTTGAATATGAGATGGTTTCTAAGGTTTTCATTATATTTTACTCGATTCAGTTTAAAAACTGAATCTGAAGACCGCTACCACCGATTAAATCGGTGTTCGCTCCTAAAGTAACCATCTCACACCCAGCCAGAGGCTGTGCGTTCGAGATAGGTTTCTAAGGTTTTCATTATGTTTTACTCGATTCACGTTGTGAATCTGAAGACCGCTACAGGCGAGTGAATCGCCCTACGTTTCTAAAGTTTAGGGTTATAACGGCGTGCTTTGCACTTCGTTATCTACCTAATTTTATAAGAAGCCACAACCACCCTACATATAAGCACACACCGCTCGGCTCACCTTGCCTTGATGGTAAAGCTCACAGAGATAATCGTGAATGACTGCTGGCTTGCTATGCTTCCCGATGGGGAAAACGAGAATACGAAAGACAAACGGCACCCTCGCAAAATCGGATTCAAATCCTTTTGGGACTTTGATGATTTCATCGGCGTTATTTTCTCGGTAATAATCAAATTCTTCGGTTATTTTAATATTGCCATTGTCGAGGATTTCGCCTTTTAAGGGTGTAGTAAATGAAAACATTTTAACTCCTTATGTTGATTTTTTGATGGTTTTTGTATATAATTTTTGTATTCTAGTTTGTGATGGAACTAGATAGTTTTAGCCTTGAAAAAATTTATTAGCTAGACCTGTTTTGGAAAAAGCCTGACGTCTTTTGGCGTTGGGCTTTTTTTATGGAATGTGGGCGGGCGGGAATCCAAAACAGGAGTCCGCAATGGATGCTATTATCCTTGCTATCTTGGCGGTCGTGATTCTCATTAAAGAAATTCGCGATCTGTTGCGATAGCCACCTAGCTTTTTAAATTTCCCGCTCTGCCTCATCAACAGGGCGGGTTTTATTATTTGTTTTTTGCTCGGTTTTCATTATTTTGAACTCGATTCACGTTGTGAATCTGAAGACCGCTTGATGGAAGCAAAGCTTCCAGTCGCTCCTAAAGTAATCATCTCATACCCAAAGCTTTGCTTTGTGTATTTGAGATATATTTCTAAGGTTTTCATTATTTTGAACTCGATTCAGTTTTTGCAAACTGAATCTGAAGACCGCTACCACCGATTAAATCGGTGTTCGCTCCTAAAGTAATCATCTCATATTCAAGCAAACTTGAATATTTGAGATATGTTTTAAAGGTTTGGGCGTCTTGCGGTGCTCCTTAAAGCTCACATATTGCCATCGCACTGCGGAGCTACCGAAGACGGCAGTTGGCTTTACGCCTCTCCTCTCACGCTCACGCGGGGCTTGAGTATTGAAGTATTGAAAAATAATCAGATCGGCTTTTTAGATTGCAGGCTTGCAACATCGCAAAATATGCCTACATTGGTATTAAAAATCCATATTGATAGATACATAATATCTCCGTCCCTCGTGGATATAGTTGTAGTTATTGACTTGCGTATTTATGTTTTTACTGCGACCAGGATAGACAACATCCACCCAATCGGAGAATTTTTCATTCAATAGATTATAGACAGCAACATTGAGCCGAATATTTTTGGTGATATTGTAATGCCCGCCGATATGGAGTAAAAAATAGGGATTAAAAAATGGCTTTGCACCCGGATAAGCTTTTTTGAGATCATCAAAAGAGTAAAATATCACATAATCAGCTGTGGATAACCAGCCCGGCTCACCTCTTGGTTGTTTGGCATAAAATTCACCCCGCAAATAAAGCCCAAAAAGTTTTTTGAATGTATAGTTTAGCGTGCCATTGAGATTATGCTCTGGGATATTGAGTAGGGGTTTGTTTTTGTTATTGCCTTTGGTTTGGAGGGTTTTTGTAAATGTATAATTGAGTTGTGCATCGATACTGCTTGTCCCCAAATCAATCGGCTTGAGGTTGAAAAATACTTCTGTGCCATACGTGATGGCTTCATCGACATTTACAGGGATATAACAAGCATTATTTGTCCGTGAAGTATGCCCATTGAGTGAGCAAACCGGACTGCCTTTTACTGGAAGCTTCTCACCAAGATTGAATTTTTGCCCATTCCTGCCATCAAGGATTTTATCTTTGAATTGATTGTAAAATCCCGTGATACCCATATCGGTGTAATCTGTCTCTGAAAGGGCGGAGAGTTCAAAATTAAGCGAGGTTTCAGGCTTCAAATCAGGATTGCCATATGAGAGTCTTAAATCAGCACTATTTCCGCTTATGGTGTAGTTGCCATTGACAAGTTGGTTGGCTGTTGGGACTCTATAACCTGTGGAGACCCCGCCTTTGAGGGTAAGCCAATCAGTAGCATCATAAGCGAGATATGCCCGTGGAGAAGCGTTAAAACCAAAGGCAAAATTGTAGTTTTCCCGAAATCCTAGTGTCAAAATCAGATCGTCTGTGAGGCTGAGTTCATTTTCTGCAAAGAGGCTGATATTGTTCTGATAGAGAAAATCCCCGCCCGTTGAGGCAATGAGATCTTTATCAAAGAGAGAAGAAAACCAATATTCCCCGCCTAGCACCAGTTGGCTTGTCCCCAACGATAGCTTGGCTTTTGAGGTAGCGATTACATCAAGCCCTGTGAGATCACGGCTTTTTTGATTCCCCAAAGCATCGACATAATTCTCACCATTTCCCCGCAATCCCGAGTTGTTGATTTGGATGGAATTATCTGTTTTTACCCGATCATAATCACCAAAATGTGCCAATATGCCATTGTTTTGATAATATTTTGCGGGTTCATAGACAGAATCTGGCCACGAGTTATACCACGCTTCATTGTGTGAAAAATCCACATAAGCGTGATTTTGCTCTGATGGTGCATATGATAATCTCGCCCCAATATCATATTTGTTGCTTTCTAAAGCCCCTGCGAGCAATCCATAGCCCTCTTGAATGAATTTTTTGCCATCGGGGGTCGGAACGACTGCCATATCTTTTTTGGATACATAGGAGGTATAAGCTTCACTCCCTCTGATCGCAATCCCCCAGTGTTTTTGGGGGTCTAGGGGCCCTGCAGTATAAAATGAGCCTTTATAGAGATTGCTAAATGCCTTTTCTTCTTGCAAGGTTGTGGAGAGATTGAAATTTGTGTGCCATTTATCAAAATTTTTTTTGGTAATGATATTGACCACGCCCCCCATCGCATCGCTTCCATAGATGGTGCTCATCGGTCCTCTGATGACTTCGATCCGCTCAATCGCAGAAAGTGGGGGGATAAATGAACTAAATATCGAATCAGCGCCGTGAGGGAATACTGCGGGACTGACATTTTGACGTTTGCCATCAACGAGAATAAGCGTGTATTGGGAGGGCATACCTCGAATGGAGATATTATAACCGGTGTTGCCGGTGATGTCTTGATTGGTCGTGATTCCTGGCACTAAGGAGAGGGCATCGCCAAGGTCTCTAACGGGTCTGTCTTCTAAATCCTTGGGGGTAACGATAGAAATGCTTGCGGGGGCATCTTTAAGATCTTGGGCAAAGCCACTCGCAGAGACAACGGACTTTTGAAGCGTAAAAGTCTTTGCCCCCCCCCCCATTGCTAATTTCTTCGCTAAAAGCCAACAGAGGGGATAGGAGAAGCGAGCCAAAGATAATATTTTTTTGAATACGTGGATGAAATATTTTCATTTTAATTCCTTTGATAAAAATTTAATATAAATAGATTATAGTAATTATTATTAATTTAATCTTAAGTTAGTTAAAAAAATAAAATTTTTTTATGCTGTTTTTTGGGCTGGTATTTTGGCTATTTGGGGGACAGGTGTTTGATTTTATTGATTTTTATTGTGCTTGGTTGGGGTGCATTGGGTTTGGATTTGTCTGCCAAACCCTGCTATTTTGTCGTTGGTTTGGCGACTTGGTAGCCGGATTTAAGGTTTTGTTTTGAATGCAAAATCATTTAATAACAGACCCCTTTAGCAACATATACAAACTCAAATCATTAAGCGATTCCATTTTTTGATACATTTTTTTTGCTTGGGTTTCTGCGATGGCTTTTTGGTTTTTATCCATCTGTTTGAGTGGTCGCAAGCCAAAATCCTGTGTGTATAAAAAATCCTCATTCCCCACGATGTCATAACCAAAGGCTTGGTTGTTTGGGTCAAATGGTGCTTTGGGGTCATTGCTAAAAAATGGCTTGCCAAAGCTATGATAAACAAAGCCTTTAGGGGCGACTAGCTCTATAAGCGTGGGCGTGATGTCGGTATGTGAGGCGATATGAGCAAGCATTTTGGGCGCAAGCGTAGGGGAATAGAGGATGAGTGGGACTAAATAATGCACCTTCGGATCGTTTGTGTTTACCGGTGCAACACGCCCGTAATGATCGCTGGTGATAACAAAAAGCGAATCAGGATAGGCTTTGGCGATTGTCTTGATAAAATGCGTAACTTGTTTGTCATACCACCAGATATGCTCTAAGATATTGGCATCCATTCCAGGTGAGCGTTTGGAAGCGGGGAAATGTTTGTCAAAAAAAGTGCTTAAATCGGGGACATTGAAATATTTTAGATCCAAATCATACGGGGGGTGGATAGAGGTTGTCATTATCATATTAAATGTGGGCTGGGTAGCCTTGCTTACCTTGTCTTTAACAAAGTCAAACATCACGTTATCGTGCGTGCCCCATTCATTAAACAGATGTTTTTGATAGGGTTTGTTGTGGGCAAAGTTGAGCATATCAATACCATCAAAGGTTTGATCAAATCCCTCTATAAGGGCAATCTTATCAAATAGCCCGTATTTGTCTTTGCCTTCTTTGTCATAAGCCCCGTAAAAAAATCTACTTTCATAACCAAGCTGGTGAAATATCCCTCCTGGTGCGGTGGGCGAGAGATTAAATTGCCCAAATAGCTTGTGAAGATAGAGCTTGGTCTGGACCAATCCTGTCATTTGCACGCTCAAGCTCCGGATGGTGCAAGGTCCATTTTCAACAAAATAGGGCATTTTAAAGCCGTGTTTGTTATCAATAAGGCTTTTGAGCCCTGAAGTCAGCCCGATGGCATCAAATACAGGGTCAAATGCCCAGTCGCTAAAGCTTTCAGAAACGATATAAAAAATATGCTTGATTTGTCTGTGTGATGGGTTGGTGCTTGTGCGTTTTAGCAGGGAGGTGAGATCGAGAGGGGCGCTTGGTGTGGTGGGGAGATCAAAATAATCTTTGCTCGCTTCAAGCAAACTCTGTGTGGAAAATTTGAAATCGGTTATGGCGCTATTGTCTTTATAATTGAGCCAGACAACAAAAAGGTGGCTCATAAACCCGTGAGAAGTGCGCTTGAGAAAAACATCTTTGGTTTGGTTGTCAAATCGATCGAATTGGTTGAGCCAATAGGTGCTGAGGGGTGATAGCATATACACAAGAAAGAGGATATTGCCCCCCCCCCCCTGAAAATACTAGTGCTTTAAAAGCAAAAGAGCGTTCAAATAGCGCTTGGCTTTTGGGAATGGTTTTGGAGACGATCTGGTGATAACCCCAACAATAAAAAACGCTTGCAAGCACCCAGATGATGAGCTTGGGTGTGATGTTGTATTGCCCGTTTAAGCCGGTTTTGAGAATAGCCGTCGTGTTGTCAAAAATAAGCCCTAAGAGGGCATTATTGAACCCATCAGCATAGATCTGATAAAAACCCATTTCAGCAATCCCCAAAAATAGGCACATAACAAAGACTATCTGGGCATAAACATATTCCCATCGCCTAAAAATACGCCCATAGACAGATAGGAGCGAGAGAACAAAAAACACCAGGGCAACCAGGGCAATATAACGCCTATCATAAAGCATACCGATGAAAAGGTTTTTGACCACCTCGCCCAAGCCAATATCACCCATAAAGCCCCCATAAACACCAACATAAAGAACAAAGCCTATACGAATGCCAAGTAATAATAAAATAAGCGCAATGGTAAAAATCAGTGTATTTGTGAGGGTTACAAGCAGGGCTTGCGACTTGTTTTGCGGATTGGTTGGCAATTTATTTGTAATTTGGTTTGATGGTGTCATTGTTGTCCTTTGTATATTTATGTTTTACTCGATTCAGTTTTTGCAAACTGAATCTGAAGACCGCTTACACGGGTAAAACCCGTGTTCGCTCCTAAAGTTCAGGGTTATTCTGAAGCTACGCTTCATCATCAACCCATTTTTATAGGTTTTCACTCGGTTTGTTTTGCAAAATAAGCAAACAAAGCAATTAAAAAATCCTCTTGTTTTGTTTAGGCTTTCGCCTGTAAGTTTTTCTAGTGCTTTAAACTTTTCAATCGCAAAAGAAATTTCACCCGCCCGCCCGTTGTTTATCCCTCCCCTAACCCCTTGCTTGCTACGAGCAAGATTCCTCCGTCCCGTCCAGCTATGCTTACACATATTGCAGGCGGTGTGCGAGGCTACCAGAGCCAAGCAGTTGGCTCTAGCTTTTCGCCTCTCCCCCAATTAGCCCACGAAAAGAATAAGCCTCCGCTTTTCTTTTTAGCTCCGCACGGCGATGGTTTTATGCGACTTTTAGGAGCATACCGGACGCCCAAACCTTAATCTACTCGCCCGAAGTGGTCTTCAGATTCACAACGTGAATCAAATAAATAATGATAGAGGCTTTCGCCTATTAGGAAGGGGGCGGGTTCTACTTGCGAAGCGTCGCCCGCCCCCTTCCTAAGACCTTCCCCCACCCACTGCACGCCCCCTTAGCCTGCAGGCTGAAAGTGCGTAGCGGGCTTTGGTTTGAGAGTGGATAGGATTTAAAAGCCATCTAAGGATTAAAATCTCAAACTGCTTTGCCTTTGTCGCGCTTGTGTGCTATGAAAAACCTCTTTAAAGTGGCACATAAGCACTCACTTAGCTGACCTATAAAAATACCATTACATTTTTATCCTCCATTACATTGGTTGGTTGGCGCTCGCTTTTTCAAGACTATTCACGCAGGGCAAACCTGTCTTTTTTCCAGAAAAAACGTATCATTCTTGATAAACCCTCAAAAATCGGGCGAATTTGGGAAAGCCATTTTTGGTGGTCCCGTTGTATTTGTAGGTGATGATAGTCCCTATTTTTGGCGGGTTTGCTCGAAAATCTTCGCTCAAGCCCGAGCCGATCTTGAATGTGATTACGGCAGGTTTTTTGTCCGATTTGGCTGGGTTTTGGCTTGCACCTATTGTATTCAAAGCAGGGCTTGGTGTGCTCTCTAGGTTCGCATTTGAAATCGTGCTTGGGGTTGCATTTGAGCTTGCATTTGGCGTGATGGGCAAGATCTGTGCGCAGATGATCGCCCCTACCTTGCCTTTAAAACGCCCTTTCCCCTCTGTGTAGGCTGTGATCTTGCATTCAGCGTCTTGGTAGGCTTTGAGTTTGAGGGCATTTTTGCTCCGAATTTCCTCATAAGGGGCGTCATTTTTGCGGATTACCACGCCCTCGCCAGCATTTTTGGTGATTTTTTCTAGCATATTTTGGAGCTGCGATATGCTTTGCAAGGGAATTTGGGGGATGATATGGATAGGCGTATCGGCGTGGGTAATAAGATAATCTTTTATGATTTGGAGGCGTTGTGTGAGCGTGCAGTAGGGCGATTTGGGATTTTTGTCTGTGTGGGTTGGGGGATTGGGGGCATTGCTAGGGGCGATAAATCGCTTATGATTATTATCCGCACCGCAATTAGGCACATCAAAGATTTGGTAAGTGATTTTTTGCCATTTTTGGCAATCTTGGTTCTGGGAAAGCACAATGCTCGCAGTTTCTTCAAACGCACCCCGTTTGATCCAAAGCTCCCCATCAAGCCCAAAAGGCGGGAGATGTTGCGTCCAGCATTGGGGGGCAAGGATGGGTTTATTCTGGCGGGTTTTTAGCGCTACGCCATCCCAGATCCCACGGATACCATCGAGTTTTTCGCTTGCAAGATAGCCTACAGGGGAACGCCCATCAAGAAATTCTTCGTTGTAGATTTGGAGTAACAAAACACCACCAGCAGTGCAGTATCCCCATAAAGATAAAAAAATAATTAAAATCTTTTTCAAAGGATGGCCTATTTTGGAGTTTGGTTTATGGGATTTAAATTGCCAAAAATTATATTCAAACCCTATGCAAAAGTCAATCGGGATTATTGGTTTGGCATTGGTTTAAATCTGTTGATAATGATGGCACTTATTTCCCCATCAGTGTTTGTGTAGCGTGTTTGAGGGCGCTAGATAAATCTTTGGTTTGGGGCTTTGATCGGATTTCATCGGTGATTTTTTCTACAAAATAGCTTCCTGCCACGATAATATCAACGTGGTTTTTGAGTGCTTGTATTTGGTCGTTTGAGCGGATACCAAATCCTAGGGCGATTTTTTTGTTTGAATGTTTTTTTACAAAATCGATCCATTCAAACAACGAGGCTTCCATCTCGGTTTTTTTCCCTGTGGTGCCACTCCTAGCGACGACATAGACAAAATCACTGCGGGTTTTAGAGAGTTTGGCAATGCGTTTGGCATCCATCCCGGGCGTGATGAGTTCGATGACATCAACGCCATATTTTTTAGCAATTTTTCTAAGATTTTCATCACATTCAAAAGGCAAATCAGGGATGATAAGTGCCTTGATCCCGCAAGCTTTGGCTTTTATCACAAAATTTTCTACACCATAGACAAAAACAATATTCGCATAGGTCATCAAAAGGATTTGGGTTTGCGTGTTTTGAGCAAGCGTGCTGGCGATGTCAAATCCATCTTGGATTTTGAATCCATCTTCCAAGCTCACATTACAGGCGTTTTGAATGATAGGGCCATCAGCACTCGGATCAGAAAATGGGAATTGGATTTCTAAAAAATCCGCCCCGCCATTACAGATTCCAAGCCCGGCTTCGATACTGCTGGCTTTGTTGGGATATCCGGCGATGATGTGCCCCATCAGCTGAATATTTTTCATTTTTTTCCTTTCGCCGACTCGATTTCTAACCGCTTGATCTCTTCTTGCAAAAATTTCGCCCAACTATCGCTATGGAGGGCTTTGGCGGTGATGAAAATATCTTTATCGCCCCGCCCAGAAACATTGATGATTATTTTTTTGTTTTTGAGTTTTTGGGAGATTTTTATCGCCCCAGCAAGGGCGTGCGAGGATTCCAAAGCGGGGATAATGCCCTCATTTTTGGCAAAAAATTGCAAAGCCCTCAAGGCTTCTTCATCTGTGGCATTGATGAACTCCACCCGTTTGATACTGCCTAAATAAGCGAGTTGCGGTCCGATACCTGCATAATCAAGCCCCGCACTAATCGAATGCGTGCTTGCAAGCTGTCCTTCATCGTTTTGCAAAAAGATACTTTTGTAGCCTTGAGCGATCCCGACACGCCCCGTGCCTGATTGATCCATCCTGGCAGCATTTTGCCCGCTTTCTTTGCCGATCCCGCCAGCTTCGACACCGATGAGACAAACGGCTTCATTGATAAATGAGCTAAAAAATCCCATCGAATTACTCCCGCCACCCACGCAGGCGACCAGATAATCAGGAAGCCCTTGAAAATAATCTTTACATTGTAGCT
Source organism: Helicobacter sp. 11S02596-1 (assembly GCF_002272825.1). Classification (GTDB taxonomy): domain Bacteria; phylum Campylobacterota; class Campylobacteria; order Campylobacterales; family Helicobacteraceae; genus Helicobacter_J. The sequence continues at coordinate 42,201 of NZ_MLAM01000001.1, read as the reverse complement.
TTACTTCTTTGCCGATGACGCTTTGAAGCTCACGCACCAAATCCGGGTAGGGATAAGGTCCTAGCGCACTCCCTAGCACATAAAATGTATCGGTGCTGTTATTGCTCCATACCCGTAATGTCTCATTCACAGCGTCTTTGAGGGTTTTGCTCCCTGAGGTTACGTGAATCACTTTTGCCCCAAAAAGTTCCATATTAAAAACATTAGGCTTTTGCCTAACCGCATCGATTTCGCCCATATAGATCTCACATTCCATCCCGAGCTTCGCACACGCACTCGCCACTGCTAGCCCGTGCTGGCCCGCTCCTGTTTCAGCGATGACACGTTTTTTGCCCATTTTTTTGGCAAGCAGGACTTGACCTAGGGCGTTGTTGATCTTGTGCGCTCCAGTGTTAGCAAGACCTTCAAACTTGAGATAAATCTCATTACTGAGTGCTTTTGAGGCATTTTTGGCGTGGATAAGCGGTGTGGGACGCCCGATAAAATGCTTGCAAAGCGCTTTAAACTCATCTTGATAGGCTTTGGTAGGAAAGATTTTTTGATAGGCGATTTCTAGCTCTAAGAGGGCAGGTCTGAGGATTTCAGGCACGTATTGCCCCCCAAAACCTCCATTTTTGGGGTCGCCAAAAAATTTATTTTTGGATTTGAGCGGTATTTTTTTCATCGGGTTTCCTTTGAGCCTAGTTGGTGTGATGTTTTGATTTTATGAATAATCTCTTTGAGTTTTATTTTATCTTTTTTGCCCGGGGTTTGCTCGATTTTTGAGTTAATATCAAGCATTTTGGGTTGCAAACAAAGAATTTCATCAATGTTATCAAGCCCAATGCCCCCGGCAATAAAGAGCTTTTTTCCTAAATTTTTAAGCTTTTTTAGTTCGCTTGTAGCGATACTTTTGCCACTCCCGCCTGTTTGGGGGGATTTGGAATCAAGCAATACAAAAGGTGAAACGCCCTCTTTGGGATAATCGCAGAGATTTTCAAAATTGCTACAAGCATAGAAATTAAAATCAGCTTCTTTGAGGTCAAAACCTGCGTAAATATCGGGCGTATCGGGGTTAATGGCGTGGAGCTGGATAGCGTCTAAAAACCCTTCTTTAAAAAGCTCTTTTGCGATGATAAGCTCCTCTTTGTTTTCGGTGATAACGCCGATTTTTAAGACATTTGGGTAAAGCTTGTTCATCGCTTTACTCATCAGCTTGACATCTTTGGCTGAAATATACCTCGGGCTTTTTGGTGTAAGGATAAAGCCAATCATATCTGCCCCGGCTTCACTCGCAGTATATGCGTCGTCAATATCGGTGATCCCGCAGATTTTCACTAGCGGGGTAGGGTTTGAATAGATTGAGGCAAACACGCTGGGATAGAAAGGATTTTGGTGCTTTTTGCCTAAGGTAAAGGATTTGATGAGATGTTGGAGGTTTTTGCCTGTTTCTTTAGAAGCCACCAGATAGCTCCCGCACAACATCCCATCAAAGCCAAAACTCCCGGCTAAATACCCATCAAAGCTTGATTGAATGCCGGATTCAAAGATGGTTTTTATTGGAGCGGGGATTTTTGTTCGCAAATGCAGTGCTTTGGGCTTGTCGATCACAAAGGTGCGGAGATTTCTTGAGTTGATACCCAAAATCGGGCTTGCAGATGGATTGGCAGGATTAACAAAGCGGAGGGCGAATTGGCATTCTTCTTCGTTGTGGATTTCTAGCAGTGGTGTGAGGGCGTATTTTTGGCATTCTAGTAGGATATTTTGGAATATCGCTTCTTTTTTGCTATCCCCTATAAACATCGCTACGATCAAAAGCACCAAATCCGCTCCGGCTAAATACGAGATGGCGATTTCTTCGGGGGATTGGATAAAATCTTTTCGCAACACGCTGGCGTTTTTGAAAGCATTTTTGACTGCCATCAAATCAGCCAAACTCCCGCCAAAATAATCCTGCTCGGTCAAAACAGAAATGACATTTGCCCCGTTGTTGAGGTAGTTTCTAGCGAGCGCAATGGGGTCTTTTATCTCCCCGATGTGTCCAGCAGATGGCGAAGAGCGCTTGATTTCAGCAATCATTAGCGGGGCATTGGGATCAAAACGTGGGGGGCAAAGGGGGGCTTTTCGCTCTTTTGGGATAGAAAAACCAAAATGAAATCCCAGTTTTTGGATTTTTTCTTCCCTGTTTTGAGCGATTTTTTCCAAGACCTCTGCCATTGTCTATCTCCGTAAATTTATGAATATTAAAAGGTTTTTAAAATAATACACATAAAAACTTAAATTTTAAAGTTATTATCTGATATAATCTTGTCAAGTTTAAGGAGAAAGATTATGGAATCGCAGTTGATGGGATTGGCGATAGAGACTTATAAAATCACCCTGATTATTTCTTTGCCGATACTTTTGGCAGGGCTTATCGTGGGGCTTTTGGTGAGTATTTTTCAAGCCACGACGCAAATCAATGAGATGACCTTATCATTTGTTCCTAAGATCTTGGCTGTTATCGGCGTGGTGATCCTTACAATGCCGTGGATGTTGAATATGCTTTTGGATTATACAAAAATGCTTATCAATCTTATCCCCAAGTTTGCGCTATGAGGCTACATTATGAGTAAAACGATCGATTTTTCAAAATATTCTAGCATTAAGGTTGGGGGTGCTTTGAGTGTGCGGGTGATAGATACACCAGAGGCGATGGGGGATTTTGACTCGCACGCAGAGCTTCGTATCGTAGGCTATGGGAATAATCTGCTCGTTTCTCCTGATGCCAAAAACATCGCTATTTTGGGCGAGCAATACGATTATATCCACGATTTAGGCGATGTTATCGAGGCGGGCGGGTTTGTGAGTGCTCGCAAGCTTTATGCGTATTTTAGAGACGCTAATCTGGGGGGCTTGGAGTTTTTGTCTGCCTTGCCCGGTAGTCTTGGCGGGCTGGTAAAAATGAACGCCGGAATGAAAGCCTATGAAATCAAAAATATCTTGCATTCGGTGTGTGTCGATGGGGAATGGCAAGCGATAGAAGATTTACCGATGGGTTATCGCAACAGCGGGATTGATGGGGTGATTTTTGCAGCGAGATTCAAAAAAATCACCGGTTTTGATGAATCATTGCGCGAGGTGTTTGCCTCTATGCGTGTAAGCCATCCAAAAAAGCCAAGTTGTGGGAGTTGCTTCAAAAACCCGCCCGGCGATTTTGCGGGTAGGTTGCTTGAGGCAGTAGGGCTAAAAGGCTATCGCAATGGGGGCATAGGATTTTCTAGCGAACACGCCAATTTTTTGGTAAATCTGGGCAAGGGGCGCTTTGAAGAAGCTATTAGCCTGATTGATTTGGCAAAAAAACGGGTGTTTGAAGCGTATGGCAAGCATCTTGAAGAAGAAGTTGTCATCATCAGATGAGGAGAGGAAAATATGAATAAGATTTCTAAGATTATTTTGGCAAGCTCGCTTTTGGGCGTGGGGGCAGAGGCGTTGGAGTTTGGCGGGATGGGAAATATCTCTGCGAGTATGGGCGGGGCGGGGGTGGCTTTGAAAAATTCCCAATGGGCGCTCTACTACAATCCTGCGCTTTTGGGTGTCGATAAAAAATCCCGCATTGCCTATAGTTTTGGGGTGCATATCAAAGAAACCAATCTATTGTCCTTGGCGAGCGTGGATTATCAAAATCTCCAAGATACGCCCAGCAATATCGCAGGTATTTTTGACTCGAGTGCAACTACCAAAGCCATAGGGGGCGCGATTGGTGGGGCAACGCCGGTTATGCGGGCTATTTCTTCTCCTAAAGATCTTGAGGCGAGTGGGCTATTTGCTGATGTGCTGAAAAATATCAACTACAATGGAACAGGACTCAAGACCGATCAAGATGTCCAAAATTTTTTGGTAAACATTGTAACCAGTGCCGGTGGCAATGCTGATGAAATTAAAAGTGCCACTGATTTGACTGGCGTTGCAGAGAAATTTAAAGAGGCGGTCCAAAATAATCCCAATGCAGCAGAAAGCCTCAAACAAAATATCGTCGAGGCAACCAAAAAAACGGGTGGCGAGGGGGCTGATCTGCTCGCAGGCATTGTCGAAAACATTGACACGAGCAATATTTCGGGCTTGATAGATTTGTTTAATGAGAAAAATCCCAGCGTGGATAAGATATTAGAAAAACTTGGAGGCATTACGTTGGCTAAAGGGAGTAATCCCGGGCTTGATCGCTTTATCCAAGATGTCAATACGATCCAGAATGCCCTCAAATCAAACAATCTGGATATTACTTCGCAAAATGGTTTGGTCTTTCAAATAGGGGGTAATGGCCCAAATAAGCGAGGGGCGATCGCATTTGGCGTGTTTGGGAGTGCGTTTGCTTCAGCGAGTGCGGCATTTGATGATAGTCATAATCAAATCATCATCGAATCAGGCGGGAAGTATATCGAAGTAGGTGTCAATGGTAATGACATCAAACTCAATAATGCTGACAAGACTAAATACGAAAATTCTTCTTTGCTAAGCCCTAATGCCCAACACTACATCTATGGGCAAGCCATCGCTTTGAGCGAAGTTCCTATTGGGTATGGGCAGGCGTTTTCTACCCCGATAGGGAATTTTTCTATGGGGCTAACTGCGAAATATATTTTTGGTATGGGCTATAGCGTCGATAAAACGGGATCTATTGATAGCATTACCAAGTCATTCGGCGATATGGATTTGCAAAATGCTTCCAAACAATCGACTTTTGGGATAGATTTGGGGGTGTTGTATGATGTGAAAGGCTTTAGTTTGGGCGTGGTGGCAAAAAATATCAACGAGCCTGCTATCAAGGTCAATGATAATCATAAGATTATTTTAAATTCGCAGTTGCGTGCGGGCATTGCTTATGAATGGAAAATCTTGTCTTTTGCGATGGATATGGATCTCAAGCCCAATCATACCCTTTCGATCCTGTCCCCACAAAATCAAATGATTGGCGGGGGAATGATGGTCGATCTGAAATATATTGATTTTAGGTTTGGGGCGATGAGCGATCTAAAAAGCCAGACGCACGAGGGTGTGATTTTGACGGGCGGTATCAATATTTTGGGCTTCTTGGACTTGGCTGTGCAGTCTAGTCTCAAAACCACAAGGGTTGCAAGTTATAGTGTTCCGAGCTATCTAAGTGTGAAGCTTGGTGGCGGATTTAGCTGGTAAAAGGAGTTTCAATGCCTTATGTTGATGTTAAGGTTGGGGGTAAATTGAGTGCTGAGCAAAAACGTGCGATTGCAAAGGATATTTCAGATTCGTTAGAAAGAATCGCAAACAAACCAAAAGCGAGCGTTTATGTGAGTTTTACGGAGTTTGAAAGGGATAGTTTTGCTAAGGGAGAAAATCTCTTGAGCGATTTGGATCAATTAGAAAAAAAGAATCTTCCCAATACTTAAGCAGTCTTTTTTTGCAGACTACCCCGCCTCTTTGCCTCTCGCTATCACCTTTTTTCCTTACTATCACCTTTTTTCCTTGCCCGCCGTTTCTCTTTACTCATCTTTGCCCTGCCTGTTGCTCTTTTTGCCTCCGCCTTTTTGTTGTCCCATCTCGCACCGCACGGCCTCCTTGCACAAAAAAGCCCATCAAAAGCCCTTATTGTAGAAAATGCGTAATGGGTGCGAACAATTTGATTTGATAGGTTGGTGTCAGTTTATTTTTGCTAAAATCGTATAAAAAAGGATGACGAGGCGATGTTTAGAAAAATATTGATTGCCAACCGAGGTGAAATAGCCGTCCGTATTATCCGTGCTTGCAATGATTTGCACGTCAAAAGCGTGGCGATTTATTCTGAGGCGGATAGGGATTCTTTGCATATCAAGATGGCAGATGAAGCCTATATGGTGAGCAAAGAACCGCTCAAGGGGTATTTAGACGCAGATACCATCATCAAAGCTGCCAAAGAAAGCGGGGCGGAGGCGATCCATCCGGGTTATGGATTTTTGAGCGAAAATGCTGATTTTGCCAGAAAGGTCTTGGAAGCCGGGCTTGTATTTATTGGACCAAGTCCGGAAGTCATAGCAAAAATGGGGGATAAAAATCAAGCCCGCGCATTGATGGCGTGCAATGGTATTCCTATTGTCCCAGGCACGCAAGCGCTCAATCAAAACACCCCTGATGAAATCAAAAATCTTGCCGATAAAATCGGCTACCCTATCATACTCAAAGCCAGTGCTGGAGGCGGGGGCAGGGGAATCCGTGTGGTTTTTGAAGAAAAGGATTTGTTAGCTAGTTTTGAAGCGTGCAAGCGGGAAGCCAAGGCGTTTTTTAAAAATGATGATGTTTTTATGGAAAAATATATCCAAAATCCTCGCCATATCGAATTTCAAATCCTTGCGGATAATTATGGGAATGTTATCCATTTGCTTGAGAGGGATTGCTCTATCCAGCGTCGCCATCAAAAGCTTTTAGAGATTGCGCCTAGCCCGTTGATGGGAGAGGATTTGCGCCGTAGGATGGGGGCAGCTGCTGTTAGAGCAGCTAAGGTTTCAGGCTATAGCAACGCCGGGACCGTGGAGTTTTTGCTTGATGAAAATAATGAATTTTATTTTATGGAGATGAATACCCGTATCCAAGTCGAACACGGCGTTACCGAAGAAATCACGGGATTGGATTTGGTTGCTAGGCAGATTCGCATTGCGAGTGGGGAGTTGCTCGAACTTCTCCAAAGTGATGTCAAGCCCCAAGGCTTTGCGATCGAAGCAAGAATCAATGCGGAAGATGTCCATAAAGATTTTGCCCCAAATCCCGGAAAAATCGTTGGTTATTATCCGGCATTAGGGCCTTTTGTGCGTATTGATAGTTGTATTTATAAAGATTATATTATCCCCCCGCATTATGATTCGATGGTTGCAAAGGTCATTGTGCGTGCGAGTAGCTATTCTTTGGCGGTCAATAAGATGATTCGTGCGTTGAATGAATTTAAAGTCGAGGGTATCAAGACTACCACAGAGTTTTTGCTCAATATCTGCAAGGAAAAGAATTTTGGGCGTGGGGATTTTGATACTTCTTATATCGAGACGTATTTGCCTGATTTGTTGCCCCAAGGCGCTCCCGATGAGGTTTTTGTGGCGGTTGCTAATGCGATTGGTGCGAGATATGGATTGGCATAGTGGATTTTGTGAGGCAAGATAATGCGTGAGATTGTTTTGATTAATTCAAAAGAAGATCCCAAAGTAAAAACCTTAGTCGTCAATAAAATCGAGCTTTTGCCTATCAAAAAATCCATCGTAGAGCAACATATTGATTTGTATCGGATTGAAAAAAGTGTCGATGCACTGATTTTTACCTCAAGATATGCGGTCAAATCGTTGGTAAAAAATATGCAAGAATACCCTGAATTGGAAGTTTTCAGGCAGATACCCGCATTTGTCATCGGAGAAAATACCGCCCAAAAGCTAGAAAGTGCGGGTTTCAAGGTGGAATACATTGGTTTGGATTCGCACGGGGCGGGGTTTTCAAGCGAGATTATCCCGTTGCTCAAAAACAGAAAACCCCTGTATTTTCGGGCGAAAAAGATTGTTTCAGGGCTTGATGTCAAGCTCGCAGAAGCTAAAATCAAGCTCAAACAAATCATCGCCTATGAGAACAAAACCAATATCGTGGATAAGACATTCAAGCCATTGCCCCGATCGATCTTGATTTTTACTGCGCCTAGCCATTATCTGGCTTTCAAACAAAATTTTGGTTGGGATGGTAGCTATAGCGCTGTGGCGATTGGGATGACGACATTTGGGGTGTTTGATAGCGAAGTGGAGGGGTTTGTAAGCCCCGCACAAAGCATTGATAGCTGTATTGAGTTCGCAAAAGAATTGGCATTGAAACTTCCTTAGGAGGAGCGGATGGATTTTGCTTTGGTTGCTTTGGGTGGTGGGCTTGGTAGTGTGTTGCGGTATTGGTTGGGCAAGGTATTGGTGTTGCAATTTGTAGCGATCGGGGGATTTCCTCTGGGGACATTGGGCGTGAATCTCATCGGCAGTTTTTTGATCGGGTTTGCCAGTTTTTTATTCGCATACAAGGTTTTAGGGGCTGATTTTAGAGTATTTTTTATTGTTGGGGTTTTGGGAGGATTTACGACATTTTCATCTTTTGGGATGGAGGCATTTGATATGCTTGCTCAAAAAGAGTTTTTCAAAGCGTCTGTTTATGTTTTGGGCACGAATATCTTCGGATTGCTACTGGTTGGGCTAGGGTGGTGTTTGTCAAAAATGCTTTTCAACTCGTTTTTTGTTTGACTTCAAGGAGATACCTTGCGATAATGATGGTTTGCAATAATGTCGCAAAAAAGTTAAAAATAGGTATGAGTGAAAATGCGTAGGCTAGTGCTGTTATTTGAAAGTTTTTGGCTTTGTGTTGGGATAAAATCAAATCATAAGCGGGTTTTTCAAAAATAGAACTCCCCACATCAAATAACATCGTATTTTTGAAAAAGAAAAAATGCGGGATCAAAGCGGCAAAAATCCCTATAAACGGCAAGAAATAAAGTGGGGTGAGGATGAGGGCAAATAAAATAAAATAAGCAAATGATTTGGTAAAGTAGGCTAGTGATAAAGCAATCCCTCCAAAAGCTTGGAGTTCTATGTTGCGATAATATTTTTTGTGGAGATAGCCAATCACAATGGGCGTGTAAAAAATAGAAATAAAGACATTGCCAATGAGCGTGAGGATAATGATAAAAAATATTAACAAGATGTAAAGTAGGGATTTGATAAATACATTCCAGATGCTTGCAAAAAAGCCTTGATGCCCGGATAAATCTTGCCAGCTTGTAGGCAAAAGGTGGCTAAGCCAACCAAAAATATCCTCACTGAAATAAAACAGCAGCGTTCCCCAAAATAGCACGCCGATGAGGATTGGGATGATGTTTAGAATCAACATTTTTAGACTAAAAAAATCTTCCCAGCTTTTTTTCACGATATTTAGCATAATTTCGCCTTTAAGGATTTTATATAAAAACTTATCTTTTATTGACTTTATTTAAGTTTAAAAAAGGTAAGATTACGGGATATGTCGCCTCGTAGCATAATGATGATGGCGTCAAATTTCAAATATGGAGATTTAAATAATGAAGAAAAGTCTAGTCAGTCTGATTCTTGTGAGTGCTATATGTGTTGGATTTGCAGCAGCGAAGACCCTTGCTACGGTTGATGGCACAGCGATTACAGAAAAAGATTTTGATATTATCAAGCAACGTGTGCCTAATTTTAATTTTGATACCCTCAAAGATGATCAGAAAAAAGCTTTGTTGGATCAAGCCATCAATAATATCTTGATTGAAAAACAAGCCAAAAAAGAAAAAGTTGAGGATTCAGCTGATTTTAAATCTGCCGTTGAAGCGTTTAAAAAACAACTTTTAGTAGAACTTTGGGCAAAGAAACAAGCAAAAGAGATTGAAAAAATAAAAATACCTGAAGCTGATTTGAAAAAATATTATGATGAACATAAAGATCAATTTATCCAGCAAGAAGCCCACGCACGCCATATTCTTGTAAAAACTGAAGATGAGGCTAAGAAAATTATTTCTGAGTTGAATAAAACCCCTAAGGCAAAGGTTGAAGCTAAATTTATCGAATTGGCTAATAAAGATTCGATTGATCCTAATACAAAAAATACTCAAAATGGTGGGGATTTGGGAAATTTCCAAAAAAATCGAATGGTGCCTGAATTTTCTAAGGCTGCTTTTGATCTCAAGCCCGGCACTTATACAAAAACACCTGTAAAAACAGAATTTGGTTATCATATTATTTATCTCATCAAGAAAAACGACCCGATTACTTATACATTTGACCAAGCAAAACAAAGCATTGAAGCGATGTTGAAAGAGAAAAAGTTTCAAGAAGATATGCAAAAGAAAATCCAGGCATTGAGGAAAAACGCAAAGATTAATATTACAAAATAAAGAAAGGGGTCTCTGTATGCTCGTTGTCGGCAATGAGATTTTACAAAAGGCGCATAGAGAGCGTTATGGGGTTGGGGCTTTTAATTTTGTAAATTTTGAAATGTTAAACGCAATTTTTGAAGCTGCTAATGAGGCAAGCTCCCCGCTATTTATCCAAGCGAGTGAGGGAGCGATCAAGTATATGGGTATGGATATGGTCGTGGGGATGGCTAAAACGATGGCAAATCGCTACCCGCATATTCCTGTGGCATTGCATTTGGATCACGGCACGACGTTTGAGAGTTGCCAAAAAGCAATTGAAGCTGGTTTTACCTCTGTGATGATTGATGCGTCCCATCACCCTTTTGAGGAAAATCTGGAATTAACGAGTAAGGTTGTCGCATTTGCCCATAATGCTGGCGTGAGTGTCGAGGCGGAATTAGGCAGATTGATGGGTATTGAAGACAATATCTCTGTAGATGAAAAAGATGCCGTTTTGGTAAATCCCAAAGAAGCAGAGATTTTTGTTAGGGAATCCAAGGTTGATTATCTTGCTCCAGCGATCGGGACTAGCCACGGGGCATTTAAATTCAAAGGCGAGCCAAAGCTTGATTTTGAGCGTCTCCAAGAAGTCAAACGATTGACAAATATTCCTCTGGTGCTACACGGGGCGAGTGCGATACCAAATGATGTGCGCGAATCGTTTTTGAAGACCGGCGGGGATCTCAAAGGGAGCAAGGGTGTGCCATTTGAATTTTTGCAAGAAGCCATCGCAGGGGGTATCAACAAGGTCAATACCGATACTGACTTGCGGATTGCTTTTATTGCAGAAGTTAGGCGCGTTGGCAATGAGGACAAAACCCAGTTTGATTTGAGGAAGTTTTTTGCTCCTGGTATGCAAGCTATTAAAAAAGTGGTTTTTGAGAGAATGCACTTATTGGGTAGTGCTAATAAGATAGGCTAGAGGAGAGATGATGGCAATAGGAATGAGCGAATTAAAAAAAGGCTTAAAAATCGAGATAGAGGGCATTCCCTATCGAATCGTAGAATACCAACACGTTAAGCCCGGCAAAGGGGCGGCGTTTGTTCGTGCAAAAATCAAGTCATTTTTGGATGGAAAAGTGATTGAAAAAACATTTCACGCAGGCGACAAATGCGAAGAACCCAATCTAGTTGAAAAGACAATGCAGTATCTCTATCACGATGGCGATACCTATCAGTTTATGGATGCGCAAACATATGAGCAAGTCGCTCTCAATGATGACCAGGTTGGTGATGTTTCAAAATGGATGCTTGATGGGATGAATGTGCAGATTCTTTTCCATAATAATAAAGCAATTTCGGTCGATGTGCCTCAGATTGTTGAGCTAAAGATCATCGAAACGGCGCCAAATTTTAAGGGCGACACTTCGAGTGCGAGCAAAAAGCCCGCAACACTTGAAACCGGGGCTGTTGTACAGATTCCTTTCCACGTGCTGGAGGGTGAGGTAATTCGGGTAAATACGGAAACCTCCGAATATGTAGAAAAAGTCAAATAATCTATATTTTTATTCATATATTCTTTTATTATCTGCCTCGCTGTTTGTTGGTAGTGAGATATTTTCCTGCTTTTAGACCTATTTGGCAGGGTTCAAAATAGGTCTTTTCTTATCCCAAGAATTTTTATAGACCCACAACGCTATCAAACGATTATTTTAAATACACTTGGTGGCAATGAATTTTAAACTTTGTAGCTTTTGTTGGGTGTGTAATAAATTTTGTGGCTTCTGTTTTTGTTGAGAAATTTTAATATTAGTAGATAAATATCAAAATCACTATTGAAAATTTGGATATTGAATAATTTTGACTAAAATGTGTTTTATTTATCAAAGGAGTTTGCTTATGAAAAAAGTTGCAATGGTTGCGTGTTTATTGACAAGTTTTGTTTTTGCTCATCAAGTTCAAGAGGTGTATAAAGTGAAAGATTTGGAAGTCAAACCAGCGAGTATTTCCCAATATAATCCCGAGTATTTAAGTTTGAAGATAAGCCATTATGATTTTCAGACTACGCTTAATCGAGCTAAGGATCTCATCAAACAGCAAAAAATAAAGCTTTTTGCGATTCTTGATCATTCTGAGGCTGCCAGTGAATTTCACCAGACATTGCCCCCTACGAGTGTCGTTGTGTTTGGCAATCCTGCCGTAGGCACAGGCAAGATGAAAGAAGTCCCCAATCTAGCTATTGAATTGCCGATGAAAGTTTTGATTTATGAAAGAGACAAAAAAGTGTTTGTGGGCTTTGTGAAACCTAGTTTTTATGCCAAAGCTTTGGGATTGAGCACTGATGATACATTTATCAAAAATACAGAAAAATCCTATGAGAAATTTACCCATTACATTACCCATTGATGATTTTTGAAAATATTTTTGAAATTTTAAAGGGTATGTTTGAGGATTTCTAAGACGATTTTGTCTATGGGCTGATTTGCTTCAATAACAATATCAGCCGATTGGGCGTATAAATCCTGGCGGCACTTATAAAGCTCATAGGTTTTTTGCACATTGCTAAAAAGCGGTCTAGAGGCTAGCTCTGCTTGAGTGAGGCGTTTTTGGATCGCTTCAAAATCTATTTTGAGATAAAATACCTTTCCCATATTTTTTACTTGATTGTAAATCGGCATTCCCCCGCCGGTTGCAATGATAGCATTCTGGATACTTTTTTGCGCCCATTCTATAAAATGCGCTTCAAGCTTGCGAAAATATTCTTCCCCATAGTTTTCAAAAATACTTTTAATGCTTTGAGAATTTTGCGTGGCAATAAGCATATCGGTGTCGATGAGATAGCTTCCGGTGTATTTGGCTAAATGCGCCCCGATGGTGGTTTTCCCACTTCCCATAAAACCTATCAAAACGATATTTTTCATTACTCAAGACTTATGACGTAGTATTGATCTTCTTTGTTGATTTGATACTGGTATTGCCCATCAAGCGTGATGACAATGCGATAAAATGTATTATGCGTGCCAATGGATATTTTGGTGAAATACCTTTTGGCAAGATCAATGTTTTGGTTGATATTGCGGTCTTTTCTATCAATGTCAATGACGATACGATAAGGCGTAGGGAGAATAAATGCACGTTGGATCTTCTCATCAGTATGGATATAGAGCTTGTTTTGCTTGGTAAAAAACTCAAATGGCGGGATAGTGTAGTAATGCGTTTTTTCTGAAACGATGGCATTTTTTTGAGTGAGTCTCAAAGGATAATGCCAATCAATACTTTGATCGATACTTAGGGTTTTGGTATCGACAGAACCATCAATGTTTTGATACGTGATAGTAATATTTTTGAGAATTCTTGCTGTTGTGGGCAATTTGAAATCAAATACTTCAAAATAGTCTTTGGCATTTTTTGTTGCGTCGTGCGAGCTTTCTTTGGGTATCAAGAGAGGCTCAAAGGGATTTTCACGCCCGATGAGGCTACAGAGGACAAAAATCAAAACAGCAAAAATTTTTTTCACGGCTCAAGTCCTTTGAGTTCAAAAAGCTGTTTTTGCAGTTTGGCATTTTCATATTGGAGTTTTTGAACATTTTCTTGAAGCGATGTGCGTTTTTCTTTGACAGAAATGAGAACCTCAAGAGAATTGTTCCCAAAAAGCAGATAGCCTGTATAAGCCCCCATCAGTATCAACGCCAAAAAACTGATAATCATCGCCCGATTGACATAGATAGCACGGATAAGCTGGGCGTATTTGGTGGGTTCTTTATTTTCTATCATTATTTTTTTGCCATCATTCTTTGTATGGGGTTTTGAAAAGCTCTTTACCGATGTATTCGGTGTTTGCCATTTCGCTTTCTATTTGGAGCAAGCGATTGTATTTAGCGATTCGCTCACTCCTTGCTGTTGAGCCGGTTTTGATTTCACCTGTGTTGAGTGCCACGCCAAAATCAGCGATAAAAGCGTCTTCGCTTTCCCCACTGCGATGGCTCATCACACATTTATAATTACTTCTTTGTGCTAATCGCACCGTTTGCATTGTTTCGCTAATCGTGCCAATCTGGTTGGGCTTAATCAAAATAGCATTCGCGATGTTTTGCTCGATCCCGTGCTTTAAAATCGCCTTGTTGGTTACAAACAAATCATCGCCTACAAGCTGGATTTTCCCCCCAAGCCTTTCGGTGAGGTGTTTCCATCCCTCCCAATCATCTTCGCTCAAACCATCTTCGATAGAGACAATCGGGTATTTACTTACGAGTTCTTCATAATAGGCAACGAGTTCGTGCGAGCTGAGTTTCCTGCCCTCGCCACTGAGATGATAAATACCATTTTCTTCATAAAGCTCGCTACTAGCGACATCAAGGGCGAGCGAGATTTCTTCACCAGGTTTGTAGCCAGCTTTTTGTATGGCTTTGAGGATGATTTCGATGGGTTCAGCATTGTTTTTGAGATTGGGCGCAAAGCCCCCTTCATCGCCTATGCTTGTGATATGCCCAGCATCTTTGAGGATATTTTTGAGATATTGATACACCTCTGCACTTGCTCGCAATGCCTCTTTAAAGGTGTGAAATCCCAACGGCATAATCATATATTCTTGAAAATCCACCGTGTTATCAGCGTGAGATCCGCCATTGATGATATTAAGCATAGGCACGGGGATGGTGAGTGCGTTAGCACCGCCAAGATAGCGATAAAGCGGGATATTTAGCGAGCTTGCTGCTGCACGTGCTACTGCCATCGATACGCCGAGTGTGGCATTTGCACCGAGATTGGAATAGTTATTTGTCCCATCGAGGCTTTTGAGTAGCGAATCAATCAAGCTTTGATCAAACGGCGTGCTACCAATGAGTGCGTTTGCAATCGTTGTATCGATGTTTTCGCAGGCCCTCAAAACGCCTTTACCCAAAAATCGTGTCTTGTCCCCATCACGGAGTTCGAGCGCCTCACGCTTGCCTGTGCTTGCCCCACTTGGGACGATGGCGGATTCTATCGTGCCATCGCTAAGGACAACGCTGGCTTTGATGGTCGGATTGCCACGGCTATCAAGGACTTCTTGAGAATAGATATTTTCTATATAGACCATTGGGATTCTCCTTATTCGCTCATCTCATCGAGGGGTTCATCAGGCAGAGGCATAATCTCTTCTGTAGCACCGATTTGCTCTTTGATTTTTCCTGTGATTTCATCAGCTAGGGCTTTGTCTTCTTTGAGCAAGACTTTGGCATTTTCCCTGCCTTGACCGAGTTTTTTGTCTTTGTAGCTCAGCCAAGCCCCGCTTTTGTCGATAATATCAAGCTTGATACCATAGTCGATGATTTCACCCTCACGGCTGATCCCCTCGCCAAACATAATGTCAAATTCTGCTTCTCTAAAGGGCGGGGCGACCTTGTTTTTGACAACTTTTGCTTTGGCGCGATTCCCGATTTGCTGGTCGTTTTGTTTGAGCGTAGCGATTCGGCGAATATCGATCCGCACGCTGGCATAAAATTTTAGCGCGTTCCCGCCGGTGGTGGTTTCTGGGCTACCATATCCCATTGTGCCTATCTTCATACGGATTTGGTTGATGAAAATAAGTGTCGCATTCATCTTGTGGAGAATGCCCGTGATTTTTCGGAGGGCGTGGCTCATTAGCCTTGCTTGCAAACCGACGTGTTGGTCGCCCATATCGCCATCTATCTCGGCTTTTGGGGTGAGTGCAGCTACGGAGTCGATGACGATGAGATCTACAGCACCGCTTCGGGTGAGGGTTTCAAGGATTTCTAGGGCTTGTTCGCCATTATCAGGTTGGGAGACGAGGAGATTTTCGGTATCTACGCCCAATCTCTTGGCATAATACACATCCAAGGCGTGTTCGGCATCGATAAACGCACAAATCCCGCCATTTTTTTGGCATTCTGCTACGATTTGGAGGCTCAATGTCGTCTTGCCACTAGATTCGGGCCCATAGATTTCGACAATCCTGCCCTTGGGGATTCCTCCAATACCCAGTGCCATATCCAGCCCCAAAGAACCCGTAGAAATCGCATCGATTTTTTCTATTTGTTTATCGCCAAGCCTCACAAGTGCACCTTTGCCAAATGCCTTGTCGATTTGCTTGAGGGCGAGATCGATTGCCTTTTGCTTTTTTTCATCTATTGCCATTCTTTTCCCTTTCCTTGATATTGCGACAAAATAATCTTTGGATTTTACCAAACTCTTGACTAAAATAAACTTATTTTTTGGAATGCACTAAAAAATCACGCTAGGGATTTTGAATAAGGGATTCTAAAAATCTCTTAAAGCCTTTGTGATTTTTTTGTTTCAATAGCTCCTGCCCTTTAGTAAATGTGCATTGCCACTAATTTTGAGCCATCGCCTCAAGGTATCGCGATGGACGCCTAATTTTCTTGAGATTTTTGCGTGGCTCATCCCTTGGGCATCCCATTGGAGTATCTTGTCTCTAGCGTGGTAACACGGGTGGCATTCGATACGGCTTTTGCGCCCCACAGGTCGCCCCAAAATCACTCCCTCAGCTTTCTTTCTAGCGAGCGCCTCTTTGGTGCGTGCGGATATGAGATTTCGCTCAATCTCAGCAGCGAGGCTAAAAGCAAACGCCAAAACTTTGGAATTGATATTATCGCCTAGCGTGTAGTTTTCTTTGATGGATATGATGGTGATGTCTCTTTTCATACAAAAATTCAAAAATTCCATCACATCTAACAAGCTCCGCCCCAGTCTGGAGAGTTCTGTTACGATCAACGTATCGCCTTTTTTAAGCGTTTTGATCAAACTCCCTAGCTTGCGATTGGATGTGGCGATTTTGCCACTTATTGTCTCTTCTGTGGTGTGATCGATTGTAAAACCCCTCGCTTTGGCATAGTTTGTGATTTCAAACTTTTGATTTTCTGCGGTTTGCTTGTCTGTGGATACGCGGACATAACAATAAGTCATAGGATTCCTTTGATTTAGATTATCGACACGAATGGAATTTTGCCAAGCATAGTGGGTATGGCGTGCGTATAGCACCGATTTTGCGAGGTAGGGATATTAAAAGATATACGTATGAGTGGGCAGGATTGTGGGTTATTGGGACTTTTCCAGCCCTAAAGCTTGATATTGAAAATTATCCGAGCTTGAAAAATTATCTTCAAACTTTTATGCCAAAAATTTCCCAAAGCGGTGAAAGAGGTTGTAGGAAAAAAACTTCCAATAAGTGGTTTGAGACACAAGATAACATTGCTTATTTCGGGGAATTTAATAGGCAGAAAATTGTGTATAGCGAAATTGTTAGAAATTCTCAATTTTACCTTGATAATGGAGAGTTTAAATTTGGGAATTTTTATGCAGAAGCAACAAGCTTTATCCTCACGGGCGAGAAATTGCATTATTTGTTAGGCATTCTTAATTCCAAGCTTTTGACCTTTGCATTCAAAGAATTTTACGCAGGTGGCGGTCTGGGAAATGGTGGCTTTCGATACAAAAAAGCATTTTTAGAAAACCTCCCTATCCCGCAAATTGACCCCGAAGAGGAAATAAAATTTATAAAAATTGTAGAAAAAATCTTAGAGGCTAAAAAACGCAATCAAAACACTCAAGAATTAGAAAAAGAACTTGATATGATGATTTATGAATTGTATAGCTTAAACGAAACTGAAATAAAATCTGTTCTCTCTCTCTCTCTTAATAGCCCTTCTTGTGGTGAGTGCGATTGAAAGCCGGGCTTTAAGCTTGTTAAAATTACTTTTGAATAATTTTGAAAATGAGCTAAAAGAAGCCTTGAAATACGAAGATGGTTTAAAGCTCCCAAAAATCGAGCTTGAGGGGAAAATAATTTATCCAAATATGGCAAAAGAATTTATCGCACTTTTTGACAAAAAAGGTTTTTATACAAATCAAAAATGTTTTATAGTTACTCTAAACAAACCGAATGAGGATGAATATTTATATCTTACTGCTTTCCTTAATTCAAAAGCTAATTTTTGGTATTTTAAACAGATTGGTGCTACTTTGGGGGCAACAGGATATGAAATGAGTAAAATTTTTGTAGAAAAACTCCCCATCCCAAAGCCAACGTTTAAATCCCAAGCATTGGTTATTCAAATTGCTAGTTTGACAAGAGAGATTTTAAAATCCAAAGAAAAAGATGAGGATACCCAAAAGCTCGAATCTGAAGTCGATAGTTTGGTTTATAGGCTTTATGGTCTTAGCCCCGAAGAAAGGGCATTTATAGAAAATCAGATGTTATGATTTTTATCTCTTCATCAGTAAGGGCATAAAGGGCAAAGACCATCGTATCAAGTTGTTTTTCGAGGGTTTGGGTATCGTGATGTTGTTTTTTAGCTTCCAAAATTTGCTCAACAATTTCAACGAACTTGTTTTCCTCTTCGGCGCTGATTTGGGGGATAGGGAGGTTTTCAATTTTATCTTTTGACCCATAAGCATACTGCCCGACTTGTATTAAATTTGTCATTTGTATAATCAACCATTTATAAAGTGTGGAATTCATTAATCCTAGAAGATAAATCAAAAAATTATCATTTTTAGCTTGCAGATTCGAAGATTTTTTTGTATTGGATTTAGTAATCATAAAAAGCGAATTATTAAAATATATTTGGTCTTTAATATATGCAAAAAAGTATTCCCCACTAACTGGATTCCACACAATTTTCTGCCTATTAAATTCCCCGAAATAATTTGCTCCCCAACGTTGAAGACAATACCATTCATAACGAATCCCTGTTTCATCTTGATTTCTTTTAGATAGTCTATTTTTGTGTTCTAGTAGATGATTATATAGTTGAGGGTAGAGCCTTGTGAAATCTTTTTCATTTTCTTCCATTGATTTAGGTTGTAGGGTATTTGGGAAATGCCAAGGAATAAACAAAAGCCAGATATTTCCCCACTCATACGCATATCTTTTAATATCCCTACCTCGCAAAATCGGTCTAATAATTTGGTCTGTGCGCTCTTTTTCATTCAGATAGATGATACCCTCGTTTTTGTCTTTGGGATTTTCACACAAAATATATTGCCCATCGATACATTCAAAAGGTAGTTTGGAAGCAGGCGTGTCATCGCAAGCCTTTAGGATTTCATCTCTTTTTTCTGTGGTGATAATAAAGGCTTCGTTGTAGCCAGTCAGTATTCCTCTATAAATCTTAATATCCCAATCTTTGAGTGGCGTGCCGATAGATTCGATTTTTTGTTTTATCTGGAGGGTGAGAGGATCGCAAAATGTAAAGGCGGATTTGCTAAGCTGAGAGATTTGGAGTGTTTGGGGTTGTTCGCACTCGATATCGGAAGCTTCTTGGGGCTTGGATGTGATGGCACGGTATTGGAATGCCCCCCCCCCCGTTCGCCTCTACTGGCGTATTTTGATGTTTGATGGATTTTTGGAAGCTAATAATAGAAGTATCGACCGTGGCACTATCAAAGACCTTGATACCATTGAAATCGACATAATTTTCCAATCGGGTGTGTTCCAAAATAAAGGCTCTTAGTTTTTCCCCATAGCCTGCACGCGTCCATTTGTTGGAAACAATAAAGCTTAGGCGACCTTTTGCTTGGAGCACACGCCAGCCTTGCTCAAAAAAGTAGGTATAAATATCGCTTGTCCCGCTATAAATATCAAAATTTTTTTCAAGATGGGGCTTAAGCTCTTTGATGGATTCTTGGCGGATATACGGCGGGTTGCCGATGATAAGATCAAAGCCCATAAAATCGCCGTTTTCATCGAGGATTTCGGGGAATTCAAAGCGCCATTCAAAGGCGGGCTTGTTTTTGCGTTTGTCTTCAGGGATAGTGAAAAATTTGAGCGATTCAAGGGATTCAAAATCGCTTTTGAGTGCTTCTAGGAGCTTTTCCCCATTTTTGTCAAGCTCTTTTGGTTCTAGGCTGGTGAGCGTGGGGGTGAAGCGGTATTTGTTTTCCCGAGAAATCTTTATCATCTCCATACCAAAGGGACTTTCAAAGTCAAACACCCCATCGCCATAGTCAAAAATAAATTTTCTAAGATTTTCTTTGAGGCTCGTATTTTTGGGGTGATTTTCGATGAGATATGTTTCAAGCATTGCTTTAACTTCGGTGATGTTTTTAATGATTTGATTTTTGTCGCCAATATTATTTTTGTAGCGTTTGACTTGGTCTTTGTAGTCATCAATGGCTTTTTTGAGATTTTGTGAAAAAGAAACACTCATCCCGATGGTAAATTGGGTATGGATGGGGAAGTTTGACACCAGCGAATTGCCGTCTTTGATGTTGATGTCGATGTTGGGGAGAGTTTGGAGGAGTTTGTTTTTGATGTCTTTGTAATAGCTGTATTTGAGTAGCTCTATCCAAAGCCGGAGTTTGGTGATCTCACACGAGTTTGGATTGATATCGACACCAAAAAGGCAGTTTTCTATCAGGTCTTTTTTGGCATTAAAAAGGGCTTTTTGGATTTTATGTGTTGCGATGTTTTCGTGGGCAGGGTGTTCATAAGCAAATACCTTCCCATCAGGATCAATAATAACAATCTCATCGTTGCTAATCTCAAGCGTGATATCTTTGAGTCTTTTGAAATTTTCATCACACAAAATGCCTAGTGTGAATTTGATAAGAATCAATTCATTGAGTGCAGCAACAAGAAAATGCCCGCTCCCTACAGCAGGATCGCAGATTTTTATGGTGTTAAAAATCTCGTTGGCTTCTTTGAGATCCATATCCTTATCGATTCGATTTTCTAGCTCATCAAGATTTTGGCATTCATAGCCTTTGGCGGTGTTGAATTTATCCAGCACAACTTTTGCTAGGGCATCCTTGCACATATAGTTGGTAATGAAGCTGGGGGTATAGAAGCTCCCTTCTTTATAGCCGTTGAGCTTTTCAAATACCAAGCCTAGCACCGAAGCGTTGATGAGTTTGTCAAAATTGATTTTGGTGTGGTTTTTGATGTCTTTTGGCGTGGTGGTGAAGTCATAGGCATTCAAAAAGGCAAAGAGGTATTCGAGCAAGGGGAGTTCGGCAGTATCTTTATATGTGGCGTCTTTTTTGAGGATAGAGTATTTATGTAGGGCAAGGCGTTTGGAATCGAGCAATTTGATTTCTTTGCCGTCTTTTTCTAGGGCGGTTTTATCAAAAAGACTTGAGTTGAGATAAGGGATATTTTTGAGGGCTTGGGGGATTGCTATCCTAGCGTGCTCTTCTTTTGCTAGGACATCAAAAAATAGCGTATTTAGGTCTTTGAAATCTTTGATAATCTCGATATGTAAAAAGGGCTTTTGGATATGCTGGAAAGCTAAAAGCATTGATTCAAGGAGTCGCAAGAATAAAATCCGATTGTTCCAGGTGGTGATAAGAGAAAATATATCTTCAAAGCCTGCCTCTTTGTCTAAGTCAAAATTTTTGGTGATAGAATCCAACAGGGAGTTTGGCGTGTCGCTTGAGACAATGAGGACTTTGCCATCTTTTGTGATTTCTTGTAGCCCCAAGATATGGAGCAATTCATTATAAAAATCTTGATTGAGGACATTCGCATCAATGGTGCTTTTTTGCTTGAGGAGGCAAGCTGGGCTTAAGAGGCTATAAATCAGGGCGAGATTTTCATCGCTTGTTTCATTTTCGTTGATGGCGTAGGCTAGGTTGCAATGCGTATAGGCGATTTTACCCTCTTTTTCTTTGAGATAGTCTTTGATGTCTTCGTAGAATTTCTCCGTTGTGGCGTTGTTGCCAGCTTTGGCTTCGGTGTTTTTGAAAAATTTGTTTATTTGTTTGTCTTGCCCAAAAAGCCGTTCATATTCTTTGGCATCAATGATAAAGAAATCTTTGAGCGTGCATAAAATAATATGTTTGATATTGTTGTTTTTGTGGGTTTTGCTTTCTCGCAGATAGTAGAGGATAGATTCATAAAAGGCTTTGGATTCGAGTGTTTCAGGCGTCGGAAAGGCGTCTTTTGGGGCATTGAGCGCTTTGACTTCAATGAGGACAGATACGGCATTATCCACAAAGATTGCTGAATCAATCCTGCCTTTGGTGTTGATTTCATAGTCAAAGGTGGTTTTTAAAAATTCATTGATATTGTTTTTGTGATGTTCTTCGCTTTCTTTGGGGTCGGTTTGCAAGAGATTATTTATCGCTTCGTAAAAGGCTTGGCGTTCCTCTTGCGTGGGGTTTTTGGCAGTCTGGTCGCTGAGAAAATCTTGCAGGGATAATTTTTGATATTGCATTGAGAATCCTTAAAATCAAGTTTGCTTTCTTGAAAAATTATATGTAAAAGAACCTTAAGATTCGGGAGTGTTTTTAACCCCGCTTGCGGGCTTGGGATAGGTCGATATGGCAGTAACCTTGCGGGTTTTTTTGGAGATATTTTTGGTGATAATCTTCGGCGAGATAATAATTTTGGAGTTTTTTGACTTCGGTTTGGATCGGGGCTTTGTAACGGGGTTGGATGGTTTGGATATAGGCTTTTGCAAGCTCTAAGCTTTCATCATCATCGGCATAGATTCCGGTGCGGTATTGCGTGCCGGTGTCATTGCCTTGTCTGTTTTTTAGCGTGGGGTCGATGATGGAAAAAAACTCTTCAAAGATTTTTTCAAGCGAGATTTTTTCATCATCATAAACAAGCTCGATCGCCTCTACTGCCCCGCTCATCCCAGTGC
The DNA here is from genome assembly GCF_002272825.1 of Helicobacter sp. 11S02596-1. GTDB lineage: Bacteria > Campylobacterota > Campylobacteria > Campylobacterales > Helicobacteraceae > Helicobacter_J. The sequence continues at coordinate 19,752 of NZ_MLAM01000001.1, read as the reverse complement.
ATACAAGCTCATAGCTGGGATTTGCAATCTCTGAGTTCGCATAACCCACGCTACTTTTTAGCACGCCATCAAGCAGGTCAAAATACCCCTGCACGCCCCAAAAACACCCGCCGGCTAGATAGATGGTTTTTGTCATTGCGATTCCTTATTTTTTTGATTTTGTGATGGCATTTTAGCAGATGTATCAAGGCGATTTTGACTATAATGCAAATAAATTTTGATTTTAAAGGAGCGCGTATGGTTTGTGTGGCACACAGCCCGGATGCTGATGATTTGTTTATGTATTATGCGATCGTATTTGGTTGGGTAAGTAGCCCGTTGGGGCAGAAGTTTGAAAATGTGGCGCTGGATATTGAAACCCTCAATGTTGCGACTATCAAGGGGATTTATGATGTGAGTGCCATATCGTTTGGGGCGTATCCTTTTGTTCGGGAAAATTTTGCCCTTTTGCGCACGGGCGTGAGCTTTGGGCAGGGCTATGGGCCTAAGCTCATCAAGAAAAAAGCCACGCATTTGAAAAAAAACTTTAGAGTCGCCTTGAGTGGGGAGCATACGACGAATGCGATTATTTTTAGGCTGGCGTATCCTGAGGCTAGGATTGTGTATAAAAATTTCCTTGAGATTGAAAGTGCGGTGCTTAGTGGCGAGGTCGATGCGGGTGTGTTGATCCACGAATCGATATTGAATTTTGATTCGGGGCTTGTTGTTGAGCGCGAGATTTGGGATATATGGCAGGAATTTTGTGGGACGGATTTGCCCTTGCCTCTTGGGGGGATGGCGTTGCGCCGTTCGATCCCGCTCAATAAAGCGATTGACATTGAAGCTACGTTAAGCAAGGCTGTGGCTGTGGCTGTGAGAAATAAAAAATTGCTTTCAAAAATGCTTTTGGAACGGGGGGTGATTCGGGTGAATGAAAATGAACTCGATACGTATTTGAATCTCTATGCTAATAACGACTCTATCGAGCTTAATGCCCAGCAAAAACAGGGCATTGACAAGCTTTTTGAGCTGGGATTTGAAGCGGGGATTTATGATATTTTGATGCGGTGTGAGGATTATTTTATCCCCACAGAGTATGGGGATTTGCGATTTTCTTAGGCGAGGAGTTTTTTGTAGGCTTGCGAGGCTTGCTCTAGTCCTGCGTCTGTGATACCCGTTGCATTATAGGTGCAAAATACGCTTTGGGTTTGCATTCCAAGATATTTTGTTGCCATTTGCAAAGGGAGCAAGATGTCTTCAAGACTTTTTTGATTTCTTCCATCAGGGCGGTATTTTTCCTCAGGGCTTCCTGCTGATGTGATGATTTGGAAGATTTTGCCCGCAAGCATTTTGGGTTCAGAGCCGTAGAGTATGGCGCTAAAAACAACATCTTGGTATTCTTTGAGTAGGCTGGGGGTGCTAAACCAAAAAAGCGGGAATTGAAACACGATACGTTCATAGGCTTTTAGCAGGGCGATTTGTTTGTCTGCGTTGATTTTGCCATCGGGGTAGGTGGCATAAAGGTCGCAGATGGCTATATCTGGGTTGTTTTGAATGCCAGAAATGAGAGTTTTGTTGATTCTGGATTCTGCGATATTGGGGTGAGCGAGTAAAATCAGGGTTTTCATACATAATTCCTTTTTGGTAAAAATTTAAATTTATCTTAGCATTTTATATTAATGTTTTTGCCCCATCGTTTTATTTTGGCAAAAATAATGCGGGCTGGTGGTAGCAGAGCAAGGTAGTGTTTTTGGGTTGTAGCCAATAGTGTTTTGGCGTGATTTTTCTGGGCTTTTTTATTTTGTCGATAGATCGTCGATGAAATATTGCTATGGGATTTTAAAAATCGCCTTAAAACCTTGCGTCTAAAAAATATCGTATGGAGGCAAAGCCTTTTAAACCTTTGGATTTGATGGCGTCGATTTGTTCTTGGGTGAGGATACCACCAAGTGCAAACAGGTGGGCTTTGCACTCGGAATCAAAGCTATCGAGATAGGATATGCCTAGAGGATTTGGTTTATTGGGTGTGAAAAATATCGGGCTGATGGTAACAAAATCTATCCCCAAATCCAAAGCTTGGGATACTTCTGTTTTGTGATGGGCGCTGTAAAAGGTTTTTATTTTTTGTTCTGTTAGGGTTTTTGGGAGATTTTTTGCTTGGGATAGTTCATTGCCTTTGATATGGATACCACTTAGCTTGTATTTTTGGCAATATTGCAGGCTCTGGGGCGTGTTGGCGAGATTGATAAAACTCTCAATGTTATATTGGTCGCAAGTCTGAGAAAAAACCTTGATGAGATGGGCGGGGATTTCTTGGGTGCTATCTCTAAAACAAGCTTTTTGGATTGAATGGGATTGGAAAATATTTTCTAAACGCTGTTTGAATATGATAGGGGAAAGCTCAGGGTATAGGAGCGGGGAAGTGATAAAATAACTTTCAAATGTGGTTTTGGGGTTTGGAATCATTATGTCGCAACAAAATACTTAGGGATTTGGACAAAATCGCAAAAAAGCTAAAAATCCCAAAAAATGTGATGGATAACAAAAAAGCGATGATAGTATCAAAATCTCTTAAAATCAAAAAACACGAAATCCCCCCAAAAATACCAATCCCAAAGAATATCCCAACAAAAAATTCCAAAAGCTTGATGGCGGTATTTTTTTTCATTGTTTGGGTTTAAAACTGATTTTCATCTTCTACCAACACCGCACCTGCAAGATATACATAAGTCAAAATCATAAAAACAAATGCTTGCAAGATACCCATAAAAAATAAAACGGCAAAAGGCGCGATGGGGACAATCCAAGGAACGAGCATTAACATTACGAGCAAGAACATATCATCGCCTTTGATATTCCCAAAAAGCCTGAAAGATAATGAGATGATACGAGAAAAATGCGCGATGATTTCAATCGGGAACATCAGTGGGGCAAGCCATTTGATAGGGCCTGCAAAATGGGCGATGTAATGGAGGATGCCTTGGGCTTTGATACCCTCGTAGTGGTAGTAAAAAAACACGATCAACGCAAGCACGAGGGTGAAACTCCAGCTTGATGTGGGGGCTTCAAATCCGGGGATAATACCAATCATATTACAAAAAAACACCAAGATAGCTATCGTGCCTGCTAGAGGGAAATATTTTCTAGCGAGCTTTTCGCCGATAATATCCTTTGCCAAAAACAACATCCCCTCAATCATTGTTTCATAAAAATTTTGAATCCCAGAGGGGATGACTTGCATTTTGCTGGTGGCGATTTTGCCGATGATGATAGCGAGCAAGGCACATAAAATCGTATAAAAACCGATGATAAAGTCGTGGTCGGGATTGAAAAGGCTTGCGAATGTAAAAACTCGGTGTTCCATAATGATACCCTTTTGGATTGTTTTTAGGATTTATTGGAATCATTCTAGCCGATTTTTTTTTAAGACCAAATTAAATTTGGCGTTTAAGCTTGGATTCATTGGGAAATATTATAATTAAGATTATTATTTTTATACAATTGGCATAAAGATAATAATTTACAAAAACATTTCAAAGGAAAAGTATGAAAAAACTTACGTTAAGTTTGGTTTTGGCAGGGGCGCTCGCTAGCACGGCGTTTGCAGCGGCAAATAAAAGTTCAGGTTGCGGTCTAGGCAGTATGCTTATTGATGGGGATTCAAAACTTATCCATATCATTCAAGCTACCACTAATGGCACTTCTGCGAATCAAACATTTGCTATCACTTCAGGGACTTCGGGTTGTTCAGATACCAAGCTTGTGCTTGATGAGCGTGTGCAAGAATTTGTCGCTGCCAATATGGATAATCTTTCCAAAGATATTTCTCGTGGTGCTGGCGAGAGCTTAGATACGCTCGTAGAGCTTTTGGCTGTGGCAGACAAGGAGGATTTCAAAGCGAGATTGCAGGCAAATTATAATGCGATCTATCAGGATGAAAATGCTCAAATGAGCGATGTTTTGGATAATATTTCTACGCTTTAAATTTTATGATGGCAAGTTTTAATTCTTTGCCATCTGTTATTTTGATGACACGTTATTTTTTGTTATTGGTTGCTTTTTGTGTGTATTTGGATGCTGTGGGGAGTGATGGAAAAACGGGCAAAACGGCAGATTTTCAATCCCCTGATGCTTTGGTGCAAAAATATATTCAAAAGGCAAATGAACTTAAACTTTATGAAAGCAAGCACTGGCTGAATCTCTTGCATTTTCGTGGCAAAAAAAGCGAGATAACTGATAAAAAGTTTTTTTACTCTCCTGCTGGCAATCGTGATCCAAAAGCCGAGCTTGAAGCGACTATCAGGGAGTTTTATCGCCCCATAGAGGCAGTAAAAGTCCCTAGCTATCTCAAAGAAATCGTTGCCAATGCCAAAAAAATCCAAGGCGAACATCGCACAAAAATCCCGCAACGCTCCGCTAACAAGGCGGATTATCACGCAATTTGTAGATTTGGGGCGCGTTTTGATTATCTCGATGGCGCACTGCATTTTGAGGGCTTGCCAAAAAATCCTTGCAAAGAATTTACCGATATGTTTGCTTATATCGATCCAAAATCTGCTTCCATCGTATTCCCATCATCTTTTATGGGGTCGCCAGCTTCGATGTTTGGGCATACGTTTTTGTTGCTCAATTCAAGCTTTGATAGCAAGCTACTCGCCCACGCCGTCGATTTTGCCGCTCAAGTTGATATTTCCAAAGAAAATCCTCTGGTATATATGACAAAAGGCTTGCTTGGGGGGTATGATGGATTTTATGCGATCGCTCCCTATTATGATAAGCTCAAAGAATATTCTGACACAGAAAATCGGGATATTTATGAGTTTGGACTCAATCTTAGCGAAGAAGAAGTCAAGAAAATGTATCGGCATATTTGGGAATTGCGCGATATAGGTATCGAATATTTTTACTTTGATAAAAATTGCTCATATAATATGCTATGGCTGTTGGAGATCGCACGGGAGGGGGTGGATTTGCACCAGTATTTTATCTATCAGGTCAATCCGCCTGAGACGATTTTTGCTATGAATAATGAGGGCTTGATAGCAGGGCAAGAATACCGCCCTAGCAAGTGGAGTAAGATCACTGCGTATGAAAAAAAGCTCCGCCATCACGCACTTTTTGAGGTCAAAAAAATCTCGCAAGGGGTTAAAGAGCCTCAAAGCATTTTTTCTGAAGATATGCCACACAAAGAAAAGCAGGCTGTCTTGGAGGCGAGTGCGGAGATGGCAGAATATCGCTATATCAAAAATAAAATGCCTTTGCCAGAGTATCTCAAAACCGCCCATCAGATTGCTTTGGCACGCTCGTTTTTGGGGAAAGGCGAAGCGCTCGTTTTTGATCCTGATACGTTTTTGCAGGGCAATCAAGGCACTCGGATGATGCCCTATGCTTTTATAAAAAACGGCAAATTTGCTAGTGGTTTTGAGTTTAGGCTTGCCTATCACGATATTACCGATAATGATGTGGGGTATCTCAAAGGGATGCAAATCGAATTTTTGAAAGGTAGTTTTTATCTTGATGGCACGCAAAGTTCTGTTTTCCAGCTCCAAGAGGCAAAGATTTTTTCGGTGGCATCTTATGGGATGATGAGTTATTTGTTTCACCCGATAACCTATCGCTTCAATACAGGGTTTGATAGGAGTTTTTGGGAAGATAGACCTGTTTATTATGCAGCACTTGGGGGAGGGGCGAGCTATGCTGTTAATGATTATCTCTATATGTATTATGTGCTTGAGCCTATTTTTTATGTTTTGCGTTCTTCACGGGTGGCATTGGGAAATTCATTGGGGATGGTGGCTAGCAATGCGAGGCTCAAGCTCACTATCGAGTATTCCAACCGGGTGTATGGCAGGATTATCGGGCATATTCTTGATGCGAGTTTTTCGGTGCAGATAGTGCATAATCTCGCTTTGTTTGTGAATAATCAATCGTATTTTTTTAATGATAGAGCCACGAGGCAACAAAATGCTATGGGATTGCGGATTTATTTTTGAGTTTTTTTGATGATGGTAGTCCCACAAACGATGTCGTGGAGGCATTTTTTGTCTTTGCGAAAAAATGGCGTGCAAAGCCCGAAGAGAAACGTTGTTCCCAATATCCAGATAAAAAACCGGACCAATGCTCTCAAAAAACCCATTTTTTTACCATTTGTCCGAACAGCCATCAAGCCAGCATAGCGCAAGCCCGGAGTTTGCGAGGATATAGAAATAAAAAGAGCGCTGATGACCCCATAGAGACATACGCAAATAAAAATGCTGGTTTGATTGTCTCGAAAGCCTTGCGCACTTCCCAAAACAACATAAGCGGTGATATAAAGAATCGGCGTGTAAATCATAAACATATCGGTAATGAAAGCCTTGATACGCCCAAAGGTGTGGATTTGCTGGAGAGTTTGCAAAGAGGCGTGAAAAAACGTTTGCATAGAGTGGGATTTTTGTTTTACAGAGCCAGAAGAAGTGCGGGGAGGATGGTTTTTTTGGCTTTTGACTTTCCGCCATTTTTTCAAATCATTTTTCAATCTGGTTGCAACCTAAATTCTAGTTGCCTCTACTACCGGGCTTGATGGCTTTGTTTTTGCCATTTTGGCATAGCGGGCAGTCTTTGGGTTCATACATATTGAAAATAAAATCTTCAAGTGCAAATAATGGGATATTATCAGGCAATCGGCATTCAGGTTTTTTTGCCAGCTCTGAACCAACCCTTTGGCAAAAGCCCCGATTGGCTAATCCCGCATAAGCAATGACCTTGCCCCCTTGAAACTCCACACATCTGGCAGCTTCGAGTGCTGAGCCTCCTGTGGTGATAATATCCTCACAAATGAGGATTTTTTCATCTTCTTTTACCTCAAAGCCTCTGCGTAGGCACATTTGCCCCTCAACTCGTTCGGTAAAGATAAATCTCACTCCCAATGCCCTAGCAAGCTCATAACCAGCCAAAATCCCGCCAAGGGCAGGCGAACAAACACAATCAGGCAAAAGCCCGGCTTCTTGGATTTGTTTGGCGAGGGCTTTGGCGAGGATTTCAGCTGTTTTTGGATTTTCAAGCACTCTGGCAGATTGGAGATAGCGATCGGAATGATTGCCACTGCTAAGAAGAAAATGCCCTTCAAGCAAGGCTTGTGCGTCGGTGTAGTATTTTTTGATATCCAATTGCATTGCCATCCTTTTTGGTATTTCTATGAAAATTAAATTTAAACTTTCATTACCTCATCTTCTTTGTTTTTTGTCATTTCATCAATCTTTTTGACATATTCATCGGTATATTTTTGAATCTCATCAAGCGCTTTTTTGTTTTCATCTTCGGTGATGGCTTTGTCTTTTTCGAGCTTTTTGATGTGGTTATTGGCATCTTGCCTGATGTTGCGGATGGCAATTTTTGCTTTTTCGCCCATCCCTTTGGCTTCTTTGGCGATTTCTTTTCGTTGGTCTTGGGTCATTGGGGGAAAAAATAGCTTCACCGATTCGCTATCAGAATTGGGATTGACACCGATATTTGCCTCTTGGATGGCTCTTTCGATGTCTTTTAGGAGATTTTTTTCCCACGGGGTGATAACGATAGTCGTCGCATCTTGGGCGATCACAGAGCCGACTTGATTGAGCGGTGTGGGGGTATCATAATAATTTATCTTGATATTATCTAGGATACTGATAGAGACTTTTGCACTCCGAAGCGTGCCAAAATCCCTGCGGAGGGACTGGAGGGTCTTATCCATATGGTCTTTTGTTTCATCATAAATATCTTTTAACATCGCCAATCCTTTATTTTGTTTGATTGTTTTCAGGGATAAGTGGGGCTAGCGGGGCGATGGGCTTGACAGGTTCGAGGGTATTTTGCAAAGGAGCAACAGGGACTAGGGATTTTTTCGTGGCATCATCTAGGATACTTTTGTTGTGATTTTTGTTATAGACATAGCCCAAAGAAATCGTATTGATGAGGAACAAAAGCCCCAAAAACATCGTGAGTTTTGCCATAAAACCTGCAGGTCCTTTTGCGCCAAATACAGAGTCATTGCTCCCGCTATAGACGCCAAGCCCGATACTTGAGCTTTTTTGCAATAAAACAACGATCACGATTACAATCGCCAAAATAATTTGAGTTACCAAAAGTGTGCTAGCCATTCATTTCTCCAGAAATTTCTATATTTAATCAGAAATTTTACCAAAACTTTATTGAGTAAAATATAAAATTCGCAAATGTATAACCATATTCGCCACTCATTTTCTAAATCAGCACACACCTATCAAGAGAATGCTTTTGTGCAAAATCTCGTTGCCTCAAAGCTTTTGAAGACACTGGGTTTGCAACGTATTGATTCGTTGATTGATATTGGTTGTGGCAGTGGGAATATCGCTTATGCGATTGACAAAATAGGGATTTACGTGAATGATTTTATCGGTATCGATATTGCCGATACTATGCTGGCTTCGCACCCAAAGGCACTGCCGTGTATTCAAAATATTTCGCTTTTTTGCCAAGATTTTGAAACATTTTCTTTTCAGGCATATGATGTGGGCATTGCAGCTTCATCACTGCAGTGGGCAAGCGATCTCGAATCTGTGCTAAAACGTATCGCAGGCTCTTGTGCGCAGGTGGCATTTGGGATTTATACCAATAAGAGCTTGAGTTCATTGCATTCTTTTTTGGGGACTGCTTCCCCGCTTCGAGATGAAAAAACGCTCCGAGAGATTTTGGGAAAATATTTCAATGGCAAGGTATGGCTGGAGTATGTCAAGCAAGATTTTACTTCTCGCACAGATTTTTTAAAACATCTCAAATATCTCGGGCTTCTCGGCGGGGGAGTGCTGGGCTACACGGAGGCAAAACGCTTCAGAGAAAATGTCCCTTATGCGTGTGCAGAATATGAGATCTTGATGTTTGTAGGACGCCCCCGAATAACTACAGAATGCGAAAAATAGCTCACAAATCATCACCACAAAGGGCTTAAAAACTATAAAAATAACCCAGATTATTGGGCAGTTTTGCTTCCATCAATGATTTCATCTACTGCTTCTGAAAGCGCCTTTGCCGCACTTTTATCCAAAGCTTTGCTTTTGGCAAGATTTTCTTCTAAGAGTTTTGTATCGAGTTTATCGACTTTGACAAGCGCCCACAATGTGCCATCTTCGCTTATCCACGTTTTTGTTCTTTTGGAGCCGGCAAGGGTTGTATTCACGCTGTTTCGTATCGCTTGGACGGCTTCTTGAGATACGCTATCTTCGCTACTTGTAGAAAGCTCTTTGTATTTGCTTTCTATTTGCACTGCTATTTGGCTAGCAATCTCAGCCCTTGCGGCATTGGTCGCTTGCGTGGTGGCAAAACCGATATTATTGTTTTTTATCTTGGCGCTACCTACAGCGCTTAATAAACTTTTATCGCTATTTAAAACCCAATCAGGAGCGTTTTTTAACCCGTAGTTTGCCACATCGCCAACATCGTTTTTACTAGCACAACCAGCTAAAATCCCTATAGCGACAATCGCACCGATAAAATAGGCTTTTTTCATTTTTATCCTTTAATCATAGTAAATTTTGAACTTGAAATTTTTTCATTATAGTGTAGATATTTGCTAAAACAACTTAAAAATTGATTTTAATTTGCTTGCAAGCCCAGCACGTGTATAATGTGGCTCAAATCTAGTTTCGGACAAAAAGGGCTTAAAATGGCTAAAAAACGAGTATTTTCAGGCATCCAACCTACAGGGCAAATCCATTTGGGGAATTATTTGGGTGCGGTCAAAAATTGGGTGGATTCTCAAGATGAGTATGAAAATATATTTTGCGTGGTAAATTCGCACGCCATCACCACCACACAAGACCCCAAAGAACTCAAAGAAAAGACTTATGAGCTTGCTGGGATGTTGCTAGCTTGTGGGATTGATGTGGAAAAATCCAACCTTTTTATCCAGAGCGAGATCGATGAACACCCTGCTTTGGCGTGGATTCTTGATTGCAATATCCCGATGGGCGAAATGAATCGGATGACACAATTTAAAGACAAATCATCAAAAAATGCCAAAAATGTGAATGTTGGGCTGTTTAATTATCCTGCATTGATGGCAGCAGATATTTTGCTTTATCAGAGCGATGGCGTCCCTGTGGGTGAGGATCAGAAGCAACATCTTGAGCTTAGCAGAAATGTTGCGATGAAATTCAATCGGGATTTTGGTGAATGTTTCAAAATCCCTGAACCTTTGATTCCAAAAGTAGGCGCACGGGTGATGGGGCTTGATGACCCAAGTGTCAAAATGAGTAAATCAGCCAAAGGGAACAACCACGCGATTTTTTTGCTTGATAGTCCTGAAGAGATTTTGAAAAAATTCAAAAAAGCCACCACGGATTCTCATAATGCCATCATTTTTGATGAAACCCGTGCGGGTGTGTATAATTTGCTAAGCATTTATGAGGTTTTCACGCACAAAAGCAGAGAGATGATAGAAAATGAATTTGCACACAAGGGCTATGGGGAGTTTAAAATCGCAGTCGCCGAGGTTGTGATCGAAGCACTAAGACCGATTCAAGAAGAGTATTTGCGATTAAGCACAGAAAAAGGCTATATACAAAAAGTGCTTCGTGCGGGGGCAGATAAGGTCCGCCCCTTAGCAAAGGCAACGTATCAAAAAGCCAAGGATCTCGTTGGACTAGTTTGAGGCTTTTAGTTGGTTTTTTTGATGGAGATTTTCCATTCTGCATCGCCAATCTGGATAAATTCCCCGACATCATAGCCTTCTTCAGCCGCCCATTCAGGGATACTTTGAGTCCCTTGCGTGCAGTCAAAATAAATGATGAGTTCTTCATTGATAGCCATTTCTTGCATTGCTTTTTTTGCCTCTACTAGAGGGAAAGGGCATACCAGCCCGTTTGTGCGTAGTGTTTTTGCCATTATTTTCCTTTATGATTTGATTTTATTTGAAGCGATTTGTTGGGGTCGGATGATTGTCAGGTAGGTTGCAAGCCACGCCCCAATGATAAAAAATACCACAGCTACCCAGCCTTGATAGGAAAAAATAGCCGTATTTACCAGCCCATTTCCGATCGTGCAACCCCCTGCCAAAGATGCGCCAAACCCCATCAAAAGCCCACCAGAGAGGTTCAAGCCAAGCGTTTTTTTCTCTGGCAGTCTGAATTTAAATTCATTTGCTCCTTTTGCAGCGATGAAGCTCCCCATAAAGATACCCAAAACCAAGAACACGCCCCAATCGATATAGTCTAAATTGCCAGTAACCAAAAATCCCAATAGATTCGCTGATGGTGTAGTGATTCCTAGACCAAACTCTCTCCCGCTCGCATAGCTCAGAGGCCACGCCAGGATGGCGATGAGTCCGACTAAAATCGCTGTGATAAAGGGATGCCACGCCTTTTCAAAAAGCCAATGAGAAATCCCTGTTTTTCTCGGTGTCAATGTTGCGATTTTTCGTTTGGGCTTTTTGAGTTCTTTGTAGGTGAAAAAACCCACGATGGCAAATAAAATCACAATGAGAATCCACGGGGAGATATTGAGGGTTTGATAGAGCGTGGAGTCTTGGATTTGATAGGTTTTGAGATTTTGATTGATGGGTTGGAAAATACCAAATTTCGTCATTGCAGCCCCGAGCATATAACCAAAAAGGGCGATATAACTCCCGATAAGCCCCTCTCCAGCCCGATACCACGTTCCTGTAGCACAACCCCCAGCTAGCACCATCCCAAAACCAAAAATCACACCCCCAATAATCGTGGCTAGCCAGAAGAATGGCTTGTAAGCAAGTGCAATCACGCCATTATCTTGGAGAATAAAAATCCCAATACTTTGAATGGTAATCGCAATAAAAAGGGCTAAAAAGATAGTTGTTTTTTTGCTAAGGAAAAGATCGCGATACGCTCCCACCATACAAAAACGCCCTCTTTGCAGGACAAAACCAAGCAAAATACCACAGAGTAAGCCTGTTAAAATCATTTATTTTTCCTTATTTTATAAAATATAATTTTATGCAGATGATTTATCTTGATTTAGGTAAAGTTAAGAAAATCAAGGCGATAATTATAAGGGAATAAAGTAAATAACACAATATGTATTATTGATTTTTTGAATCCTGTTGCTTTTAATTTGTTAGAATCATCGGATAATAAATCGGGAATAAATTTTTGAATGGTAATGCAAATTTTTAAAATATTTAGGATAATCGCAATATTTTTGCTCACAGGGGTTTTTGGAATTTTTGCTTTTGGAGCGCCTACGATTTCGCTTGGTGAAAAGCTCAAATACCCCCATTTGAAGCATTTTGATTATGTCAATCCGCTCGCCCCCAAAGGTGGGGTGATACGAAACTACGCTTTAGGGACATTTGATAGCCTCAATCCTTTTATCATCAAAGGCACGCCCGCTGATGGCTTGGAGCTCGTTTATGATACGCTTTTGGTCCAAAGCCTTGATGAGCCGTATGCTGAATACGCCCTGATTGCTGATGATATTGAAGTCGCTAAAGACAATTCATTTGTGATTTTTCATATCGATAAGCGTGCGAGATTTAGCGATGGCGTGAGCGTGAGTGCTGCGGATGTGAAATTTAGTTTTGATATTTTAATGCAAAAAGGCTCGCCAGTTTTTAAGCAATATTATGCTGATGTCAAAGAAGCGCAAGTTTTGGACAAACAACGCATAAAATTTATCTTCAAAACCAATAAAAATCGGGAGTTGCCTTTGATTTTGGGGCAATTACAGATTTTGCCTAAACATTATTATGAAAAAAATCCTTTTGGTGAAAATCCTTTGCTCCTGCCACTTGGGAGCGGACCTTACAAGGTCAAATCCTTTGATGTGGGTAAAAAAATCGTTTATGAGCGCGATACCAATTACTGGGCAAAGGATTTGCCATCACGTCTAGGGCAGTTTAATTTTGATACCTCTGTTTATGAGTATTACAAGGATGACACCGTCGCATTGCGGGCGTTTTTGAGCGGGGCGTATGATTGGCGAATCGAAACGAGTGCAAAAGTTTGGGCGCGGGGCTATGTGGGAAAAGCTGTGAGTTCGGGTGCTATCAAAAAGATTAGCATCCGTCATTATCTCCCCAGCGGGATGCAGGGATTTTTCTTTAATACCCGCCGAGAAATTTTTAAAGATATTCGGGTGCGGGAGGCATTATTTTATGCCTTTGATTTTGAATGGAGCAATCAAAATCTTTTTTTCTCCCAATACAAACGCACACGGAGTTATTTTAACAATTCTGTTTTTGCCTCTTCGGGTTTGCCTAGCGGGCGTGAGCGTGATATTTTAGAGCATTATAAAAATCAGCTCGCAAGCCTTGCCCCAAAGATTTTTGACAGCCCTTATGTCATCCCTCGCACTGATGGGAACAAGGTCGTGGGCGAAAACAGGAGAGAAAATCTCAAATATGCCCAAAAACTCCTCTATGAAGCGGGTTGGCAGGTCAAGAACAATCGCTTGATAAACACCAAAACAGGCAAGCCCTTTGTTTTTACATTGCTTTTGGATAATGCTGCTTTTGAGCGTTTGGCACTTTCTTATGCCCAAAATCTCAAAGTTTTGGGTATCGAGATGAAAATCGTGCGGGTTGATTTGAGCCAGTATATCAATCGTTTGCGGGATTTTGACTACGATATGATCGTAGCTGTTATTTCCCAATCGCTTTTCCCCGGCAATGAACAAAGGTATTTTTGGGGAAGTCAGAGCGCTATAACCAAAGGGAGCAGAAACTATGCTGGCATCGCCAATCCTGTGGTAGATGATTTGATAAAATCTTTGATTAAAGCCAAAGACAGGGCAGAGCAGATCGCATACGTGCGGGCTTTGGATAGGGTGTTGTTATGGGGATTTTATGTTATCCCGCATTTTTATCTGCCTAATTTTCGCATTGCCTATTGGGATACAATTGGTATGCCACAGCAAAGCCCCAAATACGGATTTTCCCAATACCTATGGTGGGACAAAACCCTCCCAGCTGGACCTAAGGAGCATTAAAAAATGTTGCATTATATTTTGAAACGCCTTTTGTTGATTATCCCAACGCTTTTTGGCATTATCACTATCAATTTTTTCATCATCCAGATGGCACCGGGTGGTCCAGTAGAACAAATGATGGCAAAGATTGAAAGGGTGGGTGTGGGCAGTGAGGTGCATAGTGGGAGCATTGCAAATAATGCTGGCAATAGTGTTTATAGGGGTGCGCAAGGCTTAGATAGCGATTTGCTTGAGTCGTTAGAAAAGCTTTACGGGTTTGACAAGCCACTTTGGGAGCGCTATGTTTTGATGATAAAAAATTATTTGCATTTTGATTTTGGGCAGAGTTTTTATCGCCAAATCAGTGTGATTGATTTGATCAAAGAAAAGCTCCCTGTTTCGATTTCTTTGGGGGTGTTTAGCACGCTTTTGATTTATCTCATCTCTATCCCGCTAGGCATTTTTAAAGCCCGCCATAATGGCAGTAAGATTGATGTGGCTTCTAGTGTGGTGATTGTCATAGGGAATGCCGTCCCGGCGTTTTTGTTTGCGATATTACTCATCGTGCTTTTTGCTGGGGGGAGTTATTGGGATATTTTCCCTTTGCGTGGGTTGGTGAGTGAAGATTTTGGGACGCTTACTATTTTAGGAAAGATCAAAGACTATCTTTGGCATATCACCTTGCCTGTTATCTGCCTATCGATCGGGGGATTTGCGACGCTTACGCTGTTGGTGAAAAATTCGTTTTTAGATGAGATGAGTAAGCTCTATGTAATGACCGCACGGGCAAAAGGGGCGAGCGAGGGGCGAATTTACTACCGACATATCTTTAGAAATGCGATGTTGCTTGTGATTTCAAGCTTTCCTACAGCATTTTTGGGGATGTTTTTTAGCGGGAGTTTGCTTATTGAGATTATTTTTAGCCTCGATGGTTTGGGGTTATTAGGCTATGAAAGTATCGTAAATCGGGATTATCCGGTGGTGTTTGGGACATTATATATTTTCACGCTTTTAGGGCTTATTGTGGGGCTTATTAGCGATCTGACTTATACGCTTGTTGATCCACGCATTGATTTTGAAAAACGCTAAAGCAAGCATTTTTCAAATCTGATAATTTTTCAAACCCTATTTTGATAGCCCCATATTTTGTAACGCCCACATTTTGGCGTATGCGCCATTTTTTGCCAATAGCTCTGCGTGCGTGCCAGATTCTTTGATAACGCCCTCATCGACATACAAAATACAATCAGCATTTTGGATGGTTTTTAGCCTATGGGCGATGGCAACGACGCTTTTGTTTTGGATGAGGTTTTGGATGGCTTGCTGGATTTTGAGCTCATTGATAGCATCAAGTGCGGCTGAAAATTCATCCAAAAGCACGATCGGAGCGTCTTTGAGTAATGCCCTAGCAATGCTTATGCGCTGTTTTTGCCCGCCACTTAAGTTGCTTGTGGTCGAATTGATTTGAGTTTTTAGCCCTTCAGGCATTTGTGAGACAAACTCCATACAATTTGCCTTTTGACAAACCTCCAAGATCTCTTCTTGACTGGCGTGTTTTTTGCCTAATGTGATGTTGTTTTCGATACTATCAGCAAACAAATACACGTGCTGATAGACCATTGAGATCTTTTCCATATACGCATTGGGATCAAGTGTGCGGATAGCTTTGCCCCCAAAATAGATATTTCCCTCATTCACATCATAAAATCTCGCAATCAGCTTTAAAATCGTGCTTTTGCCCCCGCCACTAGGTCCGGTAATGCCGATGAATTGATTGGGGCGGATTTCAAAGGAAATATTTTTTAGCACGGGCGTGTCTTGATAGCTAAAACTTACATTTTCAAAAACAATGGAATAATCTTGTGGCACGGGCAGTGAGCCTATTTGGGGGGTTTGGGATTTGATCTCTAGTATCTTTGCCCCCGCTTTTTGGAAATATTTACTCTCAGCAAAGGCGATCGCAGAGATGCTAAAAGGCACAAACGCCTTGGTGCCAATCATCAAGAATGCGATGAATGTAAAAATATCCAGCGCACCAGCAAATATCAAATACCTACCGGTGATAATCATCACCCCAATGCCCGCCCCCACAAAGGCAAGTGAGAACATCACAAAAGGCACAGCAAATGCCTCCATCTTAAAGCTAGCACTGCGGAGTCTTTCAAAAGAAAGCAAAAGGCGTTGGAATTTTTCACCGATGAGATTGTAGGCTTTGATGACCTTGATACCTTCGATGTATTCTTGCAAGCGGTTAGCAGTCTCTAGCTGGGCGGCTTGCTGTTTGCTCCCGAGTGAATCGATGAGGGTTTGGGTGAGATAGAGTGAAACAAGGGCGAGGGGCAAGCAGATAAACATCGCAATTGCCATCTGCCAATTCACAAACAATAGCCCGATAAATACGACACTAGGCACAATGGTATTGGCGATACAGATGGGGAGCTTGTGGCTGATGGCGATTTCGACATTGGTGTAATTATTCATCAAAACATATGCGAGGCTTCCGGGGTCTTTTTCTTCGATAGCACCTAGCGGGAGAGAGGCGATGTGCTCAGCTAGAGATATTCTCCCTGTTGCTGAAACCTCATAAGCCTCTTTGTATAATGCCTTATACGAGAGGGATTCAAAGAACAACATCACGGCTAAAAAAACAATCAAAAATACCCCCAATCCAGAGAGCAAGCCCATATCTGGTGGGGTATTTTCTAAAAATGATCTCAACATATGCTCCATCGCCCAAAAAATCACGATGATGGGGGTGAAATGGATGAGTTCAGCGATGGTGGTTAATATCACGGGTTTGATGAGTTTTTTGGGCTCTCCAGCGGTGGTTTGATAAAAAATATTTGAATGTTTCATTAGTTTTCCTTTATATGGGCTTTATTGTGCTTGCGGGGCTTGCTTGTTTTCAAGCCTATTGTCAAGCCGATTATCAAGATGATAACTTGCCACCTGCAAAGAAGCAGAATACATTGCCTCATAAAGCGGGCTTGTGGTGAGTAATTCTTGGTGAGTGCCTTTTGCTTTAAGCTCGCCTTGATCAAAAACAAGGATTTCCCTGGCGTCTTTGATGAGATAGAGCCTGTGGGCGATGATGAAAACCACCTTATTTTTGGCGATTTCTAAAAGCGAGGCTTGGATTTGGGCTTCGTTATGTGCATCGCTAAAACTGCTCGCTTCATCAAGGATGAGGATGGGGGTGTCTTTGAGCAATGCCCGAGCGAGTGTGATACGTTGCTCTTCCCCGCCAGAAAGCCTCACGCCCCCTTGCCCGATGAGGGTATCATAGCCCCTGGGGAGTTTGGCGATAAATTCATCACAAGAAGCGAGCTTGCAGGCGTGCTGGATTTCTGCCATCGTGGCGTTGGGCTTGGCTATGCGGATATTTTCAAGCACGCTGTCAAAAAACAAAAAATTATCCTGAAAGACAAATGAGACATATTCTAGGAGTTTTTTTGAGGGGATATCAAGGATATTCACCCCGCCGATGGTGATTTTGCCGTTTTTTGGCTCATCTAGGACATCATAAAATCTTGCGATGAGATTTAAAATCGTGCTTTTCCCCCCGCCACTAGGTCCTACAAGCGCGGTAATGCCTTGTGTGGCAGTGAAATTGATATGCTTGAGGGCGTAATGTTCATCATTGCCATAAGAAAAGCTTACATTTTCAAATGCGACTTCAAAACTTTGGGGGGTTTTGGGGTGGTTTGATTCTAAAGGCGGGGTTTGTGAAAGGATGGCATCGATTCGCTCTACGCCTTCATTGCAGTCTCGAATGCCACTGCCTGAATCAATGAGGCGCATCATTGGGGAGGTGATGGCTGGGGTGATGATGACAAAAAACAACAAATGCAAGATGAAGTCAAAATTTTGGGGATTTCTTGCATACATATAGATCCCAAGTGGCATTAAAATACTTAGCGTGGAGGCGATGATGATCTTAAAACTCCCATAAGGGATTAGCATTTTGTTGGTGATTTGTAGCGTGAAATCCCTGTAGTCGATGATACTTTTGGTGAATTTGGCAAACGCATAAATATCCTTGCCAAAAAGCTTGATAGTGGGCATTCCTTTGATGTATTGGATACTTTGGGTGTTGATTTCTTCCAAAGAGTCATAATATTGTTTCACAAGCTTTTGCCCCGATTTTCCCATCATCAAAATTCCCTGAAGGCTAAAAGCAAGTATCACACAGAGCAAAAACGCTAGGCTCAAATAGATATTGAGATAAAACATCATTATTAGGATTGCGATGATGGTCGTGGTCGAAATGATGAGATCAGGGATATTATGCGCGATGAAATTTTCGATTTTTTCGACATTTTCTTGCACGCTTTTTTTGACCTTGCCGATGGAGGTTTTGCCCAAGAAACCAAGGCTGAGATCCCCGATATGAGAGGCCAGCTTCAAACGGGTGTTAAAAAGTATATCATAGGCGCAAATATGAGAGATCAAAAACCCCACATAAGCGCAGATAAGTCCGGCTACAATCGCAACAATGGCGATGATACCATAGTGTAAAATCAGGCTTTTATCGATGTTTTGGAAGTTGTTGTATTGATGATAATGCGTGATAAAGAGTTCTAAAATCTTAAAACTAGCGATATAAGGGATGAGCATCAATAAGGCGTGGAATGCCGAAAAAAATCCACTAAGCCAGAGCAGGTATTTTTTCTCCCCGCTGATTTCTAAGAGTCTTGAAATGCCTGTTTTTGGTTTTTGTGTTTTCATTTTTATATACCTTTATAATTAGAATCATTATTATTATATAATCAATTATTCCATTTTGCTACTCCAAAAAGGTTTTTTACTCCAAAAGAGTATGCGGGATTTATTATTTTTTACTCGGTTTTCATTATGCTTACTCGATTCGGGTTAAAGCCCGAATCTGAAGACCACTCACACGGATTAAATCGGTGTTCGCTCCTAAAGTAACCATCTCATATTCAAGCAAGCTTGAATATTGGAGATAAATTTTAGAGGTATCGGTTCGCTGGGGCGAACCTGAAGACCGCTACCACCGATTAAACCCGTGTTCGTTCCTAAAGTATTCTGACCCACCCACCCGTTTTATTCCCAGCTACCGCTGGTCATCAACCCGTTTTCTAAGGTTTTCATTATTTTCTATTCGATTCACGTTGTGAATCTGAAGACCACTCACGGGAGCTAAGCTCCCGTTCGCTCCTAAAGTATGGGCGTCTGCTATGCTCCTATCGGAGCATAAACGCATCGCCGTGCGAAGCTAAAAAAGATAAGCAGTTATCTTTTTTTACGCTTCTCCTCTCATACCCAAGCCTTAGGCTTGTGCGTTTGAGATAAGTTTTAAAGGTTTTTAAATCCTATTGCTAATAAACCCCAGCCCTCTACGCCCTGTCATCTGAACCACTAAGGGGGCGTGCAGGGGGAGCAGGGGTTTAAAGGGGTGAGCGGGGGGCGCTTCGCAAGTCAGCCCCCCAGCACCCCTTTCTAGCTAGTATAAGAAAAAATAACTAGTCGCACAGCTATGGAAAAGAATCATTATTTTTTACTCGATTCGCTTAGCGAATCTGAAGACCACTGCGGGCGGGAGACCCGCCCTGCGTTCCTAAAGGACAGGGTTATTCCAAAGCTTCGCTTTGTCATCAACCCGTTTTTATAGGTTTCGCAGGTTTGGAATCACTAACAAAAAAGCTATCTACGCCATTTAATCCTGCATTGCATTGGGGGCGTGTCAGGGGGTTTTCACCCTCCAAATGTTTAGACTTATAAACATTTGAAAGTTTGACTTTATCGCTATTTGACATCAAAATACATACCAAAAAACACGCTGTTACTTCAAATTCTTGGATACGATAAATACGG
>NZ_MLAM01000019.1 GCF_002272825.1 Helicobacter sp. 11S02596-1 | reverse complement strand
TACCCTCACCATTATCAGCATATTTGTATTGCATGGCTTTTTTAATCATCGCTTCAAAGCTATTATTGCTTCCCCCAAAAGGATTGCTTAGCATTGAGAGGCGATTGGTAGTAGAGGATTTAAAGATAACACCCATACTCTCTGAGGTGGTGTCATTCTTTGTAGCCTCTGAAGCTTTTTCTAAATGGTTTTGCACGCCATCGCTGATTTTTTTGAGTGTTTTTGTGTCGTTGATATGTGCGATGATGACAGGGGCTAGGGCGTCTGAGAGGTTTTTGATACCATCTAAGATTTTGATTTGGGTTTGATCCATAGAAAATGTATAGTCCAACAAATCAGACGCATTGAGGTTGGCAAGCTCTGCTAAAGTAGCTTCGAGTTGTGAGATATATGTCTCATTGAGTTCTTTTTGTTCCTCGCCAAGCTCGATACTTGCACGGATAGAAGCGGTTGGGATACCTTTAGAGGGATTACCATCTTTGTTGTCTTTGGCTTCTTCAAGTTGCTTTTGGATAGTTTGGTATTCACTATCAGCTTGCTCTGCTTTTGCAATGGTTTCTTTTAGATATTCATCGGTTTTTTGTGTTACTTGCTTATCAATATCTTTTATTTTTTTATTTAACTCCTCTTCTTTTTGTTTGGCAGTATCGTATTCTTTTTTATCTTCATCTTTCCAGTCAGTAGTATATTTTTCCAGTTTTGTCGCTGTGTCTTTTTTTGCTTCCTCTAATGCTTGTTTTTGTTTTTGGTAATCTTCTCCTTGCAAACTTTCTGTAATTTCTTCGATTTTCTTTTTTGTCTCTTCAAGATTTTTTATATTTTCAGTGATTTCTTGCTCTTTTTGAGTTGCCATAGCAAAAATTTTATTGTAAGCTTCAGTGATTTTATTCTGTCTTTCAGTTTTGAGATCAAAACCCTTATACGGCTCTAATTTTTGGAGGTATGTAGTATATTGCGTGTTGAAACTAGCCACCATCGCTTCGAGTTTATCTTGATATTTTTTTGTAATGTTTTGAAATTTTTCATCAGAAAGCTCGGGGAATTGATCTTTTTGGGGTTTATTTTGTTCTAGAAATGTTTTGAGTTCCTTTACACTCGGGCTCAAAGCTTGATTGACATAACCTTGTGCTTTTGTGCTTAGGGCATTGAGATAACCCAAAGAATCCATTTGTTTGAATTTTTTATCCATCGCTTGGTGATTTTGAATCTCCTCGTTTATTTTCTCGTTAGTCTCTTCACTATTATTTTCAAGATTTTTTTCCATAGCCTTGATGGTTGTTGGAAGAATTTCATAGATTTCTTTGAGTTTATAGTAGGCATTTTTGTGGCTGGCTATGTTTTTTTGGATTTTTTGGTTGAGTGCCATCCTGTTTTCTTGGATTTTCGCTTCTTTCATCAGTTGTTCGACGCTTTTTGCTTTGGCTGCTTCACTAGGCTGGATCATAAAATACAGCTCCTTGCCTTCTGCACCCAAATAGGTCGAAAGGACAAGATTGGCGTCTTGATAATCTTTGGGTAATGCCTGAAATTCGCCTATATTAGCCGTGAAGAGATGGAGATGGTTGGGATCGATTGGTTGGGGCGTGTTTGTGTTATCGGGGTTTTTATCGGGTTGGCTGGTATTAGATTGTGCCCCCCCCCCCGTTAGAGGCTTCTTGGCTTTTGGCAAAGGCAATAGCTTCTGTGCCTTTGAGGATAAGATAGGCACGATTGCCTAGCAAGGGCTTATCTGAGCGAGAAAGGAGACCGATTTGCGTGCTGGCTTCTAGCGTGCTTTTGCCCGTTACATCGATAGTGCCGGTGTCATTCGTGCTTTGCGCCCCGCTTATTATCCAGCCCTCGTTTTTGAAATCGCCCGTGATATTGAGCTTCGCACCATCAATAAGCATAATCGTGCCATTGGCGTGGTTGTTGAGATTCCCCGTGAGGTTTATTTGGGCGTAATTAATCGCTTGAATTCTTCCCTCTGTCCAGCCAGCAGGCGGTTTCCCGGCAATCGCCAAAAGCATATTTTCTGTATTATGTTCGGGCTTGTCTGTATTATCAGCGGTTCCATTGTCAAAACCACCGGTTGCGGTGATGCTAACTTTATTGCCTGCCCCTGCGATGGCTATCGAACCGGTATTTTCTATGCTTTTGGCATTTAAAAGTAATTCGGCTTGCTGGCTACTGACTAATTCATTGATATCTTTGAGGTTTTTGGGCTTAAAACGTTCTGAAACTCCTAGATCGCCACCCCATTTGAGTGCGCTCTCTGTAGCCGTGATAGAAAGGCTCGAACTCTCCGAAAGAGCAATTAGACCAGTGAGTGCAAGGCTGTTGGCGTCATCGCTCGCACTGCCTTTGTTAAAGGTAATGGCGAGCTTGCCTGTTTGGGAGTGTGAGGATAAATAATCACCGATGTGAATTTGTCCTATAGAGCTTGGTGTTGTGCCTGCGGTGATGTTGAAAGTTACATCGCTACCCGCACCGATGGTGGCGTTTTCGAGCTTGGCACCATCGGCAAAAGTTATGTTCGCCTTGCCTTGCGGGAGCGGGTAGAATTTATCTGTAGTCGGGACGCTAAGGAAAATGAGGGATTTTGCTGTTGTTTCAGCAGATGTCGCCGTGTCTGTGTCTTTGAGGTGATATGTTTTGATATCGCCATTATCAACAAAGCAACTACCATTAGTCTGTGCCTCGTCACACTTTGGGAGTGTGGGGGTTTGCTGGGATTCTTGGGACGTTATTGTGTTTTCTTCGGCTTGGGTGCTTTGTGCTAGCAATAAAGCAGTGAAAGCCAGGACGGATAAATAAGATTTTTTTAAAGACATAGTTTTCCTTTATTATTAATATGCTTACTCGGTTTGCTAAGGCAAACCTGAAGACCATTCCGCAGAGTGAAACTCTGCTTAGTCGTATCCTATGCTCCTTATCGGAGCATAAACGCATCGCCGTGCGGAGCTTGTTCAAGCCAAGCAGTTGGCTTTACCTTAACGCTCCTCCTCCTAAAGTAACCATCTCATACCCAAAGCGTTGCTTTAGTGTATTGGAGATATATTTAAAATGATAATAGTTATTATAAATTTAGTTATATAAAATGAAGCTTAGGAAAAATAAAATGATTGAAGATTGTGATATTTTTAATTTATTGTGATATTAATTCTTGCATTTGTGTGGCTGGATTGGGATTTTGGGGCTTTTGAGGGGGAGGCTAGATAACCATTTTGATTTCGGGGTGGGTGGTGAGTTTGGCAAAAATCTCGTTGCGTTCCTCTTCGGTATTCACAGCGATTTTGACTGCAAGGCTGATAAATCTGCCTCCAGAAGATTTGTTTTTGAGTTCTAGGGCAAAACTGCGGGGCATAATCTCAACAATGGCTGCTTTGATTTTGTCTTCGTTCTCACCGATGATTCGGTATTCCCACTCGCAAGGGTAGCTGATGGCGGGTCTGTCTTGGAGGGTTTGTAAGATTTTTGGGCTTAGGGGATTTTTTTGTGGGTTGTTATTGTTTGGCATTAAAGACCTCCAAGAATTTTTTGGGGATAGGGGTAGGGTGGCTGGTGGTGAAGTCGATATAGCCGAGCTTGACGTCCATTTCAAAGATTTTGGTTGGAGCGGTTTTGTGGGTGGGTGTCTGGTAAATCGGCATTTCAGAGGGGTTTTGGGATAGCTGGGAAATCTTGTAGATCTCTTGATGGAGCAAAACGGAGACGTTTTTTGCCTGGGTGATTTGGGTTTGGACCTCTAGGGTATCCCCGAGCGTGGCACTCCCGATAAATGTAGCATTCAGCGAGCGGACGACAAACCCGCTATTAGGCACAGCAGGGATCAAACCGGCGGTGAAAAACTTCTCGCTTCTGGCACGCTCGCAGTATTTGATATAGCTGGCGTGATAGACAATCCCCCCGCAGTCGGTATCTTCGTAATAAACACGGATTTGCATTTAGCATTACCTTTTTTGGAATGTTTTTTGTTTTATTATGCCAAATTTTTGTGTTTTTTGGGGATTGGTTGGGGTGAAGCGATTTTGGCGGTGGGAATGATGGGCGATAAAAGGAAAAATTTATTATAATAATTTTTGAGAATTTTAACTAAAAGGCAAAAATATGAGAGTAAAGAAATAAATCAGTGGAATATTTCATATAATATTAGAAATTTTTAAAATATTGCCATTATTTTCTGTGATGTTTTGTATTGTTGGTCTTTTTGTATTTTTGATGACCTATGCAACGAAATATGGATTTTTCCCATATTCTTTGTTTTCGTTTAGCGCTCTTTGGCTTTGGGGTATTGCTGGTTTGTATGGGGCAGTCATATCTATTGTTGTCGCATCTCCTTTTCTTTGGCTTCTTTTTTCAAAAAGATTGCAATTAAAATCAAACTCTATAATTTTATGTCTTTTGTGTATAGGTGTAATAGTTTTATTAATATTGATTAATAATATTTTGATTCCCCTTGGTCTATTCATAACCTTTTTATTAGCTGAAATTGCAATTGGTTTTTATAAAAATAAAAAATTAATTCGTATAGTTATTGGTATAATTTTAACTATTTTTCTTTACCTCTGTTTAATTTTTTTATTATCTGATTTTTTTACTCAAGCTTTTGAAAAATTTTTAAAAACAAAAGGTTTGGCGGCAGAAAATGCGGAGATTTATCTAAAAGATAAGCAAAAATTTGTATATGGAACGCTCCGATTTATGGATTCCAAAAATGCCTATGTAGAGTTTTGTGATGAAGGGCAGGATTGTCAAAAAGATATTAAAGCTAAATCCAAAAAAGTAGTCCCCGTCCAAGATGTTACAATTCTCAAAGACCCCGAAACTATAAAAGAATCCAAAAAACCGCAAGATTCCAAAGACGCTCAAGCCTCTCAAGGACCTGGAAATTCCCAAAATCCTAAAGAAAGCATAAAATAATCTTTGAAAACAAACCTACTGGCAAGATTTATTTGAGGGTATCATCACGCTTTTGGAGGAATTTTGATTTCAAAACCCAGAGTGATAAAAATAGCAATCAAAATCTCAAAAATTGCCTAGTTTTGAGTCGATTGATTTTTAGGTTTTATATTTTTTGATATCAGTAAAATTGAAGCTATGCAATGTGATAAAATAATGGATAAACTTGAAGATTTCTGATGTAATTTGATTAGATAGGCTGTAAATTTTTATATTTTAATATTCTATAGAATCAAATAAGCTTTTTTGATGTTTTTCTAACCATTTTTGTTTCTTGTGTTTTTTACCAATTTCTCGAGGCTTTGATTCTTCAAATTCTGATTCTTTTACTTCAAAAACCTTTAACACTCTGAATTTTTTTCCTTTCTTTTCTTCAAACTCATCAAGAGTAGTTTTAATTTCAACACTGCAATATATTGAAGAACCATTGGAAAACTTATATTTTCCGTCAATTACCTCTTGTTTAAAATTTGAATCAGCCATACTAAATTCTATTTTTTCGTTATCGTATTTTCCCTTCCAATTATATCTTCCTTCCTTGAGGACTGGTGAAATTATTTCTATGGTCGCCTCATCATCTTCTGAAACAAATTGCTCATCTTGTAGGATAAAGTTTTTGAAATCTTTTCTTTCTACTACATTTTCATCTGGAGCTATATGCGGACTTCTGTATCCAATTTTTTCAACTTTGTCATAATGCTCAATTGCTTTATAAAAATTTGAAATATATTTTTGGGTAAGCGGATCATTGAGTTTTTCCCTTATTAGTCGCTCTTCTATTTCTTGATTTTCTAATTTTGATTTTTTGAGTTGTTCTTCTTTTATTTTTAGATCTAATTCTTTTTCTTGAACTTCTAATTCTAATTTTTGAATTGCCTTTCTTTGTGCTTCTTTAGCCAAAGATTCTGCTTCAGCATCCCTTGTAAAAAAATAAGTAATAATATTGTTGATTGCTGGGCTCAGATATTGAAACACACAGGAAGTGCTGATCAATATTGTTTCTTTAAGCCCGCCTTCTTGATAAGCTTGTGTTTCTAGTTTGATTTCACTATCTAAAAGTATGCCTATTCTTTTGATTGCTTCAAGCAGATTTTTTTCAGCTTTGTTTCTCACAAAGGCATTCATAGTGTGTGAATTCCCTTTGAGATAATAATGAACTTCAAATTCTGTCTTTAAATCTTTATTCATATCAATATGCTACCTACTTTTATATAGAATTTTATAATATCTAATTTTTGAATAAATTATTCATTATAATAATACTTTTATCGAAATGATATTCTTCAATTGCTTGATATTATTTGATGGGAAGTATATTATTATTTTTATTTTACTTATGATTTGGCATTTTAATCAAAAACATCCATAAGTTTTATTTTCCGCATAACACAAGTTAGAAAAACAAATCGTATTTTTTCGATTTTGTATCATTTTCACCCACGATTATGCAGTCTTTGGTGGGATTCATATAAGCTTAAAATATAATTGAGTATATTAGTTCTTTTAACAATTCCATTGTTGTTGGGGGCTATAAAGAATGAGCAATTTTTCAAAATTTGGTTTTATTTTAGCGACGTTAGGGAGTTCTATCGGGCTGGGTCACATCTGGCGTTTCCCGTATATGGCGGGTGTGAGCGGTGGCGGGGCATTTGTGATTTTATTTTTGTTCCTTTCCCTCACCATCGGGATTTCGATGTTGGTAGCGGAGATGATCATCGGGCATACGACCAAAAAAAACACGACCGAAGCGTTCAAGCAACTCGACCCTAGCCCTAAAAAACGCTGGGGTTATGCCGGTATCATGCTCATTGGCGGTCCTTTTATCTTGACATTTTATTCCATCGTGCTTGGCTGGGTGCTGTATTATTTATTTGCAGTGAGTTTTGATTTGCCCCAAGACATAGCGACTTCAGAGGCGCATTTCAGCAGTCTTTTGAGCGATTCGATTTACTCGCAGGTTTTGGGCTTTACTGGTGTGCTAGCCATTACGGGCTGGGTGGTTTCACGGGGTATCAAAGATGGTATCGAAAAGCTTAACTTTGTCTTAATGCCCCTTTTGTTTGTGATTTTTATCGGCTTGTTGGTTTATGCGATGTTTATGCCATCGTTTGGCAGGGCGTTTGAGTTTATGTTTGCCTTTCGATTGCAAGACATCACGACCAATGTGCTTGTCGCTTCGCTCGGGCAAGTATTTTTTTCCCTTAGTCTCGGGGTGGGTATCATCATCACCTACGCAGCTTCTACGTATAAAAATCAAAATCTACTCAAAAGCGCCGTTTGGGTGGTCGTTCCGGGCATTCTTATTTCACTCGTTGCGGGGCTAATGATTTTTACTTTTGTCTTTGAATACGGCGCAAAGGCAACGCAAGGGGCAGGGCTGGTATTTGTCTCGCTTCCATTGGTTTTTGGCAAGATGGGCTTGGCAGGCAATGTCATCTGTATCCTTTTCCTTTGTGCGCTCGGTTTTGCAGGTATCACCTCGACCATCTCGCTCCTTGAACCCTCCGTGATGTATGTCATCGACAAATTCAAAATCAAGCGTTTCAATGCGACGTGGCTGATTGTCTTGGGGATTTATATCGTCGGATTGCTGTTGATTTTGTCCTTAGATAAGCACTTCCAAGAAGGCTTGAGCTTTTTTGGTCAAAACCTCTTTTCTTGGGTGGATTTTTCTTCATCAGCTATTGTAATGCCCTTAGGGGGCTTTTTGTCTGTGATTTTTGTGGGCTGGGTGATTGGCAAAGATAGGGTCTATGAAGCCAGCAAGCACTTTTTATCCAAAAAAATGTTTGCATTCTGGTTTTTCATCATCCGCTACATCGCCCCTTTGGTTGTTATTGTGATTTGGGCAGCAAAAATATTAGAGATAGCTTCATAGGGGTGCATCTTGGGAAATTTTTCAAAATTTGGTTTTATTTTAGCGACGTTAGGGAGTTCTATCGGGCTGGGTCACATCTGGCGTTTCCCGTATATGGCGGGTGTGAGCGGTGGCGGGGCATTTGTGGTGCTATATTTGTTTTTGACACTCACCATCGGGATTTCGATGTTGCTCTCAGATATGATTATCGGCAATCGTGGCAAAAAGGATATGGTTTCTTGCTATGAAGCATTAGACCCAACACCCAGCAAGCCTTGGCGAATCAGCGGGATTTGCTTGGTCGGCGGGCCTATTATCCTCTCGTTTTATGCGGTGGTGCTAGGCTGGATATTGTATTATTTATTTGTGGTGAGTTTTGATTTGCCCCAAAGCCTTGAATATTCCCAAAGCCAATTTGGAGATTTGCTCAATCATAGCGTTTATTGGCAGATTTTGGGGTTTAGTTTGTGTTTGTTTAGCACGGCGTGGATTGTTTGCAAAGGTATCAAAGATGGTATCGAAAAGCTCAATTTTGTCTTAATGCCCCTCTTGTTTGTGATTTTTATCGGCTTGTTGATTTATGCGATGTTTATGCCCTCTTTTGGCAGGGCGTTTGAATTTATGTTTGTTTTCCATCCCGAAAAGATCACTACCAAAGTATTGGTGGATTCCTTGGGGCAGGTGTTTTTCTCGCTCAGTCTTGGTGTTGGGACGATCATCACCTACGCTGCCTCGACAAGCCCCAAAGAAAATCTACTCAAAAGTGCCTTGTGGGTGGTGATCCCGGGCATTCTCATTTCGCTCGTTGCCGGGCTTATTATCTTTTCGCTTATCTTTGAATACGGCGGGCAACCCCAAGAGGGTGCGGGGCTGGTGTTTGTCTCGCTCCCATTGATTTTTGGGAAGATGGGCTTAGCGGGCAATGTTATCGCCCTTTTGTTTTTTTGTGCGCTCATTTTTGCGGGCATTACCTCGACGGTTTCGCTGTTAGAGCCATTTGTGCTTTATCTTATCAATCGCTTTAAATTCACTCGGCTTAAAGCCACATTTTGGGTGAGTTTTGTCGTGTATGCTTTGGGGCTTTGCGTGATCGCTTCTGTCAATGGTGCGACTGCGGGGGCTTTTACCTTTGGGAGCAAAAGCTTTTTTGACTGGGCAGATACGCTCACATCTTCAGCGATTATGCCTTTGGGCGGGCTGTTTTCCATCGTATTTATTGGCTGGTTTTTAGGCAAGGAAAAAGTCGCGGGCTTCACCGAGCATTTTTTGGGCAACAAAACATTTGAAGTATGGTTTTTTATCCTCCGTTACATTTGCCCGCTCGTGATCTTGGTGATCTTACTTAGCCCGCTTTTCAAGGACTTTTTTGGCGAGTGAAACGCTATAAACGCCCCCTATCGTTTCTCTTGTGATTTTTAGGGCTTGCTAGCCTTTTGCTACATTCAGTGGGGCGGGGGCTTGGGTAGTTGGCATCATTTCGATCCGATTGATATTGATATGTGCGGGCAGATTTGCCACCCACCACACCGCTTCAGCAATATCTTCGGGCAATAGCGGGTGCGTGTTTTCATAGACTTTTTGCGCCTTTGTGCTATCGCCTTTGAAACGCACGAGCGAAAATTCACTCCCCCCAGAAAGCCCGGGTTCGATATTGCTCACACGGATATTTTTGTCATATAAGTCGGCACGGAGATTGAGGCTAAATTGCTTCACAAACGCCTTGGTCGCCCCATAGACATTTCCGCCCGGATAGGGATAAGTCCCGGCAATCGAGCCGATATTGATGATATGCCCGTGTTTGCGAGCTACCATTTGGGGGATCACGAGATGGGTGAGGCGGACAAGCGCGCTGATATTGGTAGCTATCATCTGCTCCCAATCCCTAAGTGAAGCGTTTTCTGAAGAGTCCAGCCCGAGTGCTAGCCCGGCATTATTGATGAGGACGTCGATGTGTTTGAAGTCTTGGGGCAGATGTCGCAAGGCATTGGCGATGTATTCGGTGTCAGCGACATCGCAGGCGATGATTTCACACGCCTTGCCAAGCTCGTTTTGCAGGGATTCTAGCTTGTCTTTTCGCCGAGCATTCGCAATGATGTGATGCCCACCTTGGGCAAATCGCTTGGCGATTGCCCTGCCAAAACCCGCCGATGCGCCACTAATGAAAACGACCATTGTGTTATCCTTGTGATGTTTTGCTAAATATTATACAAAAATACTATTACCAATCTGTTTTTATTACGCCCTGCCTAAGCGAGACAAATGCACTTTCTAAGCGGGTCTTGCGGGTGTGGTAGGATTTTGATTTTGTTTTCTTTCAGCAGAGCGTTAATGAGGGTTTTGAAGCTTTTTTTACTCATCTGACAAATGGTGTGAATCTGCTCTGGCGGGGAGTTGAAGTCAAGTTCTAGCGGGTTTGTTTTGGCGATAATATCTAAGAGTCTCTTTTTTTCATCCCCGAGATTTGCCAGCGTGCTGATAGAGAGGTCGAGCTTGCCATCAGGGCGGACTTTTTGGATAGTGGCACGACTTGTTTTGCCGATTTCTAGGGGCGTGTGGGTTTGGTTTTTATACAATAGACCATAATATTTTTGATTCACCACACAGCCAATGCCTAGGGGCGTGATTTCAAAGGGCAAGATCGCCACGCTTAAGGGGCGATTTTTGCCTTTAAATGGGGCTAAATGCTCCTTGATACCCAGTTTGGCGATGAGACGATTTTGCTTATCGAGCGTGAGCCTGATGACAACGGGCTTGCCAATGCGAAATCGTTTGGGATTTTTTGAGGGCATAAAAATATCTTTGTCAATTCCTAAATCCAAAAAACAGCCGTTTTCTTCGATACTCACGACTTTTAGAGCAAGGATTTCACCAAGTGTGCCGATGGGCTTTTGCGTCGTTGCCACCGGGCGATCAAGCGAATCTGTGTATAAAAACACCTCCATACAATCACCGACGTCAAGCGACTTTGTGAGAAATTTATTTGGCAATAAAACCTCTGTGTCTGTGGCTTTGAGATACGCACCATTTTGGGTGAAGCGAGCGATGGGGAGGGTCTGGATAGTGCCGATTTGCATTGCGTTTTGTTGCCTTTTTTTCTTGTTGGAAACTCTTATTAGAAACGGGGTTTGATGGGTGTATTGTAGCTAAATTTGAGCTGAGTAAAGGTCTTGGAATCATCGAGATATGGGATAATTATATTTGTCGGTTACTTGCGATAACCGACAAAACCACATTGAAAGGATTTGTTATAAAAAGGCATAACAAATACCTAAAAGAATTATACATCTTGCAACTATTTGGTGTCCATTGTTTTTACTCGGTTTAATTTTTTCGCTGAAAAATTAAACCTGAAGACCATTCCAAGAGGCAAAGCCTCTTTTCATTCCTAAAGTTTTTTCACCCACCCACCCGATTTATTCCGTGCTTCGCACGTCATCAACCCGTTTTCTAAGGTTTCCATTCACAAACCAC
>NZ_MLAM01000018.1 GCF_002272825.1 Helicobacter sp. 11S02596-1 | reverse complement strand
TACCCTCACCATTATCAGCATATTTGTATTGCATGGCTTTTTTAATCATCGCTTCAAAGCTATTATTGCTTCCCCCAAAAGGATTGCTTAGCATTGAGAGGCGATTGGTAGTAGAGGATTTAAAGATTACACCCATACTTTCTGAGGTGGTGTTGGATTTGGTGGCTTGGGCAGAATCTTGATTGTGTTTATCGACTTTGGCGATGACATCTTGGACAATGCTAGGATCTAATGTCTGCATTTGCACCGCGATGGTATTTTTGAGTGCGGGGGAAAGCTTTTCGATACCCTCCATCACTTTGAGTTCCTTATCAGAAAATTTTTCGGCATTTTGCACCGCGATGGCTAACACAGTCGTGTCCAAGTTATTTAGCTCCTTATAAAGGGCTTCAAACTGCCCGACATAGCTATCAAGGATTTTTTTGGTTTCTTGGGCGTTTTTACGCCCTACTTTGCGGGTCAGTGCCGTATTGACAGCTTCACTCCCTTGAACGCCAATGGCTTCTTTTTCTTTATTAAGCTCGGCTTGAGCGGTAGCAACTTTTTCATCAAAGGCTTTTTTCTCTGTATCTTTATTTAATAATTCATTTACCATCTCAACCTCAGCGGTTTTTTCAAATTCCTTGAGTTTGCTTTCATAATTTTCATATAATGAATTATAAAAACTATCATCAACGCTAGAAATATCTCCATCTTTAAAATGTTTTTCGATATAAGTTTTATCTTGGGTTTTAATTCTATTTTCTGCTTCTTGTATCCCAGTTTTAGCATTATTTACAAGATTTGTATAAAGCGTTATGCTTGATTTATTTTTTTCTTCATCTTTTTTGAGGGTTTCCAAACGGCTTTCCTTTGTCGCTAATGAACTTTTCAAATCATCCAATTCCTTTTTTTGTAAATTAAGCATTGCTTCCACAGCTTCGGTTTGAAGTTTTTGTTTTTGTGCAGATATTTTTGTTTTATATTCGGATGTTTCTGCTACCTGTGATTGAAGCTCGATTTTCTTTTTTGCGACATATTCATTGAGACTCTGCTGTGCTTGAGAAAATGCTGTATTCAAATCATCATATCGTTTTTTAAGATCAGCTTTCTCTTTATCTTGCTTTTCTTTAGAAAGGGTTTCGAGCTTTTGTCTCATCTCATTTTGGAGCGCGAGGGCTTTGTTGTGCGCGGTGTCATAGATCTTGTTATATTCTTGCTGGAGTTTTTCAAACTGGCTATCTGTGAGGTAGCTAAAATGTTTTTTATCCAGGATAGGTTTATTTTCAGCATCGCTTTTGTCTATCTTTGTATAAAGACTATTGATAGCCTCTACCAATCCCGTGATATAGCCATTGAGTGTGGAATTATAACCAGTATAGCCATCTTTGCCTTCAGGGTTACCAATAAACATCTTATACACATCGTAGCCCTCCGCCCCGTTGGTTTCAAAAACCCGCTTGGCTTCTTTCATTTTTTCTAGCCTTTTTTGACGCTCTGCTAGGCTAGCATTGTAGGCTTCTTCAGCTTTTTTCTCATTAGTGAGATCACGGTCTTTGTTGTTTTTATCCCCTACTAATTTCTCATATTCTGTATAAGCGACATCTTGCTTTTTTTGAGTTTCTTGAGTTGCCAATTCTTGGTCTTTTTTCTGATACTCCGCTACTTTTTCAGGAATCTTGTTTAAAAAATCATCTTTATTATTATAAACAGCGTCGTTATCTTTTTTTTCTTTCAAAAAATCTTCAAACTCTGTTTTCAGATAAGTGATGGCTGATTTTCTATCTTCTAAATGTTTTTTATTTACCTCATCAGTGGTTTTTGAGATTTGTTCCTCATAGCCTTTTAATCTTTTTTCTAACTCTGCTTTGAAGTCGTTTGCTTCATTTAATCCCCAAAGTTGATGGTTTTCTAAATAAGTTTTTACGCTATTAAGTTCTGAAGTAACGTATGTATTTTTTTGGAGTTTAATATTATCTATTTCTTTCTTGATGGTATCGTAAGCCTCTTGCTTGGCTTTTATTTGGGCATCGATACTAGCAATTTCAGCGCTGATTTTATTTTTTTCCGTCTCATCATAGGGTTTTGTCGCAGTGGCTTCATATTGTGTGATGAGATCATTGGCAAGTGCGATACGATCGCTAAACTCAAGATGACGGATCTTTTTGGGTATTAGATTTTTTGCCACGTTGGCTCGGAGCTGGTTCATCAACTGCTGGAATACCGCCTCTGAGTAAAGCTGGGCGATACTTTTTTGCTTGCCAACTTGGCTGGTTGTGATAGAGACATAGAGGTTTTTATTATCATCGCCTAGACTGCTAGAGAATTTAAGATTTTCACGGGCGTAGTCATCAAATTCCTCGACATCACTAAGCCTGCCGTTTATTTTATTCGCAGTAAATAACGCAAAGTTTTCTGGATTGATCGCTTCGGTGGTCTGGGCGTTGTCTGCGGGTTTGTCTGTGATCTCAATCCCGCCTTTGCTTTTTAGCAAAAGATAGGCACGATCGGCAAGGATGGGCTGTTTTTTGGAGATAAATCCGATATGGGATTTTTCATAAGACAGCGTGCTTTTGCCAGTTACATTGATATAGCCGGCGTCATTGGTGTCGATTGCCCCGGTCATTATCCAGCCCTCGTTTTTGAAATCCCCAGTAACATTGAGCCTCCCGCCATCAACAAGCAAAATCGTCCCGCTGGTTTTATTTTCTAGCGTGCCTATAATATCGATAGTCCCGTAGTCAAATGCGCTCATTCGCCCCTCTGAGTAGTTGTTATACGAGGTAAAATGCTTATCAGGTGCGGAGTAGTCATCCGGGTCTTCACCCATCTTGTCATTGAGCGCTAAAACCATATTTTTGGCATCGTGGGTGGCTTTGGTTTCAGGCTTGATGAGGGCAATTTCTTCATTGGCTTGGGTATTTGATGATTCAGTTGCTTTTCCCCCATCGGGAATATTGGGAATGCTAGTTTCATCTCCTTGAACTTTATTATCAGAACTGGCAACTACGGCATTATTATTGTTTTCTTCACTAGGCTTATTTTGAGCGGTGGTTTCTTCTTTTTTATCAGCTGGACTGCTAGCTTCGTTTGCTTTAACCTTAGTGCTTTCTTTTTCTTTCTCATCTTTTTTGGCAGCGACTTTAGCCTCGAGAGCTTTTTGCTGTGCCTCAAGGGTTTTTCTCCCATCTGCTGTGAGATTGTCATCACCATTGCTGACTATCCCTGTGATGAGATTATGCACCTTGATAGCGCCAAGCGTTTTTGCCTCTGTGCCCGCGTGGCGGGTATCGATATGCACGCTACCAAAACCCCCGCTCGCATAGAGTTGGCCGGTGTTGTTAAATTCTTTGGCATAAAAGCTCACTTGGGTATTTTGAGAAATCGTAGCCATATCATCATTATTACCCACCGCTTCTTGGTATTTGAGGCTATCAAACACCTCGCCTTTATCATTGGCATCGCCA
Organism: Helicobacter sp. 11S02596-1; assembly: GCF_002272825.1. Taxonomy (GTDB): domain Bacteria; phylum Campylobacterota; class Campylobacteria; order Campylobacterales; family Helicobacteraceae; genus Helicobacter_J. The sequence continues at coordinate 12,076 of NZ_MLAM01000018.1, read as the reverse complement.
CTATAAAATTTGGCTTTGGGATAGACATATTGGCTTTCTTGTCTGGCTTTGAAGTTGATCACATCGAGCACATCAAAATCGCCTGGAAAACCGGTTGGACCATCATCATTTTTATAGTCATCTTCAATATAAGTCCCGCTATCAAAAAAATTGTTAGTATAAGTATTTATTTGTTTGCCTACACTCAATGTCGAGCCATTTGAAAGCCGTAGCGTCCCACCCATATTGAGATTTTTTTTATCTTCTTTTTTAAAGCCACCCGGATTATCACTGCTTTTATCTGTTCCCGTGTATTGCCCCGGTGCGATACTTAGGACTGAGCGGGAGGCATAGGGGTGCTTGAGATGCGCTTCCATCGGGGCGTCATCTCTGTGATAGAGCCCAAGGGAGAGATTATCAAGACTTGAATCGACATTATTTAGGCGTTTATTGAATGTGAGATTCCCATAAGTTGCAGGGCCTAAGATCAAGGTTTGAAAATTCATCCCATCTTCTAGGAGAATAGAAGCCGATTTATAACCAATAGCACCCACGCCCCGACCATTATTTCCAGGAATCGGCAATGGACCAATGGGGGCGATCGGGAAGCTAAAAGAAGATTGCGAAGCACCTGCGGGATAATAGGTATAGAGCCTAAAATCATTGAAATTTTGGCTATCTTTGAGTGCTATCCAAGTGTTGCCATCAATGGCTTTAAAAAATGTCTGGGAGCTTGCACCAGCTTTTTTTGTGTATTCATTAATGCCATTATACGTAGCAGAGCTACTAGACTTATCGATATTTTTATTTTCTGGGGCTACTAATGGGGGGGGGGGCATACTATCTGCGAACAATCCTTGCCCCACCGCTGTGCCAAAAATCGATGCAACGAGTGCAAAACGTGAGCGAGAAATCGTTTTTTTGAAACGATTAAAAAAAATTTGTGTCAAGCGTTTTTGTTTCATTTACTTTTTCCTTTATATTTCTAATAAAATGATAATCATAATTATTTATCTAGTTTGATAAAAAATAGCTGAAATTTATAAGAAAAAAATCAAAAAACATAAACTTGATAATTTCTTGACATTTGAAAATGAGGTTTTTGGTTTTTAAACAAACCGAGTAAGCATAATGAAAACCTTAGAAACTGGGTTGATGACGTGCGAAGCACGGAATAACCCTATCCTTTAGGAACGAACAGGGATTCACTCCCTGTGAGTGATCTTCAGATTCGCTTGCGAATCGAGTAAAACATAAATGTTTTGTTTTCAACAAAAGGGGTTTAACCCTCCCCTAACCTGCCGTCTGCTATGTCCTTGCGGGCATAAACAATCGCCGTGTGAGGCTACCAGAGCCAAGCAGTTGGCTCTGGCTTTACCGCCTCTCCCCCAATTAGCCCCGAAAAGAATAAGCCTCTGTTCCTTTTCGGCGGAACATTTAAACGATGGGCGGGGAAGTCGCTTGCTTGTGTCCTTTAGGAACGTAGGCGGGCTTAGCTTGCCGAAGTGGTCTTCAAATTCGCTAAGCGAATTGAGTTCAAATAATAAAGCAAAATCGGCGGTTACACTTCAACAATTGGGTGGGCGGGTCAAAATTTTCCGATTTTTCACAGCACACAAGCGCGACAAAAGAATATTATTTTTCACTCGGTTTGGGTTTTAAAACCCAAACCTGAATACCACTTCGGGCAGTCCAACTGCCCTGCGTTCCTAAAGTAACCATCTCATACCCAAAGCTTTGCTTTGTGTATTCGAGATAGGTTTCTAAGGTATTTAAATCTTACCCGCCAACAAACCAAAGCCTACTACGCTTTTTCACCTTATCTGCTAGGGGGGCGGGTCAGGGGGAAAGGGTTGTTAAGGGGAATGGGGGGCGGACTTCGCAATTTAAGCCCCCCTTCCCCTTAAAAGGCGAAAGCCTCAAAAAGGGAAAACAAAACTAGGGATTTTTTAATTCGCTTTGTTTGCTTATTTTGCAAATCAAACTGAGTGAAAAATAATGAAATGGTCTTGCGATTCAATTTTTCAAACTAAATCAAATCCAAAATAATGATTCTTTTCCATAGCTGTGCGACTAGTTATTTTTTCTCATATTCGCTAGAAAGGGACTAGGGGGCTTAGAATTGCGAAGACCGCCATTTGGGTGGGCGGGTCAAAAAGACCCCTTTAAAACCCCTACCCCCGTCACGCCCCCTTAGTTGATAGGGTGAAAAGGCGTGGCGGTATTTAGATTCACAACGTGAATCATTGCAAATAATCCAAATTAAGCACTTTATGGTATGTGGTATAATCGAGCAAAAAATTAAAAGGATATGCGATGACCGTAATTCTTGAAAATGTGGGTAACGAACTTTTGCCAGCACTCAAAAGCTTGGCAGCGGGTGCAAATTTAAAAATGAAGACCAAGCGAAGCGATGATGAGATTGTGGCGACATTAAGAAAAGAATCCCAGCAATTAAAAGCAGATTACAAAGCAGGTAAAATCAAGGGCTATGATAGTGCGGAGGAAATGGAAGAGGCGATTTTGAATGGCAACAAAATATAAAATTGTTGATTCAAAAAGATTCTCCAAGAATTTTAAAAAATTAAGCCCACAAAATCGAAAAAGCGTTCGAGAGATTTTAAATCGCCTCGCTAATGATGAAATCCTAGAACCCAAATATAGAGACCATAAGCTTAAAGGCAGTTATGATGGGCTTAGGGAATGCCATATCTTGCCTGATTTATTATTGATTTATGAAAAATGCGAAGATATTTTGATTCTCAATGCCCTGCGTATCGGTTCGCATAGCGAGTTGTTTTAAAGGAAGATTTCATAATAAGGACTTGATTTATCGAATCAAGTAAAAACCTTAGAAACTTTGCCTGCCGAAATGGTCTTCAGGTTTGTTTCCAAACAAACCGAGTAAGCATAATAAAAACCGAAGAAACCGGGTTGATGACCAGCGAAGCTGGGAATAACCCTGAGCTTTAGGAACGCAGGGCAGTTGGACTGCCCGAAGTGGTCTTGCGATTCAGTTTTTAAACTGAATCGAGTAGAAAATAGATGAGCGGTCTTCAGGTTTGTTTCCAAACAAACCGAGTAGAAATATAATAACTCACCAAACAAATCACACAAAAAATAATCGTCCCATAGATCGCTACCCGTTGCGCCACATCAAAATAAGCCCCCACCATCGAAACCACACAGCCGATAATCCCAAGTATTTGGATTCCGGGTGTAAATGGCGTCTTGTAGGGCAAATCCTCGAGGCGATTGCCTTGTGCGAGATACCATTTTCTGAATTTATATTGCGCGATACTCACACTCACCCAAACCAACATCATCGAAAACCCGCTCACCGCAATCAGATTATTAATCACGCTTTTGGGGGCGAAAAAATAGCTCAACAAGGCAATCAAAGACACTATCATTGAAAGGATGAGCGCATTCATCGGGATACCCCGCTTATTGACCTTGCCAAAGAGACTAGGGAGCATTTTCTTTTCAGCCAAGCCCCAAATCATCCGTGCAGAGGCATAAAGCCCCGAATTGGCTGTCGATAGCAACGCAATAATCAAGACCGCATTCATCACATCTGCGGCAAAGGGGACGTTAAAAATCTCCAGAACGCCTACAAAGGGGCTTTTAGTAATACTTGCATCATTCATCGGCAAAAATGTCGCCAAAATCACCACCGATCCGACAAAAAAGATTATCAACCGCCATAATGTCGCATTGATCGCCACTGGCATTGCCTTAGCGGGGTCTTTTGTCTCCCCCACAGCCACGCCGATGACTTCTGTGCCTGTAAAAGCAAAATTCACAGCCAAAATCGTCATAAACACCGCTTGAATGCCGTTGGGGAAAAATCCCATATATTCGGGGCTTTGAAAATAAAAATTCGCAAATGTGAGGGCAAAACCATTCAAATACAAATGATAAATCATCATCCCAAAGCCGATAATCAAAAACACGCTCACCGCAATCACCTTGATAAGCGACAAGGTAAATTCACTTTCAGCAAAAGCTTTCACCCGATAGACATTGAAGCCAAAAATAATCGAGGCAAAACACACCACCCAGACCCAAATATGGACATTAGGTAGCCATTTTTGCATTAAAAATCCCACCGCGATAAACTCCACACCAACAGCAACCACCCAATTGAGCCAATAAAGCCAAAAAACTAGATACCCCGCAGATGGCGAGATAAAGCGATGGGCATAATCGCCAAAACTCCCTGTATCAGGAAAATACGAGCTAAGCTCACCCAATGAAAGCATAATGGAATAAACAATCACTGAAGCCACACAATAAGCAATCAAAGTCCCCAAAGGACCGGCGGTATGCAGACTTTCCCCCGTGCCGACAAAAAGCCCTGTCCCCATCGCCCCGCCAAAGGCTATCATCATCAAATGGCGTGTTTTGAGATCGCGCACAAATCTATTATTGTTCGGTTGCATTCTCTCTCCTGTCGGGATGAACTTCATTCAATCTACAATCATATTCATTGCTAGCAAAAAAATACCCATAGTTTGTATTGTTTTTTTAGCTTTTTGAAAATTGGTAACAAATCAAGAAAATATTCAAGAAATTTTTTTCAGAAGTCAATGAATACAATCCTTTCAAAACCCCCAAATCTTGGGATATATTCGCAGGGATAGATGTAGCATTTCTACACTGGCAAAAAAAATTGATTGATTTTGCTACCCATTTATTAAATTTTTAAGAGAATTTAACATATCTTATATGTTAAACTTTCAGAAATTCCACAAAAATAAGGACAAAATTATGGATGAGTTAGTTTCCAAATCACTCCAACTTGCAGAAATGCTACAAGAAAAAATCACTGAACACATCTCTGCAACAGAGAAAAAGTTCCATCAAAAAATGCAAAAACTCTTGGATAATCCCAAGAACAAAGTAATGCTTATCGAGCTACTTGACCGCAGTTTCCGATGTTTTGATAACAAAGCCCGATTTGGCGAAATCGAATATATTTTAGGCAAATACGGCATTGCAGATTTTTTCACCGCTTATGAAAAATTCTTGCTGTTTTCTTTCCTGTCTGCAGGCAAGCTAGCCCCAAGTATTAGCGTGCCATTTTTTGTCAATTATATCCGTGAGGATACCAAAGCAATGGTGCTAGATGAGGAAAAATCCAAACTTGATGCCCATATCATCAAAAGAGAAGCCCAAAATATCACGCTCAATGTCAATCTCATCGGCGAAGAAGTCTTGGGCGAAGCGGAATCACACTATCGGATGAAAAAATACGAAGACGCCCTGAAATCTAAGCATATCAAATACATTTCGATCAAAATCACCACGATTTTTTCACAAATCAATATCATTGATTTTGAATACTCCAAAAACGAAGTCATCAAGCGCCTTGATGAACTCTATGCCATCGCGCAAGATTACGAAAAACAACACGGCGTAAAAAAATTCATCAACCTCGATATGGAAGAATTTAGAGACTTAGAACTCACGGTCGCTGCCTTTATGGAGTCAATTGCAAAATTCGACATCCACGCTGGCATTGTCTTGCAAGCTTATATCCCTGATTCTCTCCATTACCTAGAAAAACTCCACGCATTCTCCAAAGAGCGTGTAAAATCAGGCAAACCCCCCATCAAGATACGCTTTGTCAAAGGGGCAAATATGGAATCAGAAGAAACCATCGCTTCCCAAAAAGGCTGGGAACTCCCGACATTTTCCAAAAAAATGGATACCGATTCGAACTACAACAAAATGCTTGATTTTGTTTTGGAGGGAGATAATTACAAATACATCAACGTGGGTATTGCCTCACACAATATCTTTGAGATCGCCTATGCCTACACAAGAATCTATGAAAAAGGCGCACAAGAAAGCTTCACATTTGAAATGCTTGAGGGGATGAGCTTGCAAGCCTCTTATGAACTCTCCCAAATGCACAAGCTTATCTTGTATGCACCGGTGTGCAACCAAGAGCACTTCAATAACGCCATCGCTTATTTGGTCAGAAGACTTGATGAAAATACCAGCGAAGACAATTTTATGCGGTATTTTTTCAATCTCAAAGTCGGATCAAAAAACTGGGAAATCCAAAAACAGCTGTTTTTGGATTCGCTCAAAAATATCGCCAAGCTCGATAACTCTACCCACAGAGTCCAAAACCGCCTCTTGCCTCAAAGCGCTAAAAGCACTTATGATAATGACACATTTAGCAACGAAAGCGACACGGATTTTATCCTCCCACAAAACAGGCAATGGGCGCAAAAAATCAAAGAAAAATACAGCAATTTGCCCGTCTTGGAACTCTGCCCTATCGCAGGAGAAAAGATCCAAACAGCCGGGATGAAAACCACAGATGTTTTTGACAAAATCCATAATAAAAAAATCGCCTCCATCGCCCAAGCTGACAAGGAAGCTATCGGGAAAATCCTCCAAATCGCCAAAGAAGATAAGAGCGGATTTTCTCAAACAGACCCCAAAAAAATCCACCAACTCCTTTCACAAACCGCACAGAAATTGCGTGAAAAACGAGGCGATCTCATCGGTATCGCCGCCTTAGAAGTAGGCAAAACCTATGCAGAAACTGACGCTGAAGTCAGCGAAGCCATCGACTTTTTGGAATTTTATCCCTACAGCCTCAAAGTCCTCAAAGAACAAAACCCCAACACGCATTTTGCCCCCAAAGGCATTGGTGTAGTGATCGCGCCGTGGAACTTCCCGGTAGGGATTTCAGCAGGGACTATCGCTGCGCCACTAGCAGCGGGAAATCGTGTGATTTATAAACCCTCCAGCCTCTCAAGCGTTACGGGCTATATGCTGTGTGAATGTTTTTGGGAAGCAGGGATTCCAAGAGACGCCCTTATCTACCTACCTGCGAGGGGTTCAGATATTAGCAAATATCTCCTAGGCGATGAGGCGATTAGCTTTTCGATCCTCACAGGAGGCGAAGATACCGCCTATAAAATGCTCGAAGCCAACCCCGCACTTTTGCTTTCAGCTGAAACAGGCGGGAAAAACGCCACCATCGTAAGCAAGATGGCAGACAGGGATCAAGCCATCAAAAATATTATCCATTCAGCCTTTAGCAATTCGGGGCAAAAATGTTCTGCCACATCGCTTTTGATCCTTGAAGAAGAGGTTTATAATGATGAAAATTTCAAAAAAACCCTTATCGATGCGACAGAAAGTATGGCAGTAGGCGATCCATTTGTTTTGAAAAACAAAATCGGCACACTCGCTGATAAGGTCAATGACAAGGTTCAAAAAGCCATCGACTCCAAAGAAGCAACCGAAGAATGGGCTATCAAACCCGAATTTATCGATAATAACCCCTATCTGATGAAACCCGCTATCAAATATGGCACAAAAGAGGGGGATTACACCCATAAAACCGAGCTTTTTGTCCCTATCCTCTCGGTAATGTGTGCCAAAGATCTCGCCCACGCAATCGATTTGGCAAATGCCACAGGATACGGGCTTACAAGCGGATTGGAGTCTCTCGATGAGCGTGAGTGGGATTATTATATCGAGCATATCGAAGCCGGTAATATCTATATCAACAAACCCACCACCGGGGCGATCGTATTGCGCCAGCCATTTGGCGGTATCAAAAAATCCGCCATCGGTTTTGGACGCAAGGTAGGGATTTTCAACTACATCACGCAATTCACAAACATCACCCAAGAGGTTGCTGATTCGCACTTGCTTGATTCAGAGATCTCTAAAAATCTTGAGCAATTCCAAAAATCTCCGGATTTGAACGAAAAGCAAAAAGAAGCATTCACGCCTATCATCGCTATGGCAAAAAGCTATGCCTATCACAATAAAAATGAATTTGAAACCAAAAAAGATTATGTCCATATTCGTGGCGAAGACAATCTATTTTCCTACACCAAAGTCAAATCCATCGGTTATCGCATCAGCGAAGAAGATAGCCTCCAAGATATGATGGGTGTGATCATCGGGGCAAATACCTGTGGCATTCCTTTGAGCCTTAGTATCGCTTCAAAACAGAGCAACCCGCATTTTGCATTCCTCGAGCAAAATCTTGCCAAACTCGCCCTCAACGCACAAATCCACTATGAGAGCGACAAAGAATTTGCAGAAAAAATCTCGCAATTTGGACGGGTGCGCTATTTTGCCAAACCAGACAAAACCAACCCGATCTATCAAGCCGCAGCGCTCAATGCTGTCGTGATTGCTTCGGCAAAACCCCTTATGAATGGGCGTTTTGAACTGCTTTATTATCATTTTGAAAAATCTGTCAGCATTTCTTATCACCGATACGGCAACTTAGGTGCCAGAGCACTAAAAAAGGATTAAAATGGGTTTAGAAACTGTTAGTTTAAGTTTTCCAATCGTTACTACGTTTATCATCTATGCGTTGATTATGCTCTATATTGGTTTTTATTTTTACAAAAAAAATGAAACCACGGAGGATTATTTCTTAGGCAATCGCACAATGGGCCCTTTTATCAGTGCGCTTTCAGCGGGGGCTTCGGATATGAGCGGGTGGCTTTTGATGGGATTACCCGGGGCGTTATATGTGAGCGGGTTGATATCAAGCTACATTGCCATCGGACTAAGTATCGGGGCGTTTATCAACTGGGCATTGGTCGCCAAAAGATTGCGAATCTATACCAGCGTGATCGCAAATTCCATCACTATTCCCGATTATTTTGAAACACGATTTTCTGATGACAAGCATATTTTGCGACTCATTTCAGCATTTGTCATTTTGATATTTTTTATATTTTATATTTCTTCTGGGCTAGTCAGTGGGGCGAAGCTTTTTGAAGCCACCTTTGGTATCAAATACAACTACGCCCTTATCACAGGCACGGTGATCATCGTGGCTTATACGTTTTTTGGCGGTTATAAAGCTGTCTGTTGGACCGATTTGATCCAAGGGCTTTTGATGATGGGTGCGCTTATTGTCGTTCCTTGTGTAATGCTTTATCATCTCGGGGGCTGGGGTGAAGCGATGTCTTTGGTGAGAGAAATCAAGCCTGAAGCCCTCTCCTTTGGGACAGGCGTGAGTGCTTTGGGTATCATTTCTTCGCTAGCTTGGGGGCTGGGGTATTTTGGGCAACCCCATATCTTGGTGCGTTTTATGTCGATACGCTCTGTGAGCCAAATCCCAACAGCCACAGCCGTGGGGATTTCTTGGATGGTCGTTAGCCTTTTTGGTGCGTGTATGATTGGGATTTTGGGGATTGCTTATATCGTGAAATTTGATATATCTTTGAACGATCCTGAAAAAATATTCATCGTGATGAGCCAGCTACTTTTCAACCCTTGGATTGCTGGCATTCTCTTAAGTGCGATACTCGCAGCCGTGATGAGCACCGCAAGTTCGCAATTGCTAGTATCCTCATCAACTATCGCTGAAGATTTTTATCGCAAGATTTTTAATACAAAAGCCCCGCCCAAACTCGTGATGACATTTTCACGGATTTCGGTTTTGATCGTAGCGTGCGTGGCATTTTTCATATCTACGGATAAAAATTCAAGCATTCTTAGTATCGTCGCCTATGCGTGGGCAGGATTTGGAGCGAGTTTTGGTAGCGTGATTGTTTTCTCGCTTTTTTGGTCACGAATGACACGTTTGGGTGCGATTGCAGGGATGGTTACGGGGGCGGTTGTTGTTATCCTTTATAAAAATTTTGGTGTGGCGTATTTTGAAATCTATGAAATCGTGCCGGGATTTTTGTGTGCGAGTATCGCAATTGTCCTTGTGAGCTTCACACAAAAAGTCCGACCTGGCACCAAAGAAGCCTTTGAAACGATGCTAAAAGAGATCCACAAAAAACATCGTTAATAATAATTAGCAAGGAATCTTAATGCGGGGCTTGATGTTTGTCGCAATGATGCTATGGGGGCTGACTTGGACAGCATCAAAAATAATGGTCGAACAGCTCGATCCATTTATGATCGCCTGTATCAAATGCGCTATCGTGAGTTTGACATTTTTGCCCGTGATGGTTTATTTGAAAATCCCTTTTTCTCTGCCTAAAAGCTCGATATTGCCCACGATTTTAGTGGGCGTTTTCAATACCATCTATAACTACCTTCTCCTCATCGGCTTGCAATATGGCGATGCAGGCAGTGCGGGCGTGATCGCTGAAGCCCTTTCCCCTCTCTTTGCGACCATCATCTGGACAGCACTCAAGAAAAGCACATTGCTAAGAAAAGAAAAAATCGGCTTGCTTTTAGGCGCAATCTCCGGAGCATTTTTGATCGATGTTTCCAATCCCCACACATTATTTTCGCTTTTTAATATGATTTATGTATTCGCTGCACTGATGTGGGGAGCTCTAACCGTGAGTTCGCGATATGCGACCGAATCTGCCCACCCGATTGCGATCAATTTTTATAGCACCTTAATCCCTTTTATTATCTTTTTGCCCTCGTTATTTATCCAAGACATCCAGCCATTATTTGAAGTCAAATCAAGCTTTTGGTTTTCGATGTTTAGCGTAACCATCTTATCGACAACATTTGCCACGACGATTTTTTACAAAGGGATCAAGGTTTTAGGTGTGGCACAAGGCGGGATTTTTGTGTTATTAGTCCCTATCGGGGCATTGTTATTTGCTGGGATTATCTTGGGTGAAGTCCCACAACTCCACACTATCATTGGTGGCGGGATTGCCATCGGGGCGATTTATCTGATGAATTTTTATCATCCCAAGCGCACAAAAAAACAGCAAGAAAATTAACCCCCTCCAAAAAACCTTGATTTCAAGGCTTTGTTCTCATCTTGGGTCTGAAATTTTGATTTTCGACTTCTTTTGGGGCTACGCTTCTGCTCCGCACCCGCACCCAATCATTTTTCACCACACCATCGCCGACATTGTAGCGATTGAGCGGTCTTTTTTGGCGCTTGATAGGCGCAGGCATAAGGGGTGGTGCGGGGCGTTTAAACAATCTACCAATCTCTAGGCGAAACCCAAACGTTACCAAATAGCTCGTATCTACGTGGCTAAAAAATGTGCGTTTGAAATCAAGATAAAATTTGAGATTTTCTTTGATCGCAAGATTGGAAGCAAATGCCACACCCAAGCGATAATCTCGGGGCGTTGTCGCTTTGATAGGGTGGTCTTCATACCCATCTTGGACAAACTGCATATCCCCGCCCGTGCTAGAATCATAAGCAAAGCTCAAACCCGTGCGGACATCAAAATAAATCGAATCATTTTGATAGATTTTGCCGACATTGAGGAAAAATTGATTACCAAAAATCTTGCCTGCTTCTTGCTGGAGATGGATATCAATATCCCGAAAACGAATATCGCCCGTGTCGGGATTGAGCTGGGGGGCAGTGGTTTTATAAACATAATCCGCCCGATTGATATATGCCCAGCTCACACGCATTCCGGGTTCTAAAAACCAGCTATTATCATAAGAAATCGGTGCTTTAAACCCCGCTCGGAGATTAAAAAACATCAAATGATAGTTGTTTGTGAATGTGTTGTAATCCAAATCCGCCCTGCCGTCTGTGTTGTAATGATTAAAAGCATATTTTGCATAAGCATCGATACTCAAGCCAAAATTTTTCTGGTAATAATAATTCCCTTGAAAATACGCCCCAAGCCCCACTGAATGGACTTTGCCTGCATATAAATCGGCCGTGAGATTACCATAAGTATAATCTGCTAACCCCCCAACAAACCACCGAAGCCCATCATATGCCCACGCATAGTCATAGCCAGCTTGAAAGGTTTTGTAAGCATTGCCTGAAGCTTTGTCGCTAAGCTTGCCCGCACTCACGTTTGCCCAGATATGTTGGCGAAACTCTTGGGGGATAAAAAACAGCTCATCAATATGTCGGGTAATATCATCAGTATGGAGGCGATAGATTTTGTATTGGATACCCAAAAGTTTCACAAGGCTGTCACTCAAATCATTTTGGGAAACAAAAAACAACGGCGCCGGCGGTTCGGGGGGCGGTGGCGGAGGGGGGGGGGGTGCTGGCACAGGCGGGGGGGGGGGGGGTGGGGGGGGGGGGGGAGGGGGGGGGGGGGGGGGGGGGGGGGGGGTGGGGGGGTCTTTTTTTTTCCCCCCCCCGCGCCCCCCCTTCTACCCCGCCCCCGCAACCCTTTTTGGAATATTT
>NZ_MLAM01000017.1 GCF_002272825.1 Helicobacter sp. 11S02596-1 | reverse complement strand
CTTGAGTTAATAGCTAAGGGAGCTTTTGGCACATAACTGGCACAGGTGGAATTTGAAGAAAAACAAATAGCGTGTTTTAGGGGGTTGATTTAGAAGCACACTGGTCGGCGTAGCGGGGTTTTCACCCTCCAAATGTTTAGACTTATAAACATTTGAAAGTTTGACTTTATCGCTATTTGACATCAAAATACATACCAAAAAACACGCTGTTACTTCAAATTCTTGGATACGATAAATACGGGTTTGTGTATCTTTGGCACTCTTAAAATAAACTAAAACTGGCACATAAAAACCGCAATTTATCTCCATAAATTCCCTATTCAAATCAAAAATAAATCATAAAAGGATTCAAAAATGGATTGGAAACTATTTATCATTGCTTTTTTCTTAAATTCTTTCCTCGTTTTTTGTGTTTGGACTTTGCTAAAAAAACAAAACCAAAAAGCAATAAGAAAAATACAAGATGAGCTAAAAGAGCTTCGTCAATTTGCCTTCAAAACATTTGATGTGAAAATCATCGCGCCACCAGATAGTGATATAACAAAAATGCATCGTAAGACGAGATACCGCAATGAAGAACAAACAGAGGAGGTGGAGCTAGAATGCACGCTGATAATAAAGGTGTTGCGGACCTTGTTAAAAACACCCAAAAAGACTGCTAGAGCAATAAATAAAGAAAATAAGGAGCAACAATGAAAATAAATACAGATGCATTGATTGATATAGTTTGTTTTTTCTTGAGCGTGTTTGTGATTTGCCTAACTATTGCTGGGTCAGCAGTGGCTATTGTGGGCGGGTATAAGATTATAGAACATTTAATCAGTGCATAAAAGGACTTAAAATGGAAATAGAAGAAATTGATAATAGAAAATATTACACGGATGGGAAAAATTATTGGGATATAAAAACATACACGGAAGAAGAAGCAGAACAAGCGTCCCAGTCCCTTATTAACTGCGAGGGCTGTTTTGATAGCAGGGAGCTAATAAACTGCATTGGGTGCTTTGGATGTAATGAATGCCTTAACTGCGTTTCTTGCCGTGAGTGCGAATTTTGCGTTTCTTGCATTAAATGCGAGTATTGTGAATCTTGCAGTTGCTCCTATAAATCGGAATGGGTAATTGATTCCCATAGATGTGATAAATGCTTTGATTGCCGTGAGTGCCTTAACTGCGAAAATAGCAAATGTCTTACTTACTGCAACGGGTGCAAGAACTCCGATACACTAGAAAGTTGTAATTACTGCACTAACTGCGAGGGGGGCGTGTATTTAACAGAATGTGATGGGTTTGGAAGACTAGTTGAAGCTAACTCCCAGAGCAAAATAAGAAATTAAATAAGGAGCTAATATGCAAACAATCAGAGAATTTTTAGAAAACTTTACAAGAGAATGTAAAAAAAGCAACTTAGAGAATCTCTATACAATAGGAAATCTTGAAATCCGTGCTAGGGTTTTATTGGATAAACTGGTCTTCAAGTATGGCGAACGTGTAGTTTATATGGAGAGAGACCAACGCCCCAATAAAGAAGAAACAGAAGAGGAGCTTATAAGGTTGATAGAACATCACACTAAAGAGCTATCCGATGATTTTGATTATGGTGTGTGCTATCTCTACGATTATATAGAGGCGTTGCGTGCTATATTTGAAAAGCGATTGCAAGATGGGGAAAACCAAAAAAACAAGGAAGCTGAAAAAATAGTTGAAGATATGTTTCATCGTGTGTATGAAATCATAGGCAGTAAGAAGACTGCTAAAAAAATTATTATTGAAAAAATAAAACAATTGGTGTGAAAGGAGCTAATATGACAATTGAAGAAATAGAAGAATATGCGGGGGCGTTTTCTAATATTGATACAAAATCCCTTGATATTAATTTTAGATTAGGCGTGAAAGATGATGTCTTTAAAGAGATGGTTGCCTTGAGAGCAAAAATACCACAGGATAGACTGCTTGAAGCAGAGCAAGAAGCCGAGATTATGTATGGCAGTATGAGAAGCGAGGAAGATTTTTTCGAGGGAATTATTGAACTAGAAACAGAATCAAACAAAGATGAGATATCAAAAATAATCAAGAAATACGCCCTATTTGTCGGGTTGTATTTCGAGATAGATGTTTTTGATTATCCAGTGGAGAATTGACAATGATTTTAGATGACATCAAAGAAGATTTAAACGATGTGATAAACGATATAAAGGGTGATTGTGATGAGTTTTTGCAAAATGTCAAGCAAGCTGAAAATAGTGATGAGATGATTGATGTGATTATACGCTTCAAAGATGGCGTTTTGGAGCGGTTTATCAGTGATATTAACGAGATTGAGACCAACACGTATAATATTCAAGATACAAGGGGGAATTATTAGAATGTTGCCACTCCAAACCCGCTGAATGGTCTTGCCATTTGTTCGCCTTAGCATTTTACCTGCAAAATTAACAAACAAGCAATTCCAAACTTTTAAACCTTAGAAACTTTGCCCGCCCGCCCCAAGTTGATATTCCTGCGATAGCAGGATATACCCTGTGCTTCAGGAGCGAAACTGACCCACCCACCCATAGGCTTAGCTCCCGTGAGTGGTCTTCAGGTTTGCCTTAGCAAACCGCATAAAAATAATCAAAAATTTTCAAGGATATACCTATGCAAACACAAGATAAAAACGCTGTTTTATTGGATTTGATGGCAAAAACTTTCATCACAAAAAAATCCAAGTTTTTCCAAGAATATGCCAGCAATCCCCAAGAAATACAAGCCATCATCGCTCATCTACAGCAAAAGACCCACACTTACCAACAATGGGTCAAAGAGTGCGAATATTACCAAAACAAAGGGATTTATCCCCGCTCATCACCAAATAAAGGCAGTGCGTGATGAAAACCTTACCATTATCTTTACTCGATTCACTGCGTGAATCTGAAGACCTCTACGCAAGGCAAAGCCTCGCTTCGCTCCTAAAGTTACCATCTCATATTCAAGCAAGCTTGAATATTCGAGATAGATTTTTAAGGGGTGTGTGATGAAAACATTACTCATAATGTTGTTTATCTTATTGCTAGCGACAGGCTTTGTGGTGTGTTATGTGTTGCTCGAGGTATTTTTGGAGTTTAGAGACAAGGGGGAATAAATGACTGCATTAGAAAGCCAAATCCTCGCTTCGCTCCTTGAATTCCCCGATAAAATGGCAGACTTTTCCCATTATGTCAAGCCCTATCACTTTAGCGAAGATAGCGGGGCAGTTTATAGCCAAATGCTTTTACTCCACGATGACAAAAAGCCTATCAGCATTGCCTTACTATTAGAGCATATCCCGCAAAAATATCGGGAAGTCCTCCTTGAAATCCAAACCGCTTCCCCGATTGTCGATTTTATGGAATATATCCCGGAAATGGAGCGACGATTCAAGCTCCGCACGCAAGAAAAAATCGCTACGGAATTGCTACTCAAAGCCAAAGAGGGCGAGATTGCCGACATCAATGTGCTAACTTCTAAAATCCCCGCCCCGCCCAAAGATTACAAAAGCTTTGCGGACTGGGCGAATGCGTTTGAGAATATGCCCGCTGTCCCCAAGTTCAAAACGGGGGTAGATTTTTTGGATTTGAGTTTGGCAGGCGGTTTTGAGACGTCCCAAATGGTGCTACTAAGTGGTGAGCCAGAAGCGGGTAAAACTTCCTTAGGTTTGCAGATTCTCGAATTTATGGCAAAGACACACCCCGTGTGCTTTTTTTGTTTTGAATTTACCGCCCGCCAATATATCACCCGCAAAATGCAAAATGATAGTAGCTTCATCGATAAGGCAGGGAAAAATCTCTATATCATCAATGATGGCTATGATATATCCCAAGTCAGCGATAATATCAAACATCTGCATAAACAAGGCGTGAAAGTATTTTTGATTGATTCACAAATGCGTATCGATGTGCCTAAGTCTCGCAGTATGGAAGAAGAGGAATCGGCGAAATTTAGCACGCTGGCTAAGCTCGCCCATAACTTAGAGATTCTTATTATTCTAGTCATTCAGACCGCCAAAAGCGACCCGAATAACCCAATGGGAAGTAAAAAAGGCGGACACGAAAGCTCCATAACGATAAGAATCGAACACACCAAGCCTGATAAAGAACTCACCGACAAAGAGTTTCACCCCAATAAACGGACCATCATCATTAAGAAAAACAAGCAAACGGGCAAGCATTTCAAAGAAGAGGTGTTTTTCGACCCCATTAGCTTGAAATTCAAGCGCAACGCTATGGATTCAATGGATGAAGCAGTGGCAATAGTGCAGATTTAACAACCGCAACTCGGGCTTGCTGTGCCATCGCAACAAACCGCTCGCCCATTGGAGCAACCACATACGCCCCCGTGCCAACTACAACAACCTCTACGTTCCGTATCGCAAGTCTTGGGTTTAATAAGCAAGCTTTGTTTGTCTCCCATAGGCAGGGCTAATTTTGTTTTTCCTGCTTTAGTTATCAAATCTTGTTGGGGCTGTGTTGCAAAAACAGCACAGCAAAACACAGAAAGAATCATCATTTTTTTAAACATTGTTTGTCCTTTAACTCAATAAGGACCATTCTATCAAAAAATGAGATTCATTTTCATAAATAAAAACACAAAGGATAATAAATGAATTTCAATAAACCAGCACTCAAGGGCAATAACGCCGACTATAGCCCCAAGTATTTTTTTGAATACAACGGGCTTATCTATCAAAAGATGTCCTTTGAGCGGGCGTATCAAAATAATTTCCATTATAGAGTAGTCGATCAAGTCAAAAATTATTACAACGAGGTAGGAGGTGATTTATGGCGACAATGCAACAAGCAATCCATTCCCAGATAAAAACAGCCTATCAAAAGGCAAAACAGCAATTAGAGCAAGTGCAATCAGGCTATGAAAATGCCAAACAGGAGTTCGACCAAGCAAAAAAACAGCTCAAGCTTATCGAGAAAGAATATAAGCAATCCATCAAATCATCAAACAAAGGAATCAAAATGATCAACCGACAAACCATTATTTTACAAGAGCGTGGCAAGGAATATGGGGATAATTTTAGAGAGCTAATGAAAGTCCAGAAACTTTTTAAAGATTGTATTCAAATTAGATTTGAAAAAGTTCCCGCACAAACAAGAGAAACTGCAGAACTCACCGACATCTGTGATGAAATCAAAACGCTTCTAGCACTCAAGCTCGCTCGCTTCCTATTTGCTAAAGCCATCGAAAAGCAAAGTGATTGTTTGGTGGATTTTTATAACTACGCCTATCTTTTAACCAATGCTATCTTAGAGGCTGGCAGGGAATATGTAGAAATTGATTTCAATAATCGGGGTTATCAATACGTGGAGCTAGAAAAAGCCTGCGAGAAAAATAATATTATCCTCGCCAAAGTCGAGGGTTTTATCCGCAATATCTGCAAGGTATGGAAAAAAGATACACACGCTATGTTGCTGGCAATGTATGTCTAAAGGAGTTGTGATGTTAGAAATAGTGATTTGTATTGTGCCGTTCTTATTTATGTTGATAGGATTGTTTATCCATCGTATGCAAAAGCGTAATGAGCTATTAGCCGAGCATATCGAAAATATGGAAGATGAAATCGAAGCTATTAAGGACCTATTAGATGAATATACTTTAGTTTCACTCGATTCGCCTAAAGAGCCAATCTGAAGACCATTCCGCAGAGTGAAACTCTGCTCCATTCCTAAAGTAACCATTTCATACCCAAAGCGTTGCTTTGAGTATTGGAAATTAATTTTAAAGGATAAATAATGATAGCTAATTTAGAAGCCCTCAAAAATGCCATCGATATTGTCGAAGTGATTTCTAATTTTGTCGTGCTAAAAAAATCAGGGAGCAATTATATGGGCTGTTGCCCCTTTCACGATGAAAAGACGCCCAGCTTTAGTGTCAGTAGGTCCAAAGGCGTGTATCATTGCTTTGGCTGTGGTGTCGGGGGCGATGCGATTGATTTTGTAGCCCGCCATCAAAAGCTAGATTTCAATGAAGCCTGCCAAAAGGTCGCTGACCTTATCGGCTTTACACTCGAGTTTAAAAGTGGGGGAAGTGCGGAAAAAAAGCCTAAATCCCTTTTGCTTGAGACCTGCAAAGACTATTTTGCCACGACACTAAAGAACACACCCGAAGCCTTAGCGTATTTCAAAGAGCGGGGCGTATCTGAAGAGAGTATCGCCCGCTTTAGCTTGGGCTTTTGCCCGCTGAGTTTTGAATTTAAAAAGATTATCAATGATACCGATGTGCCGTTTGCCCTTTTTAGCGGGGTGTTGTATAAAGATATGAACGGGCAGACTTATACGCCCTTTAGCAATCGCTTGATGTTTCCGATATGGGATAAATTTGGCAAAGTAACAGCCTTTGGTGCTAGGGTGTTAGAACCGAACAATTATAAGAAACCCCAAGCCAAATATATCAATTCAAAAGAAAGCAAAATCTATAACAAACGCACCATTCTTTATGGCTACCATCTAGCCAAAGACAGCATTATTGCCAAAAAAGAAGTGATTGTGGTTGAGGGCTATATGGATTGTATTATGCTTTCTCAAGCGGGCTTTAAAAACGTGGTTGCCATCTGCGGGACGGCATTATGCACCGAGCAAATCGCTAGCCTTGCCAAACTTGAAGCCAAGATTATCTTGTGTCTCGATAATGACAAAGCCGGCATTAATGCCACCCATAAAAGTATCGAGGCTCTGATTGCTCAAAGCCAATATGAAAGCGAAGTGCTGGCAATCAGTGGGGGGAAAGATTGTGCGGAGCTTGTCGCAAAAGGTGAGATAGAGACTATCGCTAATGCCAAAAGAATCCCGATTATCAAGTTTGCCCTGCGGGAATTGCTAAAAAATATGGGAAGTATTGAAGAAAAAAATAAAGCTATCATCGCCGTGAAAAAATTTCTTAGCAGTATCCAAAATGACTTTATCCGTGAATCTTACGAACAAGCCGTTGCTAAAAAGCTCGGGTGTGATAGCAAATATCTTAAAAATGAACTCCCTAAGGTAAAAGAAATACCCCGACCGACTTATGATAGCCTTGAAGCCAGTATCATCAAAGCGATGGCGTTAATGCCTGCCAATGTCGATTTCGTAGTCGAGTGGCTCGATGAGTTTGATTTTAGCTCCACGCAAGAGAGTTTCAAAGCGCTGTGCTTGAATCAAAGCCACCCCCAAATCGCCCAGATTCTCCTTGATGAAAGTATTATCCCGCCAAGCAATCTCAAAGAAGCGATGAAGCTCCTCTACAAACGCAACAAAATGCAAAAAATCAATCAAATAAAAACAAGCCAACTCCCGATAGAAAAAAAGCTTAGCGAGCTTGAAAGTCTCAAAGGCGACCTAAAAAAATATAGCCTTATCTAATTTTTACTCGGTTTGCCTTGCAAACCTGAAGACCGCTTTTTGGGAGCGAAGCCCCCAAACGCTCCTAAAGCAATCATCTCATACCCAAGCGTTGCTTGTGTATTTGAGATAGGTTTTATCGGTTTCCATCAAATATCAACCAGCCCAAGAAAGGATAAAACAATGAATCCCGTTATTTCAAAAGCCCGTTTAGAGCTAGCCAAACGAGAGCTTTGCAGGCGAAGCTTGAAAGCGTTTTTGCTGGCTAAATGGGAAAATTATCACGAAAAACGCTTCAATGACAATTGGCATTATGACTATATCGCCAAAAGCCTAGAAACGAGCCTCACGCCCAAGTTAAACCGCTTGATAATCAATCTCCCCCCAAGCTATGGCAAAACTGAAATCATTGCACGCACCTTTATCCCGTGGGCTTTGGGGAATAATCCCAAACTCAAGTTTATGTATGTTACCTATTCTGATGAACTCTACACCAAAATCAGCAATGAAATCCGTAGTCTGATGAAAAGCAAGTGGTTTGAAAGTATCTTTGGGAAGAAAATCTTTATGCAAGATAATACCAAAGAATGGGTCTTATCTGAGGGTGGCGGGCTGTTTTCTACCACGCTAAAAAGCCCGATTACGGGTTTTCACGCCCATAGCATTATTGTCGATGACCCGATAAAAGCGAGTGATATATCTAGCCGAGCCGAGCGAAATCGTGTGATTGATAATTTCCGTGAATCTATCCTTTCTCGTTTGCTTGAAGATGAAGACTACAAAGCAACCATTATTATTATGATGCAACGCCTATCTGAAGAGGATCTGTGCGGTTACCTGCTAAATCCCAAGAATTTCAAAGGAATCGAGCAAACCCAATGGAAACAAATTTGTCTAGAAGCCATCAATAAAAGCCCGATGACCTATGAGATAGGCGATTACAGCTACACAAGAGAAGCTAACGAGCCATTATTTCCCAAACGCCACAGCTTAGAGAGCCTCGAGCAAGTCCGATTAGAGATGGGCGAAGATAACTTTAGCACCCAATATCTACAAGACCCCCAAGTCTCTGAAGCGGGCTATTTTTTGCCCCAATATTATCGTGAGATTAGCGGGTTTGAACTCCCCACGCAAAATATCTATATCTTTGTCGATACCGCTGAAAGCTTGCAGAGCAGTGCGGACAATCGGGCGGTGGTAGTCTTTGGTATCTCGATGGAAAACCAAAAAGAACTTATCATCTTGCGGGATTGCTTTTATGGTGTTTGGGATGAAGAGCAAACCATCGCAAAAATCATCGAAGCGATGGCACTCTATCCTTATGCGGGTGTGTTTATCGAACAAGCCGGTGGGGGCATTACGATTACCCGCTTGCTCTATAAAAAGATTGCAGAAATCAATGCGGTGTTTCGCCTTGAAAATAAGCCCTTATTGCTTAATGGCATTACACCTTATAACGCCTCTCGCAAAGTATCCAAAGTCGAAAAGATTAAAGCCCTCCGCCCTTACTACAACACAGGGCAATTGAAATTCTTTAGCAATGCACGGGGGCTAGAGCAAATCAAAAAAGAACTTTTTAGCTTCAATCCTGAAAAACCACACAAAAAAGATGACTGCATTGACGCACTAGCGAGCGGTGTGAGTAGTGAGTTTGTGAGTGCCTATCAAGGCAATGATGAAAAAACCCAAAATGACCCGTTGTTAGAAATTTATGAAAATACGCAAAGCGGGTGGAATATATAAACCCACGCCCTGCCTATGGGTGGCAAAACGTGGGAAGTGAGAACGGCTATCGCTTCTTAAAGAGGTGGAAAAATTCCCGAATCTCCTCTCTAAAAATGCTTGCAAATATCGCAACGATAGCGATAATGAAGTTGAGAGTGTCCATTACTTGGTCTCCAGTTTGTAGTATCCCGCCCCTCTCCCTACTGCCTAGCAGTTAAACCTTGCAAGCAAAAAAAAACCCAACGCTTTTAAACGTTGGGTTTTACTACAAACTGGTCCCACTTTTTGAAACCTTTGCCTAGAATCCATCATTCTAGGTCGGGGCACATTATAAAATAAATTCGCAAATAGAAAGGAGTTTGTATGAAAAAAGACAAAAACGAAATCCGTGCCTACTATGAAACCAATTATATTTCGGTCGCCGAGCTTCAAAAGATGTTTGATGTCAAAAAACGCACGCTCTATCATTGGATAAAAACCGAGAATTGGGAGCAAGCCAAGCATATCAAAAACAAAGATGTCTTAAATGACATCGCCCGTGAGGAGTTTGGAAGTAAGCTTTCCAAAAGCAAGCACGATATAAGAGAATCTATCGAAGCGGGGCTGATAAGCGATGGTATCCCTGAAGCGATTGCCAAAGCGACAGCCAAGCGGAGCAGTGATAATTTGTTGCTTAAGGCAATGAGTGTCGAGTTTATCGATAGCAAAGCGATGGAAGCCTTATTGATTGCCAAAAACGCGTTTGAGCAATTTGCTAGCGATAATCTAAATAATCCCAAAACCAGCCCACAAATTGTCTCACTCGGCAAAGCGATAGTCGATATGTATAGCCAAGTAAAAACCACCATTCACGGCAAAAGCCCCGAAGTCAATGTCAATATCGCTAATATCACGCCCCAAGCCCAAGATTTTAAGAGCTATAGTGATAAGGAACTTTTAGACATTATTGCCAAATCGGAGATTAGCGATGAGTAACCGACCGAGCCACTATAACAAAGGCAATAAAGTCCCCAAAGAAAAAACGCCGTGCTATACGCTTTCAAAGGAATTTATCGAACTACTCCAAGCTGTGAGCCAATACGAACATCAAACACCCTCCCGAGTGCTAGAAGCGAGCATTAATTATTTTTTTTGTGAAGGAATTGCTAATGAGTATCAAAAAATCAAAAAGGCTCAAAAATGCTATAAGAAACCAAAAGCGTTATCTGTTGCCAAAAACAAAAATAAAAAAAATCAAACGCCACTCCAAAAAACTCCAAATGACGCAAAGCTGTTTGATTGAAGCCGTGATTAGCGATTATTTAAAAGCACTCAAAAAAACCGACCTTTTTTTAAATGTGATAATTCCATAGGATTTCAGACAATTCGATAAAAATCCAAAAAATCGAATCAAAATCCCAATAAAGGAAGTCCTATGGATGACCCAACACAAGACCCCAGACTACCACCCGATGGACAAATGGGTCAAGAGCAAGCAGGCGAGCAAATGCCACCTGACCCTAATATGCCCCCTGAAGCAGGAGAGCCCCTTGACCCTTATAGCACAGCAGATGAGGAAACCCAACTCCAAGCCCTCCAAGAAGAGCTAGAGAATGCCAAAGAAACGATAAAAGATGACTTTGCCAAATATGCTGCCGAGCGATTTGAAGCTACACCCGAGCTTGAAGAGATGTTTTTTAACGACAAACAAGAGTTTTTCAAAACCATCGTTCAGTTGCAAGAAGACTATCTTGAAGCCAATATCAAAAGTAAGCTAGCACAAGCCGAGCAACTCCAAAATAGTATCCATACCAAAAAGACAGGAGCGGAGTTTTCTAAGGCAAAAAGTGAGTTTCTTTCCCAATATCCCGATGAGAATGTCGAGGGTTTAGTCGCATTTGCCCAAGAAGCCATCCCCCCTAAGCAACTTGCTGAACTCACCCAACTCCCAATGGGTGATTTTCTGCGAGCTGTGAAGCAAATCAAAGACAGCGGGGGTGAAAGTAACCCTGCTAGTGAGGGTGCAGGATTGCCCAGAAAACTCCCCATCAGCCCAACCAATGGCGGGTCTATGATGGGAAATGGCGGGAAAGCATCAGTCTTTAATAGACCATAAAGAGTTTCCACTCGGTTTGTTTTACAAACCTGAAGACTGCGGGCAGTGAAACTGCCCTGCGTTACTAAGGTTTAAAATTTGGAATTGTTAGAAAAAAAGCCCACTACATCTTAAAAGGTGAAGCCTAAAAAAACATAAAGGAAAAACAAAATGTCAGTTTTTAACTATAACCATAATGGTATTGATTACACTAAGTTTGCCGATGACCCCTTAGTTGCGGTAAAAATCGCCCAACAAATGGAAGAGGGCTATGTCGCTGAAAGTCTTTTTGAACCGCTGATGGGTAGCTCGCAAGATAGACCCATTCGCACCTACCCGCACGCTACAATGAATCCCTACCGCCCCAAGCTTAGCGATCAACTCTTAGGCGATGGCGTGCAAGGGAATACCGATCTCGATAGAAATATCGATAGTTTCAATCGCTACTCTCAAACTATCTATCCGATGGTAAAGCGTAATAGCTTGCTTTCTGAAATCAAAGAATATCGGGATATTAAAGACCCTGATTTTGTCCGTGATAGCGAACATAAGCTTACCAATTGGCTCACCAATCAAAGCGATAGAATGATAATTGCTGCGATGAGTGCGGATATGACAAACGTCGTATGTGCTTCCAAAAATGGCAAGGGTTATATCGATGGCAAAGGTAAAAATTCTGTAAAAGAATATTGCAGTGAAATCACCGCAGGCGATGTTGTCTCTGTCGGGACTATCAAAAAAGCTATTTCGATGGCACGATTTGGTATCAAATATAATGGCGAAGAGACCTTTTCTTTGCGACCTTCTCGCATATCCCAGATGACAGAGGGAGGAATTAAGATTTTTAAGACCTCGTATCTCGTGCTATTAGATAACTATCAAGCCGAGCAACTCCAAGCCGACCCTGTTTGGATCGATATGCACGCACGGGCAGGCACAAGAGGCTATGCAGAAAATAAACTTTTTAGCGGGTTACTCGGTGAGATTGATAATTGCCCCGTAATCAATATGGGAATCTGGACTAAAACCCAACCGGGATTCCTCAACACCGATGTGCCTCAAACCGACTTTGAAAAATATGTCAATGACGCTATCAGAAAAAATAGCTCCTTTGTATTAGGCGATTATGCTGGTAAAGCAGATAAAAGCACTTCGATCGGCGCAGTGATTGGCGGGACAGGGATTGCCTATGTTGGCTCGCCCGTATCCTTTATCATTGACAATACTGCTGATAGTGGGACCAAGATAAAGTGTGCCGTTAGCAAGGTTCTTGGCGTAGCTAAAACCTGCTATGAAGTCAATAACGAAGATACGATGAGTCCCTTATATCACAATCAAGACTTTGGTGTGATTGGGATAATTTCATCTAAAGAATAAAAATAAGGATAACAAAATGAAGACAGCAATACAACGGGTGCAGTTCAATAGTTTTCTCCTCCCAGTCGTGATCGATAGCGATTCGTTTAAAGAAGGGAAAAAAGAGTTTGAAATAATGAGCCTCCAAGCAGGCTATACAATTTATGATCTGCGTGTAGAGGTGCAAAAACCACTTGGCACGGGATTGACCTTTTCTATCAAGACCAAAGAGGGGAAAGTCGATTTGATGAATAATATCGCAGAGACTACCAAACACAGCGTTTCTTCGGTGTTTTTGACATTCAATACAGCCGATAAAGTCGTATTTTCTGCCAGTGGCGTGCCGACTGGTGATGTGAAAATAATCATTCGGGCTTTGGTGTTTGCTCCAAGTTCTAGCACGATGGAAAGCTAACATTGTAGTTTAGTGGCAGATTTTCATTTGCAAATTAACCATCTTGTTTTTCTTTTTTTGAGAGGGGACAAGGGGCTTAAATTGCGAAGTCCGCCCCTTATCCCCCTCAAACTCCCCCAAACCCTGACCCGCTTTTCCCCTAGCGGATAAGCGAAAAAGCGTGGCGGGCTGGTTTGAAAGGCAAAACTTAGGAAACAAAATGGAATTTTTCAACAAAAAAAACAAATCCGCCCCGCAAGATGGTGAGCTTCCACAAGAAGAAGTGCAAAATAACGCTATAAAAGGGCGGGAAGTGGCTATCAATGTGCTTACATTACGTTACGAGGGTGATGAGCCATATTTTGCACGCACGAGGACCGGCACATTTGAGATAAAAAAAGGCGATAAAGTCATATTGCCCGATAATGCTTATGGTTGGGCGATTTCTATCAAGCCCGGATTTAAAAAGCTATGATTGAAGTCCAAGAGTTTATTACTTCGTTGCGTAGTAGGCTACGTGATGAAGCAGTGGAGAAAAATTACTCTGATAATGAGTTGATTGATTTTATCAATAATGCCTATTTCAAACTCCAGATCGCCCTCAAGTTATTTAATGATGAAGCCGTGTTTGATTTGGCGTTGTTTTCCCAAAAAAAGCAAAAACTCCTCTTGCCCCCAATGGCAGTAACACTCAATGCGTGCTTTTACAACGACCGCCCTGTGCGGATTGTCAGTTATGAGTTTTTTATCAAAAATAAGCACGAAGAATTGACACTTAGCCTCAATAACCAAGAAATCCTTTTATCGCCCAAAAAAGACAAAGGCTTTTTAAAAATCAACTACTCTTATTTGAAGCGTGTAGCCAACATTGAAGATTATGTAGAAATCAAGCCTTACGCATTCAATGCAATCATTTTCTATGCGATGTTTTTAGCATTTCAGAAAGAACCTCGTGTCGATAGCTTGCAAAAGAGCCAGTATTATCTCAATCTCTATGAAGAAGAAGTCAAAGAAGCCAAAAATATAATGCAAGCAATGCTATCTACCAAAGACCTATGCACGGAATACCAGTATGTTTGATTTGATTCAGTTTTTTTAAGGAGTAAAGTTAAAATGCAATTTCAAGTTTCTACTATCAAAACCCCCCTCAAAGTCGAGTGCTTCTGGGAACACAAAGATGGCTTACGTTTGCGGTTACTCGAGGGAATCAACTATTACCGAGCAGGCGAACCCACTGATGGCGAACTCCTTGATGATATGGTCGAGGGGAAAAGTGGGATTTGTCTGAAAAATCGCAAAGAAATCTTTATCCCCGCTGGCTATGTTAGCGATGGTGCAACGATACCAAAAATCTTTTGGTGGCTTTTAAGCCCGTTTGAAAATTATCTCAAATGCTGTATTTTGCACGATTATTTATGTGATTTGTTTGCTTTAGGGCTAATCCATAGAAAGACGTGCGATGATATATTTTTAGAAAGTATGGCAGCGATTGGGATAAAGAAAAGCACCCGCTACATACTTTATTTTTTCGTGCGTGCTTACGCATTAGCCCGTTACAATAGCCTTTCTATAAAACTCTTTGGCAAGCCCAAAATCGAATGGTATAACCAGCAGTTTTTTAGCGAAAATAATGATGGGTTTAAAAAGAATATTAAAGGGATATAAACAATGAAAGAAATAGACGCTTATATCGAACGTTACAATAAAATCCAAGACGCTATCAATGCGAGCGAACTTTATAAAAACGCTGTGGATAGCTTCAAGATTGGCTTAAAGGATTTTACTTTCACGCCCCAAGAGCAAGCCAACGCCTATGCGACCTTTTTAGCCCAAACCATCACAGGACTGCAAGCCCAGAGTATGGAAATGGCACTCAAACTCCAAGTCGCCCAAGTGCAAGCTGAAGACCTGCGGGGAAAATCCGCTATTGAAACCAATATCTTAAAATCTCAAGCCCTCGCCCAAGCCATCAATGCCCAAACTGCTCAAGCCACACTCGAGCAAGAAAAAATCAAATGCCAAGTGCTTATCAAGTCCGCTAACGACAACACAGAAATCAATAAAAGCAACGCCCTCGTCCAATATATGAATGTTATTGGGAATGCCAATAACTACGCTAACCTCACCGCAGGCGAACTCCATACCAAAATACGAGACAGCATAATGGCAATCGGCAAAGATGGCTCACTCGATATGAAATCCATCGAAGACCTCGAAAAGCAAAAAGCCCAAAAAGTCATCATTTATGCCAGCAAAACCGATATTAGTGTCGGGGAGATTATCACATTTGGCGTGATTTCTAATATCGCAGATGTTAAAACTATCGAATGGGATTTTGGCGGGACGACCTTTATCGGGAGTGAAAATATGCAATATCGCTTTGATACTATCGGTTATCACGAAGTGAGCGTGCGTATTAGCGATGGAGAGACCACGCATAGCAATAACTTACGGGTGTTAGTGCGGTAAGCTCAAGCAATCAATCACATAATCTGCAATCTTCACATCTTCCACCGCCACATTGGGCGTGGCGTAGCATTCGGTTTTACTCGGTGTGATGATTATTTTCACAAAGGCAGATGGGATGGCGATATGATTGGTGATAAACTCCAAATGCTCCACTCCCTCTACGGGATAGATAACGAGATTCAACACCTCCGCACTGCCAAACTCCAATGCCAATGCCCGCTCCCGCTCTTCAAACTTTTTCCATACTTTGCGATTAATGGTGGGGTTTTGCGGGACAATATTACTCATCAAGAACGTGCGCCTTTGCGCTTTAGCAGTCGCACTCATCGAGGCATTAGCAAGAATATGCCCCCTGTCATAACCGCTATTTGTGTAATCTTTTGGGTGCGTTTGGTATTTTTCTGGCAATGCTTTATCCACTCTAAAGGGCGGGCGTTTGCCTGCAGGATTTAAGGCTAGGATTTTACTTTCGAGCTTATAGGCAACTGCTTTTGAGCCTTTCATTGTATAGGAATAGCAATTCATATAGGTAAACTTATCGAGCACCATATCGCAATTTTGCTCGGTAAAGAACTTAGCAAAGGGCGGGTAGATTTGATAATGGGTATAAATACACCCGCTAAGGAGCAAAGGCAACCACAAAAAACATAACACAAACTTTGCCATTTACAGCCCTTTTCATAATGCCTACTCGGTTTGCAAGCAAACCTGAAGACCGCTTTATGGAAGCAAAGCTTCCAGTCGCTCCTAAAAGTAATCATTTCATACCCAAAGCGTTGCTTTGGGTATGAAAAATTGGTTTCAAAGGTTTATACCGACCTTTTTTTGACCCGCATAACACTTTAAGATGATAGCTAAAAAACAAGGAAAAAATAATGGCAACACCATCATTTCCTCAATACGGCTATGGCAGATTTGACGACACATTTTTACAAAGCATTGGGATTATCCCCACCCCACCCCCGCAAGCTACGCCAAATTTTGGTTCGGCAATGCCTAGTGCGACCACCCAAGCCCCCAATTGGTTTGCCCAAAATGCTAACGCAATTGGCGTGGGCGTGCAAGGGCTTAGCACGCTTGCTGGGCTGGGGCTTGGCATTGCCAATCTCAACACCGCTACCTATAACGCCAAAAAATCCCTCGAGCAACAAAAAGAAGTGTTTGCCCAAGCGCAAAAGGCTTACAACAAAGAGCAAGGCGAAAAGGACGCTCTAGCAAAAAGTATCGGGAGTGTATGGAGCAGGGCATAAAACCTAGTTTAGATTAGGAGCGACTGGAAGCTTCGCTTCCATAAAGCGGTCTTCAGATTCACAACGTGAATCGAGTAAAACATAATGCAAAGGAATCCAAATGAAAATATACGTAAAACGTTTTAAAGTCGCCACAGATTGCACGCTCTCCCGTGTAGAAGTCTGGGAAGAGGCTGATAAAGCACTTCTTTTTGAATGCTACGGGCTTGAACCCAAAGACGAGGGGCTAGAAGCCAATAAACGCCTGCGAATCCCTGCAGGCAAATATGGCTTATCTTGGCATAACTCGCCCCGATTCAAAAACACCCTCCCGCTAATCTATAATATCGATGTCCCGGCGTCTCGGGCAATCCTCTTTCACGCAGGCAATTTTGCCAAAGATACCGACGGCTGTATCTTGCTAGGCGAGAAGCTCATCGATGATAAAAGCACCTCAATAAGAGAAAGCAAAATAGCCCTTGAGAGGTTTTTAAAGGTGCTTGGCACACAGACCACACTGCCAGTGGTAGAGATTAGAAATGTGTTTGAAAAACATTAAGCTTTTCAAACAAATCATTTTAGCAGGGCTTGCCACCCTAAGCCTTAGTGCGTGTAGCACCCAACCCCAAATCGTGATAAAAAAAGTCGCTATGCCAATCCCTTGCGATGTGGAAATGCCTCAAAGAGAGGGATTTACTCGCAGTGGCGATGTGATAAAAGATGCCCTCAATAGCACCCAAAGCCTGATGGTCTATGTCAGGCAACTCGAACATACACTCATATTTTGTATCAAAGGAGAAAACAACAATGGCAATCGATAATAAACTCGCCCTAATGATCCAAGCAGGCAATAACGTAGCCCAAGCCCAAAATATGCAAGGCTTAAATCAAGCCCTTGCCTTTCAGAGCCAAAATATCCCCAATCAATTTAACAACCTTGCCAAAGGCATTATGGACTATGGCAATAACGAATACCAAAAGCGGGCGTGGGATAATCAAAACGCCTTACAACAAAAAGAGCTTAACTGGTTTGATACCATCAAGCAATCCCAACAAAACCAGATGGAAGCCCAGACGGATTACACCAAAGCCCAAAGCCTTTATCAATATGGCGTTAATAAAATGCAAAACGCAACAATGCAAAATCAAATCAACGCATTTAACGCCCAAAATCAAGCCAAAGAAAGAGAGGGCAAATTCACCTATACAACGTTGGGAGTAGCACAAAAAGACCCTGAAAGAGTGGGATATTATGCCGATTGGCTCTCAAAAAAACCTACTAAGAAAACTGATCCCGAACGCGTCAGAATATCGCAAGTCAAAATCGATAAACTCTCAAATCTGAAAAGCTCAGTAAAAAACTATTTTAGAAGTTTTTTTCAGTATGACCCTGATCAATTTGGCACAGCTGATGGTAAGGTTAGAGGATTTTTTACAAGAATTGGATTAGGAACTAAAGATATGTCGAAAGCAAATATTTCATTAGATCAAATGAAGTTGGCATATAAACAAATTCTTGAACACGCAGGTTATGCTGCAGATGATAAAACCATTGAAAGAATCTTGAAAGACCAAGACACAGAAAAAGGCTCATTTTATGCTATGAGAGTTTTAGCTGAAGATATAGTAGAAAAATATAATGAATATTATCGCAGTGCAAAACTCCACAATGGCGTTGTTGATCCAGAAATAGAACAAGATCTTGCCGATTTGAAAATGACATTGGATTACCTAAGATCTCACAATGCAAACAAAAAAATCAATCTGCAAACAATAGGACAAAAACCTAACGGCATAAATTACCAACCTATTAATCCCAACCCATCCGCCACCTCTAACAAACCCGCCCCTAGACCTTATCCCTCCAATTCAATGGTTGGTATCACCAAACCAACACTTATGAACTTTTACCACGAATGATAGTTTGATTGCTTTTAGTGTGTTTTTTTAAAAATTAATATATAATCTATAAATTATATATTAATTCAAAGGCACAAAAATGGGAGTAAAAAAGTTATTGGGGATATTTCTTATAAGCGTTTTAGCTATCC
>NZ_MLAM01000016.1 GCF_002272825.1 Helicobacter sp. 11S02596-1 | reverse complement strand
TTCCAGCAAAATATCCAATAAGCGTTCTTGTAATGCATCCATTTTCTTATCCTCCTTATTATGATAAAGGCAACATTGTATCCAAAGAATGATTTAGCAATCTTTATAAAACACCGCGTTGTAGCGGTATTTGGAATTTTGATACCCAGCAATATCTTGTTGCCACAGCTCAAATTTCACTGATTGGGTGTTAGTGCGGTTATATTCATCTATGAGTGTTTCCAAAAATTCTTTAGGGATATAAAGATGTTGCAATGCCCCTGTATAGAGGTCCTTGATACCAAGTGCTGCTTTTGCTTGTAGATCTTCTTCTTTGCGGGCAACATCGAGCAAATCCATCAATAAAACGATTTTTTTGGAACTTTTTAGCATCTTAAGCACGACCGATTTGACGTATTTGAGCGAGGGAAAATAATGAAACACGCTAAAACTCAAGCAACAATCCACCCCATCAGCGCCAATCTCCATATGCGAAGCTTCCAAGGGTAAAAATGCTTGATTATCAAGTAATGTTATCTGCCCCCCCCCCCGCACGGATTTATTGGCATATTTTCAAATACAAAATTTGCTATGCGGACACGTGGTTCTGAATAATCACAACCCCCGACACGATAAGAAGTTGCGATATTTTTGTCTTGTAAAACTTGCAACAAAAGATACAAAAATGCCCCACTCCCGCAACCCACATCATAAAAGCTTTCACACCCTGCAAGTTTGGGGGCGAGGTTTTTTTCCATAAATGCACGTATCGAGCCAGAATTAAGCGCCCCCGTCTTGCTATCAAAGCCATTGAGCTTGAGTAGATAGTCCCCGATTTCTGTTGTGCTATTTGATTGAAGTTTTTGTTTTAACCACGTTAGTTCTTCTTGATTGTTGGCAGATTTTTGTGTCCAGATGTCTTTCCACGTTTTATTTTGTTGCATTTTTTTAACCTTTTGTATTTGTGATAAATTTTTCTAAGACGAACAAAAATAGTTCGATGTCCTTGTGCGTAATATCCCCGATATTAGCGATACGAAACATCTCTTTGCCTGCGACTTTTCCCGGATAGATGACAAAACCATAATCCTTGCAAAAATCGTGCAATGTCTTAAAGTCCATCCCAGCGAGTTCTACAGAGGTAATAATATGCCCGTTATTGCTTGTTGGATAGGGTTTTAATCCTAGCTTTTCTAAGCCTAGTCGCAGTGTTGTATGCGATGTCTGATAGCGTTGCATTCGGTTTGCCACACCCTCTACCAAAAGCAAATCAAGCGCCTTATCCAGGGCATAGGCACATTGCACAGGTGGGGTAAAACGCATTTGTTTGTGTTTGCTGAAATATAAAAACTGCTCGCACAAATCCAAATACAAACTCCTAGAATGCTTCGCCTCCAAAATATCGGCCTTGGAGGCAATAACAAAGCCCAGCCCAGCAATCGCTTGGATATTTTTGTTGCTTGAGGCGATGATATAGTCCATTTCTGCGTGTTTGATAGGGTATGCCCCCAAGCTACTCATACAATCAGCGATGATTTTTACGCCATATTTTTTGCAAATCTGACTGATTTTTGTCGCATCATTGAGCAATCCTGTGGTCGTTTCGCTATGCACATAGGCAAGAAAATGCGGTTTGTAGGTGATGATGGCTTCTTCAAGCTGTTTGAAATCAACACAGCTAAACCCATCGCTTAAAAATTCTTCAAAGCAGATTTTGGCGTATCTGGCAATTTCTGCCATTCTAGCCCCATAAGCACCATTATTGATGATAAGCAAGCGATCCTCCTGCCCTACCACAGAGCCAAGCGTTGCTTCCACAGCCGCTGTGCCACTCCCGCCAAAAAGCACACAAGCCAAGTCGGCTTTGTCGCTGGTTTTTTCTTCGACTAAGGCACAGAGTTTTTGGCATACATTGGCAATCAAATCGCCAAATTCCTCTTCGCGCGGGCATATATCCTCACAAACTTGTGCGAGTTTGACACTAAGATGGGTATTGGCAGGTCCGGGATTGAGTAAGATGGTTTTCAATTTTTTTCCTTTGATAAGATTTTGGGAATGATTTGAGACTCTGCACGCTCCAAATGGCTCAAATCATCGATCTCGCACCATAAAAATTCTGCTATGCAAACAGGAAAGCCCTTGAGTGCGTATTCATAGTCTTTCGTATCCAACAGCAATGTTTCAAATGTAGCCAGACTGATTTTGCTAAGCCCGCTAAGCTCGGCATCGATATGTTTGAGGGCATTTTTGTCTTTGGAGAGATTGCAGAGTTTGCCATCTGAAATTTCCAAATACACTTCATCAGAACTATAAGTAAAATCACTCGCCAGCACCAAATCCGCTCGCAAATCGCCCAAAAGGATTTCAAGAGCGGATTTTTCATAGAGTAAATCTGACTCCAAAAGTAAAAAATCATTTTTGAGAATACCTCGAAACATCTCGAGTGTCTGCGCACTGCCTGTGTTTTGGTAGTGGGGATTTTCGATGATGGTGAGATTTTTTGTCTGCGAGGATAATGCGTGATAATGCTGGGCTAAATGCCCTGCCCCAATATAAATCCTCTGTATCCCTGCTTCAAAAAGCAATCGCAAACTTCTTTGGATGAGGGATTCGCCTAGATTGCGGGGTTTCAAAAATCCTTTGGGTTTCTCAATGATTCCTTTCAGGCGAGAACCCAGCCCCGCTGCTAAAATCACTGCGTCCATCAGAACCCTTTGGCGATAAAATCAGACAAACGCCGGGCAACTGCTTTGGGCGATATTTTGGGTCGCATTAAATTATCAATACTGCCTGATTTGATACGCAGATAGATGAAGCTTGGACCTGCGAAGTTACCATAAGCAAAGCTTTGGAGGGCTTGGGCAAAATCATCAAGATCACCGCAAATATAAATATTGGCATACCCAAAGCCTTTGGCAAGAGAGAGGAAATCACATTGTGGCGAGAGGGTGAATTGTCCCCCTGTGGAGTCGTGCGTCGCATTGTCCAAGACAATCTGGCAAAAATTTGCCCCCGCATAAAAAGCATTCGCCACCTCTAGTCCCATTTGCATTAGATAGCTCCCATCTCCATCGACGCAAATGACCTTATGGGTGCTAGCTTTGCTAATGCCTAGCCCGATGGCACTCACATAACCCATAGAACCCACCATATAAAGATTGTTTGGCAAATCAGCGATGGTATAAGCCTCTCTCCCGCATTTTCCGGTGCTAAAAAGCCCGATGATGGGCTCTTGTTTCAAAAGTTCAGAAATGATTTTGAGGGCATCGATACGATGAGGCAAGCAAGAATCTAAAGGGGATTGGTGGGAATTTGTGTCGTTTTTAACAGACTCAGAGTCAAAAAGCTCGATATGCGTGGTGGGCTTGGGCGTGATAGCGATAGGGGTATGGGAAAATGGTGCGATGGTTTTAGGGCGCACGATAAAAAAGTAGCTTTGATTGTGTTCTAAAAATTCACAAGCCCTCTCAAGCTGGTGTTTTGCCACAGAAATATCGGGGCTAAGAAAATCATTTTTGACTTCAAAAAGATTCAAGACATCTTGGGTGATTTTACCCATCAGCTCGTGCTGGGGCTCATCGTGATTGATCCCATCGATACGTTCCCCGCGCAAGCTCACAAAGCCCAGCACACCGACTTGAAAAATCGCATTGAAACTACTTAGCATACTTAAGGCATTGCTTAGCCCGCTATTTTGCATTAGCACAAACCCCCGCTTGCCCCCAAGCGCCATCCCGCTAATGATCCCAAGTGCTGAACCCTCATCATTTGCCATCAAATATTCCATATGCTCAAGCGAATAATTGATAAGCGGGGACAAAAGGCTACACGGCACGCCACTTGCGGTTTTGAATCCAAGATTTTTTAGGGCGTTACCCAATGCTTGCATTTCTAGCATAAATGCCCCCTAAATCGTTCCGGGGATAAGTTTCAAAATCTCAGAAATACCCAAAAGCTCGCCCTCGCATTCTTGGGTTCTGTCATTTTCTAAGATACTTTTTGCCGTTTTTGACATTGCGATAAATCCCGCACGCAAAAAATGATTGGCATAAATCACGATGTTAGCGCCCGCTTTTGAAAGCTCGCTTGCTGGGATGGTGTTGAAACTTGTAGGCACGACGATGATAGGGGTATGGCTGTCTTTTTCTCTAAAACGATGGAGAAATTCAAAAATCTCTTTGCCATCTCTTTTTCGAGAATGGATCATCACCCCATCTGCTCCGGCTGCCACATAGGCAAATCCTCTCTTGAGCGCGTCATCTAGCCCTTTATCTAGGATCAAAGACTCGATACGTGCAAAGATCATAAAATCTTTATTAGGCTGGGCATTTTTCCCTGCTTGGATCTTGAGGCAAAATTCCTCGATACTTTCTTGGGTTTGGGCGACATCATTTCCTAATAGGGAATTTTTCTTCAAGCCTGTTTTGTCTTCTATCACCACTGCGGCGATACCTTGGCGACAGAGCGTTTTGACCATAAAGGCAAAATGTTCGATCTTCCCGCCTGTATCCCCATCATAGATGAGTGGCTTTTGGCTAACTTCAAAAATCTCATTAACCGTGTGCAATCGTGTAGAAATATCCAAAACCTCAATATCAGGCTTCCCACGCACGACGCTATCTGTTAGCGAGCTCGACCAAAAGCCATCAAATGTGATAGGCTTGTTATCCCTAATAACCTCGGTATTTTCGGCAATCAAAGCACAAAGTGCCGAATGTGTCTCAATAAATCGCAACGGGCGCTTCAAGCTCAATAGATGGCGCAGGCGTGCTGATGGGGCGTTGGTAGAAATGCCTAGATTTTTCAGAGCGATTTTGAGATGGGTATCATTGATGTCTTGACTATAGGGGATCTCTACAAGATGAGAAAGCGCATTTTGGGGGAATTTTTGCTCCAGAAGCCTTAAAACTTCATCGCGCAGATAGGTCAAAAAATTATGCTTCCAATCATCGCCGTGGATAACATAACAGACATTGTATTCATCAAAAATCTTCGCATATGATGGGGTATCTTGAGGGATTATCGCATCGATAAGCGAGATATGTTCCAAGGCACTTTTGCGATGAGAATAGCTCAAAAATGCCGGTGTGGAGATCTCTGCAATGGCTTCATTGCTCAAAAGCCCAACAATGACAATATGCTTTTGTCCCTCTTTGGATTTTTGTTCGGCTAACGCCCGGGCAGCTTTGAGGATATTGATATGCCCAGCGTGGAGCAAGTCTGCTCCCATTGAGACAAAAATACAAGGGGTTTGAGAAATATTAGGGGAGTTTAGGCTTTTTAGATTGTGGCTTTTAGATTCGTGGGGGGGGGGGGCAGAAATAATATCGATTCCGTGCTTAGGCATTTGAAATGTCCTTAAATAAATTTTTAAGCCATCAATTATAACCGAGTTTCTTAAAATTATGCTTACTCGGTTTGGATTTAAGAATCCAAACCTGAAGACCACTCCAACGGGCAAAACCTGCTTTCGTTCCTAAAGTATTTCACCCACCCACCCGAGTTATATCCTACTAACACAGGAATATCAACTTGGGGCGGGCGGGCAAAGTTTCTAAGGTTTATTGTGTAGAATTACTAACAAAAAAGCAATCTACGCCTTGTTATCTGGAATTACTAAGGGAGCGGGTCAGGGGGTAGGGGTTTAAGGGGTCTAGGGGGGCGGACTTCGCAATTTAAGCCCCCCTGACCCCTTTCTAGCTAGTATAGGAAAAAAACACTAGCGACATAAACTATGGAAAAGAATCATTATGCTTACTTGATTCACGTTATGAATCTGAAGACCATTCCAACAGGCAAAGCCCGTTTTCGTTCCTAAAGTTATTTCACCCACCCACCCGAGTTTGTGGTCGCACTATGTTTGCCCATTAACCCAGTTTCTAAGGTTTTCAATTTTGAACCACTTCCAAACCAAGTAATCTACGCCCTGTCATCTCGCCCACTAAGGGGGCGTGACGGGGGTTTTCACCCACCCACCCATTGTTCTAAAGGGGTCTTTTTGACCCGCCCACCCATTAAGGGCGGTCTTCGCAATTCTAAGCCCCCCTGACCCCTTTCTAGGTAGTATAGGAAAAAATCATTAGCGACATAACTATGGAAAAGAATCATTATTTTTTAAGCGATTCAATTTTTAAAAACTGAATCTGAAGACCACTCACGGGAGCGAAGCCCCCGAACGTTGCTAAAGTTCAGGGTTATTCCCAGCTACCGCTGGTCATCAACCCAGTTTCTAAGGTTTTCAATTTTGAACCGCTTTCCTTAATATCACCCTTTCTCAATCATCGAATAATCAAACTTCTCATAAGGTAAATCCAAATTTACATAAGCAGGTAAATGCCCGGTGCGTTCTTCTTCAGGTGGGAGTTGCATATAATCCCCATACATTTCACGCAAATACATAGCAGTATCTGCTGGGGCTTTGAATGTATGCCCCTCAAAGCTAACCTCGCTAAGCGGGTAAATCACGGATTTTGGATAGAGACATTGCATTGAACACATCATCGTAAAAATAGACCCGAGCATTTCGGAGTTTTTGACATCAAAAGGAAATCCTTTGATTTTGCGATTGTAGAGCCATTTTAAAAAACCGATCCAAAGATTGCTGTTTGCGAGTATAGCGAGAGTTTTAGTAATGATTTTTTTTGGGATACTTTTGTTTTCTAGTGATGGTTTCCAATATCGAAAATATCTCCAAGCGATTAAATGTGTCAAAAAACCAAGGTGCTTTTTAGCTAGATTTATATCGCCCCCCCCCCCATCAAGAATAAACACATCAATGCATACGCCACTTTTGTAATCCACACGATTATCGGCAATAGTTGATTCGATCGCTGTTGTTGTCTTATCATCTAATTTCCCAAAATCCCAAATATAATTTTTTGTTTTGTCCCAATGCTTGAAAGCAAACTTTTCTTTAAAAACCCCTTGCTTGTCTAGCTCGATGAGGCGTTCATAATCTTTTCTTGGCATACAAACATCTACATCATCATCCCACGGGATAAAGCCTTGATGTCTCACCGCTCCGAGTAATGTCCCACAATCTAAAAAATACTCCAAATTGTTTTCATCACACACCCGTTTAAATTCTAGCAAAACCTCCAATAGGCGCTCTTGTAATGCGTTCATCTTCTTACATCCTCCTTATTTATGATAAAGGCGACATTGTATCCAAACAATGATTTTGACTTGATATATTTTATTAGCTCCCTTATATAAGATATTTCATTTTATTTTTATCCAAAATTATTCAAAAAATTTACATCGCTGGGTTGATAATTTAGGCACTTTCCCCTACTTTTTGTTGATATTTTTATTATCACAAAATTTTTATCACGCATAAACCTCTTGACCAATCTCTTGGTAGCGTTGCCAATACCATTGTATAAACGCACCCGCAGGGGCAAGATTCGAGCGGTAGTCTTTTTCTGTTTTGCAAACAAATTGCCCCAGCCATTCATAAGCACCCAATTTCGCCATATAATGCTTCGCCAAAGATTCATAAACCTGCATATACCAAGATTTCAAATCCTCATATTTATCTTTTTGCACGCTCAAAACCGGCTTGTTGCTAGGGTCAAATCTCAAAACACCGCTCAAAAAAGCACCATATAGGTGAATCAACCCTTCGCAATAATAGGGCAAAACCTCTTCTTGCTCCCGCCACGCCATCAGTCCCACCCCTCGGCGGATCGTATCGCTCATCACCGCTTCAAACTCCCTTTGGCTATAAGACCCCGCAAAAAATGCGACCAATCCCCCGCACGTGGCTTTAAACTCTTCGATGTTTTTAAATTCCCCATCCGCATTCATCAGCCTTTGGGTGTCTTGTTCTATCCAGAGAATATGCCCAAACTCGTGGCCATTTGTCGTGATGTCATAAACCAAATGCCACAATGCCTCATCTTCAAACAAAATCTTTCGGGCTTCCTCCAAATAGGACGCCTCAAACACTTCATAATTCAGCCTCATTTTGGGTTTGTTGCGTGCTATTTGGATAATCTTATCCCCAAAGGCAAATATCTTTTTCCCAAATTTTTTTGACACCACCTCGTCATTGGGGACAACTTGAGCAGAAAAAAGCCCATTCATATCCGCACCATAATAAAGTGCGGGTAAACCATTATAGATTTTTACACGCTGGAGCGATTGCCCGACAAAATCCTTGAGATTCTCGCTCGCACCAAGCTTAGTGGCATAATTTCCAAACATACTCGCCACACTTTTAGCCACCCTATCATTAGCTATTTTTTCAGGATTGCTGATCCTTAGATCCCATTCAGGCGCTACAGAATGCCGATACCTATCTTCATAATATTCTAGCGGGTGACCTATCTGAAACGGCGTGTAAATAGCCATCCACGCTATATCCACATCCCGCCAGCTTTGGATTAATTTATTTTTATCCTTTTGGGAAAACGCATTTTTGAGTGCCTCAAAATATTTCAAATAAGCCCTATCTTGATGATAAATATTATCTTCAAGCCCAGAGAGTTTCGCAAGTAGCTTTTCAATCGCCTTATTGATCTCTTTGATTTCGATGTCAAAAGCGCTCGCATACGGCACAGAAATAAACGTATCGCCGAGTTTTTTTGGAATCGAATAACTCCGATCCGAACAAACCCGCTTTTTTTGGCGCGCATTATTGAGCCCATCACCCATCCCATCATTGATTTCCTCGCAAATCTCTTCTGTATCCATACTAGGTGCTAGCAACTCGTGGGCCTTTGTGTCCCCGTGAAGCTTTTGCATATTTTTGTTAAACCCATCAATAAGCGTATCTTGCCAGCTTTCAAAAAAATTATTCATCGCCAAACCAATGGTATGCACGCCTACAAGCAACTCACGATAAAATTCATTAAAAAGCCCATTTTTTTGCACCCAAGCAATCAGTTCGAAATGTTTTTTGGCATAAAAACTGCTGACAAAATTCAGCAAAAATCGTCGCGCAATCAAGATTTCAGAATTTGTTTTCTGCTGTTGCTTGAAAACTTGGATAATCGGACCCTCTTTGAGATTAGCAATCCGATCGCACAATGCCATCAGCACGGGCTTTTGTGGCTCTAGCCCAATGCGTTTGCACACGTGAGTAAGCATTGCAATCGTGGCTTGCTTTTCTTTGGTATTATCGTTGTTTTTATCGCCCGCCTCATCGGCTTTGCCAGCACAAACATCGCACCCATCCTCAAAAATCCGATAAATCCCTTGCGTTTGCTCGGATTGTTTCTGGATAAAAGCATAAAATTTTTTCAAATCTTTTTGAAAAAATTCGGGTATATTTTGATTTTCTTGCATAAATTTATTCCTCAGAAGCGCTAAGTTTTTGAAATACCATTATAATCATCAAAAATCAATGTTTTAGCAGATTCTAGGCAAGAGTTCGCCTTGTGGCATATCCAAAAATCGCTTTGTCCCCCAAGGATTGCTCAAAATCACTCGTGGTGTATCGCTATGGCGTGCTTGGACTTTGCCAATCACTACCGCTTCACGCCCATCGGGATGGGATTGCAACATTTCACAGACTTTTTTGGCATCACAGGCTTTCACACAAAGCACACAAACCCCCTCATTTGCCAAAGAATACGGCTCAAGCCCCAGAATCTCACAAACCCCTTGCACTTCTTTTAATACCGGGATTTTTTCAGATTCCAAAACAATATCCACCCCCGAGGCATTTGCCCATTCATTCAGCACCGCTGCAAGCCCGCCTCTTGTAGCATCCCTAAGGGCGCAGATGGAAATATCGGTCTCAAAAATACCCGCAAGCATTGGATAAAGTTGCTTGCAATCGCTTTTTAGATCCGAATGCAAATCAATCTCAGCGCGTGAAGAAAAGATCACACACCCGTGGCTACCGATATGCGAACTCAAAATAATCACATCACCATCGTGAAGATTTTTGGCAGAAATACCCTCTTTTACTACCGCACCAATCGCTGTGGTATTGATAAAAATCTTATCAACATTCCCCCTAGGGACGACTTTTGTGTCGGCTGATAGGATACTTACCCCTGCGTGGTTGAGTTCTTGTGCCATCGAATGGAGTATCTTTTCAAGACTAGCGATTTCAAGCCCTTCTTCGAGGATAAAACCGACATTGAGATACATTGGTTTTGCTCCCATCATCGCAACATCATTGCAACTCCCGCACACGCTTAGTTTGCCAATATCCCCACCAGCAAAAAATATCGGGCTAACGACATAAGAATCCGTGCTTACGCAATACGCTTGTGTCATCGGGACACAAAACCGCCCAGCGTCCTCGCCTTTTGCTAGCAAAAAACTTCCCAAATGTTTTTCAAATATTTTTTCTATGAGTTCGTTAGTTTCTCTTCCGCCATTGCCCTGCGCTAAGGTAATTTTTTTCATTTTGAATCCTTTTTGGGGTTGATTTTTATTTTATTTTAGTTTTTATTTTACTCAAAAGTTATTTTCTTTGGGTGCATTATACTGGGCAAACACAGCCTGCCCAAAGGAAATGCACGCATCATTGGGGGGTAAAAGCCTATGCATATAGAATTTTCTGCCATTTTTTTCAAAAATCCTTTGAACCCGCTCGCATAACAGCTTGTTTTGAAACACCCCACCACTAAAAATCACAGGCATTTCAGGGTATTTCTCACTCCAAGCAAATGCGATTTGTGCCAAGGTATTGATGAATTTTTTAGCAATCAATCTTTTGGTTGCTAAATTTTGAGCTAGCATTGCGTTTTTATCGACTTTATCGGGCATTTTTTTGGCAATCTGGTCGCCATCACAAAAATCTGACAAAATATCTTTTTGGATCTCTAAAAGCATTGGCGCATAAATCACCACATCATTTGAAATCTCAAAACTATAGCAATCTTGAGAATCACACGTGTTTGCAAGGCTTTCTAAAATCATCCCCGCCTCGCCCTCATAGGTGGTCTCTCCGAGCAACCCGCACAAGCTAGCAACCCCATCAAACAACCTCCCTACCGAAGTGGTGCTGATTGTGTTGGTATTTTTTTCAAACATTGTTTTTAATAGCGTGCTTTCGTGTTTGGGAAGCCCCTCTTCAAAGCGCTCGATCAGCCCCTTTAAACCATATTGCAACGCCAAGCCATAGCCGATTTTGTAGATATTTTTTATCGCCCCCTCACCGCCTATCAAAGGCAATGTTTCAAAATGCCCTACCCTCTCAATAGTCGTGAGATTTCCCAAAAACACTTCCCCGCCCCATATGAGGCCATCATCGCCCAATCCTGTGCCATCCCAGATGATTCCTAGTGCTTTGGTTTGGGGGGTGAAAGCCTTATCCTGAAGCATTGCTTCAGCAAAAACAGCACAAAAATGCGCCCGATGGTGCTGGATAGAAATCCTATTAGCAGGTAATTGCAAGGATTTTTTAGCACTTAATATGCTTGAGTGATAGTTTGGGTGGTTATCGTGAATCAAAACATCCGGATTTAACGCATACAAATCACTAAAAAGCTCAAAAATCTCTTCATATCGGCATATGCTCGCAGGATTATTCAAATCCCCAATAAAAGGAGAAATCAAGTATTTATTATCTTTGACATACGTGAGGCTTGATTTTTGCTCTGCCCCCATCCCCACGCACAAAGCCGATTTGCTTTTCTCTCTAGCATTATCGACTTGCTTAGCACAATCAGGCA
Source organism: Helicobacter sp. 11S02596-1 (assembly GCF_002272825.1). Classification (GTDB taxonomy): domain Bacteria; phylum Campylobacterota; class Campylobacteria; order Campylobacterales; family Helicobacteraceae; genus Helicobacter_J. The sequence continues at coordinate 33,946 of NZ_MLAM01000016.1, read as the reverse complement.
CGCAAGCATTGGTATTTGCGGGAGAATCAGTGCTATTTGGATCAAAAAGCTCTATATCCAAAGGGGCAAGCCCGCGCCCCAAACGGATCACGCCCATTTCTCCTCCGAGCATCGCCATCACACTATCATCGATAGGATGGAGAATCTCACGTTCATAATCAAGCACGCTAGTAAATACGTCGCCTAGCTTTTCATTCAGCTCAAAAAGACTCGTGATAATCGGCTCCCCACTCACGTTGGCACTCGTAAAAACAATCGGAAAATCCAGCCAATCAAAAAGCAGATGGTGTATCCCACTATAGGGCAAAATCACCCCAAGCGTATCCAAAGATGGGGCGATGGCGGGTGCGAGCAAGGGGTTATATTTCTTTTTTGCCAAGACAATCGGGGCGGCATTGGATTTGAGGGCGGAAATTTCTTTGTCATCAAGCCTTACAAACTCCAAAGCCATCGGGAGATCTTTTGCCATCAAGGCAAAGGGCTTTTTGGGGCGATGTTTTTTCTCTCGTAGCCTTTCTACTGCCGATGTATTTCGCCCATCGCACACAAGGGCAAATCCCCCAACCCCTTTGATAGCTACGATTTCCCCATTTAAAATCGCTTGGGCGCATTTTTGGATAGGCTCATTTTCACAGACATCCCCCGCAGTATAAAATTTCATCGGGATGGCGCATTTCAGGCAGGAATTTGGTTGCGCCCCAAAGCGCCTATCACTGGGGTCATTGTATTCGTTTTGACAATCTTCACACATCAAAAAACTCGCCATAGAGGTATTTTTGCGATCATAGGGGAGCGAAGAAATAATGCTATATCTCGGACCGCAATTCGTGCAAGTGGTAAATGCGTAGCGATAATGCCTATCGCGCCCATCGTGCATTTCTTTGAGGCAATCAGGGCAAATCGCCATATCTTTTGGGATTTTGCTCTCCAAACCCAATGCGTCTTTTTGGCTTTCGATGATCGCAAAGCCATTCAAGCTTTCATCGCACTCCTGCACGCTTGTGCGGACATTATCGATCCTAGCAGAAATAGGGGCGAGCGAAACCATTGCGGTGATAAAATCTTTTGGATCTTGGCTATCAAGGAGGATTTCTACGCTCCCACCACGATTTCTCACCCAGCCATTGACACCAAAATCTTGGGCAATACGATAGATAAAGGGGCGAAATCCTACGCCTTGGACGATCCCACTCACAACGATTTTTGTGTATATTTTCTTATATTTGGCACTCAAGCTATACAACCGCTAATAAATTTGCAAACCCGTGAATTTATCGCCGATAAAGTTGCCCTTAATAAATTTGCATAGTTACGCAATGGAGACTCCCGTGTTGCCTAATAAGCGTAGAGCAATCAATCCCGATAACTTCACGATCTAAGCATTGTGATTGCAGGATTTCAAGGGCTTGGTTATCTTTTTTATCCCCATAAGTAGGCACAAGCAAGGCGTTATTGATAAATAAAAAATTCGCATACGTTGCCGGGAGACGCTCGCTAAACGCGCCATCGCCCCCATTATTAGCATATTTAGCATCTGGGAGTGGGAGTGCGATGAGATTATAGGGCTTGCCCGCTGGGGTTTTGAGCTCCAAAAGCTCCGCTTCCATTTTTTCGAGTTCTTCATAATGTTCATCGTTTTTGTCTTCGCATTTTACATAAGCGATGGTAGTAGGATTGAGAAATCTTGCGAGCGTATCGATATGGCTATCGGTGTCATCGCCTTGCAAATAGCCACTATGAAGCCACAAGACTTCTTCTGCCCCAAGCGTATTTTTGAGGGTTTGTTCGATCTGAAATTGGCTCAAATAGGGATTGCGATGAGGCGATAAGAGGCATTGCGTATTCGTGAGGATTCTCCCCTGCCCGTCCGTATCAATACTCCCACCCTCTAGCACAAATGGCAAGCTCTGCATTTCGTGCTTAAAAACCCCCGCTTTTAGAAGTCTTGCATTGATTTGATTATCATCAGTGGCTTCAAACTTCAAACCCCAGCCATTAAACGTAAAATCAAGCATTTTTAGCACTTTGCCATCTTGAATGCTAATAGGTCCAAAATCCCTTGCCCACGTATCATTGCTCCTAACTTCGACAATCTGGATCTGAAATTTATTTTGGGATTTTTGGAGCTTTTCTAAGATTTTTTTGCCCTCGGTATCTCTGGGATCAACACAAACGATAATATCTTCAAATCGCACGATATGCGCGATGATATGCAAAAAATTTTCCCTCGCTTCTTGTATATAATCCACCCAATCACTTTGCGTATGTGGGAATGCCATCAATACAGCACGTTGTGTTTCCCATTCGGCTTTCATTCGCCGTGTTATTGGCATTCTCCGCATTTTTGTCCCTTATTTGGCTATAATTTTTTGAAATTTTACACCAAATTAACGGAAAAATATGATTTTAAGTATCGAAAGTAGTTGTGATGATAGCTCGATTGCTATCACACAAATTCAAACCTCAAAGCTCCTTTTTCACGCCAAGATTTCTCAAGAAAGCACGCACAGCGCTTATGGGGGTGTTGTCCCTGAAATCGCCTCACGCCTGCACGCCCAGGCACTCCCACAAATCCTATCAAAGGCAAAAGCCTTTTTGGGTGGGGATTTTGGTTGCCTCAAAGCCATCGGGGTTACCACACAACCGGGGCTAAATATCACGCTCATTGAGGGGCTAATGATGGCAAAAGCCCTGTCTTTTTCTCTAAATATCCCCCTTATTAGTGTTAATCACCTCAAAGGGCATATTTTTTCACTCTTTATCAATCAAAAAAAGACCTGCTTCCCGCTTAGCGTGCTGTTGGTTTCAGGGGGACATACACTCATCATCGAAGCCAAAAGCGCTTCTAAAATGTCGATTGTAGCAAGCAGTATGGATGATAGCTTTGGAGAAAGCTTTGATAAAGTGGCCAAAATGCTCTCTTTGGGCTATCCCGGAGGCCCTATCATAGAAAAATACGCCCAAAAATACGCTTCAGATTACCCCAACACGCCCGCTATGGTATTCCCGCTCCCGCTCAAGCATTTCCCCTATTTAGGTTTTAGCTTTTCAGGACTCAAAAACGCCGTGAGACTCGCTATACTAAAAGCCCAAGAAAATCGAGAAAACACCACCACTGAAGCATTTATCGCCAAGATTTCTGCAGGTTTCCAGCAGACTGCTTGTGAGCATTTGAAAAAAAATATTCAAAAATATTTACAAAACAAAATCGACCAGCAAGAGCCGGTAAAAAATTTTTGTATCGTAGGGGGAGCGAGTGCTAATCTCTATCTTCGGGAGCAAATCTCTGGGCTGTGCGCATCATTTGATTGCCATCTCTTGGTCGCACCATTAGAATTTTGCTCCGATAATGCCGCAATGATCGGCAGGGCAGCATTAGAAAAATACCATCAAAACGATTTTGCTGATATTTTTAGCCTGCAAGCCTCGCCAAGAAGCACAGAAGATGAATTTTTATGCTGAAAAGTTCTTGGCTCAATTATTAATGGATAAAACTGCTGAACAAAAATTAATGATGGGTAGTTTTGATTTTTGAGAGTATTTTTGGATTTGATTTTTTGTTTTAATTTTGATCGCGTGGTGCGGAAGAGAGGACTTGAACCTCCATACCTTGCGGCGCCAGATCCTAAGTCTGGTGCGTCTACCAGTTTCGCCACTTCCGCATTTTGAATCACTATGAAGCTATGAAAATTAAAGGTCGTATTTTACTCATTAAAACTTTAAACAAAACTGAAAATCCCATCAAGAGGCGTTTTAATATGCTACTTAGCAAATTTTCGATATGGTTTTGAAACTTTTTCAAAATTCTAAATTAAAAACGGGGGTCAGCAATGGATAATCACGTCGTTGAGCGCAAAAAAATCTACAATCCCAACTCTACAGAAGGCGTGAATGATAGAAAAATATTTGGTGGGAATCCTACCAGTATGTTTGATCTCAACAAGATCAAATACCAATGGGCATACAATCTCTGGAAGCTAATGTTAGCGAACACGTGGTTTCCTGAAGAAGTCAATATGAACCCGGATAAGCGCGATTATAACGGGGGTCTCACCCCGCAAGAAAAATTGGGCTATGACAGGGCTTTGGCACAGCTGATTTTTATGGATAGCCTCCAAACCAACAATCTCATCGACAATGTCAATCCCTATATCACCAGCCCTGAAATCAATCTGATTTTAGTCAGGCAAGCCTATGAAGAAGCCTTGCATTCCCAAAGCTATGCGGTGATGGTCGAATCCATCTCGGCAAACACGGATGAAATCTATGATATGTGGCGAACCGATATGCAACTCAGAAGCAAAAACGACCACATCGCCAATGTGTATTTGGAGCTTGCCAAAAATCCCACAGAGAGAAATCTTCTCAAAGCGATGTTTGCCAACCAGATATTAGAGGGGATTTATTTTTATAGCGGTTTTAGCTACTTTTATACCCTAGCACGTAGCGGGAAAATGCTAGGATCTGCGCAAATGATTCGTTTTATCCAGCGTGATGAAGTGACGCATTTGGTGCTTTTCCAAAATATGATCAATGCCTTGAAAAATGAACGATCGGATTTATTTACCAAAAATCTCGAAGAAGAAGTGGTGGAGATGTTTAGAAAAGCCGTTGAAGTCGAATCGGCTTGGGGGGATTATATCACGCAAGGACAGATCTTGGGATTGACATCAGAGATTATCCATCAATATATCCAATACCTCGCTGATGACAGGCTTTCACGGGTAGGCATTTCTAAGCTTTACAACGTGGCTCATCCCATCAAATGGGTCGATCAATTTGCCAGCTTCAATGAGCAAAAAACAAACTTTTTTGAAGCAAAGGTAACCAATTATGCAAAAGGGAGCGTAAATTTTGATGACTTCTAAACGATTGTATGCACTGCAAATCAAAACAAAACAAGATTTTAATGCTAATTTAACACTTGTAGGCGATCTGATTGGCAAATGTGGCGAGGGGGCGATTGTGCTCACGCCTGAAGTTGTATTTAGCGGTTTTGCCTACCAGCGAATGGAAGAAGCGAGCGAGTTTTCCAAAAAAGCCACCGAATATCTCTTGAAAATCTCAAGCGACAAAAGCATTGTAACCACGATGATCGAAAAAAATGGCAATTATTTTTATAACAATCTCAAGGTTTTTCATAAAGGTGAAGTAATCCATAAGCAATCCAAACACAAATTATTCCTGCTAGGTGAAGAGCATTTACACTTTCAGCCCGGAGACATCGAAGAAATTACGCCTTTTTTTATCGATGGTATGGCGTGTGGGGCACTAAATTGCTTTGAATTGCGTTTTGCTGATTTGTGGGGTCGCATTCGGGGTGCCGAGATTATTTTTGTGCCTGCCCAGTGGGGAAAAGCCAGAAAAGACCATTACGAAACCCTCACCAAAGCCCTAGCAATAACTAATCAGGCCTTTGTGATTGCTAGCGATAGCGCTAATGACCAAATGGCAAAAGGAAGTGCTATCATCACGCCTTATGGTGCTGTGTATCGCGATGATAATCGCGAGGTTGTTGCCCAAGAAGTCAATCTCAATGAGGTCAATCAAATGCGAAAATACATCTACATCGGTTTGGAATCAAAAAATGTATAAAATCAAGAGTCATTTGATGTGCGAAGAAATCGCCAAGCAATTCCCTCTTGAAGAAAAAATCAAGACAGCAATCTCTCAAATCAATCGCGAACTTTTTGTCCCCCCTTCCCTCAAACATCTCGCCTACAACTTAGATGCCCTGCCAATGGGTGCAGATCAGTGGATTAGCTCGCCTCTAACGGTGGCAAAAATGACGCAATATCTATTGCCAGAAGGCGGGGATAGCGTGCTTGAAATCGGCTGTGGGAGCGGGTATCAGGCGATGGTTCTTTCTCGATTGTTCCGCAGGGTATTTTCGATTGAACGCATTGAGAAGCTTCTTTTGGAGGCAAATGAACGGATCAGAAAATCAGGCGTTAGCAATATCCACACCAAGCTTGATGATGGGCAAAAAGGATGGGTAGCATTTGGCCCTTATGATAGGATTTTGTTTTCAGCCTGCGTGAATGTGATACCCGAAGCCATCATCGAGCAACTTGAAGAAGGCGGTGTGCTTGTCGCACCTGTGTTGCAGGGGGATTGCCAAGTCATCCAACGCTATCGCAAAAAAAACAACCAACTCCAAGCACCTGAAATCCTTGAAAAATGCTTATTTGTGCCGGTTTTAGATGGCGTGAAACGTTGATGGAATCTTTTTTATTTACTCCTAGTGAAGACAATTTTTTATATTTCTTTCTTTCTTCAGGCGGTTTTACTCCGAGTGTTTTGGCTGTAATCATTCTGGGATGGGCGATTTTTTGGGGCAGTAGATGGGATAAAAATTGCTCCGATGTTTTTGCTTCAAAACCTTTAAATATCTCTGTTTTGGCATTATTGTCGCTATTAGGATTGGGGGTTGGATTTTTTTATCAAGGATTTTTTGCGTTTTTTGCGATGGGAGTTTTTTCTGTAATGTTGCTTTTGGCATTTATTGATGCCAAAAAATTAGCCGTGCCTGATTGGTTGAATTTTGGATTATTTTTTCTGGTGATTTTTGGTGCGATTACTTTTGACCCCAACATAGCAAGGTTTTTTCAAAAAATGCTTGAAGGATTGGCTTTAGCAGGTTTGTTTGCTGTGCTAAGGATTTTTGGGGATATGATTTCTAAGCGTGAGATTTTAGGCGAAGCTGATATTATTTTTATCGCTTCAGCTGGATTTTTATTTGGGCTTGATGGGGCATTGACAGGGATTTTCTTGGGCTGTGTTTTTGGGAGTGCTTGGGCGCTATTTTTGAGACTATTTGGCAAAAAGATTTCAAAGATCCCTTTGATTACCTTTATTATTTTGGGATTGTTTTTTGGTTTTTTCTTAGAGGTTTATGATGTTTAAGCAATATATTTTTTTAGCGATTTCACAGATTTTTTTTCCATTTTTTTTGGTGTTATTTTTTATATCTTCGATTGTCTTACTCATCGGGATAGCCGGCGTTACTTTAGTGGTAAAAATGGGTTTTTTGGATTTGGCGCAATTATTTTTATATTCTTTGCCCGGAACCGTTTTTTTTATCATCCCGATTACATTTTTTGCAGCCTGTGTTTTGGGTCTTTCAAGACTTTCTTATGATTATGAATTATTGGTGTTTTTTTCGCTAGGCATTTCACCCAAAAAAGTATTAAAAATATTTATCCCTATTAGCCTGCTGGTGAGTGTGGTGCTGTTGATGTTTTCTTTGGTGATGATCCCGCTATCTAAAAGCGCTTATTCAGATTTTGTAGCGGAGAAAAAAAGCAAAGTCGATATTAATATCAGACCGGGAGAATTTGGTCAAAAATTGGGCGATTGGCTGGTGTATGTCAATAAAGCCAACCACAATCATTATGATAATCTCGTGCTTTTCTCAAGCAATGGTCTTGGGCAAGAAAGCTTTATCGTCGCTCAAAGTGGAGTTGTCAATAATAAAAATGGGATTTTTGAACTCAATCTCTATGATGGGGATGCGTATTTTGCGCAAGACAACGAAATCAGAAAGGTTGATTTCAAGCAGATGGATCTCAAAAACCAAACTGAAACCCTGCAATTAAGTTCTTATGATCTTATTAATTATTGGAAAAAAGCCTTTGAAGATAGCCCAGCCCAAGCACGGCGATTTTCCCAAGCCATCTTGACATCTATTTTTCCCATCGTGAGCGTGTTTTTGATCCCTTTATTTGGCATTGCTAACCCGCGATTCCATAAAAATATGTCTTATATTTATATCCTTTCAGGCGTGGGGATTTATTTTTTGATTATGCACATCGCAAGTCAAAATGTCCCATTTATTGGGATTTTTTTCTTGCCACTTGTATGGCTTTTTGGTTCATATTATCTCTATAAACGTTTTATTTTAAAATTTTATTGATGAAACGACTACTCGCAAAAATCGCTTATGATGGGAGTGCTTTTAGCGGGTTTGCCAGACAGAGGACACAAGGGATTATGAGTGTTTCTGAACGCATTGAAAAGGCACTCAAAACAATGGGGATAGAAGATGAGATAATTGGCGCAGGCAGGACGGATAAAGGCGTGCACGCAACCGCCCAGATGATTTCTTTTTGTGTGCGAAAAGATAGCAATCTGGCAAAAATAAAAACACTGCTTAATCAAAAGCTCTCCCCGCATATTTTTATCAAATCCATCCAAGAAGTGCCGATGGATTTTCATCCGAGATTTCAAGCCAAAAGAAGAGCTTATCGTTATATTTTTGGCAATGAGTTTAAAAATCCTTTTATTTCTAAATATGTTTCTAAAGAAAAATATGGCGATATAGGGCGGATTGCTGAGGGCTTGGAGCTTTTTTTGGGTCGCCATCAGTTTAGTTATTTCAAAAAACAAGGTAGCCAAACTAAAAGCGATGTGCGAGAGATTTTTGTGGCTAGATTGTATCAACACAAGATTTTATCTGAGATCTATAATGTGATTTATCTGGAAGCTGAGGGGTTTTTGAGGGCGCAGGTTCGGCTGATGATTGGGGCTGTGTTGGCATATTCGCGAGGGGAAATCAGCCGTGATGCCATCATTTGCCAGCTTGAATGCAAAAAACGAGCGTTTTGTGTGCCTGTAAGTCCCAATGGTTTGTATTTGGCAAAAATCATCTATTAAGTTATGGTATTTTTAAAGCTCAATGGACTATAATACCCCCGCCTGAATGATTCGTGTTTCTAAAAATTTGGCGAGTTCGTTATCAAGTATTTTTAGGCTAACGTAGTAATTTCTGTGTGTTCGGTATTTTCGTTTGTAGCCTTTGATGGCGAGAATCTGCCGCCTAATGAGGTTCTCTTGGTCTAGTTTGTGGCTTTATTGAGCTACGCACAAAAAGATAGCGGTCATTTGGGTAAAACAACAATCACAAAATATAAAAAACCTAAGGAATGAAGCAGTGTTTTACCCTGTGGAGTGGTCTTTTAGATTTGTTTTTTAAACGGAATCAAGTGAGAAACCGATAAAATTTATCTCCAACGCACAAGCATCGCTTGGGCGTGAGATGGTTACTTTAGGAGCAAACACCGATTCAATCGGTGTAAGCGGTCTTCAGATTCGATTTATCGAATCGAGTAAAAAATAGATGAGCCGGTCTTCAGGTTCAGTTTTTAAACTGAATCGAGTAGGCATAGTAATAACCTATAAAAACCGGGTTGATGACGTGCATAGCACGGAATAACCCTGAACTTTAGGAGCGAAAGCAGGCTTTGCCTGTTAGAGCGGTCTTTAGATTCAGTTTTTAAACTGAATCGAGTAGGCATAGTAAAAACCTATAAAAACCGGGTTGATGACGTGCATAGCACGGAATAACCCTGAACTTTAGGAGCGAAAGCAGGCTTTGCCTGTTAGAGCGGTCTTCAGATTCAGTTTGTAAACTGAATCGAGTAGGCATAAAAGAATCCCAGAAAAAATAATGGAAAATAAATGAAACAAAAAATACTTATTATCGGCAGTGGTGGCAGGGAATACGCACTTGGGAAAAAGTTTTTGGAAGATTCTCGCATAGAAAAGATTTATTTTTGTCCGGGCAATGGCGCAACAGAAGAAATCGGCGAGAATATTACTTGCAAAGATTTTGAAGCGATAGTGCGATTTAGCCAAGAATGCGGTATTGATTTGGTTGTGATCGGTCCAGAAGTCCCACTTGTAGAGGGCTTGGCAGATGAATTGCAAAAGGCTGGTATCAATGTCTTTGGTCCTAGCAAGCAAGCAGCTCAATTAGAGGGCTCGAAAGCCTTTATGAAAGATTTTGTTTCCCGTCATAATATCCCCACGGCAAGGTATCTGCAAACCTCAGATCTCAAGCTTGCCAAATCTTTTCTCGCCTCACTCACGCTCCCTGTCGTCATCAAAGCCGATGGTTTGTGTGCGGGCAAAGGTGTCATCATCGCTACCACCCAAAAAGAGGCTCTTGAGACACTTGAATCAATGCTGGATGGAAAAAGCTTTGGAAATGCCGGCAAACGCGTGGTGATCGAAGAATTTTTAGATGGATATGAATTATCTGTTTTTGCCCTAGCAGATGGGGAAGATTATGTTTTATTGCCCGTTTGCCAAGATCATAAACGTCTTTTAAATGGCGATGAAGGACCTAATACCGGCGGTATGGGGGCTTATGCGCCAACGCCTTTGTGCGATGAATCCTTGAAGCAAAAAATCAAAACCAAAATCATTGAACCCACACTAAAAGGGATGTCCCAAGAGGGTATGCCTTTTTCTGGCGTGCTTTTTGCAGGGGTGATGGTTATTGTGATTGATGGCGAGCTTGAGCCTTATTTGCTTGAATTTAACGTGCGTTTTGGCGATCCAGAATGTGAGGTTTTGCTCCCACTTCTAAAAACCCCACTACTAGATTTGTGCCGTGCGGTGTCAGATCATCGTTTAGGTGATTTTGAAGTGGCGTTTTTTGATGGGTATTGTTTGGGTGTGGTGGCTGTTTCAAAGGATTATCCTTACCAAAACGCTTCGCCTGAAACGATTTTTATCAAAGATTGTATCAATGAATTCGACCCATCAAGCGGGCATTTGATTTTTGCTGGCGTGAGCAAAAAAGATGGCAAGCTTGTGAGTTCAGGGGGACGTGTATTGCTAAGTGTTGGCAGGGGAAAAACGTTACTTGAGGCAAAAAAGCAGGCATATTCTTTGATGAATAAAGTGCATTTTGAGGGTATGGCTTACCGCAATGATATTGGATTTAGGGCTTTGGAATCTCTATGAATATCAATGATGAGAAAATCGAGGAGATATTATTTCGTGAAAACCTAAATATCCCCCCTTTTTCTCATCGTGTGGGGGCTTTTTTGGTGGATATTTTATTGGTAGGTTGCTTGGTTTGGGTGCTGTGTGATTATTTTTTTTTAAAAAAAGCTACCACTATTGAAGCCAAAATATTTTTTATTCAAAAATTTATATTTTTTATTTTTATTTTTATTTTTTTATATGATTTTTTTTTCCTATACTTCTTAGGGGCTTCGCTAGGAAAAATAATATTCAAAATGAAGATTATCTCTATCTTGAGTTTGGATAAACCTAGCCTTAAGATGGCTTTGGTGCGGTGTTTTATCAAGACATTGGAAATAATGGCTTGTTTTTTGCCATTTATTTTTACCATCAAGGACAAATTTTTACGCACTTTTCACGATAAACTACCAAAAACGATTGTTATTTCGATTGAATAGAGTATCCATTGTTTCGATTAATATTTATTTTTATTTTTTTTATTTTTGCCTATGGAAGCCAAACAGCTGTCCAAAAGTTTGATAAAAATAATAATAAAATTTTTGAACTTCTAGCCGATAACGTCAATGCCAAAGGTAGCATTGTCATCGCTTCAGGCAATGCGGTGCTTTTGAATCAAGATATGTATATCCTTGCTGATAAGATCTCTTATGACACCAAAAATCGTGTTGCTACCATTGATGGGAATATCAAAATCTACAAGGGCGATGGATTTGTTGTTCGGGCCAATCACATTGTGCTTAATATGAATGAAAAATACCAGGTTATCGAGCCTTTTTATATGCAAGATGGTATCAGTGGGATGTGGCTAAGTGCGAATGTCGCCCAAAACAACGACAAAAAATACAGCTTTAAAAACGCTACGATTTCAGGGTGCAGTATCGAAAATCCCATTTGGCATATTGATGCGACATCGGGTTCTTATAATTCAGATGGCTCTTATCTCTCGCTTTGGAATCCAAAAATCTACATCGGCGATGTCCCGGTGCTGTATTTCCCCTATTTGTTTTTATCGACTAGCACCAAAAGAACCACAGGGCTTTTGTATCCGGAATTTGCGACCTCCAACACGGAGGGTTTTATTTATATGCAGCCGTTTTATTTGGCACTCCAAGATTTTTGGGATATGACCTTTACCCCGCAAATCCGAAGCTCTCGAGGCTATGGGGGCAATATCGAAGCACGGGTGATCGATTGGGAACAAGACAAATTTATTTTTAATACAAGATTTTTTCACAATACTGAAGATTATTACAAAAAATATAATTTAAGAAACCGAAACGTATTTGGGTTTGAATTTTTGCATTCCAGCAGGAATCCGCTCAAAAAATATTTTGGACTTGATGCCTCCATAGACAATGGCTTGTATCTGGATTTTTTGTATATGAACGACTTGGATTATGTGCGATTTGAAAGTATCAACAAAACCATCACCGATGGCACGCATATGTCTCGGGGCAACTACTATATCCAGACAGAAAACCATTACTACGGCATTGATTTTAAATACTTTTTGAACTTAAATAAAATTAATAATAATAAAACTTTCCAATCCCTACCCAATCTCCAGTATCACAAATATCTCAATCCTCTATTTTTCAAAAATCTTTTATACTCTGTGGATTATCAGTTGAAAAATACCACCAGAGATCTTGGCTATGGCTATGTTCAAAATTCTTTGAATATCCCCGTAGGGATGCAATTTTCTCTTTTTAAAAAATATCTTTCTTTAGGAATCTGGAACAATCTATATTTGAGCAATTTAAGCATTACGAATCCATCGGGCACATATATCCCCGATCTTGGCAAAAAAAGCACCCGAGAGTTTGGCAATATCCTTTATTCGGCTTATTCTGTTTCTCTCAATACCGATTTGGCAAAAGATTATGACAAAGTCTTTCACACCATCCAGCTAGCAATGATTTTTAGCGCACCTTATTTTGAAATCTCAAATGGTCTATTTGATCCCCAGATGTATGCCCTCACCGGAGTGGCAAAAAACAACTATACCCCCAATAGTTTGGATTATTACTCCATCGGCGGGCACTCATACACCGATATATGGGACCCTTCGAATGTTACGGGATCAAATATTTCTGGGAAAAAGATGGACTTGAAGCTCACGCAGTATTTTTATGGGCTTGGAGGCAAGGAATTATTTTATTGGAAAATGTCTCAAACACTAAATTTTGATGACAAAATTTCCATCGCTCGCATCCCTCTGGAAAATAAAATTGGTTTTTCCCCTTTGAAAGGGCTTGATATTTATGGCAGTATTTTTTATTCTTTTTATTACAATAGTCTTGATGAAATAGCATTAAATGCAACATACAAGCATAATTATATGCTTGCGAATTTGTCGTATTATATCAAGAGAAATTTCAATGATGATGGTATCAATAAAATCATTGAAAATTCAGCAAATTATCTCAGGGGGAGCTTTAGCAATGATTTTGGATATTTTGGATTGAGCGCTTCAGCAGGCTATGACATCAAGAACAATGTTTTGCTAGACTGGGATATAGGTATCTTCAAAAATATCCGTTGCTTTGGTATCGGGCTCAAATTTGTCAATCAGCGCCGACCGATTTTGACGAACAATCCGGGCAATCCTTTGGAAGTTTTGAAAAATACCTACATCAAGCTTGAGTTAAATTTTTCACCACTGACGACGACAGCGTTGTCTTATAGAATCACAAAATAAGGAAAAATGATGGGCATTTCAGAAGCACAGAATTTAAAATTTGAAAATCGAGATGATGCGTTGATGCGCCTAATCAATGAAATATTAATCCACCATTTGGATGTAAAAAATGCCATCATTTTGGCAACGAGTTTGGCGGGGGTTGGCTTTGGGGAAAAAGTCTCAAAAAAACTCGGTGTCGCGCTGGATTTTTTATTTACCGTGCCTATCTGTGCCCCGTTAAATCCTGAATGTGAAATCGCAATTGTGAGTGAAAATATGGATATAATTATGAACGAGGCTTTGATAGATTCTTTTGGAATCACGCTAGATTATATCTATGGAGAAGCCAAAAGAGCTTATGAAGAGGTTATTTTGGCAGATATTTACAAATTTAGAAAAGGCTCGATGATAAGCTCTTTGAGTAGCAAAGATGTATTCATCGTCGATCAAGGTGTCGAAACCGGGCTAACGATGAATGCAGCGATACAAACTTGCATTGCCAAGGGCGCAAAAAGTGTTTATGTCCTCACCCCAGTGATCGCCAAAAATGTCGCTGAAAGCCTCTCTGAAATCTGCGATGGTGTTATCAGCGTAGCAAAACCCGATCATTTTGTCTCTACCGCTCATTATTACAAGCTTCTGCCCCCTGTTGATGAGGATGAAGTCGAAGCGATACTAACGGGTCTTTTGGAAAAACCAAATATCAAAATCGAAAGCAAAAAATAAGGAATGCCTGTGAATGTGATTACATTACATCAAGAAAATTTAGTAGAAAAATACACCTTAGATCTCATCGCCAAGCAATCTAGCGGTGCGCTGTGGTATCAAAACGGCGGGACCGTTATAGTTGCGAGTGTGGCTGTTGATGAAAAACCTGTGGAGGAGGATTTTCTCCCCCTTACGGTCCAATACATCGAAAAATCCTACGCTGTGGGTAAATTTCCCGGAGGATTTATCAAGCGTGAGGGCAAGCCCGGAGAATTTGAAACCCTCACCTCACGCCTAATCGACAGAACATTGCGCCCTATTTTTCCCAAAGGCTACACCTACCCCACACAAATAACCATTATGGTTTTGAGTTATGACAAAAAAAGCGATCTGCAAGTTTGCGCCCTCAATGCTGCTGCTAATGCCCTATATATCTCAAGTTTGCCATTTTTTCAAGCTGTGTGTGCGGTGAGAATAGGCAAGATCGGGAATCGCTTTGTTCTCAATCCTAGCCCAGAAGAAATGGCACAATCAAACCTCGATCTTTATGTATCAGGGAGCAATGATGACTTATTGATGATAGAAATGCGCTCCCTTGCGCACTCCCCTAATACAGAACCTACGAATGCAGAACCCAGCGCATTTGACATCTCCGAAAATGATTTGCTCGAAGCACTCAGTATTGCCAAAAAATCGATTGCCAAAGGGTGTTTGCAATACCAACAAGCATTTGATACCCACAAATTGCCACCCCTAGATATGGCATTTAACATTCCTGCTGAAAACCCTGACATCACTGCCTATATCAAGGAGCATTTTTCTGAAAAAATTTCTACAGCGATTGCCCAGATGGCAAAAAGCGAGAGGAATTTGGGCTTGAAAAAAATCGCTACAGAGGTTTTTACATCTTATGGAGAGGCTCAAGGATGGGATTTAAAGGCAATTTTGCGTGCGATTGAAGCCCAAAAAGTAAAAATTGTCAGAGAGCAGATCCTTTCTAGCGGTATCCGATCGGATGGCAGGGGATACACAGATATCCGCCCTATTGATATTCAAACCAATATCTTGCCCTTTGCTCACGGCTCGGTTTTATTTACCAGAGGGCAAACGCAGGCTTTGGTGGTAAGCACGATTGGCTCTGAAAATGACGCACAATTCCAAGAATCACTAAGCGATAAAGGCGCAAACAAAGAAAAATTTATGTTCCATTACAATTTCCCCGGTTTTAGCGTCGGGGAAGCAAGTCCGATTTCATCTCCCAACAGGCGAGAACTCGGGCACGGGAATTTGGCAAAACGGGCTTTGGAAGCAAGCATTCTTGAAAAATCCAAAACCATCCGTCTGGTCTCAGAGATAATGGAATCTAATGGTTCAAGCTCGATGGCAAGTGTGTGCGGGGGTTCATTGGCATTGTGTGCGAGTGGCATTCCCGTGCGGGCATTGGTAGCGGGTGTTGCGATGGGATTGGTGGCAGAGGGAGAAAAATACGCCGTGTTAAGCGATATTAATGGCTTAGAAGACCACGATGGGGATATGGATTTTAAAGTCGCCGGCTCACGCAATACAATTACAGCAATGCAGATGGATACCAAGCTCAAGGGCGTTTCGTTTGAGATTTTGGAAAAATGCCTTTTTCAGGCAAAAAATGCCCGAAATCATATCCTTGAGATAATGGAAAAAGCCCGAGATGAAATTGTCCTCAATACCGATATTCTCCCCAGTATGCAGGCTTTTAATATCCACCCGAACAAAATCGTAGAAGTTATTGGGCAAGGAGGCAGGGTCATCAAAGACATTATTGAGCGTTTTAAGGTTAGCATCGATTTAGATAGAGAAAATGGTGGGGTTAAAATCTCTGGAAGCAACCATAACGGCGTAATGGAAGCCAAGCATTTTATTTTGAATCTGATCGATTCTAGGGCGGATTCAGATAAATATCACATCGGAGAGATATTTGAGGGCGAAGTCAAAAAAGTGCTCGATTTTGGGGTATTTGTAGGGCTTCCAAAAGGTGGTGATGGGTTGTTGCATATCAGCCGTTTTGAAAAAGACAAAGCACCCTTTATCAAAGAACAAATCCACGATGGAGACAAGATTAAATGCCAGATTTTGGGCTTTAATAAAGGCAAAATCGAGCTAGATTTGATAAAAGAATGACTTTAAAGTTATCTTTATGATTTTTTGGAGATAATGCGCTTTCAAAAGTTTTAGTAGGGGATGAATCCGAACGGGCTTAATTTTTGCAGGAGTTTATAATGAAGATTTTTCTTATGATGTTTTTTGGTATGGTTGGCTTTGCGTTTGCCGCTGATATAAGCGGGGTGGATATGATAAAATCCTATTCTATCGCAGGGGGCGTGATTGGATTAGGCATTGCCGCACTTGGTGGTGCTATCGGTATGGGACACGCAGCAGCAGCAGCGATTTCTGGAACAGCGAGAAATCCCGGAATCGGCGGAAAACTTCTAATGACAATGTTCATCGCTCTTGCATTGATTGAAGCGCAAGTTATTTATACTTTGGCTTTCGCGATGATTGCAATTTATGCAAATCCTTTTTTATAAGATAGTTTCTTAATCTTACCCCTTTTTTGGGGTTTGTGCGCTGGTGGTGGAACTGGTAGACACGCCATCTTGAGGGGGTGGTGAGGCAACTCGTGCGAGTTCAAGTCTCGCTCAGCGCACCATAAGTTTTTTCTAAATGCCGAAGTGGTGAAATTGGTAGACGCGCTAGACTCAAAATCTGGTAGGGGCAACCCTGTGTCGGTTCGAGTCCGACTTTCGGCACCACCTTCACTTTCTCCTTGTATTCTTTTTATTACGTATTATTACTTTTTAAAACCTTTCAAATTCGTTATTTACGATGTTTTGAGCAATTTTTGTAAAAATAATCAATGGTTTATTATGTATGGATACATTTCATAACATATGGCAGTCTTGAAAAAATGGTTAGTAAAGCGAATACTTTTTTGATACGCTTTTTCATACTATCTATTAAGGGGGCGGGTCAGGGGGCTTTCACCCGCCCGCCCGATGAGTTTGAGGGGGATATTTCTGCCCACCCACCCTGCGGACTTCGTAAGGAGGAGAGCCGTTAAAAAAGATAACTGCTTATCTTTTTTAGGCTCGCACGGCGATGGTTCTATGCGACTTTTAGGAGCATACCGGACGCCCAAACCTTTAAAAAAGCCAACTGCTTGGCTTTGCTAGCCTCACACGCCGATACGTATATGCTCCGATAAAAGCATAGCAGATGGCTAGCCCCTCTTCCCCTTAAAAGGCGTAAACCTCACAAAAACATTATTTTTTACTCGGTTCAGTTTAAAAACTGAATCTGAAGACCATTTCATTATTTTCTATTCGATTCACGTTGTGAATCTGAAGACCACTCACGGGAGCTAAGCTCCCGTTCGCTCCTAAAGTTACCATCTCATACCCAAAGCGTTGCTTTGTGTATTGGAGATATATTTTAGAGGTATCGGTTCGCTGGGGCAAACCTGAAGACCGCTACCACCGATTAAACCCGTGTTCGCTCCTAAAGTATGGGGTTATTCCCAGCTACCGCTGGTCATCAACTTGGGGTGGGTGGGTAGAGTTTCTAAGGTTTTCAATTTTAAACCACTTTCAAACCAAGCAATCTACGCCATTTAATCCTGTGTTGCATTGGGGGCGTGCAGGGGGAGGCGGGGTTAAGGGGGAAACTTTTACCCCGCCCGTCCGATGGCACTTCGCAAGTCAGATAGGGCGGGCGGGAATCCCTATTCCCCCTTCTAGCGAGTATGAGAAATAATTATTAGAAAACATTGCTATGGAAAAGAATCATTATTTTTCTACTCAATTCGATAAATCAAACCTGAAGACCGCTACCACTGATTGAATTTGAAGCAAGGCTTATTTTGTGGTTTTATCTCTGCCGTGAGGATATGCGATTTCCTCTTTCATCATAGGTTATTACGCAGTTGTTTTGGTCTGTTACTACCACATAGCCACTTGAACAAGTTACACTTGCGATTTTATCGATATATTTATTCCATATCTCTTGCCCATTTTCATCATAAACGAAAATCCAACCATCTCTGTTTTCTGCTGTAACAGCTGCCATTTTTTCTCCTTGTGCAAATTTTTATTAGCATTAACGCCTTTTAAGAATTAATACTATATAGATTATACAGGATGGGAGGGGGGGCAATGTCAATAAAAATAGATGTTTATTTTTTACTTTTTTCCTTGGGTTTTACCTCAGGTTTGAACCAATTTTTGATCCGATCAAAGCATTCTTCAAAAAGATTTTTATGTGGTTCGCTTTCATACCCAAAGCTATGGTGAAGTTTCATCAAAAGTTCTTTTTGTTCTTCGTTGAGTTGTTTGGGATAAACGATTTTAATCACTGCGATGAGATTCCCATAATGCCTGCTATTGACATCTTTGACACCCTCGCCATTGAATACAAACCGCGCACCATCTTCAGCATTTGGCGGGACAGCAAGCTCAAGCTCGCCCCTTAGCGATGGGATGGGGATTTTTGCACCCAGTGGAATAGAGGTAAAAAACACAGGGACTTCGATATAAATATCATCCCCATCACGGATGAAATAATCATCTTCTGCGACATATGCCACGATGTAGAGATCGCCCCTTGTGCCATTTTTTTGCTGATTCCCTCGCCCTGCCACACGCATTCTATTTTCGTTATCCATCCCCTCAGGCACGTTGATTTCAAAGCTTTCTTCGACAAAACTAAAACCCCCACCTTTGCACGTCGGGCATTTTTCTTTGATAATCTGCCCTGTCCCAGAGCATTTTGAACACGTTTGAGCAAAAGTCATAAACCCTTGCCTCATAAATACTTGCCCCTTGCCAGAGCAGTCTGGGCAAGTCTGGATCGCACCATCTTTTGCCCCACTCCCATTGCAGTCGGGGCAATGGATTTTATAGCGGGTTTGGATCGTTTTTTTGCAACCAAATACCGCTTCTTTGAAGCTCAAATTCAGCTCATAGAGATAATCAGGCTTAAACTTCGCCCCCGCTTCGCGCTTCCTAGATGAACCAAACCCGCCACCAAAAGCAGACTCAAAAATAGAACCCAAATCCCCAAAAATATCGCTAAAATCTCTGCCACTAAAACCGCTAAACCCACTACTTTCAAGCCCATCTTTGCCATATCGATCATATATTTGGCGTTTGGAGTCATCGCTCAAAACCTCATAAGCTTCGTTGATTTTTTTAAACATTTCTTCAGCACTTTTATCGTCTGGATTCCTGTCGGGATGGTATTTGAGCGCCATTTTTCTATAGGCTTTTTTAATGGTTTCTTTATCGCTAGTTTTGCTGATTTCTAAAATCTCATAATAATCAAAACGTTCCAAACCTATCTCCCATACAAAAATTTTAAAAGCGAAATTTTATCTCAAAAAAGTTTTATCCATTGTTAAAATTCCTTCGGCTATGATTGCAGGTATGAAAACATATAAAAATACGCTGAATTATTTTTTTGCCCTGGTTGAAGCCCTCGAGCAGCTCCCTAGTATCGGAAAAAAATCCGCTCAAAAAATGGCTTATAGCCTCAGTGTCGAAGATAAATACCTCGCACTCAAAATCGCTCATTCCATAGAAAATGCGATCGATCATATCAGGAAGTGCCAACTATGCGGGGGACTTAGCGAAAGCGAAATCTGTGAAATCTGTCTGGATGAAAATCGTCAAAATGGGCAACTCTGCGTCGTGCTCCATCCAAAAGATATCTTTACCATCGAAGAAATCGGGGATTTTGGCGGTAAATACAAAGTCATTGAAGTGCTTGAAAAAATTGATTTTACTGCTTTCAAAAATCATATCCAAGAAAATCATATCCAAGAAATCATTTTTGCTTTTTCTCCCACGCTTGCCAATGATGCGATTATGCTTTTTATCGAGGATAAACTCCAAGATTTAGATCTCACATTTAGCAAAATCGCCCAAGGTGTCCCTACGGGTATCGGTCTTGAAAACATCGATCAACTTTCACTTTTGCGGGCTTTTACCTCAAGAGTCAAACTCTGAAACTTAGGTTTGTCTAAGGTTGGAATTTGTAGAATACCATCGTTTTAAAGGTTTATTTGATACGCAAAGCGAATCTTTAAAAAAGCAAACTAAACAAAAACTAAAGGAGAATACAATGAAAAAGCTTATGATTCTAGCTTTATTTGGTGTTGCAAGCTTGGCAATGGCTACTGAAATGCCTGCATCTTACAAAAAATGTGTTGCTTGCCACGGCGCAAATGGACAAAAAGTTGCACCGGGTGCTAAAGGAGGCGTAACGATTGCAGGTCTTCCAAAAGACAAACTCTTAGCAGATCTCAAAGGCTATAAAGCTGGAACTACCGACAACGGAGGTGCGAAAGCGATTATGTATGGACAGATGAAAAACGTCTCGGATGCTGATATTGAAGCTCTTGCTGATTTTATCTCCAAACTTCCTGCCAAAAAGTAATCATTCGGGGACTTCCCCGAACTCAAAATGTCTGAAATACTCATCAACAAAAAAGCTTTCAAAAACAATCTTGATACCATCGTGTCGCACATCAAAGACAAAAATAAGCTTGGTCTGGTTCTCAAAGACAACGCCTATGGTCACGGACTCGAACAAATCGCCTCGCTAGCTTCTGACTATGGTATCCAGAGTGTTTTTGTCAAAAATGAATTTGAAGCGCTAAAAATCGCCCATCTTTTCAAACATATCACCGCATTTTATGGCAAATTATCCCCAAATGCTCCAAAAAATATTTCTCTATCTATCAACACACTCCAAGCACTCGATCACGTCGAAGAAAACCGCTCCATCGAGCTTGAGGTCAATACGGGAATGAATCGCAATGGTATCGCTAGAGAAAAACTTGCCGTATTTATCGAAAAAATTTTAAGCAAAAAACTCAATCTTTTTGGGATTTTCACACACAACGGCTACGGGGACGAAAAAATCGCAGATTTTGAGGAAGCCCAAGAAATTTTCGCACAGACAAAAGAAGAAGTTATTTATCTCTCCAAAAAGCTTGGATTCCCCTGCCCGAGATTCCATTCTTTGGCTTCTTCTGCCACGCTTCGGAGTGAAAAAATCGATGATGATTTGGTCCGTATAGGTATCGCTGCTTATGGGTATTTGGGTAATACTTTTGAACTCCCCATCGCTAAAAATCTCAAGCCCGTCGCCTCACTCTGGGCAGATAAGATATGCGAACAAACACTTCCAAAAGGTGCAAAAATCGGCTATGGCGGGAAAAGTATCTTGCAAGAAAGTGCTACGATTAGCACCTATGACATCGGGTATGGGGATGGCTTTTTTCGGCACAATGGCAACAGAGGCAAACTTACAACAGCTGGGGGTTACCTCATATTACCCATCACATCTATGGATTGCTTTTCTTGTATCTGCACAGAAGAGAGAATCTGTGTCTTTGATGATGCTTCTGACATCGCAGCAATGTTTGATACGATCCCTTATGAAGTCCTCACGAGCCTATCTCCATTCCTGAAACGGACCATCATCTAATGGGTTTGATGGAAAAAACCTACGCCCTCAATCACTCCAGCATTGACTTTTATTTTTCCCAAAATGCGAGGGATTTTATGGTGCGTGAAATCCCCTTGTATCCTTTTAGCCAAGATGGCGAGCATTTGATTTTAAACATTCGCAAAAAAGGTCTCAGCACGCTTGAGATGATAAAAATCCTCTCAAATGCTATCGGGTGCAAGACTGGTGAGATTGGCTATGCAGGGTTAAAAGACAAATCGGCTACCACCACGCAATACATTTCAATCCACAAAAAATTTGCCCCAGCCATCGAAGACAAACAGGCGTTGCTTGAAGAAAAAAATATCAAAATCCTTGCAACCTCCCACCATAGCAACAAACTCAAAATCGGTCATCTCAAGGGAAATGATTTTTTTATCCGTCTCAAAAAAGTTACCCCAGCAAGCTTTGCAAAAATCGATTCTATCCTCCAAATCATCGCAAAAAATGGCTTGCCAAATTATTTTGGCTACCAACGATTTGGAAAAGACGGCGACAATCATATTGAGGGTAAAAAAATCGCTCACCAAGAAAAAAAACTCAAAAACAAAAAAATCAATGATTTTCTTATTTCTAGCTACCAAAGTTTTTTATTCAACCAATGGCTAAGCCATCGGATAAAAATCAGCAAAATATTTGAAAATTTTACGCCCAATGAAATCCAAATCGCACTAAAAAAACACGCTATTTCTCTCCCGCTTGAGACTATCAAATCCATCTGCACGCAAGCGCATTTTTTCAAATTATTCCCGGGTGATTGGATGTGTCATTATCCCCACGGCAAGCTCTTTGAGCTAAACGACCAAGAAGATCCCAAACGTTTTTTTGACAAAGACATCGTCCCAACCGGGCTATTATCGGGGGCAAAAACACCTCGTGCGACATCGTTAGCGAGGGAATTTGAAAATACTTTTGATGATGAGAAAATCCACAGCAATGGTTCGAGGCGATTTGCTTGGATTTGGGTTGAAAATCTCAAATACCGCTATATCCCCGAACACGCTTGGGTAGAGCTGGAATTTTCACTCCCTAAAGGGAGCTATGCGACAACGCTTATCGAAGAACTTGCCCATCGGGATATTAAAATTGATTAAAATTTTTCTGCGATAATAAGCCCGCCATCAAATAATGCAATCAAGAAGGAATCATCAATGGATTTTAAATCAATAATTTCTCAAAATCGCGCAAAAACAAATGCGGTTCTGATAACTTATATCCTGATTTTTATTCTGATTGGCTTGCTTGTCGATGTTATCAGGATCAATGCCTTCTCATTAAGCGCAGGCATAAGAGAACTCATCACGTTCCAGGTTTTCCCCACGGTAACGGTGTGTATGTTGCTTGTGGCTTTAGCGATCATTTATATTTCGATTCAGAATTTTACAGGCATTATGCTCAATGGAAGCGAATACAAGCACATCGACCCTGCGAAGGTTTTGAGCAAAACTGAAAGATACATTTATGAAATCCTCCAAGAACTTATCAAGGAATCACAAACCCCCTTTACACCGAAACTCTATGTGTTAGAAGCCCCTTATATGAACGCATTTGCAAGCGGTTGGGATGAAAAAAATTCTCTCATCGCCCTCACCACTGCGATCATAAAAAATCTTCAAAGAGATGAACTCAAAGCCGTGATGGCGCACGAACTTAGCCATATCCGCCACGGCGATATTCGCCTGACAATGTGTGTGGGGATATTGAGCAACATTATGCTTTTGGTTGCTAATAGTGCGGTTTGGATATTTATGGGTAACAACCACGAAAGAGGTGCGAACACCGCAAAAACAATCCTTTTGGCATTGCAATTTATCCTGCCTATCTTTACGTTATTTTTACAAATGTATCTTAGCCGTAGCAGAGAATATATGGCAGATAGTGGGGCAGCGTATATTATGGAAGATTCCAGGCCGATGATTCGAGCCTTGCAAAAAATTAGCGGTGATTATGCGACAAATGATTATTCAGAAATCGATACCAATCCCACAAGGAAAGCAGCCTATATCTTTGATACTACGGAAGTTTTTAGCACGCACCCTAGTATCCAAAACAGAATCAAATCCCTTTTAGGAAGATAGAATGAACCATCAGGATTATTTTAATTATTTTTTTGACAAAATCGGCGAAAACCCCCATCGAGAAGGGCTCAAAGATACACCTTCTCGGGTGGAGGCATTATGGGATTTTTTATACAGCGGGTATGCTCAAAACCCCAAAGAAGCGCTTGGAAGTGTGTTTGAACAAGGTGCTTGTGATGAAATGGTGATGATCAAAAATATCGAATTTTACTCAATGTGCGAACATCATATACTGCCATTTTTCGGACACATCAGCATTGGGTATATTCCCGATAAAAAAGTCGCTGGTATCAGTGGCTTGGTAAAGCTCGTAGAGATTTATTCTAGGAGACTTCAAATCCAAGAAAAACTCACCACCGAGATTGCAGAAACGATTATGGAAGTCCTATCGCCCAAAGGTGCGATGGTCGTTTGCGAAGCCCAACATCTATGTATGAGTATGCGGGGGGTTCAAAAACAAAATGCGCGCGTTAAGACAAGCGCCATCCGAGGGCTTTTCAAGTCAGATTCCAAAACCCGCTCGGAATTTATGCAACTCTTAAAATCTTAGGTATTTTGGAATTTCATTATGGTTACTCGATTCGATAAATTGAACCTGAGGACCGCTTTTTGGAGGCAAAGCCTCTAGGCGGACTGCTATGCTCCTTTTGTCGCATATCGCAATCGCCGTGCGGAGCTACCAAAGACAAGCAGTTATCTTTTTTAACGGCTCTCCTCCTTGCGAAGTCTGCAGGGTGGACGGGTGAAAATCCCCTGACCCGTTCCCCTAGTAGGCTAGATGAAAAAGCATAGCGGGCTGGGTTTGAAAGTGATTCAAAATGAAAACATTAGAAACTTATCTCGAATACACAGCCAAAGGCTGGGTATGAGATGGTAGCTTTAGGAATGGAAGTAGGCTTTGCCTGCTGGAATGGTCTCCAGGTTTGTTTTTCCAAAACAAACCGAGTAAAAAATAATGAAATTATTTTTTATTGCATTTGGGCAGCAACTTCTTTTGCAAAATCCTCAACTTTTTTCTCGATACCCTCGCCAAGTTCAAATCGAATATAATCAACGATACGGATATTATCGGAAAGTTCTTTTGATTTTTGCTCCAAAACCTGTGCGATGGTTTTTTTATCATCCATTACAAAAAATTGCCCCAAAAGCGTCAAACGTTGGTCAATGAGTGTATTATCAGCGATGAAACGCTCCATCTGTCCGGGAATGATTTTATCCCAAATCGCTTCAGGCTTGCCTTGTTTTTTTAACTCTTCTTTGAAAAACTCTTCTTGTTTTTTCAAAATCTCATCGGTAAGTTCGGCTCGACTGACATACTCAGGAATCGTTTTTGTGGGTTTGCCAAGCCTCTTGAGTTCTTCATTTTCTTTTTGCAATTCAGCAATCAATGCCATTTTTTCTTTTTGAATAAAATCACCATCAAATGCCTTAAAATCAATGACTTGGGGTTTCATCGCCGCAGCGTGCATACAAATATTTCTCAAAAGCTCACCGCAAGCTTCGGCATTCTGGGGATTTTCGCATACGATAGAAATGATCACCCCTACCCTACCATTGGAATGCACATACCCATTCACGATACCATTGCTAGGTGGGAGGATACTCGCAATCCTCCTAACAACGATATTTTCACCAATCTTAGCGATTTGCGTTTTGAGATATTCTTCATAAACCATCCCATCAACATCGATGTGATACAAATTCTCCACGCTCGATATGGTGTTATCCTTGATGAGATTGTTGGTTTTTTCAACCAACTCTTTGAAGCCATCATTTTTAGCGACAAAATCTGTCTCGCTATTGATTTCAAGCATAACAGCCTTAGAAAAATCAGGTGAAACTTTCAAGGAAACCACACCCTCGCTCGCAATCCTATCGGCTTTTTTTGCAGCCTTAGAGAGTCCCTTTTCTCTGAGATACTCGATGGCTTTATCAATATCCCCGTTTGTCTCTACCAATGCCTTTTTGCAGTCCATCATCCCTGCGTCTGTGATTTCTCGAAGCTGTTTTACAAGTTGTGCGCTGATTTCTGCCATTTATTCCCCTTTTGTCATTTCTTTTTCGAGTTCAGCATTGACTTCTTCGATCAACTCTTGTTTCTCATCATCACTTGCTGGCTGCACTTCTTCTGCCATCGGAATGATTTCTTCATCCTTGCCAGACATCTCCCTGCCCTCGATGATTGCCTCACTGATTTCTTTGCAAAATAGCTGGATAGAACGGATAGCATCATCATTGCCCGGAATCGGATAATCCACAATATCAGGATCGCAATTGGTATCCAAAGGTGCAACCACAGGGATTCCTAGTCTCCTAGCCTCTGCAACGGCGATCTTTTCTTTTACCACATCGATGACAAAAATCATATCCGGGGCTTTTTTCATATGCCTAACACCGCCTAGATATTTGTCAAGCTTTTCTTTTTTTCGTAAAATCATCAATTTTTCTTTTTTGGTAAGCAAATCAATTTGCCCGCTTGTTTCCATTTCTTCGATGATTTCGAGTTTTCGGATTGATTTTTTGATCGTGCTAAAATTTGTCAGCATACCGCCTAACCAGCGATAATTCACATAAGGGATCTGGATCTTTTGGGCGTATTCTTTGAGGGTCTCATTTGCTTGTTTTTTCGTGCCTACAAACATAATCGTCTTGCCCTCTGCAGCTGCGTCTCTGACGATATTATATGTGTAGCGAAAATACCTCAAAGTCTTTTGTAAGTCGATGATATGGATATTTTTTCTCACGCCAAAAATAAAACGCTTCATTTTTGGATTCCATCGTCTTGTCTGATGCCCAAAATGCACACCGCATTCTAATAAATCTTTCATAGTTACCATTGTATTCTCCTTGTGTATTAAATCAGTTTTTGCCTCCACGCTCCTTAACGGCAATGCCGCAACCTTTGAAGAACTAGCGTGTGTGAGCTTCATTTCAATTGCATTATTATGAAAATCGAAAATGAGGGGCGTATTTTAGCTTAAAATTTCTAATTTCTGGCTTATTTTTGGTTGTTTTGCCACATATTTTGAGCCTAAAATAAAAATTATCATTTCAAATAAATCGCATAGTCATTTTTTGGGATACATCCCGCAATGATTTTTGCCTCAATACCCTCTGCATACAACAAATCCAGCAATTTGGTTGCATTTTTTTCATCTAGGGCGATCAAAAGCCCGCCAGAGGTTTGTGCGTCGTAGCAAATGATGTCATTTCGCCCGCTCGTGTTTTTTACAGCCGACTCCAACGCTTTTTTGTTCTGCAAGCTACCTCCGGGAACAACGCCCAAATCGGCAAATTCGAGCGCCCTGTCAAAAAACGGGATATTATCAAAATACACACAAATCGAAATTTCTGGATTTATCATCTCGCACAAATGGCCGATAAGCCCATAACCACTGACATCTGTGCAAGCACTGATGGGGAAATTTTTTGCACACAAGGATGCCTTGAGATTAAGCGCACCCATCGCAGTGATAACATCAAGGTCTTTTTTGGATACATCATCAAATGCGAGTTGATCATTTTTAAGTGCCGTGCTTAAAATCCCGCTCCCAATCGGCTTGGTCAAAATGATAACATCGCCAGGCTTGGCTGTATTATTGCGCCAAAAAATCCCATCGTTGATGATGCCTGTAACACTCAAGCCGTATTTTTGCTCGCTGTCATTAATACTATGCCCCCCAACAAGCGCACAACCCGCCTCGATAAGCTTAGAAAGCCCACCTTGGAGAATCTCAGCTGTATCGCTAGCGTCCAAATGCTCCCTATCCCACATCAAAACACTCATCGCCGTAATCGCCCGCGCCCCTTTGGCAAAAACATCACTCAGCGCATTTGCCGCTGCGATTTGCCCATAGAGATAGGGATCATCGACAATAGGCGTGATAACATCGACACTTTGGACCAAAAGCGTATTTGTATCAATGCGAAAAACACCGCAGTCGTCATTTTCCCTAAAATCAACAAGCAAGCCTGCATAATCGGGCTGGTTGAGATTTGCCGTGATTTGTTTGAGGTCTTCCAGACCCACTTTGGCAGCTCAACCAGCACAATGAACGAATTTTGTTAATCTTTTTTTCATTATTTTATCCTTGCATAGCTCGTGAATTTATCACGCTATAGCGAAATCACGCCATCATTACCCAATAAATCCTCCAGCACCGCCACAGCATTGCTGATTTTGCCTACCAAAACCTTCTCTATCAGCCCAAAATGCTCCAAACAAGTCCGACAAGAAAGGATTTCTACGCCCAAATCTTGCAATTTCTTTAAATTGGCGATAATGTCTTTATTGTCAAGCTCGGTATTTTCCGTGCTAAGCAACACGCCCCGATTGAGGAGGACGATTTTTTTTGGCAAGAGTTTTTCAGGGACTTGCAACAATGCCCCGATAAAGCCTACACTCACGATATTTCCCAAATCGCCCTCGCCGATTTTATCAGATTTGAAAAGCAGGGTTTTATTATTCATTTTATTTCCTTTTTGATAGATTGGGCTTGCAGAACCTGCACCTGATAAAGCGATGATAAAAAATTCATAAATGTCTCATAAAGCAGATTCAAATCCCTTATATTCACGCATTCATCGACAGAGTGGATTTTATCATTGCACGTGCCAAACTCGATGACTTCCACGCCAAACGCACTAAAATGCCGTGCATCGCTAGTCCCGCCACCTGTGCTAAACTCGGGATAAACGCCACACGTTTTATGCACGGCATTTTGAAGCAAACCTGCCAAAGCCCCATCCGATGAAGTCAAAAACGGGTAAGAACTTTGCTTGAGATCCAGATCATACGGCAAGCCATCTAAAACATTCTCGATATGACAGCGCACATCGCTTAGATGGGTTTTGGTCGAATTTCTAACATTAAACATTATTTTCAAATCACTAGGGGTAACATTTACCGCCTCCATCCCGCCACGAATATCGGTAATCACAAGCTTACTGGGTGCAAAATCCTCATCACCATCATCCAAAAACACGCCCGCAAGTTCCCCAAGTCTTGCTCCTAGCAATTCAACAGGATTATGGCATTTTTCAGGATAAGCGACGTGGCCTTGAATGCCTTTGATAGTAATAATCCCATTGATAGAACCCCGCCTGCCAATCTTGATAGTATCCCCAAGCCTCTTATCACACGTAGGTTCAGCAACGATTGCCATATCTGGAAGCAAACCCTTTTGCTTCAACGCTTCCAAAACGATTTTTGTGCCATACGTGCCACTACCCTCCTCATCGCTTGTGAGCAAAACTGAAAATATCACGGGCGTTTTTGGAGTATTTGCCCGCAAAAAAT
This sequence comes from Helicobacter sp. 11S02596-1, assembly GCF_002272825.1. GTDB lineage: Bacteria > Campylobacterota > Campylobacteria > Campylobacterales > Helicobacteraceae > Helicobacter_J. The sequence continues at coordinate 4,857 of NZ_MLAM01000016.1, read as the reverse complement.
CCCGCAACGCACACAAAAAAGCACTCACCCCGCCTTTCATATCTTGTGCGCCCCTGCCATAGAGATATTCCCCCCTTATCTCTGGGACAAATGGATCGCTTTGCCAGCCATTTCCTGGAGGCACAACATCAATATGTCCGGCAAAACAAAAATGCAAGGGCTTTGCTTTGCCATCTTCGCTATCATTATGCCCGCTTTGATTTGTTTGTGCTTGCCCGAAACGCTTGAATAAAAATAAATTTTTTACCTCGTCCCCATCACGACCGCCTGCATTGATATGCAAGGATTCAAAATCAGGCAATAATGATTGGATAAATGTATAAATACCGCATTCTTGAGGCGTGATAGTAGGGTAAGCAATCAGCTCGCTTAGCACGCCAATAGGGTCGATAGGAGCTATAAAATCAATGGAATCGTGGTTGTGCGGAGGGATAAACTCTTTTTTCATCTGACTTATCTTTTTATCTAGCTTGTCGCAAATGGATATACAAATGCAAAACATCTAAGCCAGCAGGGGTGATCCCGCTGATTTCAGAAGCATTAAACAAGGTTTTGGGGCGAAATTTATTGAGTTTTTCAACCACTTCTAAGCTCAATCCGGGAATACCATCAAAAACAAAATCCTGCGGGATTACGACCTGGAGCATTTGATCCATTTTATTGATACTTTCACGCTGTTTTTGGATATAGCTGTGGTATTTGCACTGGATGCGGATTTGCTCAAGCGCGCGGTTGCTAAAATCGCAAAATTGTGGGCAGAATTTTTTTAATTTTTCATCATCAAACCCATCCCTACCCACTATCAAAACACCATTGCATTTGTCATTGATCGGGGGTTCTCCTATACTTTCTAGTAATGCCAAATTTTGCTTTGATGGCGTGAAAATCGTATTTTCTAGGTGTGTCATCGCCCTAGCAATATCTTGCTTGTCTTTGCTGATAAGCGTATAATCGCTAAGTGCCATCGTGCCAAGCCTAAAGGCATAATCGCTAAGCCGAAAAATCGCATTATCTTCTCGGAGCAACAAACGATATTCTGCCCGTGAGGTAAAAACCCGATAAGGCTCTTTTGTCCCTTTTGTAACCAAATCATCAATCATCACCCCGATATAGCCCTCATCTCTACGCAAAACAAGCTCATCTAGCCCGCCAAAATCAAATCGTTTGTCTTCTTTTTGGAGGCTCAAAACCGCATTGATTCCTGCCATTATCCCCTGTGCGGCTGCTTCTTCATAGCCAGTTGTGCCATTGATTTGACCAGCCAGATAGAGATTTTGGATTTTTTTGGTTTCTAATGTATGAAAAAGCTCGGTAGGCTCGATATAATCATACTCGATCGCATAGCCATAACGGGTGATTTTGGCATTTTCTAGCCCCGCAATCGAATTGATAACTTTTTCTTGCACATCAAATGGCAACGATGTGCTTAAGCCATTGACATAATATTCCACCGCTTCAGCGGTTTGTGGCTCCAAAAAAAGCTGGTGGCGTTCTTTGTCAGCAAAGCGATTGATTTTATCCTCGATACTTGGGCAATATCTCGGTCCCACGCCCTCAATCTGACCGGTAAATAACGGCGCACGATAGAAATTATCTCGGATGAGTTGGTGCGTGGCTTCATTGGTATAGGTTACATAGCAAGGGAGCTGGGTGGGATTGAATGCGATCGTATCGGTTTTATAGCTAAAATGCGGGGCGGGAAAATCGCCATTGTGGATTTCAAGGTGCTCAAAATCGATACTCCGCCCATCGATTCTCGGGCAAGTCCCCGTTTTTAGCCTACCCATTTTAAAACCCAACGCTTCTAGGCTCTTTGAAAGCCCAATCGAAGCGCTTTCTCCAAATCTACCATTTTGACTTTGGCTCTCCCCAATATGCACCAATCCCCGCAGAAATGTCCCTGTGGTGATGATGATTTTTTTGGCAAAATAAGTCTTGCCTACACTGGTTTTCAGCCCAATTGCACGGGAATCTTTGATGATAAGCTCTTCGACGACCTCTTGAGAGACACTCAAATTTGGCGTATTCAAGACAAGATTTTTGGCAAATACGCGGTATTTATCCATATCGATTTGTGCCCGTGTTCCCCGCACAGCTGGACCTTTGGAAGCATTCAGCACGCGGTATTGGATACCGCAATGATCGGTGATTATCCCCATCACACCACCGAGCGCATCGACTTCTTTTGTCAAATGCCCCTTGCCTAGCCCCCCGATGGCAGGATTGCAACTTGCTAAGCCGATATTTTCTATCAAAATCGTCAAAAGATGTGTTTTTGCACCCATTTTCGCACTGATGATTGACGCCTCGATGCCAGCGTGTCCCCCACCAATGACGATCACATCATAATCTTTCCGATTATCCATATTTTTTGCAAACCTCAAATTCTTAACAAAATTTTGGGGCGATTATAACGAAGGTTTAATAAGTTTTACATTATAATCCCCGACACATCCCAATAGAAAATATCGAAAAAACACCACAGAAATGAGGAAAAAATGAGCTTTAAAGAAAATTTTTCAAGCAACAAACAGCGTTATATCACCGGGGTTGTCCTGATTTTATGCCTGGCTTTGATTTTATATATTGATAATATCGTTTTGGTTTGGGCGATTCTTGGGATTGCCTATATGTTTGGATTCAACGAAGCGATCAAATTATTTGCCTGCAAAGCCCATCCTGTGATGTATCTGCTCGCTTTAGTTGTGTGGATACTCGCAGGAATCAATGGCAGACCCATCGAATCAGCTATTTTTGTCGCAATGGTGATGGCAGGATTTTTGGCTTACAAAAAATCTTTTGATCCCAAGCAGATTCTGCCTTTTATCTATCCGAGTATCCCATTTTTAGCTATTTTTGCCATTTACAAAGATTTTGGCGTGGATGCGATTGTATGGCTTATTGTTGTGGTTGCATTGACAGATATTGGGGCGTATTTTGGGGGCAAGGCTTTTGGCAAAACACCCTTTAGCCCCACCTCTCCAAACAAAACCCTAGAGGGTGCTATCATTGGTCTAGCCATTGCGGTAGCCATCGGGAGTTTCATCGGTATGGGGGGGCTTAGTGGGAATTTCATCGCTTCGCTTTTGGTGAGCTTTGCGATTTCTTTGAGTGCTATTTTTGGCGATCTTTATGAAAGCTATCTCAAAAGAAACGCCGATATGAAAGATAGCGGGAAAATCCTGCCCGGACACGGCGGGGTGCTTGATAGGATGGATGCTATCTTGTTTGGGGCAATCACAATGCACTTTTTGCTTTATTTCCTAAAAATGTGGAAAGAAACCTCTATTATTCTCTTGTAGGAATCCAAAATGATACTGCTAGGAAGCACCGGCACCATCGGGGTAAATGCCCTTGAAATCGCCCAGCGGTTTGATATTTGCCTTGAGAGTATGAGTGCGGGGCGGAATATTGATTTGTTCAATGCCCAGATCGCACGCCATTCCCCCAAAAAAGTCGCTATCATCGAGCCAAAAGACCTCAAAAAACTCCAGCCAAAAGGTGCAAAAGTCTATGTGGGTGCAGATGGGATTCTCGAGATGATAGAAGAATCAGCATCTTCTTTAGTGCTGAATGCTTTGGTCGGGTTTGCCGGACTAGCACCCACACTCCAAAGTCTCAAATGCGACAAAACGCTTGCCCTAGCAAATAAAGAATCCCTTGTAAGTGCGGGCTGGCTAATAGATACAAGCAAGATTATCCCGATTGATAGCGAACATTTTGGGCTATGGTATCTCAAAAACAATCGCCCCATCAAAAAGCTCCTCATCACCGCAAGCGGCGGGGCTTTTCGCGATGCACCCCCGCAAGATATTCCCTACAAAAGCGCACACGAAGCCCTCCAGCACCCCAACTGGAAAATGGGCAAAAAAATCACCATCGATTCAGCCAGTATGGTAAATAAGCTCTTTGAAGTCCTCGAAGCCAAATGGCTTTTCAAAACCGATAATATTGATGGCTATATCGAACGGACATCGAGTATCCACGCTTTGATTGAGTTTGTCGATGGGAGCACTACAGCGCATTTTGCCAGCCCGGATATGAAGCTCCCCATCGCTTATGCTATCAATGCAAAAAAAGCGTTGCAAACCCCTATCATCGCTAATATGGAGCTTGAAAAAATACAAACCATCCGATTTGAACCCATTGATACCAAGAAGTTTCCTTTGTGGCAACTCAAGGATACCTTGATAAAAAACCCTTATTTAGGCGTTATTTTGAATGCGAGCAACGAAATTGCGGTTAAAAAATTTTTAGATGCCAAAATCCCTTTTGGGTATATTGTTGCTATCGTCGAAAAAAGTTTGGAAAAATTTGAATTTGAGCTTAAAGATCTACAAACCCAAGAGGGGATCATAGCACTTGATAACGAAGTGCGAACATTTGCGGATAGTGTTCTTTTATAATGTTTTACTCGATTCAGTTTTGAAAAACTGAATCTGAAGATCACTCACGGGAGCAAAACTCCCGTTCGTTCCTAAAGGATAGGGTTATTCCCAGCTACCGCTGGTCATCAACCTAGTTTTATAGGTTTCTAAGGTTTTCAAACCCTATTGCTAACAAACCCAGCCTGCTACGCTTTTTCATCTTATCAACTAAGGGGGCGGGTCAGGGTTTGGGGGAGTTTTTTCGCCCACCCACCCTGCGGGATAAGAGGTGGTCTTCGCAATTTAAGCCCCCCTTCCCCTTAAAAGACGTAAGCCTCAAAGAAATATTACTTCCCATCCCTGACTTCATATACAATCGTATAGGCATTGGGGTTATGATAGATTTGTCTAGATAATCCATCAGCAAAGGGTTTGGTTTTGATTAAATCATCAGCACTCTTAAATGGCCCAATAAGGTATCTTGTTTTAA
>NZ_MLAM01000015.1 GCF_002272825.1 Helicobacter sp. 11S02596-1 | reverse complement strand
AAAGTCTGCCAAAAAGATTCATTACCAAAACGCTCATTATGCTCGCAAAAAGCGATCTTTGGATTGGTTTTTTAAGATGGTTTTATAATCGTAAAGTTCGAAATTCCCCATTCAGTGTCGAAACATCGGATTTTGTTGGGGATATTTTTGGAATGATGAGTTTTGGTTATGATGTTTATGAGAAATCCATAATTTACCCGTTTAGTGAAGTGAGCTTTGAAGGGCATATATTCAAAGCCCCAGGAGATAGCGATGCGTTTTTACGCCAGATGTATGGGGACTATAGGCAACTCCCACCCGAAGAAGAACGTATCGGCAAACATTTGCCTGCTTATATGAATTTGGATTTACCTTATGAGAAGTTTGATTATTCGATGATTGAGAAAGGGTGATATAAAGAAAGCAGTTCAAAATTGAAAACCTTAGAAACTGGGTTGATGACGTGCAAGCAGGGAATAACTCGGGTAGGCAGGTCAAAATACTTTAGGAACAGGAGGAGCGTTAAGCCAAAGACAACTGCTTGTCTTTGGTAGCTCCACACGGCGATGCGTTTATGCGACCTTAAGGAGCATAGCAGACGCCCTTACTTTAGCAACGTTCGGGGGCTTCGCTCCCGTGAGTGGTCTTCAGATTCAGTTTTTAAAAATTGAATCGCTTAAAAAATAATGATTCTTTTCCATAGTTATGTCGCTAATGATTATTTCTTATACTACCTAGAAAGGGGTCAGGCTGACCCACCCACCCATAAAAACTTAGAATTGCGAAGACCGCCCTTTATGGATGGGCGGGTAAAAAAGACCCCTTTAGAACAATGGGTGGGTGGGTGAAAACCCCCGTCACGCCCCCTTAGTGGGCGAGATGACAGGGCGTAGATTACTTGGTTTGGAAGTGGTTCAAAATTGAAAACCTTAGAAACTGGGTTGATGACCAGCGGTAGCTGGGAATAACCCTGAACTTTAGCAACGTTCGGGGGCTTCGCTCCCGTGAGTGGTCTTCAGATTCGATTTTTAAAAATTGAATCGAGTAGAAAAGATAGAGGCTTCGCCTATTAGGAGGGGGCGGGGTTCTACTTAGCAAGCTGCCCGCCCCCTTCCTAAGACCTTCCCCCACCCACTGCACGCCCCCCTAGCCTGCAGGCTGAAAGGGCGTAGCGGGCTTTGGTTTTGCTAGCAGATAAGATTTCCAGACCTTAGAAATCTATCTCGAACGCACAAGCCTTAGGCTTGGGTGTGAGATGGTAGCTTTAGGAACGCAGGGCAGTTTAACTGCCCGAAGTGGTCTTCAGATTCAGTTTTAAACTGAATCGAGTAAAAAATAATGTAGTTTTTACTTACTTTTCAGTCAGAATGCTCATTTTATTATTATTGAGTTCAACATATAATTCTTTTTTGCTATTAGAAGTATAGGTGGGTTGGTTGTTTTTGTAGGCAGAATAATCTTGCGAAAAGCTAATTTTAAATAAATTTTTTCCCGCTTCATTGGGGTAAGGGGAAATATTAATGCCTGAAAACAAGATAGTTTTTTGTTCTTTTTTGTCAAAAACACGTTTTTTGTAATCTCGGAAAGATTTTATCTTCATCCCATCATAGCGGACAAAATCATCGCTATAAAATGCCAAATAATCATTGAGATCGTTTTTTATCCACGCATCACGCCATTGATACAAATCGCTCAAAATAGTCGCTAACTCATCTTTTGTTGCCGTCTTGAGCGTGTTTTCATAGGTGATCAAAAGTGTTTTTTTGTTCCTGATGAGTTTGTCGTATTCATTTAATACGTGATTTTCAATCGCAATACAGCCCTTAGTATTGAGTTCTTCGCGATTGCCATCTAATGGAAACCCGTGAATCCAAATGCCATAACCTGTTTTTTTCTGTGCTTTATCGTAGATATTGGGGTAAGAGGTAGCAAATGCCATCGGTCCATAGTATTGATTGAGCCCGCTTAAGCGTTGGGTAATATCATACACGCCAATAGGGGTAGTCAGATCGCCCTCTATGCGCTTGTTTCCTTTCCCAGAACCCACCAGTGCCGTTGTTTGTTTGATTTTTTCTAAATGCCCATCCTTGATGGCATATAGCGTCAGATCTGGAATCGATTTATCAGAAACAAACAAAAAATCCGCATTTTCATAATACCCATAATCTGTATCTTTGTCTTGCAAAACGCCTAGCCAAAAATCTTTTTGAGTCAGATAATTTTCTAGCATCGCTTGGGTTGCCTGTATGCCTTTGGTGCGATAAGTTTGGATGATATTTAGCGTTTGCGTATCCATCCCATAAAGCATACAAGATGCCACCAAACCAATGCTCAAAATAAACCTCATATTTCTGCTCCTTTTTGGGTGTTTAGTCTTCAAAATCATATCCAAATTTTTTGAGATTTTCTTTTTCTTTGCTCCAAGATTTTTGAACAAAAACATTGAGCTGCAAAAAAACTTTCTTTTGGCTCAAAAGTTCCATTTTTTCTCTTGCTTGCTTGCCGATTCGCTTGATTGTTTGGGCATTTTTGCCGATCACCATACTTTTTTGGCTTTCTTTTTCTACAAAAACCTTTGCAAATACCTTATCAAGATGAGCGCTTTCGATAAATTTTTCTATCCGCACATCGCTTTCATAGGGGATCTCATCGCTAAGATTATTAAATACGCTTTCTCGAATCATTTCTTTATAGATCTGCTTCATATTCTCATCTGTTAAGATTTCGGTATCAAAAAGCGGTGGCGAATCAGGCAAATGTTTGCTAACTTCTGCAAGAAAATTTTCAAGATTAAGCGATTTTTGTGAGCTTATAGGGATAAGAGAGAGAAATTTTTCATTATATTTTTGATAATCTTGGATTTTTTTTAGGATTTCTTCTTGGGTGGCGGTGTCGATTTTGCTCAAGATCACGATATGGGGCTTGTCTGTGAGGCTCAAAAATTCTTCATAATGCTTAATGCTATCGTGGATACAAGCCATAAATACGCACAAATCACAATCTGAAATCGCCCGCAGGGCGTCTTTTAGCATAAATTGATTGAGTAGTTTTTCTTGGCGGTGCAAGCCGGGCGTATCGACAAAAATAATCTGGGCATTGTTGCCGTTTTTGTCTGAAAACGGGACGATGAGATTCATTCTTTTTCTTGTCGCATTCGCTTTGTGTGAGACAAGGGCGATATCAAGTTGCAAAAGCTTATTTAAAAGCGTGCTTTTGCCACAATTTGGACGCCCCACGACAGCAACAAAGCCGGCTTTGAAACCGCCCAAATCCATAGAATAGGGGTTCATAGAATTTGGATTCACAAAATATACCTAGCTAGATCCACATTTTCAACCAGATCGCTGAGTTTTTCACTCACGAGTTTTTGTGTGATGGTAATCGTCTGCCCTTTGTATGTATCAGCATAAAAGCTCGTATCTTCCAAAACCCGCTCTATCGTGGTATGTAGTCTTCTTGCGCCAATATCTTCGGTTTTTTGGTTGGCATTATAAGAAAGCTTAGCAAGCTCCCTGAGGGCGTCATCTTCAAACACCACCTGCACATCTTCGGTTTGAAGCAGGGCTTGGTATTGCTTGATAATCGATGTCTTGGTTTGTGTGAGGATCTGATACATCGTTTCTTCATCGAGGCTATCAAGCTCCACCCGCAAGGGAAATCGCCCCTGAAGTTCAGGAATGAGATCGCTAGGTTTGCTCAAATGAAAAGCACCTGCAGCGATAAAAAGAATATGATCGGTTTTGACTTGCCCGTATTTGGTATTAACAATACTGCCCTCAACAATAGGCAACAAATCCCTCTGCACGCCCTCTTTGCTGGGGTCTTGTCGGGAGCTTTCTTTTGATCCTACGGCTACTTTGTCGATTTCATCAATAAAAATCACGCCAGATTCTTGAGCGCGCCTAAGCCCTTCGAGCTTGATGATTTCAAAATCAAGAATCGCTTCTGAGGCATCTTGTTTGAGCGCTTCTTTGGCTTCTTTGATACTCATTTCTTTTTTGATTTTTTCATTTTCTTTGCTCAAAACCTTGATGATACTTTCTTGCACCTTGATGATTTCTGGGGGCATATTATTATCAGTTTCCATCATTTTTCTATTCAGTTCTACTTGGACTTTGCAATCATCCATTTCCCCGCTTTTGACCTTTTGTTTCATCTTTTCAAAACTGCTGTCATATTCTTGCTTTTTTGCCTCGCTCACACCGCTAGGGAGCGGGGGCAAGAGTCTTTGAGTGATTTTTTCGATGATAAAATCTTCTATTTTTTCTTTGGATTGTTCTTTGTATTCGTTTTCGACTAGATTGATACTCGCTAGCACCAAATCCCGCACCATCGATTCGACATCGCGCCCAACAAATCCGACCTCTGTGTATTTGCTCGCCTCGACTTTGATAAAAGGAAGCCCCATAATCTTAGCCATACGCCTTGCGATTTCGGTTTTTCCCACGCCTGTAGAGCCGATCATCAAGATATTTTTGGGGGTAACCTCTTCTTGAATTTCAGGAGGCAAGCACAGCCTCCGGTAGCGATTTCTTAGGGCAATCGCCACAGCTTTTTTGGCTTCTTTTTGCCCGATGATATATTCATCGAGGAAATTTACAATTTCCTTTGGCGTCATATTGAGTTTGTCGTGATTCATTCTAGCTCCAGCGTTTTGATGTTTGTATTCGTGTAGATACAGATTTCTCCGGCGATTTTTAGGGATTCTTCTACGATATTTTTGGGTGCTAAGGAGCTGAATTTATCCAACGCCCTAGCAGAACTCAACGCATAATTTCCCCCACTACCAATCGCAGCTATCTTGCTGTCTTCAGGCTCTACGACATCGCCGGTGCCACTAAGAATATAGATAAAATCTTTGTTGAGGACAATCATCATCGCTTCGAGTTTCCTGAGATATTTGTCTTTTCGCCATTCCTTGCTAAACTCAAGCACGCTCCTAACCAAATCGCCCTTTCTCCCATCGAGGATTCTCTCAAACATATCAAAGAGACAAAAAGCATCAGCAGTGCTCCCGGCAAAACCGCTTAATATTTGCCCGTGATAAAGCGTGCGAATCTTTGTCGCATTGGCTTTTAGCACGCAGTTCCCAAAGCTCACTTGCCCATCGCCACCGATGATGGCGAATTTTTTGCCTTCAAATTCCCCTCTGTAGCCGAGTATCGTTGTTGCTTCAAACATTTTTATTCTGCCTTTTATTCTGCGATCACATTGACTTTGAGAATGCCTGAAATCCCCTGACCGAGCTTGATTTCAATCTCATAAATACCCGTGCTTTTGATCGGTGCTTTGAGTTCTAAATGCTTTTTATCTAAGCTTAGTGGATGGGATTTTTCTAAGGCTTCAAGGATTTCTTCTTTGGTAATAGCGCCAAAAAGCGAACCATTCGCACCGACTTTTTTGGTAATTTTTAGCGTGATGGCTTCTAGGGTTTTGACAAGTTGCTTTCTTTCAGCCATCTCAAGCGCTTCTTTTTCGGCTTTTTTTCTTTCATCGGCTTTGTATTTGTTGATGACTTCGTTGGTGGCGTGCTTGGCTTTGTTTTTGGCAATCAAAAAATTTTGTGCATAGCCATCTTTTACTTCGTGGATTTCACCTTTTTTGCCTAGACCTTTGACATCCTCCATCAATAAGATTTTCATTTTGATCCTTTTTCGATAATATTCTGGCGAGATTTTAGCAAAAAAGAGTAAGGCTAATGGATTTTATAGGCACAAAAACTAGCAACACAAATGATTGTCTTGTTGTCAAAAAAACAGCGTGCAAAAATCCCAGAATCCGTATCAGGCAAGATGGCAAAAATGGAAAAATCGATCATAAAATTATCTTGAGTGTGCCTTTTTTCTATACGCAAGAGCAAATTTTTGAGGTTCTTGCTTCCTGTGATGGGTGGATAAAAAAAAGTTTTGAAAAAATTAAACGCCATCATTTTGAAGTGCAAGATTTTTTTTCCCATCATCGTGATGAAATATTATTCTTTGGAAAATGGGTAACCCATACTCCCCAGATGGATTTGGTCTATCTCAAAAAAGAGCTTTTAAACTACATAGAGGCACGCACAAAATCGCTCGCAAACGATATGGGGCTTATTTATCGCAAAATTTCTGTGCGAACAAGCAAAACGAGGCTGGGGAGTTGCTCTTATCAAGATAATCTAAATTTTTCAGTTTTGCTTATCTTTGCCCCGCAAGCCTTGATTGATTATGTCATCATTCACGAACTCGCCCATATCGCACACAAAAATCATTCAAGAGATTTTTGGGATCTCGTTGGGAAATTTTGCCCCGACTATAAAGAAAAAAGACAAGAACTCCACAAAAATGTAAAATTTTATATCCCAATGTTAGAAAAAATTTTATCCCTATCTGCGGTTTGAGCCGGAATTTTTTGGGAGAAAAAAGCTCCCATTGTTGGGTTTGGGATGGAGAAGTTGCTCTTTAAAAATACGATAATTATCACAACCAGATTGCAAACCATTGTCGCAAACATAGGCAAACAAATCCAGAGCTTTTTTGGAATCTTGCGGGACACCAAGACCTCTTTGATACAACACACCAAGATTATTGCAACTCCCGATCATCCCGCCATCGCAAGCGATTTGAAAATATTTTGCCGCATAAAAAAAGCTCACCGGCGCCCCAGAAGTGCCATTGGCATACATCCAGCCGAGATTAGCACATCCGGCAATATCACCTGCGTTGCAAGCCAAATAGTTCAAATCCACCAATCCAAGCTTGGCTTTGTCCTTGCCATAGACATTGCTGGTATTTGACATTAAGCCTAGATTGTAGCAAGCCATATCGCTCCCAGCTTCGCAGGCAAATTTATAATACTGGATCGCTTTGAAATAATCTTTTTGCACACCCTCGCCATTGGCATACATCCACGCCAAGTTGTTGCAAGCCAAAACATCCCCACCTTGGCAAGCTGTCATATAAAGTTCGGCAGCTTTTTCTTTGTCATTGGCATCGGCGTTTTTTTGATAATCATAGATCATTGCGAGATTAGCACAAGCAGTCGCATCGCCCCCGCTACAGCCCATTTGATAATAACGGGTTGCCTTTTGAATATCGGTTTGGATACCCACGCCATTCATATACATTGTCCCTACAGCAAAGCAACCAGCGGGATTGCCCTCATCACAAGATTGTGAAAATAGCTTGAATGCGAGCTTGTAATCACCCTCTTTGGCAGCATTGATACCGGCTTCAAGTATGCCTTGAACAGAGTTTGGCGGGGTGAGGTGATCGGTTAGGGGTGTTGGCTTTGGGACGATAGGGGTATCAGGCTCGGGATTAGGAGCGAGAATAGGGGCTTGATTTTCTTTATTTTCGCTACTCTCTTGATTGGCAGGATTAGCACTCGCAGAATCTTGAGGATTTTGGGGGCTTTGATTTGTATTTTGATTTTGAGAAAGTGGGGGCTGTGAGGTTTGTGTATCAGCAGCATAAAGGCTATTTACCCCTATCAATAGGGCGATGAAAAGATAGTTTTTGATCCTACGCATTGTTTTTGGACTCCTGTATTTTTGAATCACGTATTATATTATTTGATTCAAAAGCAAAAACTATGCCAGTGTTTTCATTTATGTTTATTCGGTTTGGATTTAAGAATCCAAACCTGAAGACCACTCACGGGAGTAAAACCCCCGTTCGTTCCTAAAGTAACCATCTCACACCCAGCCAGAGGCTGTGCGTTTGAGATAAGTTTTATAGGTATCGATTCGATAAATCGAATCTGAAGACCACTCACGGGAGCTAAACCTACGGGTGGGTGGGTCAGTTTCGTTCCTAAAGGCTTTCGCCTGTAAGCTTTCCTAAATACTTTAAACTTTCTTATCGTAAAAGAAATTTCACCCGCCCGCCCGTTGTTTATCCCACCTCTAACCTGCCGTCTGCTATGCCCTTGCGGGCATAAACAATCGCCGTGTGAGGCTAGCAAAGCCAAGCAGTTGGCTCTGGCTTACGCCTCTCCCCCAATTAACCCACGAAAAGAATAAGCCTCCGCTTTTCTTTTCGGCAGGACATTTAATCAATGGGAGGGGAAGTCGCTTGCTTGTGTCCTTTAGGAACATAGGCGGGCAAAGCTTGCCGAAGTGGTCTTCAGATTCGCTAAGCGAATTGAGTTCAAATAATAAAATAAAATCGGCGGTTACACTTCAACGATTTGGGCGGGCGGGTCATAATTTTCCGATTTTTCACAGCACACAAGCGCGACAAAGAAAGCAGTTTCAGAATTTCAAGCCTTAGATGGCTTTAAAATCCTATCCACCTACAAACCAAAGCCCGCTACGCTCTGTCATCTGGAATTACTAAGGGGGCGTGTCGGGGGGTAGGGGTTTAAGGGGTCTTTTTGACCCGCCCGCCCATTAAGGGCGGACTTCGCAAGGAGAGGCGAAAAGCTAGAGCCAACTGCTTGGCTCTGGTAGCCTCGCACGACAATGCGTATATGCTCCGATAGGAGCATAGCAGATGGCTAACCCCCCTGACCCCTTTCTAGCGAGTATAAGAAAAAATCACTAGCGATAGCACTATGGAAAAACATTATGCCTACTCGGTTTGTTTAAAAACAAACCTGAAGACCACTCCAACGGGCAAAGCCCGTTTTCGTTCCTAAAGGATAGGGTTATGGTCAAGCTACGCTTGCCCCATCAACCCAGTTTCAGCGGTTTTTTTAATGCAAGGCATCATTGAGTTCAATTTTTTTGGCACTTCGGAAAGCTATCATTTTCCCTGTTTTGCTATCTTGCCTAAAATGCACCCCATTTTTTCCAGAAAGTTCTTTGCCTTTATAAAGCCCATTAGGCTGGATGGAAAAATCCGCATTGATTTCAGCTAGTTTTTTCGCTTCCGTTTCGCTAATCTCAAAGATCGTCCCCGCTAACACCGCAATCCCGCCATCAACGATACAGCCATCGCCTAGACTAATGCCTGTGGAGCTATTGACCCCTAAAAGGCAATTTTTACCAATGCTAATAGGCGTGGCATTCCCGCCACTTAGCACACCAAGAATGCTCGCACCCCCGCCAATATCCGTGCCTTCTCCGATAATGACTGATGAAGAAATCCGTCCCTCATTCATACACGCCCCAAGCGCACCGGCATTGAAATTCACATAGCTTGCCCCGGGCATTTGGGTATAGCCACCCGTTCCTAGATAAGCACCAAATCTCGTCTTGGCAGTATCTAAAATCCGGATATTGTCGTATTGGGGGATGACTTGCATTAAATAACGTGGGAATTTATCCACAAAATCGATACGTGGGTAATCGCCCCGCATTTTTAAAGTGATTTCATTGTCTCGTAGCCATTGCAATTCATAGGGCTTATTCCCACTCCAAGCAACATTTTCCAAAAGCCCAAAAATACCATCTAAAACCAAGCTTCTAAGCTTTGCCTTGCCTAATGATAGCGCAAGGAGCTTGAGATAGGCACTTTCGACGCTTTCACATTTTGCGTCTTGATAGAGCACAACAAAACGGAATAAACTCTTGCCGTTTTCATCTCTGAGGCGATTTTCATCTAAGGCTTTTTTGAGTTCCAAAACGACTTGGATATTTTTGTGATGGGTTTTGTTTTGAATCGCTTCCATCAAAAACGGCGTATAAAGCTCCAGACATTTATAAACAAAATCTTCATCAATGCCATACACGCATTCATTTTCGCTAGAAATGATTTGGTTTTGGGGGCTAATCGCATTCATAAATACCGCATAAGAGCCGAGATTTTCACCTGCCCAGTTCAGAGTAGGGTAGGTCGCACATAGGGTTTTTTGCGAGGTAGGCCCTACATCAACCCGAGCGATACCAAAGCCTAGCGGGGTTTTGTAAGCAGGGGATTTTTGGTATTCATCAACGAATGTCTTGAATTTGTCTATCATTTTTTTCTCCCAAAAAATATCACGTGTTTTCTAAAGTCCTATTTATAGTGTTATTTGTTTAAATATTCAATAAAATTCTAGGCAATATTGATTTGGGCGCGATGGCGCAAGCCATCAATCGCTAAAATTTGGATCAAAATCATTTTTTTCTGGGATTTGGGTGCGGATACTATCGACATCAAAATAGCGCGCATAATTTGGATTAGGCCATCTATTCGCTTCTGTTCCGGGATTGCCATAATCACCAAAATTTCGGTAACGGCTTCTAAAAAACCTCTCATCAAGCACAATATCTCTATTCCCCATTGTTTTTTGGGCTTGAATAGAGACTTTGAGCGCTTCCCATTTGATACGAAATTTCAAATATTCGCTCGCAACAAACAACGACTCAGACAGACTGGCAATCAGCACCATTGCGACACAAAACATTCTCGCACGCAACGATAAAATCTGATAGATTTTTAAAAGCGAAAATACAATAATGGCAAAACAGAGCAAAGAAGGGAATAGCTTGGTCCTATCAGGAATACCCAAAATCTGCACCAAGCTTGCCGCACCAATCCCCCAAGCCAGATACAAACAACCAATGACGCATAAAAATTTGAAATCCGGGATTTGTTTTTTGTAAAAAACCACAATGGCAATGAGCAAAACGATGAGATATAGTAAATAAAAATATGTTAGGTGTTTGAGCAAAACAAACAAGATGATTGATAGCAAAACATACCCGATCCAAGTCATCCAAACAACCAAAGTCGGGCGGGATTTTGAAAATAAAAGCGCAAAATAAAACAAAACACACAAGATAGAAGCAGGCAAAACACTCGCATAAAAGCCACGAAACGCCATTTTGAGTCGGAGGTATTTTTCATACATAGAAAGTCGCCATATCTCACCCAAACTCAAATAATGCTCAAAGAGTTTCGCTCGTTTCCTAGGTCCTGGTGCAAAATACAAAACACAATACCCCACAACAAAACCAAAAACCCCCGCATAATACCAAGCGGGCAGTTTGATCTTCTTCGCAATCGCAAAAAACAACACGGCGATGTGGGCGATCACGACAATAATGCCAAGCTCAAATCCCCACCCAGCAAAAAAGCTCAAGGCAAAAATCCCCAATAGCTTGATTTTAGAAGGTTTGAAATGTTTTTCTAAATTTTTTCCATCATAATAGTCTTGCCAAAAAAGTCGGTAGGGAATCAAGCTCGATAAAATCAAGACAATCCCAAAGAGATTGTTTAATGCACCCGAACCCCATAAAAAATCCGAACCAAATGCACCAAAAAATAAAACTAAAAACAATAATAAAAACAAAATAACAACATCTTCAAAGCTTTTTGGCAACCTAGCAAATAACAATACAAAAAAAGCAATAAAAAAGCTTGTCCCTAGTATGGAGAGAAAAAAATCAAACAACACGCTCGCATTGAATTTTGCGAGAAATCCGGTATAAATAACGTCGCCTATTCTTGAATCCCAATCAAGATAAGTAGAGAAAAATCTTCTTAGGAAGTCTTCAAATGCCCCCCCCCCATTCCATACTTTTAGCGCTTGCAGATGCGCGTCAAAATCATCGCTCTGGGTGGGAAATAAAAAGTTTGCCAGCAATAAAAATAAAAAGATATAGGCAAACGTGCCAAATATCCAGAGCCTCTCATTCCGATTATAAGTTTCAAATATTTTAAACATTTATCTCCTTTTTGCAAAAATTTGATTTGGGGTAGGATTTGAAAATCACCGCATTCACGCACAAATCACGTGTTTTTTAAAATGCTATTTATAGTGTTATTTGCTTGAATATGCAATAAAATTTGGATAGCTCTATAAAAATCTAATTTTTATTTAAACAAATTTATCTTAGGATATCGTTATATATTTTTATATATAAAGGAGATTAAATTGAAAAAAATACATTTGTGCCAAATGTTTGGGTTAGTTTTATTTGCAGGGGCGGGGATTTTAGGTGCAGAAACGCCCAAAACATTTCATTTGACCCCCGTTACAGCGACAGCAACACGTATCCCGACATTGATAACGCAATCGCCTGGGAATGTTACCGTGATGAAAAAGTCTGAAATCAAAGAAAGAACGCCCCAGCAAATCAGCGATATGCTAAAAGTAATGGCAGGGGTGAGGGTGAGCAAAGATGTAGGGTATCAAGGGCGTCCCCAGCTTTTTGTTCGGGGCATTCCCTATGGGACAATCG
Source organism: Helicobacter sp. 11S02596-1 (assembly GCF_002272825.1). Classification (GTDB taxonomy): domain Bacteria; phylum Campylobacterota; class Campylobacteria; order Campylobacterales; family Helicobacteraceae; genus Helicobacter_J. Next base: position 35,957 of record NZ_MLAM01000015.1, on the reverse strand, counting down.
TGATGCTTGATGGGGTGATCTTGAATGATTTGGAGGGAGAAATGCGTGTCATTCAGTCCATCAATGCCTATGATATCGATCGTGTTGAAGTCGCTAGAGGGCCTTTTAGCAGTCTTTATGGGACAGGAGGGATCGGAGGGGTGATAAATTTCATCACCCATATGCCGACGGGATTTGAATCCATCGCTACGCTTAATTATGGTAGCGAGTTTGATTCCAATCCGATAAAAAGTGCGGACAAAAATCTAACCCGAGGGTATTTTTCATTAGGCGATACTTTTTTGGATAACCGCTTGAGGATAAAAGCCACTTATGGATTTACCAATTCCGATGGGGCTTACCGCGTGCCGACAACTGCGAGCAATGCCCCAACTTCAAATGATGTATCCATCAATGGCAAACCTCTGGATACAAAAACCAACAACAATGCCGGATGGCTCGGTCGCAATGGCTACAATACCCAAGATGGCAGGCTAAGGGTGGTATATGATTGGAGTGATAGGGACACCACAAGCTTGGATTTGCATATCTTGTATCAAGAAGAAAATGAAGGTATCCCTTATACAAATATGCGAGACAAGCTAGGCAATCCGATCTGGTCTTATCAAACCACAAATAATAGCAAGCAAGTCAGCTACTCGCCTTTCCTTGCCCTTTCTGAAGCAGGCAGACGGCACGAATGGAATTATATTGCCTCGATTTCACACCAACATCATTTTGATGAGGATTCGAGCTTGACTTTGACCTTTTCAAGCGTGGATCTGGTGAGCCATTTTATCGATGGGCAGAGTGATGCAAGCATTTTTGGCGGTAAGGGCAAGAGTTTGGATAATTTTGCTACAAGCAATTATTTTGACGCGGTATATTCTGGTAGATTGAGCGATAAACATACGTTGTTAGCGGGATTTCAAGGAAGATATATGTCTACGAATAACGAACGCAATCTCATCAATGAATATAATCAAAAAGAATTTTGGAAACATTACAACGGCTTTAGTGTCAAGGACTATACCAATGCCTATGCTTTGGCTTTGTGGGGGAGCTGGATAGCCCAATGGAGCGATGTTTTATCTACCAATATGGGCTTGCGATTGGATTATTGGCAAAATTTCAATGACAATGCTGCGGGCTACGACCACGATGACAAAACCAAAAGTTTGCAAAATTATGGCGGATTCTCACGCTTTTTCCCAAGTCCCAAAGTCTCGATTAATTACAATCCTTATGCCTACACGACCCTCAAAGCTTCTGCAGGATTGGCTTTTCGCGCCCCAGTGGCTAGAGAAATGTATCTGGTTGATAAAATCGGCAAAAGGAGCAAAGCCAATCCCTACCTCAAACCCGAATATGGGACCGAATATGAATTGGGTATCGAGCAACGCAATCCTTATGGCGGTGTGGCAAAACTTTATTTTTTTCAAACCGACTTATTTGATGCGATTTACCAACAAGGTGATGGCAAAAGTCTAGAAACTGCCTTTAGGAGTATCAATGGCGGGCATAATCGGATTTTGGGTGTTGAAGCGGAGATTATTCAAAAAATTTGGGGAAATCTCTATGCAGACATCAATTATTCTTATACATCTGCCAAAGTTATCAATAACCCATCTTCGAGCAAAGATAATGGAAAATTTTTACCCGCTATCCCAAAGCATATGGGGCATTTGTCTTTGCTTTATGGGGGAGAAAAAGGCTTTTTTGGTTCGCTCCAAATCAATGCGATGAGCGGGGCTTATAATAGTATCAAAAATGACAGCATAAAAAATGCTTACAAAAACTATTACCAGCATATCGATGCTGATTTTAAAATCGGCTATACATTCAAAAATCACCTCTGGGTATCGCTAAGTGTTTTGAATTTTACCGATTCGCAATATTTTGATTATTACAAAGCACAAGGAGCAAATTACCATCTTGAAGTCGGCGGGAAGATATGATCTAGAGAAGATATGATTTAGATTTTTTTGAGTCGATTGATGATCGCCAAAGCTAGGCAACTAAGAATCCCGAGTGCTAAAAGAGGCAAAACAGCATACACATAATCGCCGGTTTTGTCTTTGATAAAACCCACCGCACTGGTAGCAACAAATCCAAAAAAATTGCTCAAGGCATTGATACCCGCTAGATAAAAGCCCACCTTTTGAGGCGCTATGTGTTCGCTAAGGTATGCCCAAAATGGGGCTTTAAACATAAACACGCAGCCGATAATGATACACAGAAATATTTCAATAACAACGAGGGAATTATTTATCAAACCCAACCCCGCCAAAGAAAAACACAACCCATACAAAAGCACAAGGATATGGGATTTTCTATCTTTAAAATATTTGTCTGAATAGCCCCCATAAATCACCATCAAAACCATCGCAATCCCAAAGGGCAGGGCATTTAAAATACCAACGAGTTGCAAATCCAGCCCACCTCTAGCACTAGCAATCGATGGGATCGAAGCGATGATGGAGGGTTGCCAGATCTTAAAGACTGCCGAGCTAGCCGAGACGCTAGCATAAATCAAAGCAAAAAGATAAATCCGCATATCAAGAAAAAATTTGAATGAAAAAATTTCTTTTACCGGGGTATGATCGAGTTGTTGGGCGATTTGGGCTTTTTGGGAGGCACTAAGCCAAGAAGCGCTTTTGTAGTCTTTTGGCAGTAGCCACAAAACCGCCCAACCACACAAAAAAGCAGGAAGCGCCTCAAAAACAAAAAGCCATTGCCAATTTTTAAGCAAGGCAATATCAAGACAGAGTATCCACGTAGCAAGCGGGGAACCCAAGAAATTTGCCAATGGATTGGCAAGCAAAAATAAACTCAGTAGCTTTGCTTTGTGTTTTTTGCCAAACCACCCGTTAAAATACAGCATTGTTGTGCTTAAAAATCCCGATTCTGCCACACCAAAGAAAAATCTCAAGATATAAAATTCATATGGGCTTTGCACAAACGCCATCAAAAATGAAAAAATACTCCAAATCACCATCATCAAAAAAAGCCAATATTTTAAGCCAATCTTTGTGGCTAACATCACACTAGGGATTTCAAAAATCGCATAAGCAACAATAAACATTCCCGCCCCAACGCCAAAACTGCTTTCAGAAATCCCGAGATCCTTATTCATAAAAAATTTGGCAAAACCCACATTAGCGATTTCGATATTGGCAATCAAATAAGCAACAAACAAAATGGGTAAAATCCTATAAAAAGCGATTTTATGCGCACCCATTGGTTGCCTCAAAGATAAAAATAACTATTTTATTTAAAAATACGTGATGGTATTTGGATTTTTCATAAAATTTAAACATAACTCAAATGTAGCCAAAAGGGGATTGTCAAAGCACTCGCAAAGATTCCAAATGCTACAGAACTCACAGCGATTCTGTTGTTTAACCCTGCACGCATAATCACGGCTGCGGAGCTTATAAGCGGGGGCATTGCAGATTCTAGGAGTGCCATTCTCCACGTGTCATTGATAACCACCCCGCTGGCTTTCATAAAAGCAAACATCAATGCTGGCACGATAATCATCCCCCACAAAAGGACAAAAAATGTATTTTTCCATTCGGTTTTGATATCCCCCAGACTGATTTGCACCCCGATGGCAAACAACGCTACTGGCGTGGCTGAAGCCCCTAATTGCTTGATAGGGGTGAAAATCCATTCCCCGATCGAAAAGGGCATTAATTTGAAAAATAATCCCGCAATCAGAGCCAAAAAAAGTGGATTTTGCGATAGCCTCATCGTGATGGCTCGAAAACTAAAAACCCCTTTGCCTCCAAAACTCATCACCAACGGCGTGAGTGTCGCCAAAGGGATGGCGGTGCATATTTGATCGTATAAAATCGCTTTGTTGGCGTATTCTTGCCCCAAAGAACCTTGAATCAACGGGATACCCAAAAATAGCGTATTCCCCAAAGTAGCCAAAAATGCCATTGCAATCGCCGTGCCAGCTTCTCGTTTGAGGATTTTTTTGGCAAAAAAATACATCGTTACCCCACCGAGCAAAGAACAACTCAATGCCACGAGCATAATAGCGATGAGCTTGATGTCAAGTTCAACGTGATAAATGCCTGTAAAGATTTGTGCGGGCAGGGCAAAATTAAGCAAAAATCCTAGAAGAATGCCACTTTGTTTGTTCCCAACCATTCGCATTGTCTTTGCAAAATAACCCAATCCAATAAAGGCAAAAACCCCATACAAAGCCAATAACATTCCAAAACTCGCTTGATTTAGGATATAAAAATGCGATTATATTCTCATCAAGCTTTTTAAATCTTAAATTTTTTCATTATTTTTTTAACTCATATAGTGCTGGGGTGTCAAATTGTTGCATTATTCGGTTGCGATGTGATTGGCAAGGCATTTTTGAATAAATTTTTGGGAAATGCAGGGTAGTGGCAAAGTGAGGAGAAAGGCGGGGTAAAAGGAAAAATAGGCAAGAATGTTCAAAAACCCCTATCAAATCATCTTTAGCAAACAGATTTTTGGCGCTCCAGGGCAAGTTTTTCGACTTCCTCGATAAAAATCTCGATGATTTTATCCTCAGGCAATCGGCATAAAACCTCGCCATTTTTGATGATAAGCCCGCTTTGATTGCCAAAAGCGATCGCAATATCGGCGTGCTTGGCTTCACCGATAGCATTTACCGCACACCCCATCACACTGACATTCAAAGGTGTGCGGATATGGGCGAGGCGTTTTTCTACCTCTTTGACCGCATCGACCAAATTTGCCTCAATCCTCCCACAAGTCGGGCAAGATATGATCGTAATCCCATCTTTTTGCCTCCCGCTGTAGCGCAAGATGGCTTTGGCGACTTTGACCTCTTCTTCGAGTTCTCCGGTGATAGAAACCCGCATCGTATCGCCGATTCCCTCCATCAAGAGATTCCCTAATGCCATCGAGCTTTTTATCATCGAATGAAAAATCGTCCCCGCCTCTGTAACGCCTAGATGAAAGGGGTAATCCACCAAAGGGCGGAGCATTCTATACGCTTCGATTGTGCGTTCGACATCGCTGGCTTTGAGCGATATTTTGATGTTGGCAAAACCAAAATCCTCGAGTAATTTGATGTTATAAAGGGCAGATTCGACCATCCCTTTTGGCGTGGGGCCGTATTTTTTGTCAAATTGCTTTTCTAAACTCCCGCTATTGACACCAATGCGTATGGGGAGATTTCTTTGATTGCACGCATCAGCAACGGCTTTTATCCTTTCTTTTGTCCCGATATTACCCGGATTGATACGGATAGCATCGACACTTTCAGCAGCGATGAGGGCAAATCGGTGGCGAAAGTGAATATCAGCCACGATAGGCAATGGGGAGATTTTTTTGATTTCTGCTAGGGCTTTGGCGTCTTTTTCTGAACTCACCGCAAGCCGAACAATATCCGCACCGGCAAAATGCAGTCTGTCGATCTGTTTTTTGGTAGCTTCAATATCTGCGGTTTTACTAAAAGTCATACTTTGCACGCTGATAGGGGCGTCCCCGCCGATAGGGACATTGCCGATGAAGATTTGTTTGGTGGGGTATCTAGGGCTTAGCATTGTCTTTTTCCTTAGAATTTGAAAATATTATTAGTAAAAAACATTTATCTTTTATCATTTATTTAACTTAAAATTAAATTTGATAAAAAAATAACCTTAAAAATGTGGTATCATTATACATAAAATTTTTTACGCCAAACTGATGATAAAAGGATGGGATCTTACGAAAATCTTTGAAAATATCTGAATTGTGAGGGATTGTGCTTAAAATAAAAAACAAAATCAATCTGTTTGGAAGTATCTTGGATATGACCCTATTTGATGGGGAATATCTGCTTGCCGATCACAATTATCGTGTGTATAAATTTTCCCTCAAAGAATTTATGTTTTCTTTTAGCAAACAAGTCGCCAAAGATGCCATCCCCCATCACCGCTATTCCAAAGCCATCAATTGCTCTCCAGATGGCTATCTCCTCATCCCTAAGACCAAAAGCCCCATCGGTTTTATTTATAAGATTGTCAATAATCGGATATTTTTGACTTCACGATTGAAATGGCACGAGGCTGATATTAGCGTTTCAAAATTTTCTGAAGATGGCAAATACCTCGCTACAGGCGGGGAAGATGGCAGGGTTTTTGTCTATACGCACCCCAATCATCGGCTCAATACATTTTTGTCCAGAAAGCCCGATTATATTTCTTCAATCGTTTTTGGAAAATACTCTGAAGCGATTTGTTATGCTTCTTATGATTTGACCTTAACGATTTATAGCCTCAAAACCGACACCCCTATCGCTTCTACAACCACGCCTAGTGTTATCGAGGATATGGTTTTTTTTGATAGCGACCAAAAAATTTTTTATGTTTGCAAAGATGGCGAAGCAGGGATTTTTGATACCCTCACCCAGCAAAATGACTTTCATAAATGTTTTTCTTGCTGGATGACAAAAATAATGCTTGAACCAGAGGAGAATTATGCCTATATTGGCACACGTGAGGATGTTTTGTATATCTATTGCCTCAAAAGCAATGCCATTGCTTATACTATCAATCTCGCTTTCAAAGGGGTAACGTGTATCAAAGCATACGAAAATTTTATTTTTATCTGTTTTATCAATGGGAGCGTTCAGATTATTGATAAATTTTATAAAATCAATGAATTTTTAGACTTACTTAATCAAAATGAATTTAAGCTTGCCAAAGAACTCGCAGAAAAACATAATATCTTGCTCAAAACCTTGCAAGTCTATACAAAAGTCAAAAATTCAAGCTGGCAAGAAGTCATCAGAGAGATTTCCCAGCTCCTCAAACACAATAATGCCGAAAAGATTATCGAGATAGCACAGCCTTATTTTGAAGACCCCAGCAAAGAAGAGGAAATCAAAAATTATATCCTTGAAAAATCTTTTATTGAAGAGTTTTACTATGAGTTTGAAAAGGGAGATTATGGTTTAGCTTATGAGATTGCTTCATTGCACCCTTGTATCAAAAATCTTGATGAATACCAAAAGATAGAAAAATATTTTGAAGAAATTTGTGATGTTTCAAAATATCTGGGAGTTCAAGACCCTTTGGCAGGCAAAGAAGAAATGGAAAATCTTTTAGAACCTTTCAAAAACATCCCTGAAAAAAAATTGCAAGTCGCAACGATTTTAAACCATTGGGACAAATATCTTTTGGGTGAAAAATATGCCAAAGAAAACGATTTTGCCAATTATTTTTTGCTCGCACAGCAATGTAAATTCCTCAAAAAAAGCAAAACCTACCAAAAAACATATCTCAAATGCGAAGCCATTGCCCGCCAGATTCAAAATTGCATTCTAAGCAAAGACTACACCAAAGCCCAAGAATATTTGAAGATTTTAGTTGGGGTAGAGCCTTTTTTGGATTTTGTCAAAAGAAGTCAAAATTATCTGGCTCATATTGGGGATTTTCTTGAAAAATGTCGGGCAAAAAACTATGCTGAATGTTACAAAATGCTTGAATTATATCCGGAGATGGGGACTTCAGAGGAGGCTGTTGCTATCTATAAAGAAATCTTTGAGATTTTTGAAGAAGCAAAAAATATCGCCCAAAGTGGCGATACCAAGCAAACATACGCCAAAATATGTAAATTTTTCCCATTAAAAAATTGGCAAAACAAGGTCAATATCACGATGAAAATCGCTTATGTATATGAAATGTATCAAGCCCTAGAAAACAACGATTTGATAATTGATTGGGAAAAGTCCATCCAGCAGTATGTTTTGAGATATGGCAAAGATGATGAGATTGTGAATTTTTGTCGCCAAAGCGAGGTGTTTTGCGATATTTTAGAAAATATCGAAGGGACCCCGCAAAAAAAGCTTGATAAAAATATCAACCATATACAAAGTATTGTTTTTACAAAAGACGCCAAGCCAGATGGCATTGGCAATCAAGATTTGACTTGAATCGTTTTTGCGCTTTGAAGCAAACTTAGTTTGCTTCTTCGACGATCTCACGATTATTGGTTGGCTGGATAGGTCTGTTGTTGTCAAATCCCATTGTTTTGTGGAATATTTCGACTTGCTCCTTTGAAACACTAAGCGGAGTTTTTAGCACAATCCATTTGACATTTTCTGTGCAAGGGGGCGTGGTGAGCGAGCCTTTGAAATAATAATACCCCAAGTTTTTTGGCAACAACGCTGTAAGCTTGACATTTTTGATTGTTGTATTTTTTTGACCTTTTTCTTTGGGTATAAACTTCCAGATCAATTCGATCGCTTCATTTGGTTTGCCTAGCTTGAAATCGACATTGATAACCAAAAGCTCGCCCTTGTCGTTTTTATGCACGAGGTGCATTTCAAAAGGATTTTTCACCCCATCAAAGGCAAACTCTGCTGGGGAATGAAAATGGAGTTGCAATAATTGATATTTTTGGTTATCAAAGGTAATAAAATTACTCGGTCTAAAATTAACCTGGATACTATGACCATTATTGACAACATCGATAGGATCGGTCTTTGATGATGTGATGTAGTTAATATCGAAATGATGTGTATTCACAGACTTCACGGCATTTGTGATATTGATAGGGGATTGCATTTTCCCAACTTCGCAAATTTTAAATTCATTATCCAAACTCCCCCAATGAGATGGGGCGCCCTTGCCCTCATATCCCCACTCAGTTGCATAAAGACTTCCTAAACCTAAAACCAAGGCAGGAAAAACAGAAATTAAGCTTTTCATAACACTTCCTTTTAAGAGTTAAAAATTGCCGGCAAAATTATTATAGATGTTATATTCTTAAAAATTTTTTAAGTTCTATGATGATACCAAGCAAATATACGCTAAAATATATTTAAATTTAATAGTTAAATCCCAAAACACAAGGTCGGATGATGCACGAATATTCTGTCGTTTCTTCTCTTATCGAACTTTGCGAAGAACACGCCCTTAAAAACAATGCTTTTAAAATCGAGAAAATCATCGTTGGCATTGGGGAGCGAAGCGGGATGGATAAGAGCTTGTTTGTGAGTGCTTTTGAGACTTTTAGAGAAGAATCACAAGTTTGTAAAGACGCTATCTTGGACATCGTAGAGGAAAAAGTCGAACTTGAGTGCAACGACTGCCACCATTGCTTTGTCCCAGAAGGTATCGATTATGGCGTATGCCCGCAATGTGGAAGCAAAAATCTCGAAATGATCAAAGGGCGTGAAATGCATCTTTTGTCTTTAGAAATGATTGGGCAAATTGACTAAATGGTGGGATTAAATGGAAGATAAGCAAATTTTTAAAGATTTTATCCAAAAGAGTTCTGAAATCAAGGAAAGTTGGGAGTTGGTGCGACTTTTTGAGGATGAAAGAGAGAGATTCAAACAAGAAATTCTTTCTTATCAAGAAGAAATCTCACAGGCAAAAGCCAAGCTAAAAAAAATCCGCCAGCAAGTCGAAGAATCCAAAAACGAAGTCCAAAAACTTGAAGAAACAAAACAAGAAAAAATTGATGAAATCAAAGACATCAAACGGCATTTATTTGAGCAAAAAATAAAAAAAAATATTTCTAAACTCAAAAATGAAAAACTTCAAATCATCAATGAAAAAAAAGAAGAAATCTTACCCAAGCCACTTGAGTTGATCGAGATTTATCTCAAAGATGGCACAGTTGCAAAAGCTAGACCCGTCAAAAGGGTCTTTACAGATGGTTTATACAAAAAATATCGCGTTATCCTCAAAGAAAATAAAATCCTCAAAGAGCAGATTTTGGAGCTGGAATTGGAAAATTCAAAACTCAAAATCGAGCTTCGGGATTTTTATGCTGAAGATATGCTAAAAGCAAATCAATCTTTAGATCACAAAACAGAAGAAAAATAAATGCCAAAAATCCTCGTGAGTGCGCTCGAACCTAGCTCAAATCTCCATCTAAAAGAACTCAAAAAATACCTCAAAAACGTCGAATTTATCGGTATTTTTGACAAAAATTTGGGAAAGGCACTTTATGACCCAAAGGAATTTTCTGTGATGGGGTTTGGCGATGTTTTGGGAAAAATAAGCTTTTTTTACCAAGCCAACAAAAAAATGGCTCGATTAGCTAGCCAAGCGGATATGGTGCTATTGATGGATGCATCATCGTTTAATATCCCATTAGCAAAAGCCATCAAACAAAAAGACCCCAACAAGCACATCATTTATTATATCTTGCCTCAAATTTGGGCGTGGAAACCCTGGCGAGCGAAAAAAATCGAGCGTTATTGCGATAGATTGGGAGCGATTTTACCATTTGAGACCTCGTTTTATCAAAACAAAGCGACATATGTAGGACACCCACTATTAGATGAAATCCATCATTACAAACAAACGCCTGCAGGCGAGGGGATTGTCTTTATGCCTGGAAGTAGGCGAGGGGAGATTAAAAGAATTTTTCCGATTTTTGTGCAAGTCGCCAAAAAACTCCCGCATAAAAAAAAGATCTTAGTCATTCCAGAGGCATTTGAAACGCTCGATTTGCATTCGATTTATGGCGAGGGAATCGAGCTTTTTGAGATTTCATTCAATGCCCATCAAAGTCTCTATGAAGCGGAGTTTGCTTTTATCTGTAGCGGGACAGCCACGCTTGAAGCCACGCTCATAGGCACGCCTTTTGTGCTGGGCTATCAAGCCAAAAAGCTGGATTTTGCCATTCTCAAAATATTTGTCAAACTCTCTTTTGTCGGGCTGGCAAATATTTTTTATAATGCCCTCAATGGCGAAAGACCAGGGTGTGGGAAAACCAAGCTTCACGAAGAATTGATTCAAGATGAGTTGGATGCAGAAAATCTTTTGGGAGCATACCAAAATACCGATAAAGAAAAATTTTTGATAGAATCGGGTAAAATCCGTGAGTATTTGAAGCACGGCAGTGCCAAAAATATCGCTGAATGGATAAATTTAACGTTAAATTAACTTCTGATTTTATATGATTGCAGTTTTAGTTTTAGGAGATATATAAAAAATGAATAAAGAACCAATGAGCCAATATGGGTATGAAAAAATTTGTGCCGAACTCAAAAATCTCAAAGAAATCGAACGCCCCGCTATTGTCAGAGAAATTGATATAGCCAGAGGACACGGGGATCTAAAAGAAAATGCCGAATACCACGCTGCCAAAGAAAAACAACTTTTTATCGAAGCACGGATCAATGATCTCACCCAAATCCTTAGCAATGCCCAAGTCATCGATCCTGCTACACTTGCACACAATAAGGTGAGTTTTGGTAGCACGGTGAAAATCTTAAATCTCGATAATGATAAGGAATTTTCTTATACCATTGTCGGGAGTGTCGAAAGCGACCCCACACGAGGACTCATATCCTTTGGATCTCCGATTGCCAAAAGCCTCATCGGCAAAGAAAAAGGCGATGAAGTGAGTATCAAACTACCCTCAGGAGAAAGCGATTTTGAGATACTCGAAGTAGGCTATCAACATATCGAGTTTGACAAATGCGAGGCAGAAAAATGAAAATTAATATCAAAAAAACCCATCCCGATGCCATTATTCCAAAATACCAAACCGAAGGTGCAGCGGGCTTTGATTTTTGCGCTTTGGGAGATTATATTGTCCCAGCCGGCGGTATTGAGCTAGTCAAAACGGGCTTGAGTATGGCGATTGAGGGAGGTTATGAACTCCAGATTCGCCCCAGAAGCTCCCTAGCGCTCAAACATCGCATTAGCGTGCTGAATACTCCTGGAACCATTGATAGCGACTATCGTGGCGAAATTATGATTATTCTCATCAATCACGCCGATGTGGATTTTGCCATTTCTGCTGGGGATAGGATCGCCCAAGGGGTCATCAGCAAAACCCATCAAGCTGATTTTATCGAAGTAGAAGAACTTGATAGCACGCCAAGAGGGGCGGGTGGATTTGGCAGTAGCGGTATAAAATAACTCTAGGAGGAAAGTATGGATATAAAAAACAATATCAAACAGATACAAGAAGAATTTAAAGGGGATGAAAAAATCCTAGAAAATGCTTTCAGGCTCGAACGATTGTATAGCAAATATAAATATTTATTATGGCTTCTTCTCCTAGCGGTGATTATCTGGGTGGGGTATTATAATGTTTCGCAATTCCTTGCTGAAAAGCACGCCCAAAAAACGACTGCGATTTATAATGAATTGCTAAAAAATCCCAACAATCAAGCCCTTTTAGATGAACTCAAAGCGAGTTCGAGAGATTTATACGATCTATACACCTACGCTCAAGCCCTCAAAGATGGCGATGAAAAGACCTTAGGAACACTAAGAGATTCAAAAAACCCCATAGTCAAAATCTTAGCAGATTACCAATACGCCTCTTATGCCAAAAATATTCAAGATTTGCAAAATTTAAACACCACCCCGATGAAAGATTTTTCGATCATCCAGATAGCTTATCTGCTCTATGGGGAGAATAAAATCCCCCAAGCCAAAGCCTTGCTCAACGAAATAGACAGAACATCTTCGGTTTATCAGATCGCCTCAATCTTGAAACACTATGGCGTCTCTTCGCTTCAAAGCCCAAATCCAGAGAAAACCCCAGAGGCTAAAAGTGAAAAATAAGACTATCTATTTCATTTTAGCAACGATTGTTTTTTTTGTTGGTTGTAGTTCAAAAAAATATTTTGAGCCACCCATCGTAAGCGGTGCGATCAAGTTTGATCACAAACTAAAAGACAATATCAAGACAGCAAACCGCTTTGGAGCTGTGCTGGATAATGGCAACGTGATTGATGTTGATGGGGTTACGTATCTAAAAATCAACAAAAATTCTGTGTTTTTAAATGAAACCAAAGATTATTACATCATCGCTCAAGGGTGCGAGAATATCGAACTCATCAACAAAAATACGCAAGAATCCACAACAATCCCAATGACAGCTTGCCCGCTTGGTGCTTCGATAAAAAACAATCAATTAGCCGTTGTGCTTGCGGATAATTCGACCGATATTTATGACATTACAACCAAAAATGTTCTTTTTTCTCAAAAAGGCACGCCTAGCTTAGCGATAAATTCCCTCGTGGCTGCGCCGGTGTTTTTGGATACATTGGTCGTTTTCCCCACGCTTGATGGGCGACTTTTGGTTGTTGATACCAAAAATTTCACCCCCGTTAGAAATATCATCATCAATAGCGAAAAGTTTTTTAATAATGTTACTTATTTGGTTGTTGATGGGGAAAATATGTTCGCAACAACGGGCAAACGGCTAGTCTCTATCATCTCCGGGCAGGAATTTAGCTATGATGGGGATATTATCGATATTTTGTATCACGCCCCCTATCTTTATCTCCTCACGCTTGAGGGGCAGATTATCCAAATGGATAAAACACTCCGAAAAGTCAATCAAATCAAACTACCTTTTGCCTCGCTTAATGCGATTGTCATTGTTGGCAACAAGCTTTATACGATCGAAAAACGTGGCTATTTGATTGAAGTTGATACGATCAATTTTAATTATAAAGTCTTTGAAATCAAGGGCTTTATGGGGCGAATGAAGCTCAATAAAATGAATTTTTATGATAAACATAGAATTTATTACGACAAATATTATCTTGATTTTAACAAAGAGCGTTGATGATACTTTGCGATATTGGGAATACCTATATTCATTTTTGCGATAAATATCGTATTTGGAAGAATTTGCCTACAAATATCGACAAAAAGAATCTTCAAGCCGATATTTACTACATCAGTGTCAATCCCGAAAATGAAAAAAAGCTCCTCAAGGCGCATAAAAATTCTTATAATATTGCTAAAATCATTGAACTTGATACGCCTTATGAGGGTCTTGGGGTCGATCGCAAAGCAGCGTGTTTAGGTATTGATGATGGTGTGATTGTCGATGCAGGGAGTGCGATTACGATTGATATTATGCACGCAGGCAGACATCGGGGCGGGTATATCTTGCCCGGACTAGCGAGCTATTTTAGAGCTTACAAACAGATTTCTCCAGCGTTGGATAAGCAAATAAATTTTGGTATTTCTCTTGATGAAATCCCCCTAGATACGCAAACAGCGATAAGTTTTGGGACATTAAAAAGTATCGTATCTTGTATCAAAGAGACAATTGGAGGCAAAAAAGCTTATTTTACTGGAGGGGATGGGAAATTTTTGGCGAAATTTTTTGAACAATCGATTTATAATGAAATGCTTGTTTTTAATGGTATGCAACTTTCTATCGAAAGGGCATTAAAAAAATATGAGGAAAAAAAATGATTACCGTCGCACTCCCTAAGGGAAGGATTGCCGATGAAACGCTTGGGCTATTTAGCAAGATATTCAAACAAGATTTTGTTTTCAAAGATAGAAAACTCATCTTGGAACATATGGGGTTTCGATTTTTGCTCGTGCGTAATCAAGACGTGCCTACCTATGTCTATCATCAAGCCGCTGATATTGGGGTTGTGGGGCGTGATGTTTTGGAAGAAAAAGAATTAGATCTCATCGCGTTGCTTAATCTTGGTATTGGCAAATGCAAAGTCGTCGTGGGTTCAGCGTGCAACAAAGCGATTGATTACCGCAAGCCACGTGTCAAAATCGCCACCAAAATGCCTAATATCACGATGAAGCATTTTTCAAAAAAAGCCATCGCCATTGATGTCATCAAGCTATATGGCTCGATCGAATTAGCCCCATTGGTTGATTTATCTGATGGGATTGTCGATATTGTAGAAACAGGGACAACGATGAAGCAAAACAATCTTAAAATCGATGAAGTCATTATGGAATCGAGTGCTTATTTGATTGCAAATAAAAATAGTTTTTATAGCAAAAAACACGCTATTTTGGACCTGCAGTCGCAATTCCAATCGCTTTTGGAAACAATGGGGCAACAATGAAAAAAATATTTTGCTGGTTTTTTTGCCTACTTAGCCCGCTACTAGCAGATTGGCAAATGTTTAGCGACAAAACCGATACCTATATTTATAATACACTCACAGGAGAAATCTATATCCGATATAAGAAAAATGGCAAAAATTACGAAGATGTGTTTGTAAAAATGCCCAAAGGTGTTATCCCAACAGGGCAAGACCCAAAAGATCAAAAACAAATTTCTGAATCCTTAGAACCCAAAAAAGATGATATGGTTTTAGAAGCGATCAAAAAAGCCAATGAATCAATCAACCGATCACTTGAAGGAGGATTATGATGGAAAAATTAGATTTGTTTTCGATATTTGTGCTTGGCTTGAGTATGTCTTTGAGCCATTGTATTGGGATGTGTGGGGGCATTGTCATTGCGTATTCCAATGGAAAAATCCACCCGGATTCAAATAATTTTTATCAGACTTTTTGCCATATTCTTTACAATCTCGGCAGGATCACTTCATATATGATCATCGGGGGGATTAGCGCTGCGATTGGTTATGGGATTTCTGCTTCGATGAGCACCAAAGGGATTTTGTTTATTGTCGTCGGGATTCTTTTGGTTTTGTTTGCCTTTCTTTATATGTTTTTTCCAAAAGCCATTGCTTATTTTGAACCATCGATAGGCGCAAAGTCTCAAAGCAAAATTTCGATGTATTTTCAACGCTCTTTTGGCTGGCTGATGACCTCAAAAAGCCCGTGGAGCTTCTATGGGCTAGGTATCTTAAATGGCTTTCTTCCTTGCGGGATGGTGTATTGGTTTGCCTTGAGTGCCGCCCTTGCCCCAAGCATTTGGATGGGAATGGTTACGATGGGAACTTTTGGAATCGCAACGTTTCTGCCGATGTTTGTGCTGGGGTTTATCTCAGGAAAAATGCTAACCACATCGTATAGAAGCTTTTTTATGAAGCTCTCATTTGTTTTGATGTTGTGTTTTGGTGGCTATAGTATTTATAAGGGTGTTTTAATGCTTGAGGGCAAAAAAACACACCAAATGGGGCATCATATGGGTTCTCATCAGATGAATCATCACAATAACACCCCCGAGCATATGGAGCAGGGCAATCACGCCGAACACCCCAAAGAAATGCCAGAGGAAACACCAAGAAAAGAACCAAGTAAAGAATAATGAAAGCGGTATTTTTTGACAGAGATGGGGTCGTAAATGAAGATTTTGGTTATGTTTATGAACCCAAAGAATTTGTTTTCACAGATGGCATTTTTGATTTGCTAAAATTTTGCAAAGAAAAAGATTTTTTATTGCTCCTCATCACCAATCAATCTGGCATTGGCAGGGGGTATTACACGCTTGATGAGTTCAAAGAACTGACCCGCTATATGCAAGATGAGTTAAAAAAAAGATTAGGTTTTGGGTTTGATAGCATTTATTTTTGCCCACACAATCCCAAAAAAGATTGCCTATGTCGCAAACCCAAGCCCGGAATGATTGAAAAAGCAAAAAAAGATTATGATCTTTGTCCTAGTGAATGTTTTATCATCGGCGATAAAATAACAGATATGCAAGCTGGCGAGGCAGGAGGGATCAAAAACAAAATCCTTTTGACAAAAGGGAATCAAAAACCTTTTGAAGAACAAGGAATCCATATCGTGTATTCGCTCAAACAGGCTTTAGAAGTCATCAATGATTTATTGGAAGGAAAAAAATGAAATATATTCAAAATGATTTAAAAGGAAAAACCATCTTAATAACGGGCGGTGCGGGTTTTATAGGGAGTAATCTTGCTTTTTACTTTCAAAACCATCATCCCGAAGCCAACGTGATTGTGTTTGATAAATTCCGAGATTCAAACACATTCTCAAGCGGGAATCCCACATCGCTAGGGCATTTTAAAAATCTCATTGGATTTAGGGGCGAGGTCATCACAGGCGATATTAACAACCCCACAGACCTTGAAAAAATAGCGGATTTGGATTTTGATTATATTTTCCATCAAGCTGCGATTTCAGACACGACGGTTTTGGATCAAGAATTGGTAATGCAAACCAACCACGAAGCCTTTTTGAATCTCTATCATATCGCCACATCCAAACAAGCCAAAATGATCTATGCCTCTTCAGCTGGCACTTATGGCAACTCAAGCGCCCCCAATAGCGTCGGGAAAGGCGAAGAACCCGAGAATGTTTATGGATTTTCCAAGCTCTGTATGGATACAAGCACCAGGAAAATCCTCCAACACAACCCCGAAGCCCCCATTATCGGCTTGCGGTATTTTAATGTCTATGGGCAAAAAGAATATTACAAAGGCAAAACCGCTTCGATGATACTCCAGCTAGGCATCCAAGCCCTCAAAAACAAAGAAGTCAAGCTTTTTGAATTTGGCGAGCAAAAACGGGATTTTGTCTATATCGAAGATGTGATCCAAGCCAATATCAAAGCGATGGTAGCCAAAAAGGGCGGTATCTATAATGTCGGTTATGGCAAGGCAAGGAGTTTCAATGACATTATAGAGAGCCTCAAAAGCGAGCTCGGGGCATTTGAGGTGAGCTATATCAAAAACCCTTATACATTCTTCCAAAACCACACAGAAGCAGACATTATACCGACCACAAAGGATCTAGGCTATGAGCCGAGATTTGATTTAGAATCAGGTATCAAAAGCTATGTAAGCGAAATCAAAGCGATTTATGAGGGGATAAAATAATGTTTGGACTTGAGAATAAAACGCCCCGTATCCTTGTGGTAGGGGATTTGATGATCGATCATTATGTTTGGGGGAAATGCGAGCGTATCTCGCCAGAAGCTCCTGTTCAAATCGTTGCAGTCAGAGATGAGAGCAATCGCTTAGGCGGGGCGTGCAATGTCGCTAACAATTTGCTTGCCTTGGGGGCGAGCGTGAGCTTATGCGGGGTGATTGGCGATGATGATACGGGCAGGTATCTTATCAAAAACCTCGATACTATCGGCATTGACATCAGCAATATTATGATCGTCCCCCATCGCCCCACAACGAAAAAAACCCGTGTGGTAGTTTCCAATCAGCAGGTTTTGCGGGTCGATAGAGAAGAGAAAAGCGAAATCCCAGAAAATATTTCGCTAGAAATTTTTGAATCAATCGAAAGCAAAATATCGGATTTTGATTGTTTGATCTTGTCTGACTATGATAAAGGTGTCCTCAATACCGCTTTGACAGGGCGACTTATCAAGCTTGCAAGGAGTGAAAATAAGCTTGTTCTATGCGATCCCAAAGGCAATGATTACCAAAAATACGCCGGGGCGACCCTGCTAACACCCAATAAAAACGAAGCCCAGAGTGCTACCAAAATCACTATCGCTGATGATAAAAGCCTCACAATCGCACTCAAACAACTCAAAGACAAATGCAAACTCAGCATTTCGCTGATTACGATGAGCGAAGATGGTATCGCCTTGCTCGATAAACACGATAAACTCATCAAAATCCCCACGATTGCCAAAGAGGTTTATGATGTTACAGGTGCTGGGGATACCGTGATTGCTGCGTTGGGATTGGCACTTACCGGCGGGCTTGATATTTACAAGGCGTGCGAATTTGCCAATGTCGCTGCGGCTGTAGTTGTCGGAAAAGTCGGTAGCGCGACCGTGTCATATGCAGAAATCGTGCAGTATATGCATTCAAGAAATCAATCAGACTGCAATGATAAAATCATCTCAAAAACATCGCTTCTAACAACCCTGCAATCCTTGAAAAACAAAAAAATTATTTTTACTAATGGCTGTTTTGACATCCTCCACAAAGGGCATATTTTTTATCTCCAGCAGGCAAAAAACCTCGGCGATATTTTGATTGTAGGCTTAAATAGCGATGCTTCAGTGAAGCGCCTCAAAGGCGAAGCAAGACCTATTAATTCCCAAGAGGATAGGGCGTTTGTGCTTGCTGGTCTTGAAAGCGTGGATTTTGTTGTGATTTTTGATGAAGACACACCAGAAGAGCTCATCGCCTCTATCAGCCCCGATGTTTTGGTCAAAGGAAAAGATTATGAGGGTAAGGAGATTGCAGGGACAAAATACGCCAAAGAGCTTAAGCTTATTGATTTTGTTGCAGGGAAATCCACTACAAAAATTTTGCAAAAAGTCAAATCGCTATGACAAAAAAGGAAAAATATAATGAAAAATTTTATTGAAAGTGAATTTTTATCCCATATCCAAACCATCAAAACAAGCCTAGAAACCTTGAATGAAAGCATTCAAGCCACCGCAACGACACTTATAGATTGCCTAGCTAAGGGGGGTAAGATCCTCATTTGTGGGAATGGTGGGAGTGCTGCCGATGCCCAACACTTTGCTGCAGAGCTTACTGGTAGATACAAAAGGGAGCGCAAAGCCCTCGCAGGCATTGCTATCACGACAGATACATCTGCACTCACAGCGATTGGGAATGACTATGGCTATGATGTCGTATTTTCCAGGCAAGTGCAAGCCCTTGCAAACCCCCAAGACGTGGTGTTTGGTATCTCAACAAGTGGCAATTCCAAAAATATCTTGAATGCCTTTGAAGCAGGCAAAACTATCGGTTGTAAAACCATCGGGATGAGCGGGAGAGATGGGGGCAAAATGTCTGCAATATGCGATATTAATCTCATCGTCCCAAGCGATGACACCCCCCGTATCCAAGAAACGCATATCCTTATTATCCATACATTATGCGATGTGATTGAAACCGCATTCACGCAAAATTAAAGCATTTTGGGGGGCGGATAATGTGGCAAGATTTTAGACAAAAATATCTTATAAGATTTTGGAATCCATTGCCAGCCGTGATTGCGCTGGGGATTTTATCGACCTATTATTTTGGGCTGACAGGGAGTTTGTGGGCAGTAACAGGAGAATTTACCCGTTGGGGCGGGCATTTGCTCCAGATGTTTGGGGTCGATATTGGACGTTTTGCCTATTATCAGATTCAAGATATGCACGGCACGCCATTAAGCAGGAATGATGGGATAATGGTCATCGGTATGCTTTTGGGCTGTTTGATAGCGAGCCTTTGGGCGAATAATTTTAAAATCCGCTTCCCCAAAAACAAAACGAGAATCGCTCAAGCTTTCATTGGTGGGGTGATTTCAGGCTTTGGGGCAAGGCTGGCGATGGGGTGCAATCTCGCAGATTTTTTTACCGGTATCCCGTATTTCTCGCTTCATACGTGGGTTTTTACCATAATGATGATTATAGGCGTGTATGTGGGGAGTAAATTTGTCGCTTTGCCTTGCTTTCTACCTGAGCCAAAACTCCAAAAAGTAAGCGCACAAAAACAATTATTTGAGTCAAAACAACGCTCAAAAATCTTATTTTTGCTTGGTTGCGTTGTTTTTGTTGCTTCATTAGGCTGGATAATCTGGCTCACACACGCTTCGCCTACCCCTCAAAATCGGGCTTTCCCAGTGCTTGGGATGGCGCTGGGTTTTGGCATTTCTTTTGGATTTATCATCGCAAGGGCGCAGATTTGCTTCACTTCGGCATTCAGAGATTTGTTTATGACCGGGCGTTCGCAGATGGCAAATGCCGTTATCATTGGGATGATGGTTTCTTGTATCGGGGTTTTTAGTTATTTGATGTTGGGCGTGCCACCGAAACTTTCTTGGCTAGGACCTAACATCGTTTTGGGCGGGTTTTTGTTTGGATTTGGGATTGTTTTGGCTGGGGGTTGTGAGTGTGGCTGGATGTATCGCGCGCTCGAGGGGCAGATACATTACTGGATAGTCGGGCTTGGCAATGTCGTTGGGACGATCATCTTGGCACTGAGTTGGGATTATTACGGCAAAGCGTTGGCAACTTCGTGGCCCAAGATAAATCTTTTGGAAGTTTTTGGTAATTATGGGGGTTTGATTGTGAATTATATGCTTTTATTTTTGGCACTTTGCTGGGTGTTTTGGGTGCAAAAAAGATTCTTTAGTAAAAAAACATTCAAAAAACTAGCAGGAAATTCCAATGCAAGATAAAGAAATTATCCCCGATTATCGTTTGGATCTCTTGGGTGAGCCTTGCCCATACCCTGCTATCATTACCCTGCAAACACTCCCAAAGCTTGGTGATGGCGAGATTCTTGAGGTTTTGAGCGATTGCCCCCAAAGTATCAATAATATCCCCATTGACGCCCAAAATCACGGCTACAAAGTCCTAAAGATTGAGCAACAAGGCGTGATTATCCGCTATTTGATTGCTAAAGATCACTAAATCATTGTTTGGATACAATATCGCCTTTATCATACAAGGAGAATAAAAAATGCAACAAAATAAAACGTGGAAAGACATCTGGACGCAAAAATCTGGCAATGAAGCTGAGTTGGCGTGGCTAAAAGAAAAGCTTATAAATGATAGCGTTACTGAGGTTGGGGATTATCTGATGAAACTCAATGGCTATGATAGCAAGACAGGCACGCTCAAATCTGATTCTATGCGTGAATTTATCACCAAAACCATCGCCCCCAAGCTTGCAGGATGTGAAAGCTTTTATGATGTGGGTTGCGGGAGTGGGGCGTTTTTGTATCTCCTATTAGAGGATTTGCAGAATAAAAATGCAAACAAAAATACGCCAAAAACCTATGCAGTCGGGGGTTGCGACTATTCTGATTCACTTATTCGTGTGGCGGATTTGGTATTCAAAACCAAAGCCATTAATCGTGCGGGGGGGGGGGCAGGTAAAACTACTCCATAGCCAAGCCTTCTTGCCACTAGAAGCCTCAAATATGGAGATTAGTGCTGATGGGGTGGATTGTTGCTTAAGCTTTGGGGTCTTTCATTATTTTCCCTCGCTTGAATATGTCAAATCAGTGGTATTAAAGATGTTAAAAAGTTCCAAAAAAATCGTTTTATTGATGGATTTGCTTGATGTTGCCCGTAAAGAAGAAGATCTGCAAGCAAAAGCAGCACTTGGTATCAAAGACCTCTATACAGGGGCATTGCAACATCTTTATATCCCTAAAGAATTTTTGGAAAATATAGTGATTGCATACAATCAGAACAATTTTGAGTCTGTGAGATTGGAGCTATCCCAACAAGATATTGCTGGGTATCAAAATTCCAAATACCGCTACAACGCGGTATTTTATAAAAACTAAGGAGAAATAATGAACGCATTACAAGAGTGTCTATTAGAGGTTTTGCTGGAATTTAAACGGGTATGTGATGAAAATAATTTGGAATACTTTCTGGATTGTGGAACATTGCTCGGAGCGGTGAGACATCAAGGCTTTATCCCGTGGGATGATGATGTAGATGTTTGTATGCCAAGAAAAGATTATGAACGCCTCATCGAGCTAGACAAGCAAGGGGTTTTTAAAGAAAAGTTTGCTTTCAAGCATTGGGATAAGACAAAAAATTATATTTGGGGTTATGGCAGGCTAGAAGACCAGAGAACAACGACAATCTCATCGGCTTTTGATTGGTTAAAAAATTCACCGCTCATCACAAACAATCGCATAGCTTACAAAAGTGGTGCGGGCATTGATGTATTTATCCTTGATGGGGGGGGGGCAGACAAAAGTCTAGCTAAAAAACATTTTAGTTTTTTGGTGCGTCTTGATGCTTACATATGCTTTCGTTATCGAAAACTTTCACCCCAACACAAAAAATTTCCAAAAAAAATCATCTTGCGATTCCTTGCCTTACTTTCAAAAAATAATCTTTGGATTAATTTTTTAAAATGGCTTTACAAATATAAGATTGCAAAATTTCCTTTTGATGATAAAAATTCAGAACTTCTTGGGAATATTGTTCAAATGGAATACCCTTCAATGCAATGTCTCTATCCAAAATCCGTGATTTACCCGCTTAGCGAGGTTAGCTTTGAGGGGCATACATTCAAAGCCCCAGCAGATACTGATATGTATTTGCGTGAAATGTATGGGGATTATATGCAGCTCCCACCCGAAGAAGAACGCACCGGGCATTTACCTGCTTATGTAAATTTGGATTTACCTTATGAGAAGTTTGATTATTCGATGATTGAGAAAGCATAGTTGGCTGGGTATAGTATTTAGTTTGTTAATGAAAATCTTAGAAACCTATCTCAAACGCACAAGCACCGTTTGGGTGTGAGAGGAGAAGCGTAAAAAAAAAGATAACTGCTTATCTTTTTTAGCTTCGCACGGCGATGCGTTTATGCGACCTTAAGGAGCATAGCAGACGCCCTTACTTTAGGGGCGAAGATGGGCTTTGCCTGCTGTAGTAGTCTTCAGATTCGACTTATTAAATCGAATAGAACATAATGTTCTTGTGAGGCTTACGCCCAATGTCTTTTCTGATGTGCCAGCTTTGGTTTGTGACTTTCACTATGAGGGGGACAGGGGGCTAGCCGTCTGCTATGCCCTTGCGGGCATATACGATCGGCGTGCGAGGCTACCAGAGCCAAGCAGTTGGCTCTGGCTGGACGCCTCTCCTTACGAAGTCCGCCCCCCATTCCCCTTAACAAATCGGGCGGGCGGGTGAAATCCCCCTGACCCGCCCCCTTAGTAATTCCAGATAACAAGGCGTAGATTGCTTTTTTGTTAGCAATTCTACACAATAAACCTTAGAAACTTTGCCCGCCCGCCCCAAGTTGATATTCCTGCGTTAGCAGGATATAACTCGGGTGGGTGAAAATCCTTTAGAAATTGAGCAAGATTTTACATCTTGCGTAGTGATCTTCAGGTTTGTTTGCAAAACAAACCGAGTAAAAACCTATAAAACTTATCTCAAATACACAAAGCAACGCTTTGGGTATGAGATGATTACTTTAGGAACGTAGGGCAGTTTCACTGCCCGCAGTGGTCTTCAGGTTTGTGAAACAAACCGAGTAAAACATAATATTACATTAGCCACAATGCTATCTCATCAGCTAGGAAATAATCATTAGCAACGAGTTTGTTGCCTACCAGATGGCATTTGTTTTCTTCGATAAGCGCCGTTATTTTTTTCTCATCGAGCAAATCGACATCCACGCCAATTTCACAACGCAAGCCCAAAAAAATGTTTTCCATTCTCAAATCCTGTTTGCTCAAAAATTCATATCTTTTTTCTGTGGGTGTTTTGATATAGCTTGGGATACTAGAATGTGAATAAATGCGCCTATCACCTATCCGCCCAACCGCTCCAGCGCCACAGCCAATGTATTCTTGGGCATTCCAATAAGCCAGATTGTGCGCTACTTTGTAGCCTCGTGCATAGTTGGAGACTTCATATTGGCTGAAACCATAGTGCCTTAGTGCGTCTCTAGCTTCTTGGCAATATGATTGATTTTGAGGATTTTGCGTGGTGATTTTTGCTAGCTTTGTGCCTTTTTCGATACTAAGACTATAGGCAGAGAGGTGGTTGATAGGGAGTTTGGAGGCATTTTCTATCTCGGTGAAAATGCGTTTTTTGCTGTCTTGTGGGGTGTCATAGATAAGATCGATGCTGGTATTTTCAATCCCGCTTTGATAGATTGATTCAATGGCGTAACTGATTTGATTTTGCTTGTGTTCGCGCTGCAAAAAAAGAAGCTTGTCTGCAAAAAAACTCTGCACGCCCACACTAATGCGACCCACTCCAAGATGTTTCATACCCACGCACCATTCTTGGCTGATCAAATCCGGATTAGCTTCGGCTGTGATTTCGCAATTTGGATAGAGATAGCAATATTTATGGATACATTCAAAGATTTTTTCATAGCTTTTAACAGGAAGCGTATTGGGCGTGCCACCGCCAAAAAATATCGAAGTAATACGGATGGGATTTTGAAAATTTTGTAATAAAGAATGCTTCAAATCTTCACAAAGTGCGTGGATATAAGCCTCTTTAAAATCATCGTGATCTGTATAGGAATTGAACGCACAATAACCGCATTTACTCGTGCAAAAAGGGATGTGGATATAAAGAATCATTGTTCCTAATTTTTTTGGGATTTTGTTAAGAAAATATTAACGATATTGGCATTATTATTATATCTTCATTTTAATATTAAAGGAAGACAAATGAAGAAGACATTACTAGTAATCGCATTAACAACACTTGGAATAACAGCATTGAGCGCAGATCCTGCAACCATTATCAAGACAAAATGTCAAGCGTGCCACGGACCCAATATGGAAAAATCAGCTTTGGGAAAAAGCAAGATTGTCAATACGCTTGATAGTGCAAAAATCAAAGAAGATTTGATGGGCTATAAGTCAGGTAAGCTTAACCAATATGGCTTGGGAGCGACAATGTGGGGGCAAATCAAGCCTTTGAGCGAAAAAGATATTGATGAATTGGCAAAATATATCCCGACTCTCAAAAAATAATTTTTGGGGATTTTCCCCAAAAACTTCGCAATTTTCTACGATTTTTCCCCTGCAACAAACAAACCTTAAAGCATTTATTTATTATAATTCAAAAAAATATTATTGATTGGAGAGCTGGTTATGAAAAATAACAAAAGCTACAGACCCAATGTAGCTGCAGTGGTTTTGTCATCAAATTATCCCAATAAGTGCGAATTTTTTGTCGCACAGCGAACCGACATCAAGGGGGCTTGGCAGTTCCCTCAAGGGGGGATTGATGAGGGAGAAACCCCCTTGGTGGCGCTTTATCGTGAGCTTAGAGAAGAAATCGGCACGGATGGGGTGGAAATCATTGCGGAGTATCCTGATTGGATCAAATATGATTTCCCTGCGAGCGTGAGTAAAAAACTTTATCCTTTTGATGGGCAGGAACAAAAATACTTTTTAGTGCGATTGAAAAATAATGCATTGATTGATATCCAAACGGCTATTCCAGAATTTGATCAATATCAATTTGTAACCTATAAAGAATTATTCGAAAAAGTAACACATTTTAAAAGACAGGTTTATAAGCAAGTGATTGATTATTTTAAGAAAGAGGGCTATTTATAATGCTAGTTGTCCAAAAATATGGCGGGACAAGTATGGGGGATTGTGAGAGAATCCAAAATGTCGCCAATCGTGTAATGCAAGCAAAAAATGCTGGGCATTCTGTCGTTGTGGTCGTTTCTGCGATGAGCGGGCAGACGGACACGTTGATTGGCTATACCAAATATTTCTCAAAACTCCCCAATGAGCGCGAAGTCGATATGGTTTTGAGTAGCGGGGAGCGGGTAACGAGTGCGCTTTTAGCCATTGCACTGGAATCAATGGGGCAAAAAGCTATTTCGCTAAGTGGCAGAGGAGCGGGTATCATCACGGATAACACACACACTAAAGCACGGATAGAGATGATCGAAACAGGCAGGATAAAACAGCTGTTAGATGAGGATTATATCGTTGTGGTTGCGGGTTTTCAGGGGGTAGGGGAGAATGGTGAGGTAACGACTTTGGGTAGGGGCGGGAGCGATCTGTCTGCTGTGGCGGTCGCTGGGGCATTGAAGGCGGATTTGTGTGAAATCTATACCGATGTCGATGGCGTATATACTACCGATCCGAGGATCGATAAAAATGCCAAAAAGATTCAAAAAATCAGCTATGATGAAATGCTCGAACTTGCCTCAATGGGAGCAAAAGTCCTGCTTAATCGCTCTGTGGAGCTGGCAAAAAAATGGAATGTCCCTCTGGTAACGCGTAGTTCTTTTAGTCAAGATGAGGGCACACTAATCACAACAGAGGAGAATATTATGGAAAAACCCATCGTCAGTGGCATTGCCTTAGACAAAAATCAAGCACGGGTAAGTATCGCTAATGTCTCTGATCGCCCGGGTATCGCTGCAGAGATATTTGGCGTTCTCGCTGATGCGAATATCAATGTCGATATGATCGTCCAGACCATCGGCAGGGATGGGAGAACGGATATTGATTTTACCATCTCACAAACTGAGACTGATGCGACCAAAAACGTATTAGAAAAATTTTTAGACAGCGTCGAATCCATTGATTATGATTGCAATATCGCAAAAGTCTCTGTGGTTGGCGTTGGGATGAAGTCGCATTCAGGAGTTGCCAGCACGGCTTTCAAGGCTTTGGCAAAAGAAAATATCAATATTATGATGATTAGCACGAGTGAAATCAAGGTTTCGATGATTATTGATATCAAATACGCTGAACTTGCCGTCCGCACACTCCATTCTGTATATGAGCTTGACAAATGAATAGTGGGGTTGAAATATCTGATTGGATGCTAAAAACCATCCGTGAGGAGAGCGATAAGGTAGCGCTTATGAGCGGGTGGCTTGAGATGGATCGCCACCAATGGATTTCTTTGGTTTCACGCACCATTCGCCATATACTGGGTGGTGGGGTATTGCTCGTTTATACCGATAGTGAGCGGGAGTGGTTTGGCAAATATATTGTTTCTTCTATCAATCGCCCAAAAGACCAGCCAAGACCTATGATGCCAATTTTTGACTTCGCAAGCATTGTGCCGAAAAAATCGGCTCTGGAAGAAACGTTTTTGATAAATGATATGCTAAGTGTCGCTTACAAAGACTACGCATTTTGGTATATTGGCGAGAGGCGCAATCCGATGGCAAATCTGGCGTTGAGTAAGGAAAATGGATTTTTATGGATACTCAATGAATCCGTTCAAGATGGCATAACGCTAAACCCTAATAGCGATGAGATGTTTGATTATAAGCTTATCCAGCTTTTTCGGATATTTGAAGAAGCCTTGTTTGGGGCATTGTTTGGAAAAATCATTTTAGAATGAAAGAAACTACCAGCGGACGTATCATCTTGTGTAATGATTTGCCTCGTGAAATCGAGTATCAAAGTATGCATATCAAAGAGGAGTTTTTGCGTATTTTTGATTGCGATGAGTTCAAGATCGAAGACGCTCACGAGGTTATCGCGCAAGCTTACATCGCTTCAGCAGAGCCAAAAACCATTATTATTGCTGCGAATGCTTATAATCATTTTGCCCAAAATGCGCTTTTAAAGATTCTTGAAGAGCCACCAAGCAATATCCGATTTGTCCTGATTGGTAAAAATAAAACTTCTTTTTTGCCGACAATCCGTTCGAGATTGCCTTTGGAAGATAAACGAAAAAAGATCGCTTTTAGGGATTTGGAGTTGGATTTAAAAAACCTATCTTTAAAAAGTATTTATGATTTTTTGAAATCTTTGGAATCAGAAAAAAGCCCAACGAGAGAAATCACAAAAGAAAAGATCCAATCACTTTTATTTATGATTAAAAAAAATGGTATTTTTCTTGATGAATTAGAGCTTAAGAGTTTTGATGAAGCCTTACTTGCTAATCAAAATTATCAAAAAGATGTGTATATCTTTTTGCCGTTATTATTGATGGTGCTACAAAAGATAAAAATAGCAAAAAATTTTAAAAGGTAAAAAATGTTTATCAAAAGGATTCACCCCGATACCTTATCTCGAGCCATCGAAAATATTGGGAGTGAAAAACAGGGTCAAAAAATAATGAATAAAAAAGGCGAAGTCATTATCTTTGAAATCAAAAATTTACCTTTGAGTGCGATGATGATCCTCAAACAAGAGGCCTTGAGCGTCGGGGGCGATTTGGCAACGCCAAAGGATGGCATATTGGCTAAAAAATCCCATTATGATGGGGTGCTTATCGCTACAAAATCACAGCTTGAACGGATCGTAAGCAAATGTAAAATCCAGCCTTTTGGCCTCAAAGAGCTAGCAGATCAAGTTGCTTCCCATCTAAAAATTGCGCCCCAATCTTTGGATTTTCCTCAGATTATGGCAATTGTCAATATTACTCCGGATAGCTTTTTTTCAGGTAGTCGGTGTGATGGAAAACGAGCGATTGAGAGGATTTATCAGCTGATGGAAAAAGGCGTGGGTTTCATCGATATTGGGGCAGCAAGCTCAAAGCCCGGTAGTGATTTGATAGATTTTAGAGAAGAAAAACAACGTCTTAACGATGTCGCCAATGAAATCTATACGCAAAATCTTTTCAAAAAAGCATTATTTAGTATCGATACTTATAATCCCCAAACGGCTGATTTTGCGCTGGCTAAGGGGTTTGGCGTTGTCAATGATATTAGCGGGTATCATCATAGCGATATGGCAAAAATCACAGCACAATACAATGCCACAGCGGTTTTGATGCATTCAAAAGGCACACCTAAAGTAATGCAAAAGCTTACTGATTATGCAGATTTGTTTGGAGAAATTGATAATTTTTTTGAACAAAAAATCCAATGGTTGCAATCTTTTGGTATCAAAAATATTATCTTAGATATTGGATTTGGTTTTGCCAAAAATCAAGAGCAAAACCTCGCCCTTATCAAACATTTGAAGCATTTTTTGCATTTTGGACGCCCGATTTTGGTTGGGGCAAGCAGGAAAAATACCATCGGTCTTTTGACGCAAAGAGATACCCAAGACCGGCTTGCCGGCACGCTTGCCCTGCATTTTTTTGCGCTTCAAAATGGTGCGAATATCTTGCGCGTGCACGATGAAGACGAACATCTCGATATATTGAAAATTTATGAGGCTTTAGAGGCAGTGAAGTGAAACATATTCCTTATAATTTTGAAATAATGAAGCTTTATTTGAAAAATCACGGCTACAGCCCCGCAGAGCTTGACATAATGGAAGATGAAAAAATTTTTAATCTTTATAAGACCATCAACCATAAAATGATTTATGATTTTCAAATTACATTGTGCCAAAATAATAGTTTTCCTGCCGAGCAAGTTAAAGATTATGATTTAGAAAATCAGCTCAAGTCCAAGCTTTCTAAAATTGGAAAAAATTTTTCAAAAATTTATGGCTTAATTGATGAATATATTGACCATTATGATTATCAGGAGTTTTTAGAGATTTTGTGTATGCACCTTGATACCATCCCATCTAGCAAAATCGCAAAGATTCTCAAGGTCAAATACCGCCAGCTCCAACAAGTATGGCTTGAAAAAATTGAACAAAGATTTCAAGTTTTGCCCATTGAAGAGAGGATACCTCTGATAAGATATTATGAGAAAAACCAAGACAATCTCGCTGTGCTCAAACGGGTATATGATGAATCAAAAGACCCCGCCTATATAGAAAAAATAAAAAAGATTTCAGAAGTTAAACTAGATGTTATCAAGGTTTTTATGCCCTCACTGATGGAAGAAAATTATAAAGCTTATTATGATGAAACACCAGAAAAACTCGAGCTTATCTCCCGTATTTTGGCACTTACGAATGCTTATTCAAAAAAATATCTCAAGGAATTAAGCATTTCAAAGCTCAAAATCCTAGAGGATGAAATTATTCGTCAAAACAAACAAGAAGCGCAAGATAAAAAATTATTTCAAAAATATACCAAAGCCTTTTCTAAAAGTATGGCTTCTGCAGATGATAATGAATTTTCAAAAGTATGTATAGAAGCGGTTGCCGAACTCAACAGCGAGCAGTTGCAAATGGTGGTGAGTTTTTTGGCAGGCAAAAATAAATTTTTTCTAAATAAGTTCAACACTACGATAAAAAATTATCAAAATATTTCAAAAATAAAAATAAGTGAATAAATAGATTTTTTTGTCATATAAAATCATATTTTAAGAAATATTAAATGACTTTCAATATTCTTTTGAGTAGAATATATCAAAAATTTAAGGATTAGCAGTATGTATTCTCAAAAAATCCAAAATCTTTCAGAGTCAGCCACCATTGCCATAGCCACGCTTGCTACCGAGCTAAAAGCACAGGGGAGAGATGTTTTGAGCTTTTCTGCAGGAGAACCTGACTTTGATACGCCCCAAGTTATCAAAGATGAGGCAATCAGGGCGTTAAATTCGGGATATACCAAATACACGCCGGTTGCGGGTATCCCAGAGCTTCTTGAAACCATAGCTGGCAAGCTTGAGAGAGAAAATGGCTTGGTCTATAGTCCTAAGGAGATTTTGGTGAGCAATGGTGCAAAACAATCTTTGTTTAACGCATTCCAGGCTTTGATAGAGCAGGGCGATGAAGTTATTATTCCCTCACCTTACTGGGTTACTTATCCAGAATTGGTGGTTTATAGTGGCGGGAAGCCTGTCTTTATCCCCACGAATGAAAACACCGATTTCAAGATCACCCCCAAGCAACTCAAAGAAGCCATCACACCAAAAACAAAAATGCTTGTCCTCACCACGCCATCAAACCCCACAGGAATGGTTTATTCAAAAGATGAACTCACACAAATCGCAGAAATACTCAAAGGGAGCAGTATTTGGGTGTTGAGCGATGAAATGTATGAAAAACTCATTTATGATACGCAATTCACTTCGTGTGCGAGCATTAGCGAAGATATGATGGCAAGGACAATCACGGTCAATGGCTTGAGCAAATCGGTGGCGATGACAGGCTGGCGGATGGGCTATCTAGCGACGAAAGATCTCAAATTGTTAAAATTAATGAATAATTTGCAAAGTCAATGCACTTCTAATATCAATTCTATCACGCAAAGAGCGTCTATCGTGGCGTTGAATGGCGAGGCTGATAGGGATATTGAGATGATGCGTGAAGCGTTTCAAAAACGGCGCGATTTGGCTTGTGAATTGATAGAAAATATCAACGGCTTGTCTGTATTGAAACCTCAAGGAGCATTTTATTTGTTTATCAATATGCAAGATGTCCCCGGATATAATGGGGATTCTATGAGATTTTGCCAGAGGCTTTTGGAAGTTGAGGGTGTGGCATTGGTTCCGGGAAAAGCATTCGGGATGGATGGCTATGTGCGGTTTTCTTTTGCCTGCTCCAATGAGCAAATCATCGAAGGG
This sequence comes from Helicobacter sp. 11S02596-1, assembly GCF_002272825.1. Classification (GTDB taxonomy): domain Bacteria; phylum Campylobacterota; class Campylobacteria; order Campylobacterales; family Helicobacteraceae; genus Helicobacter_J. The sequence continues at coordinate 4,523 of NZ_MLAM01000015.1, read as the reverse complement.
TGTAACCGAATATCAAGATTTATAGTTTCAAATATTATATAGGTGTTTTAATGTTTTTCTTGAAGCAAGGAGCGGGAGAGGCGGGAAATATCGCCTTTGAAAGAGTTTTATTATGAGTGTGTTTCATAATAAACCTCCAAAAGGCGATTTGCCCCCCGTCGCACAACGGGGGGCAAGCGTCATTATATCCTCTTACTCAAACAACCCCAAAATAAAAAAGTTTGAAAATTATGGTTTTCATAACTAAAATAAACTAAAGAACAAAAAAGATGATTAAGGATTTGCGGTTCCGACATAAAAATTAAACCGAACCGATTTAATCAAATTTAATCAAAGTTTTCTCGAAGATTTGCCATTTTGGTCTTCACGCTTTATTTGCTACAACCAAATCATCTTAAATATAAGGAAATATTTTGCGTTACCCATTAGAATCTAGCGAAGGTTTCTTAGAAGATTTGCTATTTTGGTCTTCACGCTTTATCCGCTACAAAATGACAACACTCTCAAACACCAAGGTCAAAGATAAAAAATGTATTCACGATTGTCTCTCAAAGCTCCAAAAAGTCCCCAAAACAATCGATGAACTCGAATATGTTTGCAAAAACGCCAGAAATGCCGGTCTCATCGGTGTCAATACCTACGCCCAGCCTATCATTAAGCTTTATGAATACCTAAAAAATCTCTATGCAATGGGCTCGATAGACTCGATGAAAGAAATCGATGAAGAAAATTTGAGCGATTTTTTGGCAACAGAGACGAGTGGCTTGAGCTTGGCTAGCAAGCGAAACTATCGCATCGCCCTACTCGGGCTTTTTGGCTATATCGACAAGCAAAATCAAGACGCCCAAGGAAATTCTCATATCTATAATATTGAACTCAAAAACATCGGCGCTATCAAGGGAAAATCTGGGCAAAAACTCCCAGCATATCTCAATGAAGATGAGCTTGAGAGGTTCCTCAAAGGCATTGAAGAATTTAATATGTCTCAAAAAGTATCTTGCAGAAATCGCCTCATCATCAAGATGATTGTTTATACGGGTATGCGCGTGAGCGAAGCCCTCCAGCTCAAGGCAAAAGATATGGTTTTGGAAAAGGATTTGTATCTTTTAAATATCAAAGGCAAAGGCGAAAAATACCGCGTAGTAATGATCAAAGCCATCCATATCCAAGATTTGCTCCAAGATTGGCTTATTTTGCGTTCGCAAATCGAGGTCCAAGATGGCTTATTGTTTTGCAACCAAAATGGCAAGGCACTATCTCAAGCTTACATCTACCGACAAGTCGAGCAAATCCTCTCTAGCGTAGGCATCCGAAAGGAAAAAAACGGCGCACATATGTTGCGCCACTCCTTTGCCACCCTACTCTATCAGAAGCGATACGATTTGGTTTTGGTCCAAGAAGCCCTAGGACACGCCGATCTTAATACGAGCAGGATCTATACGCATTTTGACAAAAAGCGTCTTTTAGAAGCAGCCAGCGTGATGGATGATGTGAGCAAAATGGACTAATGTTTGGACTAAATGGGCTTTTTGGGGGATTTCAAAATCTGCTATAATAGCCCGGATTAATTTTTAAAAGGCATTAGAAATGAAGTAGAGTTTTACTCTGCATAGCGGTCTTCAGGTTTGTTTCCAAACAAACCGAGTAAAAAACAATAAAAAGGAAAACCCAAATGACTACCCAACAACGTGCCACTCTCCACCGCCAAATCTGGGCAATCGCCGATGATGTTCGCGGTGCTGTCGATGGCTGGGACTTTAAGCAATACGTTTTAGGCATTCTGTTTTATCGCTTCATCAGTGAGGATTTTGCCGACTATGTCAAAGCCGGTGATGATAGTATCGACTATGCCACCACACCTGATGAGCTTGCTATGTCTATCAAAGAAGATGCTATTAATACCAAAGGCTACTTTATCCCCCCCCCATTTATTTTGCAATGTAGTAAAAACCGCACACCAAAATCCCGATCTCAATAAAAATCTTAACGATATTTTCAAAGCTTTCGAAGCTTCTGCCACCGGCGCACGTTCCGAAGCAAAAATCAAAGGCTTATTTGCTGACTTTGATACCACCAGCTCTCGACTTGGCGCTAGTGTCACAGAGAAAAACACCCGCCTAAGCGCTATCCTCAAAGGCGTAGCTAGCCTTGATTTTGGCGATTTTCAAAGTAGCCATATTGATATTTTTGGCGATGCTTATGAGTTTCTCATCTCCAATTACGCCGCTAATGCCGGCAAATCTGGTGGGGAATTTTTCACCCCGCAATACGTTTCTAAGCTCATCGCCTCTCTAGCCACCTTTGGGCAAAACAGGATCAACAAAATCTACGATCCTGCCTGTGGGAGTGGCTCTCTGCTCTTGCAAGTCCAAAAAACCCTCAAAGACCAAACCGCTCAAGACAATCCCACCGAAGATGGCTTTTTTGGGCAAGAGCTCAACCACACCACCTACAACCTCGCCCGTATGAACCTTTTCTTGCACGGCGTGGGCTACGATCATATCAATCTCCATCTAGGCGATACCCTCACCGCTCCTGAGTATAAAAATGCCAAGCCCTTTGATGTCATCGTTTCTAATCCCCCCTACTCCATCAAATGGGTAGGCAGTGATGATCCTACCCTCATCAACGATGATCGTTTCGCCCCCGCCGGCGTGCTCGCACCCAAATCCAAAGCGGATTTTGCCTTTGTGCTCCACGCCCTAAACTACCTTTCTGCCAAAGGGCGTGCGGCTATTGTTTGCTTCCCTGGCGTGTTTTATCGTGGCGGTGCGGAGCAAAAAATCCGCCAATACCTTATTGATAACAACTATATTGAGACGATTATCTCCCTTGCACCCAACCTGTTTTTTGGCACATCCATTGCGGTCAATATCCTCGTGCTATCCAAACACAAAACCGATGATGCCACGCAGTTTATCGATGCCAGCGAGCTTTTCAAAAAAGAAACCAATAACAATGTGCTAACCGATGAGCATATCCATCAAATCTTAGATGTCTTTGCCAGCAAGCAAAACATCAAGCATTTTGCCCAAAGTGTGCGCTTAGACCAGATCCGGGAAAATGATTACAACCTATCTGTGAGTAGCTACGTTGCCCCCAAAGACACCCGCGAGAGCATCGATATCAACGAGCTAAACGCAAAGCTAGATCAAATCGCCCAAAACATCGATCACCTCCGCCAATCCATCAATGGCATTGTCAGTCAAATCGCATAAAATAGGCTAGCCAGTAATGCAGAATCAAAAAATACATCCCTTTGTGGAAAAACTCCTTGATGGTGAGGGCGTGGAATGGAAGCCGCTGGGGGAAGTAGTCAAGATAAAGACAGGGCAATCAGTAAATAAAAATATGATTTCAGAAAATCCAGGAGAATATCCCGTAATTAATAGCGGCAGAGAACCGCTTGGTTTTATCAATGAATGGAATACAGAAAATGACCCTATTGGAATCACAACAAGGGGAGCGGGAGTTGGCTCAATTACTTGGCAAGAAGGGAAATATTTCAGGGGAAATCTAAATTATTCCGCAACTATCATAAATAACAAAAAAATAACTATCCGCTTTCTTTATCACGTATTGCAAAATATGCAAAAAGAGATTCAGGAATTATGCACGTTTGACGGCATACCCGCTTTAAATGCCAGCAATTTAAAAACCTTACAAATTCCCATCCCCGCGCCGAATAATCCAGAGAAATCTTTAGCGATTCAAAATGAAATTGTCAGAATGCTAGACACTTTCACCAAGCTAATAAGCGAGCTAACGCGCGAGCTTGGTCTTCGCAAAAAGCAATATCAATACTACCGCGATAAACTGTTAGACTTTAAAAACGCCGACAGCTTTCCTTTTCTGCAAAAACTGCTTAATGGCGCCAAGGTGGAATGGAAGCCGCTTTGTGAAATATTTAATATTAAAAACGGTTACACACCATCAAAAGCCAATAAAGAATATTGGGAAAACGGAACAATCCCTTGGTTTAGAATGGAAGATATTAGAGAAAACGGGCGAGTTCTTAGTGATTCTATTCAAAAAGTTTCCGAAAGTGCGGTAAAGGGTGGAAAATTATTTCCTGCTAATTCAATAATGTTTTCAACATTAGCAACTATCGGCGAACACGCATTAATTACAGTTCCTCATCTATCAAATCAGCAATTAACCAATTTATCCTTAAAACCAGAATATAAAAAAACCTTAAATATAAAGTTTTATTTTTATTATTGTTTTTTGTTGGCGCAATGGTGCAAAAATAATATTCGAGAGTCTAGTGTGCCCACTATTGATATGGGTGATTTTAAAAATTTTGAAATCCCCATCCCCCCTATAGAAACCCAAAACCAAATCGTCGACATACTAGATAAATTCGACGCATTAACTAATTCCCTAACCGAAGGCTTGCCGAAAGAAATCGAGCTACGCAAAAAGCAATACGCCTATTACCGGGATTTGTTGCTAAATTTTCCAAAGGAGGAATCGAGTAGGAAATAATGAAAATATTCTTTTTTTCAACAAAAGGGGTTTAA
>NZ_MLAM01000014.1 GCF_002272825.1 Helicobacter sp. 11S02596-1 | reverse complement strand
CCCATACACCCCATAAGGTAGATATAACAAATACCCACGCGCATTATTCTATAAATTAATACAGAAAAATAAGCCAAACGATCGATATTTTAGGCTTTTAATGGGTGTTATTGATGATGGGTGTATGGGTGTATGCTTGGTTATAGGCTATGGTTAGGTTGTGTTGGTGGGTGGGTTTGTTTGAAGAAGCAATGGTTTTTAAGGAGAGCAACTCCCAGCAAAACCCATCACCCCAGTAAAGAGAAAAGCTTAAAATTTTTAACCTTTTAAAAACCATTAAAACCCACCGAATCAATAGACTTTTTTTCCTTTGAGATAGACTTCTTTTGGTAAGACATTCCCCAGCTCATTGGCGGGCATATTGAAAATATCTTTGTCTAGGACTTGGAAACTCGCTTCATAGCCAACATCTAGCTTCCCAATATCTTTGAATCGTGCGATTTTCGCCCCATTTAGCGAAAGCATAGCCAGCGCTTTTTGAATATCTAAGGCTTCTTCTTGATTCATATCTTGATGATTGGCACTCACACGATCTACGCTGGCTTGGAGCGTGTAATACAAATTTTCTGGCTCTGCCCAGAGTGTCGCTGGTGCGTCGCTAGAGAGGCTTGTGAGGACATATTTTTCATCCGTCTTGACCCCATAAGCAGTTTTTAGCAACTCAGGGGCGAGATTGCTTCTATAGGCTTCATATTCGGCAAACAAAAATATCGGCTGGGGAGCAAGACCAAAAGACATTTTTGCTTCTTTCATTTGTTTGAGTTGGGACTCTGAAAGAATGGAGGCGTGTTCCAATCGCACGCTTGGGGTATCTTCCAACCAAGGCTTGATGTCTTTGAGCGTGTCAATAAGGAATTGAATCGCTGCATCCCCCATCACGTGAATTGCCATTTGCATTTTCAGATTTCTCGCATAGCTAACAGCCTCCATCAACTCCGCTTCATCTATCAGCTTCATCCCTCTGTCGTTGGAGTTGAGATAATTTTGTTTCATAAATGCGGTTCTTCCAGCAATGCTCCCATCGACAAATAGTTTGATGCCAGCAATGGCAATATCCCCTTCTTTTCTCGCAGGGATAGGCTTTTTGCCATTTTTTTTGATCTGACTCCACGCATAGTAGAGCCCTACTTTTTGATTGAATCCTCGCTTTTTTGCTTCTTCATAGATCGCAAGACTATCTAATTCACCAGAGAAACACCACATATCGCATACCCCGCTGATTCCTAGTTTGTCGTATTTCTTGCCTAGTTTAAGCAGTTGCCTAACGACATCTTCAAAGGTTTGGGGAATTTGTTGATTCTTGATTAGTTCGGTTGCCCCAGGTTCATAAAAGACACCATCAGGTTCGCCATTTTCAAATCTTCCGATATGCCCGCCTTTGGGGTCTTGCGTGTCTTTGGTGATACCTGCTAATGCCATTGCTTTGGAATTAGCCACAACGATGTGATAAGAGGAATGCCAAATCAAAATAGGCTGTTTTTTTGAGATTTTGTCCAAGTCTTTGCAAGTTGGGGCTCTTTTTTCTTTGAGGACAAATTCATCATAGCCATAGCCTTCGATCCATTGGTTTTCATCGCCATTATTTTGTGGGGATTTTTTGAGTGCCTCAATGATGTCTTCAATAGAATTTACCAATGGGGGCAAACACGGGGTGCATTCAATGTTTTTGGCAACCATCGTTGGATGGGTGTGTGAGTCGATAAAAGTCGGGATGACGATGGAATGCTCTAAATCAATAGCCTCAATGCCCGCAATTTCTTCATCTTTGCCAATCCAGCAGATTTTCCCATTCTCCACACCCATTGCTTGGAAAAAATTGTCTTTTTCTTTAAATATTATACCATTTTTAAAGTATTGCATTTTATTTCCTTTGTGTTGGTGTTTTGTTTCACGTTTGTAGTGATATAAAAAATATACCAGTAAAGTATTAATGACATTCATATAATTTTTATCACAAGATTGCTTTGATACATTCGGTTACTTACCTGAAAAATGGTGTTGGATTTTGGGGTGTTGGTTCTGTTTTTTAGTTTTTGGCATACCTTTTTGGATAAATTTTTTGTAGGCAGAGCAGAGGCTTTATATATATTTTTATATAATGATTATTTATCTTTTTTAAATTAAACCCGCGATATAATATGCAATTATTTTAACAAGATAAGGAGATTTTATGGCTATTTCAAGACGAAATATGTTGAAAGGGAGTGTTGGCTTGGCGTCTTTGGGCGCATTGGCTTCATCGCCTCTTCAAGCAGTTGGGGTGTTTAAAAAAACCGAAATGATCCCACACGCAACGCATTTTGGTCCTTTTGTGGCAAAGGTTGAAGATGGCGTGATTAAAGATATTATCCCTCAAAAAACCGATGCAAATCCTTCAATAATGATCAAAGCGATGATTGATAGGGTTTATTCAGATACAAGGGTCAAATACCCTTGTGTTCGCAAAAGTTATTTGGAGGGCAAAAGAAACAATAAAAAACTGCGAGGTAAAGAAGAGTTTGTCCGTGTGAGTTGGGATGTTGCCCTCGATCTTGTGGCTAAAAAACTCAAAGAAATCCCTAGAGAAAATATTTATAATGGCAGTTATGGGGGCTGGGGGCACGTTGGCAGGTTGCATAATTCAAACATCGTAGCCGGGAGGTTTTTTAACACAACCTTAGGCGGGGCTGTTGGCACAGATGGAGAATACAGCAACGGCGCTGCTGGGAGGGTGAATCCCACGATTATGGGCGATATGGAAGTGTATTCATTGCAGACCGCACACGAGGAGATGATTGCTAACTGCAAGGTTTATGTGATGTGGGGGACGGATTTGTTTAAATGCAATCGTATCGATTATGTGGTCCCCAATCACGTTAATGACGACTATTATCCCAAATACAAACAAGCAGGGATCAAGTTTATTTCCATTGATCCCATTTACACAGAAACCGCACAAATGTTTGGCGCAGAATGGGTAAAGATTCGCCCCAATACCGATGTGGCATTAATGCTTGCGATGATGTATTATCTCTATACATCGGGAAAATATGATAAAAAATTTATCGCAAAATATACCGATGGATTTGACAAATTTTTGCCTTATTTGTTGGGAAAAGATGGGGATAATACGCCCAAAACCCCTGAATGGGCAGCCCAAATCACTGAAATCCCTGCAAGCAAAATCAAAGAACTCGCTGATTTGTTTGTTTCTACTCGAACATTTTTGGCAGGCAATTGGGCAATGCAAAGAGCCCAGCACGGCGAGCAGGCTGATTGGGCTTTGATCGCACTTGCGAGTATGATCGGACAAATCGGTCTGCCTGGCGGTGGCTTTGGTTTCTCAATGCATTATGGCGGTGGCGGGCAGGCAAATTCTGGCTATCGAACAACGCCCGGGCTTTCTCAAGGCAGAAATCGGGTAGCAACCTCTATCCCAGCTTCTAGGATTTCAGAAGCCATCCTCAATCCCGGAAAAGAAATCAATTTTAAAGGCAAAAAGATCAAATTCCCAAAAATCGATATGGTTTATGTTTGCGGGGCTTCTTTGCTAGGTCATCACCCCAATACCAATGAACTCATCGAGGCCCTCAGGAGTGTCGATACCGTCGTAGTTCACGAGCCTTGGTGGACGCCTTTGGCAAAGATGGCTGACATTGTTTTCCCCTCTACTTGTACGCTCGAGAGAGATGATATTACCTCTGGGGGGACATATTCTAGAAATGTGATTTATGCGATGAAAAAAGTCATCGAACCTGTTTATGAATCAAGAGATGATTTTGAGATTTTTCGCCTTTTAGCCCAAAGGCTTGGTGGCGAAAAAGTAGAAAAACGCTATACGGGTGGCAAAACCTATATGGAATGGATCAAAGGATTTTATGAAAAAAGCGATGGTCCTGCGTTTAAGGAATTTGATGAGTTCTGGAAAGATGGGTATGTCGAATTTGATATTTCTGAAGATGCCAGAAAATATGTTCGCCACGCTGAATTTCGTGCCGATCCCATCGCTAACAAGCTCGCAACAGAGAGCGGGAAAATCCAGATTTATTCTGAAAAATTTGCTTCTTATGGGTTGCCTGATTTTAGAGGCTATCCCACGTGGTTTGAGCCAGCTGAATGGCTGGGAGCAAATGAGGCAAAACGATACCCTTTCCACTTGCTTTCTCCACACCCAAGATACCGCGTGCATTCCCAGCTTGATAATACGTGGGTCAGGGATGTTTATAAGATCCAAGGGCGTGAGCCGGTGATGATTAACACACAAGACGCCCAAAAACTCGGTATCAAGCACGGCGAAATCATTGAGGTTTTTAACGCTAGGGGGCGATTGCTTGCCGGAGCTTTTGTAACCGATAATATCCGTCCGGGGGTTGTTGCCATTCAAGAGGGGGCGTGGTATGATCCCGAAGATCTCAAAGCCAAAAAACCCCGTTGCAATGCGGGGCACGTCAATGTGCTGACTTCTTCGCGCCCTACAAGCCAAATGGCACAAGCAACATCAGTGAATACGGCTTTGGTTGGTATCAAAAAACTTGGGAAAGACGAGGTTGTCCGACCTTATCAATCTGTTTGTGTCCCTGCAATCATAGGAGCGTAACGATGAAAAAAATTTCTTTAATTCTTGTATTTTTGGCGTGTTCTTTGTCTGCTCAAACCCTCTATGTGATGGATAATACCAATGTTTATAGCAAAGATGGAAAAACCATCATCGGAACGATTGCACGAGGCACGCCAGGTGAGCAAGTTGGCGAGGCGGATGGAAAAATCGTTATCAAGGTCAAAGGCTATCTCAAAGATGGGGATAAACACACCCTTTATGGGACAAAAAACCTTGAACTCCCGTTTATCAAACTCAAAGTTGGTGAAGTGGATTCTGATACCCTAGAGGTCGCTCTCCCCAAAAAAGAATTGAATCCAGATCAGGCTGAAGCTTGGGCAGATGCGGAGTTTCTTTATTATGATACCTGTTCGATGTGCCATTCTGCCCACGCTCCCAAAGAACACAATATGATGGAATGGGATGGGCTTTTTACCACGATGAGAGCTTTTGCAATGCCCACAGATGAAGAAGCTGATATTATCATCCAATACCTCAAGGCACACGCTACTGACGGCTATGCCACCGATGATGAATAGATCTTTTTGAAGCTGATTTGGTCGTTGGATTTGATTGGCTGATTTTTATTTCTTCAAAGCGATAGGTTTCGCACAGCCCGTGCGAGGCTTGTTGCCAATGACTAATTTATGGCAAAACCCCAACCAATCTCTTTCTCCCAAAAAATAACAAGCAGGCTGTCTATCAGATACCCATAGGGATAGCGGTATTTGCGATTAAAAAAATCATTTTCTTTGATCTAAAACAAGAGGGAAAAACAAGGATGCGCTATACTCACCAATTCAACATCAAAATTTACAGAAAGGCTTATTTCGATGAACACATTTGATGCGATTGTTATTGGATCAGGGCTTGGGGGTTTGAGCTGTGCAGCGACACTTTCTAAAGCGGGCAAGAAAGTTTTGGTATTGGAGCAACATAGCCTTATTGGGGGCTGTGCGACTTGTTTTGAACGCAAAGGAATGAAAGTCGATGCGGGATTGCACGAGCTAGATTGGGGCAATCCCAAAACAGATATGAAACATCTGATTTTTAAAAAATTAGGCTTGGACAAAAAAATACAAATCGTCAAACTCCCTAGCGTATGGACTATCAAAACCCAAAAAGAAACCCTTACTATCCCTCACGGCATTGAAAATGTCAAATCCGTTTTGAAAGCAAAATTTCCCAATGAGGCAAAGGGGATTGACACCTATTTTAGGAAAATCAAATTTCAAGCGTTCTTGGCACGCCGATTCCCTTGGGATATGGGCTGGGTAGAATTTTTCTTCGCTCCTCTTAGCACGCTGGTGTTTTTCCTCAAAAATATGATTACTAATGATTCTGTTGGTAAGGTTTTGGATAGTTGTATTCACGATGATCGCCTCAAAAAAATCCTCAATGCCAATATCAGCTATTATCACCACGACCCTTATGCGTTTATTTGGAGTTTTCACGCTGTGCCTCAAAAGCATTATTATGATGAGGGGGTTTATATCAAGGGTGGCTCTCAAAGCCTTTCAGACGCATTGACGCAAATCATCACCGAAGCTGGCGGGCAGGTGCGAGCAAACTGCGAAGTTAGTGCGATTTTGACACAGGATCAAACCGCTGTGGGTGTGGTCTATCGGGACAAAAAGACTCACCAACAAATCTCGCTCAAAGCCTCTAAAATCATCGCCAACTGCGATCCGGCTATCGTGTATTCTTCGCTTTTGGATAGTTATATCGACACCCGTGCAGATACGGAGATAACAAAAGATTTTTCCATCACGACTTCTTTGGTCTCTGCGTATTTGATTTTTGATAAAAATCTTTCCGTGCTTTATCCGGATATGGATTACAACACGTTCATTTATGATGAAGCGATGCTGACTTCATCGTTTAAAGACACCAAAATCAGCGACGCCCCGATTGAAAAACGCCCGCTCGCTTTTATTAATTATTCCAAAATCGATAATGGCTTGAGTGATTCAGACGATCGGTATTTAGCCGTGGTTGCGGTATATAGCTACTTTGAAGAATGGGATAATCTGGAGAAAGCTGAATACAGAGAAAAAAAGCGCCAACTCCTTGAGGCGATTCAAGCACGGCTTGAGGAAATGTTTGCTGGTATTAATAATCATTGTATCCACGCTGAATTGGCGACACCAAAAACCATCGCACGCTATATCAAAACCCGCAAAGGCACGCCTTATGGCTACGATCAAGACATAGAAGGCTTTATTGGTCGGGAAAGATTCAAGTCAAAAAGTGTCAAAAATCTTTATTTTGCAAGTGCCTTTGGTGCGCCTGGAGGGGGATTTACGGGTGCGATTTTGGCAGGGTATCGAACAGCTCATAAAATCCTTGACCCCTATATGTATCCCAAGCGCATTGGCGTGATTGTTTTGGTATGTGTTGTGATTGGATGGGTGATTGGGATTTTGATGGGAAGTTAGGTTGAGAGATGATTTTGGTGAGATTTGATTTGTGCGGAAATATTAAAAATTATTTAGCAAGTATTTAAAAGAAACAAATTCAAAACTGGTCGGAGTAGCGGGATTCAAACCCACGACCTCACCCACCCCAAGGGTGCGCGCTATCAGGCTGCGCTATACTCCGTTACCAGGCTGGAATTATACATTAAAAACCCTTAAATTTTATTTTTTTGAAGCGTTTTATAAAATTTTCACCCCAAAGCAACCTGCAAATAATTGGTAAATAATCACCAAATATAGTCGCAAAAAATGGAATGTTTCTTGCTTTTTCAAGCATAGAAATGCAATGCTTAAGCTTGCGATTTAAGGAGAATTTATGGCGATTCAAAGGCACTGGATTCAAAGATGTTTTGCTAAAAAACACTTCGGCAATCTTTTTTTGATAGCGTTGCTGTTGTGTTTGTTTGGCTTGAAACTCCAAGCAGAAAAAATAGGCGACATCGCTAATATCGTGGGCGTGCGGGATAACCAGCTCATCGGCTATGGTTTGGTCATAGGACTCAATGGGAGTGGCGATAAAACCAGCTCAAAATTCACAATGCAATCCATCGCCAATATGCTTGAAAGCGTGAATGTAAAGATTTCTCCTGAAGATATCAAATCCAAAAATGTCGCTGCAGTGATGATTACCGCTTCTTTGCCTCCTTTTGGCAGGCAGGGCGATAAGATCGATATCCAAATATCTTCAATAGGTGATGCCAAATCAATTGAGGGAGGCACGCTGGTGATGACACCTCTGAGTGCTGTCGATGGGAATATCTATGCTATCGCTCAAGGGGCGGTTGCACTGGGGAGTTCGCAAAATCTGCTTTCAGGAACCATCGTAAATGGCGCAACCATCGAACGTGAGGTGAGTTACAATCTCTATGACAAAACTGGGATGACCTTGAGCCTCAAAAAATCGAATTTTCAAAATGCTATCAAGATCCAAAATACCCTCAATGAGGTCTTTGGCGAGCAAATCGCTGTGGCGATTGACCCACGCACTATCAAAATCGCCCGCCCCGAAAAACTCAGTATGGTCGAATTTCTCGCACTAGTTCAAGAGGTGAATGTGGATTATTCCAATCGAGATAAAATCATCGTCGATGAAAAGTCAGGCACGATCGTTGCAGGCGTGAATATCGTTGTGCATCCTGTGGTGGTTACGAGCGGGGATATCACGATAAAAATCACCAAAGAACCCCTTGATGAAGCGCAGTCGCAAAAACTAGACAATGATACGATGTTTGATCCCAAAGAAAACACCTTGAGCTCAAACGGCAAACTTGCGACCATTTCTAGCGTTGTGAAGGCATTGCAAAAAATGGGGGCGAGCCCAAAAAGTATGATTTCTATCCTAGAAGCAATGAAAAGAAGCGGTGCGATCAGTGCTGAAATCGAGGTGATATAATGCAGATAGATGTGAGCAATGCGACCAATCTTTATAACCGCGCACAAACCCAAAAGGTGCTAAAAAACAACAATCTCAAAGGCGATGATAAAGCCTTGAGGGAGCAAACTGATGCTTTTGAGGCATTGATGTTAAAATTTGTTTTAGATACTTCTTTGAAGCTTGAAGACCCGCTTTATCCCAAGCAAGCCGGTAGCGAGATTTATCAATCAATGTATAAAGATACCTTATCCAAACAGCTTAGCGGGGGTTTTGGCTATAGTGAGCTGTTGTTTAATTTCCTAAAAGATGTCCAGAGTGGCAAACGATAAATCCAGCAAAAATACCATCGAGCTTGAAGAGCTAGACACCGATGAGAGTGTCATTAGCGCCGATATTTTGGAGAAAATCGACCCGCAAGATAAGCAAGAACTCCTTGGGCTTTTGAATGAATTTATCTTGCAAACTTACAAGATTGAAAAAGAGTTTAAAGATTACAAAGCGCTGTATGAATGGGTGATTGAGATCTTGCCCCAAGCGATATGGGTTATCAACACTAATGGGAGTTTTTTTTACAAAAATACATTGGCAAGCCAGATTGAGGCGATTTTTTTGGAAGCAAAAAAGCAGGATTTTAATGGCGAGGTTGATAGCGAAGAAAAAACCTATCTTTTTCAAAGTAATAGTATTCAAAACAAGCAAGTCATTACCGCTACAGATATTACGCTACAAAAAAGGCAGGAACGCTTAGCCTCGATGGGGCGGGTTTCTGCTCATCTTGCTCACGAGATTCGCAATCCTGTCGGCTCGATTTCGCTGTTGGCTTCGACATTGCTTAAACGTGTCGATAGTAGCTCTAAGCCGATCGTGTTTGAAATCCAAAAAGCATTATGGCGGGTTGAGAGGATTATCAGTGCGACATTGCTATTTTCTAAAGGCGTGAGTATCCAAAAAGCCAAGCATACATTGCCTAGTCTCAAGGGCGATCTTGAAGATGTGATTGAGCAATACACCTATACCAAAGCGATTGATTTTTTGTTTGATTTTGAAGATGGTGAGGCATTTTTTGATATGGATTTGATGGGGATTGTGTTGCAAAACTTTGTCTATAACGCTATTGACGCTATTGAGGAGAGCGAGGAGGCTACGGGCTGGGTAAAGGTGCAAGCAAGGATTTGCGATGATGATATTATCTTTGCTATCAGTGATAATGGCAAGGCAGTCGAAAACAAAAATCTGCTTTTTGAACCATTTCAAACCACCAAGCTCAAAGGCAATGGCTTGGGCTTAGCGTTGTCTTTGCAGATTGTGCAAGCCCATAGTGGGAGTATCCGGCTTTTAGAAACGCAGGAAAAGATTTTTGAAATCAAAATTTTAAACGCGATGTAGATTAACGTCAATTTACCCTTCTGCTATATGATGATTAATTATCTTAACGGATAAAATTTTTTAATAAAGGATTTCTGATGCATACCGTTAAATTGTTAAAACAGCTCCAGGCTGATTCTATTGTGCTTTTTATGAAAATCCACAATTTCCACTGGAATGTGAAAGGTTCAGATTTTTATCATACCCATAAAGCGACTGAGAAGATCTATGAAGAGTTTGCTGATATGTTTGATGATCTAGCAGAGCGCATTGTCCAGCTGGGTGATAAGCCTGTTGTTACACTCACAGAGGCTTTGAAAACCGCAAAAGTCAAAGAAGAAACACGGACGGATTTTCGATCCGATGATGTGTTTAAAGGTATTTTTCAAGATTATGAGTATCTTGAGAAAGAGTTTAAACAATTATCTGATTTGGCAAGTAAAGAAAATGATAATGTAACTGTTGCTTACGCTGATGAACAAACTGCTAAACTACAAAAATCCCTTTGGATGCTAAGAGCACATTTAGCTTAGCTTTTTCCACCCTCTTGGGGGTGTTTTCTTAAACCATATTCTTATTGTGTTATAATGTAAATAATTCGTTAGATTGAGCTGTTGGGGTTTGTGATGATAAAAATATTCAATACGGCTGACTTGGATTTTGCCCAAAAATTCCAATGCCTGTGCGATCGTGGCAAGCTTGATATTACAGGCGTCAGAGAGAAAGTTCAAGTTTTGCTTGATGATGTGTCTTCACGTGGCTTAGAGGCAGTTTTGGAGCATATTGCAAGATTTGATGGCTACAATCCCTTGACTTTCGATGACATTTGTATATCCCCGAATGCCTGCCAAAATGCTTATGAAAACCTACCCGAAAATATCAAATCCGCCCTGCATACCGCTTATGAGAGGATTTATGCTTTTCACGCCAAGCAAAAGCCCAAAACGTGGTTGGATTTTGAAGAAAATGGGACGATCTTGGGTCAAAAAGTTAGCCCGGTTGAACGGGCGGGGTTATATATTCCCGGAGGCAAGGCGGTATATCCTAGCTCGCTTCTGATGAATGCCATCCCTGCTATTGTCGCAGGGGTGAGAGAAATCGTAGTATGCACCCCCACGCCAGCGAATAAGCCCAGCGATATTTTGCTAGCAACCGCCCATCTATGCGGGATAAAAGAGATTTATAAAGTCGGGGGAGCGAGTGCGATTGGGCTGATGGCTTATGGGATTGGCAACATTGGCATTGATGGCAAGGATGGTGTCAAGAAAGTCGATGTCATCACCGGTCCAGGAAATATTTTTGTCGCCACAGCCAAAAAGCTTGTTTTTGGCGATGTGGGTATTGATATGATCGCAGGTCCTAGTGAGATTGGTATTATCGCTGATGAAAATGCCAACCCCAAATACATCGCTCACGATTTGCTTTCACAAGCTGAACACGATGAAATGGCAAGCGCGATTCTTTTGACACCAAGCCCGCATATTGCAGAGCAAACGCTTGTTTATTTGCAAGAGATTCTAAGCGGTTTGGGGCGTGAAAATATCGCTAAAAAAAGCCTTATGCAACGGGGGGCAATGATTATTGCCAAAGATATTGAAGAATGTATTGCCCTTAGTAATGCACTTGCTTTTGAGCATTTAGAAATCTTGGTTCAAAATCCTTTTGAACTCCTGCCCAAAATCACGCACGCTGGGGCGATATTTTTGGGTGAAAATAGCCCGGAACCCATTGGTGATTATCTCGCTGGTCCCAATCATACATTGCCAACAGGAGGGAGTGCGAGGTTTTTCTCGCCTCTAGGCACGGAGCATTTTATGAAAAAAAGCTCGATTATTAGCTTTTCAAAACAAGCAATTCTTGAGCTTGGCAATGATTGTGCGCATTTAGCGGCTTTAGAAGGGCTGGATGCCCACCAAAAAGCGATTTTAGCCAGAACAAAGGAGTGATGATGTGGGAAAAATTTGACGGGCTTGAAATTCTTGAGGGTAGCCCGATAGAAAAATGGAAAGATATAATCTTTAATGCAAGCAGGAATCTTGCGGGCATTGAGCTTGAAAGATTGCTGGAATTGCAAGCTATCTATGAGGTCGCATTTGAGGAATTTGAGCTTGAAAATAAGCTCAGGGAATTGTATATGCGGCTCAATGAAGACACGGAATTTCAAGAAAAAGTCCGCCAGCAAAAAAATAATATTGCGATCGAATCGATGGCAAAAATCTTGAGCGAAAATGAATAAGTTTATTTATTTATTTATTTTTGCAACATTTTTTGTCCCGCCTATTTTTGCAAAGTCCCCTATTTGGAGTTTTGATCAAAATATTGTGTTAAAAAAAGATCAGTTTTATAAAGGAATGGTTTATCAAGACACTCTTGAAAAACCGCTTTCATTGCGATGGACATTGTATAAAAATTTTGGTCTTGTGGTGCATTTGAATTATGATAGCTTTCCTTATCAGTTTATTTTGTATCGGGACTACCAGAGGGATACATTTAAGCTCGAGCTTTTTGGGAATGATGAAAAATCGAAAAATTCGTATTTGTATATTTCTTTTAGAGATTTCAATCAAAAAGATGGGACGGCTTCATTGTGGCTAGGAATCAGCGGTGAGGCGCAATTTTTGGAACAATCACAGCAATAGGAATAAAGATGTTAGATCAGATTCAAAACAAGATGGAGGCTTTTATCACCCAGGTTGGTAATGTCAATGTCTCCAAGCTAGCTTCTGGAGTGGTTGCTGGGAAAATGCTAAGAAGCAAGCTCATTTTGGCGATTTGTGATAATCATCCCAAAGCGCTTGATTTGTGTGCGATCATCGAGATGATCCAGAGTGCCTCGCTACTTCACGATGATGTGATTGATGAATCAGAAACACGCAGGGGGCAATCCTCTGTCAATGCGGTTTTTGGCAACAAAAATAGCATTATGTTGGGTGATGTATTTTATGCCAAAGCGTTTTTTGAACTCACCAAGATCAATGAAAGGGTCGCTAGAAGTGTTTCTAATGCTGTTGTTGCGCTTGCTAGAGGCGAAATCGATGATGTATTTTTGAGCGAGGGCTTCAATCCTGATAAACAAAAATATTTCCAGATGCTAAAGGACAAAACCGCTTCGTTGATTACAGCGAGTGCGGAGAGTGCTGCTATTTTGGCAGGACTTGATAGTGCCAAATATAGGGATTATGGATGCAATCTTGGGGTTGCTTTTCAGATTATCGATGATTTGCTCGATGTGAGTCAAGACACCAGCACGCTTGGCAAGCCAGCGATGAATGATTTTAAAGAAGGTAAGACAACCCTGCCTTATATTTTGCTCTATGAATGCCTTGATGGCGATGATAAAAAGATATTGATTTCGTATTTCAAAAAGGACAGCGAGCAAGCTAAAGAATGGTTGAAAGCTCAATTTGACACGCACAATATCATCGCCCAAGTGCAAGCACAAGCTAGAAAATATGGCGATCTTGCACTCGCCTCAATCAAAGACGAGAATAACCAATCTCTTGAAAAAGTGGTTGAAACTATGATATATAGGGAGTTTTGATGGGGCATACAATCGAACGTTTGGCAGGCGAACACCCAGCAGGGTATTTGGCACTCAGTTTTTCGCACAAAAATACTGAAATCTCCATAAGAGAAAAACTCGCTTTTGATTCCAATGAGGCAACTAGTGGCTCATCAAAAGATTTTTTGCAGACGCTAAAAAGCCAAAATCCCTCTATTGAAGAAGTGCTGTTGCTTGCAACGTGCAATCGTGTCGAAATCTATATCTATGGCTGTGATTTGGAAACTATTGCTGATGTGGTTTTGGATTTGCTTGCCAAAACGAAAGGCATTGATGCGAAATACCTCAAAGAAATTGCTGATATTTATACCGATCAAGGTGCTGTCCATCACGTATTTTGTGTGGCGAGTAGCTTAGATAGCATTGTGGTGGGAGAGACCCAGATTGCCGGGCAGCTCAAAAGTGCTTATAAGTTTTGCTTTGATAACGGATTTTGTAGCAAGAATCTCACCCGTTTGATCCATTTTGCATTTCGATGTGCTGCCCAAGTCAGAAACTCCACGCAAATTTCACAAAATGCGGTTTCTGTGGCTTCAGTCGCAGTCAAACAAGCCAATGCTATCTTTGAGCAAAGCGGGTTGAGCGATAAGATTGCTATCGTTGTGGGAGCTGGTGAAATGGGTGTGCTAGCAAGCAAGCATTTGCTTAGCTGTGGTTATCGCATTTTGCTACTCAATCGCAACAAACAAAAAGCGCTGGCATTGGCAAATGAGCTTGACAACGGATCTAGTGATTTGATCGAAGTGAGGAATTTTTCAGAGCTTCCCACGCTTATCAATCAATACCCGCTTTTGTTTTCAGCGACCTCCTCACCTTGCCCTATTATTTTAAACTCGATGACAGAACTGACTGATTTTAGGCGTTTTTGGTTTGATTTGGCAGTCCCTAGAGACATCGAAAAACCAAACATTGACAATATTTTTTTATTCAGCGTGGATGATTTGGAGCAAGTGGTGTATGAAAATCTTGCCAATAGGCAAAAAAATACAACACAAGCCTATGAGATTATTGGATATTATACGTTGGAATTTTTCAGGTGGTTGCAGAGCTTGGGCGTGGAGCCTTTGATCAAAAAATTGCGAGAGCTTGCTAAAGATGCTTCTTTAAAAGAGCTTGACCGAGCGATAAAAAAAGGTTTTCTTCCCAAAGAATATGAAGAAAACGTGGCAAAAATCCTCCACAGCGCTTTTAATGTATTTTTGCACCAACCTACTATCACCATCAAAAAATTTGCTGACAAAGAGGAAGCTGACCCCATCATTGAGGCAATCAAAAGTGTTTTTAACATTGATGAAGACGGAATTTTCATCAATCGCTACAAATGCGAATATGACACAACCCTAAACTAAAAAGGACTGCAATGTTATTTTCCAAGATGTTTATCCCTACAAGCAAGGAAACTCCAAAAGACGCTGTCCTCAAAAGCCATCAATTCTTGATCCGTGCGGGTTTTATCCATCAGATTGGTAGCGGGATTTACAACTTTTTGCCCCTGGGGAAAAAGGTTTTGGACAAAATCTCTGGTGTTGTTAGAAAAGAAATGAATCAATCAGGCGCTCAAGAAATCGTGATGGGGTTTGTAACCCCCGCTGATATCTGGAAACAAAGTGCGAGGTATGAGAAGTATGGCAAAGAGCTTTTGCGATTTAAAGACAGAAAAGAAAATGAATTTGTCTTGGGCCCTACGCACGAAGAAAGCGTAACAGAGATTATCAAATCCTATGTGAAAAGCTATAAGCAACTCCCGCTCAATCTCTACCAGCTCCATCTGAAGTTTCGCGATGAGCTAAGACCGAGATTTGGCTTAATGCGCGCACGAGAATTTGTGATGAAAGATGCCTATAGTTTTCACGCTGATAAGCAAGATCTTGAAAGAGAATTTGCCAATATGGAAAAAACTTATCGCAATATTTTCACATCTTTGGGGCTTGATTTTAGAGTGGTGGAAGCTGATAGTGGGGCGATTGGAGGGAGTGGGAGCAAGGAATTTGTCGTCTTGGCTGATTGTGGTGAGGATACGATTGTCATCTGTGAGGAATGCGAATATGCTGCTAATATTGAAGCAACCAAGCGCTTTAAACGCACCGAGCCAGAAAACCCGCCCAAGGCTTCTTTTGCAAAATTCTACACCCCAGGCGTTGGCACGATTGAAAAACTCGCGGATTTTTTTAAGGTGGATGAATTTTTTACCATCAAAGCCGTTGTTAGGAAAGCTATTTTTGATTCTTCTTCAGGAAAAGAGCCTGAATTGGTTTATTTTTTCTTGCGAGGCGATGATGAGCTTGAAATGACTAAAGCCCTCAATGCTATCAACAAAATGGGTGCGGATGCTTTGGAGCTTGTCGATGCTAGTGTTGGTGAGATTGAAAATGTAGGGCTTAAGCCCGGTTTTATCGGCCCCTATGCCTTAAAGAACATCACCCAAGCACGTTATATCGTTTTTGATAGCGATTTAAAAGATGAGCGGGATTTGATTTGTGGAGCAAATGAGGCAGATTATCATTTTGTGGGCGTGGATTTGAGTTCGTTTGAGGGGCTAGTTTATGAAGATATTGCGATGGTAAAACCAGGTCATCAATGCCCGCATTGCAAAGGCAAGCTGGGCTATAAAAAAGGTATTGAAGTAGGGCATATCTTTAAGCTTGGGCAGAAATATTCGCAAGCCTTGGGGGCTGTTTTTCTTGACAAAGATGGCAAAAATATGCCTTTTGAGATGGGTTGTTATGGCATTGGGGTGAGCCGTCTGCTCCCAGCGATTTTGGAACAAAAAAGCGATGAGAAAGGCTGTGTTTGGACAAAGGCGAGTGCGCCTTTTGATTTAAGCATTATTATTTCTAATACAAAAGATGTAGAGCAAAATCGTTTCGCACACACGATTTATGAGGATTTGCAAGGTGCGGGCGTGGATGTGTTGCTTGATGAGCGGGATTTGAGATTTGGGGCGAAGATGGCAGATTTTGAACTTATCGGTTCAAGATATGCCTTGATTGTAGGCAAGAGCCTTGCTGGAGGAAGTGTTGAGCTTATCGATAGACAAAATTTGCAAAAACAAGATTTGAAAATCGAGGGTCTATTTGAAGAAATTGTTGCGATTTTGAAGAGGGATTGATATGCCTTTTTTGTATGTCGGGGGTTTTTTGTATCTGGTGCTTGAGATTTTTTTGATTGTGGATTTTATTCACGAGTTTGGCATCTGGACATTTTTTTTAGAAATTATTATCAGTGGGGTTCTGGGGATTTTTATTTTATTTCGTGAGCGTTTGCATATACTGGAGGATTTGTCCCAAATGTTTAGTGGCACAATGACGCCAATGGGATTTTTAAGTAGCAATTTTTTTAGAATGCTTGGGGCAATTTTTTTGATACTGCCGGGTGTTTTGAGTGATTGTTTGGGGATTATTTTGGAATGCGTAGGGTTTATCATCGCTAATCATTCTTTTTTAAAAAAATCTCCCGAGCATTTTGAAAATTTTGATCGCCCCTCCAAGCCTTTTTTTAAAGATGATGAGGTTATTGATGTAGAAATCATTTCTGATGATAAAAATCCAAAGCAGGAGAAGCGATGAAAAAGCTTGTTATCGGCACACGAGGGAGTGTTTTGGCTTTGTGGCAAGCAGAACATATCCAGAAAAGAATACAAGAGGAATTGGGGCTTTCTGCGGAGTTGCAGGTTGTAAAGACAAAGGGCGATAAGATATTAGATGTCCCGCTTGCAAAAATCGGTGGCAAGGGGTTATTTACAAAAGAGCTTGAAGAAATGTTGCTTACAAAATCGATCGATCTAGCGGTGCATTCCCTCAAAGATGTCCCCGTTGATTTTCCTGATGGATTGGATCTAGCTTGCATTACGGAGCGTGAAGATGTTAGGGATTGTTTTTTGAGCCATCGCTATATTGGCATAGAAGCCCTGCCAAAGGGAGCAAAGGTAGGCACGACTTCTTTGCGACGTTCAATGCAAATCAAGGCAATGCGTCCTGATATTGATACCCAGAGTTTGCGTGGGAATATCCAAACACGGCTAAAAAAGCTTGAAAACGGCGAATTTGATGCGATTATTTTGGCAAGTGCTGGCGTGAAACGTTTGGGTATTAGCACAAAAGATGTCCCTCACATTGTGCCGTTATCGACGCAAGCGATGATTCCAGCGATGGGACAAGGGGCATTGGGTATCGAAGCGTGCAAAGATTCTGAGGTGTTTGGTTTGTTAAAAAAGCTCAGCGATTCTCCCACGGCGATATGTTGCGGTATTGAGCGCGCTTTTGTGCGGGCTTTAGAGGGGGGTTGTCAAGTGCCTATCGGCGTGAATGCTTTTATTGTTGGCGATGAAGTAACACTGCGGGCAGTTGTGGGATTGCCTGATGGCACGCAAATGCTTAAAGATACGATTAGTGGGGGCATTAGCGATGGAGAATATTTGGCTCAAACGCTCGCAGGTCGTTTTATCCAAAAGGGGGCAAAAGAGCTTTTGGCGATGGCACAGAAAATGGCGTTTGGAGAATAAGCCTTGTTGCAAGGTCTTTATGGCATTAGTGATGAGATTCTCACGCCTTATGAGCGGATTTTTGAGTTGTTGGAATCTGCCATCAAGGGTGGTTTGAAGATTTTTCAGTTGCGCGATAAAACCCACACAGATAAAGAGATTTTAGATCTAGCGATAGCATTGGCTGATTTTTGTTCGCAAAATGGTGTTTTATTTGTTATCAATGATCGGATTGATTTGGCGATTGAATCTGGGGCAGGGGGATTGCATATTGGGCGAGAGGATTGCGCTTTGAATGAGGCAAAGATTCGCTTCAAGGGCAAGATTGGCATTTCTTGCTATGATAGTTTGGAATTGGCATATAAAGCCCAAGAAGATGGTGCAGATTATGTGGCATTTGGTGCTGTTTTTGACTCCAAAACCAAGCCCAATGCCAAAAAGGTATCGCTAGACACCATCAAAAAAGCAAAACAAACATTAAAGATTCCGATTTGTGCGATTGGGGGGATTGACACAAACAATATTCATTTACTCAAAGATGTCGAAATGGTCGCTGTGATTGGGGGGCTATGGAAAGGGAATGTTGCAAGGAATGCTAGAATGATGATGGAGCATTGGAAAGAGGATTAATCTTTCCAATGTTGGATTGTTTTTTGGGTTGCGTTATCTTTTGGGATTCGCTTCATTCACCCGAATAGTCCGACTCATAAATTCAGTATTATCAAGAGAGCTGATAGCCTTGAGCGCTTGATCATCTTCCATTTCTACAAAACCAAAACCTTTTGCTCTGCCAGTTTCTCTGTCGCTCACAAGCTTCACTGATACGACATTGCCGTATTTGCTAAAAAGCTCTTTGATATCCTCGTTGGTCGCACTATAGGCGAGATTTCCTACATAAATACTTTTCAAATCTATTCTCCATTAAACTAAAAATCAGAGGCACGCCTCAACAAACACTTGCTCTTTAATGTGTAGGTCGAGGAATCAGGAATGCGAAAATACCAATAAGAACTCAAACTTACATACTAAAGTATTGTAATGGTAGGCTAGTTAAGCTTAAAAACAATTAAAATGCTTTATTCGTTTCTCAAAACCGATAACGCATCGATTTGGGAGGCTTTTTTTGCTGGATAATACGACGCTATACAAACAATCACCATCGCCCCGATGATAGTGGAAAAAAAGTCGATAAGCGAGAGGTCGATAGGGAGCTTGGTGATGCCATAGACATCTGCGGGGAGCGAAATGATGGGGAAAGTAGAAAGCACATACAAAACCCCCATCGATAAAACAACGCCTAATAAAATCCCTCCCATCCCAATGCAATTCCCCAGCCAAAAAAATGTTTTTTTGATTTCAGTAGCGGTCGCCCCAAGGCTCAAAAGGAGTGCGATTTCTTTGCGTCGGTTCATAATCACCATCAGCAAAGAACTGATGATATTCAATGATGCCATCAAGATAATCAACATCAACACAATAAATAATGCCCGTTTCTCCAGCGCCATCGCTGAGAAAAAATTGCCGTTTTGTTGCCACCAGCCCTCAATCCCCACACCGGCATTGGGAATCTCTAAAAGTGCCTGTTTGATGGCGTGGATGTCTTCTTGTGGCTTTGGAGAAAAAATATGGATACCATCATAAATGCCCGTGCCGATATTTTTGATCGCTGCGAGGGCAGTTAGATTGGTGTAAATATAGCTTGTATCATAGGCTTTGAGTCCGGAGTCAAAAAAACCTTTAACGTCAAATCGTTTCATCGTGGGCGAAAATGTCAGCCCAGTTGGCTGGAGTTTTGTAAAAAATAGGCTGATTTTAGAATCATTTTCAAGCATTAACAAATCTCTCAACCCCTCCCCAACGATAACAGAAAACTCGTCTTGATAAAAATCTGAGATATTTGAATTTTTTAGAGCTTTTGCAAATATTTCATTGATCTTAGCTTCTCTTTTGGCATCCACACCAAAGACAATGCCCGCAGACATTACGCCATTGGCCCTAGCAACTGATTGCATCCGCAGATAGGGGCTAAAAGAAAGCTCGGGGAATCTATTTTCCAAGCTTTCAAGCACGCTTTGTGAAATGCCCTTGCTGGTTGTGGCAAACAACGTGAGGGGATAATTCATCACGAAAAGTTTTTTTTCAAACTCTTTAGTCATCCCATTCATAATCGCCATCGCAACGATCAAGACCATCACACCCACCCCAACGCCCAAAAATGCCAGTATGGCGGTGATGGAGATGAAAGGCTGGTTTTTGTCAAAACGCAAGTAGCGTTTGATCAAAAACGCATTCAAAGTTATTTTATTTTGCATTGCCTGCCAATAGTCCTTTTTTTGGCCCGCTTTTGCCGTGGCATTGTTTGTATTTTTTGCCACTACCGCACGGGCATAGATCGTTTCGGGATATTTTTTTGGGATTAATATCTTGCTCGATAGCTTCGGTGTTGTAGCCGAGCATTTCTTGGGATTGTTCGAGTTCTTCGATAATCTTTTGAGCAGAATCTTGGACTTCTTTATCATCTTGTGCTTGGAGCTGGATAATATGGAGTGTTTTGATGGCTTCTGTTTTGATGGAGTCGATGAGTTCTAAGAATAGATTGTAGCTTTCTTTTTTGTATTCTACCAGCGGGTCTTTTTGGTTGTATCCTCGCAGACCGATACCGGTTTTGAGATTATCCATCGTGTAGAGATGTTCTCGCCAAGCGTTATCGAGGATTTGTAGATAAATAATCCTTTCAATCTCATTTCTTTGCTCTGGTTCTAGGGCGGACATTTTTTTCTCATAGGTTTGGGTGAGTTTTTCTAAGACAAAATCATAATCGTCCATATCTTTGCTATTTGCCTCATTCTGTGGGTCTGATTTACCCATTGTGAGATCTAAGCCAAAGTCTTCTTTGATGATGGCTTTTAGGGCTTTTAAATCGCTATTTTGCCCCTCTTGATTTTCAAATGTCTGGAGCCGTGCTAGGCTTTGGGTAAGGGCATATCGGCGATTTTCTTCAATGCGGGCGTTCATATTGTAGTCTGGGTTTAAAAGCTCGTTTCTAAACTTATACACGGTTTTTCGCTGTTCATTAGCGACATCATCGTATTCTAGGAGATGTTTTCGGGATTCAAAATGCAGATTTTCTACTTTTTTCTGGGCATTTTCTACCGAACGGGTTACAAGCCCCGATTCGATATGTTCGCCATTTTTTAACCCCAATTTTTCCATCACGCCCTTGATACGATCGCTCCCAAATATCCGAAGCAAGGGATCTTCTAGGCTGAGATAAAATTGGCTTGTTCCTGGATCGCCCTGCCTGCCGCTCCTGCCTCGAAGCTGGTTATCGATACGGCGACTTTCGTGTCTTTCTGTGCCGATGATATAAAGCCCGCCAAGTTCTTTGATTTCTTCTTCCAGTTTGATATCCACACCCCTACCAGCCATATTTGTTGCGATAGTAACCGCACCTTTTTTGCCGGCATCTTTAATGATTTCAGCTTCTTTTGTGTGTTGTTTGGCATTCAGCACGGTGTGTGGGATACGCTCTTTTTGGAGGAGATGGTGCAAGACCTCGCTTTTTTCGATACTTGCAGTGCCGACAAGGACAGGTTGGCCTTTGGCGTGAAGTTCTTTGATTTTTTTGATGACAGCTTCAAATTTTTCTGCTTCGCTTTTGTAGATCAAATCATTGAGGTCTTTTCTTTTGATGGGGACATTTGTAGGGATGGAAACGACTTCAAGATTATAGATTTGCAAAAATTCGCTCGCCTCTGTTTGTGCCGTCCCTGTCATCCCGGAGAGCTTTTCATACAGCCTAAAATAATTTTGGAAAGTAATATCGGCTAAGGTTTGGCTTTCTTCTTTTATCCTCACACCTTCTTTGGCCTCTAGGGCTTGGTGCAAGCCCTCGCTAAATCTGCGCCCCTCACTAAGCCTGCCGGTAAATTCATCTACGATGATAACCTCACCATCTTGGACAACATAGTCTTTGTCTTTGGCAAAGAGATAATTTGCCTTAAGGGCTTGGTCGAGATGGTGTGAAAGTGCGGCATTCTCTATGCTGTAGAGGTTTTCGATTCCAAAAAGTTCTTCGGCTTTTTTGATACCATCTTCGGTGATAAGGATAACGCGGTTTTTTTCATCGATACTAAAATCATCTTTAGGTTTTAATTTTTGGGCGACCTTGTCGGCAGATTCGTAATTTTCCATTTTGCGATTGACAGGACCAGAGATGATAAGGGGTGTTCGGGCTTCATCGATCAAAATCGAATCGACTTCATCAATGATGGCAAAAAAATGCTCTTTTTGGACTTTTTGATCAAGGGAATATTTCATATTGTCGCGTAGATAATCAAAGCCAAACTCGTTATTCGTGCCATAAACGATGTTTTTGGCGTAGGTTTCTAGCCGTGAATTATCATCTTTTGTCTCCGCAGTGATCACCCCGATACTATAGCCCAAAAAATCATAAAGTGGTTCCATTTCTTTGGCGTCTCGATTGGCGAGATAATCATTCACGGTGACGACGTGCACGCTCTTGCCACACATCGCATTCAAGGCAACTGCCAAGGTTGCTACGAGCGTTTTTCCCTCACCAGTCTTCATTTCGGCGATTTTTCCATCGTTTAGGACCATTCCCCCGATGAGCTGGACGTCAAAATGGCGCATATTCAAGACCCGTTTAGAGGCTTCTCTGGTGATAGCAAAGCTTTTTTCTAGGACATCATCAAGGCTTTTTTCTTGGTTTTGCACCATTGTTTTAAGCAGGTCAAATTCTTTTTGGAGTGCCTCATCGTCCATTGCCTGATATTTGGGCTCTAGGGCATTGATGGCTTGAACGCGTTTTTGATATTTTTTGATCAATTTATCGTTCCTTGTGCCGACGATTTTTCCTATCAGTGTTTGTATCATTTGGCCCACCTTCGCAATTTTTTAATAATTTCTTTAAGCTAAAGTAAATTCTAACATAGTTACAATAAAATTCTTTTGAACTAGATAGGAAATTAAGGTCATAAATGTGGGTTTTAAAAGCGTTGGTTTTGTTGGTGCTTAGCAGCGGTTTGTATGGGGCAGGAGAGGGGATAAAAAGCTTTTGGGCAGATTTTGTCCAGAGTGTTGCCACCGAAGATGGGGGGAAGATTTTTTATCAAGGTAGCATTGAGGCGAAAGTCCCTGATTTTGCAAAATGGACGTATGTTAAGCCATTGAAAAAAGAGATTTATATCAATGCCCAAAATGTCGTGATTTATGAGCCGAATCTCTATCAAGCCACCATCACGCATTTGGAGGAAAAAACTGATTTTTTTTCCATTATCAAAGGGGCGGTTTTGCAAAAAGACGGGCGGTATCGTTCGGTTATTGGAAAAATATCTTATTTTTTGACTTTCAAGGACAAAAAGCCCGATTTGCTTGAATTTCAAGATGAATTTGGGAATGAAGTTAGTATCAAATTTAAAAATGTTCGCCTCAATATCCCGCTTAAAGATAGCGATTTTGTGTTCGTGCCTGGTGATAATATTGATATTATCCAGCAATAATTTGCTATAATGGCGTGCTTTTTGGCATTAATGGGGCTGACACGGCTTCGACAGGAGCTGTATCGCTTGGGTTGCATACCAGCGGCACGCTGTAAAACTGCACAAAAAAATAAACGCAAACAATACAAATTACGCTCCAGCTTACGCAAAAGTAGCGTGAGTTTAACCTACTCTTAGGAGCTGGTCTGCTTGGTGATACTAGCTCACCTCGCGGGACCATCACAATGCTAGTTGCCTCTATAAACTGCCTTGTTTGTGGAGAAAGATTTTGGCTGCTTGCGTGGGTATTTTGGGGATTTGAGTATCTGCGTGAAAAGATTTTTCAATTCCTTCTAAGTATGTAGACGCCCTTGTTGGATATGGTTTTTGGACTGGGGTTCGATTCCCCACAGCTCCACCAATACTTTTTTATAATCTTTTTGTTACTTATTATTACTTTTTTAAATATTTTCTGATTTTTTAAATAATATATTTTATCATTGTGTTGCATTGAAATCTATATGATTTTTTCTTATAATGCAAACAAAATAAAACTAAAATCAAGGAATGTTTATGCCATTTGTTAATATCCGTATTACAAAAGAACAAGGTTGCCCTACTACTGAACAAAAAAAAGAACTTATTGTGGGAGTTACAGAGCTTTTATCTAAAGTTCTTAATAAAAACAAGGCTTCTACGATTGTTATTATTGATGAAATAGACACCGATAACTATGGCTTAGGCGGGGAGAGTATCACTGAAGTAAGAAATAAAGTTTAGTTTTATAAATATAAGTTAAACAGGTTTTTATTTTAATATCTTAAAGCTCAATGTTTTGGAAAACGAATTAAAGGAGTTAAAAAAATGATAGTGAATATTTTATTTAGTATCGCTTTTTTATTGCCCCTATTATCGCTTATGTAGCTTTTAAATATAATTGGAAATTTTTTAATAAGATATTTTAACTAAGCCTAACGCAACGAGAGTTCTTTTGAGATATTAAATTTATTAGAGCAAACAATTTAGAGAATAATAAAAGCCTTGCTAGTGTTCCCTACATCTCGACCCTATAGTTACTTTTTCCATCGTTTTTTTGAGTTTTTAACTCTCTTGCTTGGCTAGTTTTTCACAATCTACGCATTATTTCTTGATTCTCTTTGCAACCCAATGGTTGGGAGTTTTGGATATAATTGGGGCTATTTGGAGAAAAAATATGAAAAATGCCGATAAAAGTTTTAACTACTCCATACGCAATCTGACCACCAGTGATGTCGATCAATACAATGCGCTTTTGCGCTATGCCTTTCAGGTTACCGAAGAAGATCTCATCAGTGCGGGTTGGCACGACGATGAGATCAAGCAGTCGAAATTTCCTGTGCTCGAGCGTGCCGATATTCTTGGGTGTTATGATGGGGAAAATCTTATCTCCCAATTTGCTGTATATCCGCTAGAAATGAATATCTACAATGCGATTTATTCAGTCGGGTTTGTAACGAGTGTTTCGACTTATCCTGAGTATTCAGGCAAGGGTATTATGTCAAGATTGATGAAAAAAAGTTTGTTGCGTATGAGAGAAAAACGCCAATGCCTTGCGTTGCTTTACCCTTATTCTATCCCGCTATATCGCAAATATGGCTGGGAAATCGTATCCAATAAAATCTCTTATCGTATCAAAGACAGGCAAATCCCCTCAAAAGCAAAGGCGCCCGGATACGTCCGGCGTGTGAATTGGGATAATGCTGATTTTATGGGTCTCCACACCCAGTTTGCCAAGCAAACCCACGGCTGTTTGTTTCGCAATGCTTTAGCTTGGCAGGAGTATTGGCGATGGGATGAAGATGATAGTGTCGTAGCGGTGTATTATGATCTTCAAGATAAACCACTTGGCTATATGGTCTATCTCATCAAGCGTGATACAATGCATATCAAAGAGATGATTTATCTCAACAGAGAAGCCCAAAAAGGCTTGTGGGAGTATATCCACGCCCACGATTCGATGATTGATGAGGTTTCTGGGAATACTTATTTTAACGAACCGATTGCGTTTGATATGGATGATGGGGATATTAGAGAAAGCATACGCCCCTATATTATGGGACGCATTACCGATGTAGAGCAGTTTTTTTTGCAATACCCTTGTGATCCTTTTGAGGAAAATGTCCGCATTTCTTTTGAGATCACCGATTCAGTGCTAGATTGGAATCATCGCACTTTTGTGGTTTTGTTCCACAAAGGAAAATGCGCTATCACCCAAGAAAAACTTGATGGTGAAAAAAAGCCTGATTATAGGGTTGCGATGGATATAGCGACTTTAAGCACATTGTTGCTTGGATACAAAACCGTCGCACAGCTTTGTCGTTTGGAGCGTATTAGAGGCGATGAGCATTCCATACAAAGGCTCGATGATGTGCTTTTGCACGAATCGCCTTATATCTCTGATTTTATTTAGAGGTAATTTTTTAGATTTTTTACATCCAATCCAAAATCTTGGCAACTTCGGTGGCTTCAAAACATTTGATAGCCGTTTTGCCACTAGGTTTTTTTGGCAAGATCGCATTTTCAAATCCATAGCTTTCAAGCTCTTTGAGCCTCGTATCGATATTGCTGATTTCTCTGATATCCCCTGTGAGGCTCACTTCGCCGATGAAAGCGGTTTTGTTACTCAAAGGGCGATTTCTAAAGCTTGAAAGAATACTCGCAATCACAGCGAGATCCGCACTCGTTTCCGTGATTTTGATTCCCCCGGTTACATTGATAAAGACATCGTAGCGATTGAGTGGGATTTCGATTTTTTTCTCCAAAAGTGCCAAAAGCATACTCAAGCGATTGGTATCAAAGCCGGTGGCTGAGCGTTTGGGCGCACCAAAACTCATCTCGCTTACTAATGCTTGGATCTCAAGCACAAGCGCACGCGAACCCTCCAAAATCACCGTGGCAGCACTTCCGGGCAACGGGCGTTTTTGCGAAAAAAACATCTTCGAGGCATTTTTTGCACTAACTAACCCGCTAGCACCCATTTCAAAAATCCCCACTTCGCTCGTGTTGCCAAAACGATTTTTAAATCCCCGAAGCATTCGGAGTTCCCGGCTCGGATCGCCCTCAAAATACAACACCGTATCGACCATATGTTCAAGCACCCTAGGACCAGCGATTGAGCCTTCTTTGGTGATATGCCCGATGATAAAGATCGCGATATTATGCTCTTTGGCTAAGCGCATTAATTCAAAGGTAATCTCACGCACCTGCGAAATCGAGCCAGGTGCAGAGGCGATCTGGGGGGAATAAATCGTCTGGATCGAATCAATAATGCAAACAGCGTATTGCTTGGTGGTGAGATTGGCTTTGATGGAGCTTAGATCGATTTCATTAAGCAAGAAAAGATTTTCTTCCACACAATCAAGGCGTTGGGCTCGGAGTTTGATTTGCCCCGCACTTTCCTCACCGCTGACATAAAGGACCTTTTTTCCTGTGTGAGCAAGCCCGCCTGCGACTTTTAGAAGCAGGGTGGATTTCCCCACGCCCGGACTCCCGCCAACAAGATACAAACCTCCTGGCACAATCCCCCCGCCAAGCACGATGTCAAGTTCAGCTTGTGTGGAGGGGAATTTGGTAATGTCTTCATATGCCACATCCGTAATAGGCGTCGCTGTGGCACTTGAATGGAGGACTTTGGTTTCTTTGAGGCTTTGGATTTGGGCATTTGAGAGTTCCACGAGGCTTTCCCACGCCCCGCAATTACTGCATTTTCCCATCCATTTGGTGCTTTGAAACCCGCAGTGTTGGCATTCAAAAAGTGTGAAAGTTTTTTTTGCCATTTTTTACTCAAAAATCGAATCTAAAATGCTCTGGATATAGGCGTTTTCTTCAAATGCGACCAGGTCGCTGGCTTTTTCTCCGATTCCCAAAAACAAAATCGGGAGCTTGAGTTCATAAATAATGCTCAAAATCGCCCCGCCTTTGGAAGTCCCATCGAGTTTGGTGATGATGACCCCATCGATTTGGAGGGTTTCGTGGAATATTTTTGCTTGCGTGATAGCTGAACTCCCCTGCGTGCCATCAAGAATCAGGATTTTGTAGAAATCTTGATTGTTTAGGGCTTTTGTGCATACCCGTGTGATTTTTGCCAATTCGTTTTTGAGATTGGTTTGATTATGCAGTCTGCCAGCTGTGTCGATGATGATGTTATCCACACCCCGAGCGATACCGGCTTGGATCGTGTCAAAAGCAAGCGCACTAGGATCGCCACCATTTTGCGTGGTGATGATGTCTGTGCCGATTTTTTCACTCCAGAGTTTGAGTTGCTCACTTGCAGCTGCACGAAATGTATCCCCCGCACCCAAAAGGACTTTTTTGCCCTCCGATTTGTATTTGTTAGCAAGCTTGGCAATGGTGGTGGTCTTGCCTGCTCCATTCACGCCGATGATGAGTTCAACCAGGGGTTTGGTGTGGATTTTTTTGGGCGTGATTTTGTCATAATAGCTTTCCCCCCGAAAAAATCGCTGTAATGCGACTTCAAGCTCGTTTCTTTTGATGGTTTGGGGGAGATGGGATAGGAGGGTATCGATGATTTCATAGGCAATGTCTGATTCAATCAATGCCTCTTCGAGCTTGTCCTTGTCGATAGTGGGGCTTTTTGTGCCGATGATAGCGGTGATATTTTGGGCGGTTTTTTTGAATAGATTAAACATCTATATTTTGCCTTTTTAGTGGGTTTTTAGCAGTGTGTTAATATCGTAGGCAAACATTTCTTCCATCACGACACCGCTGTAGGTTTGATATTTTTTTCCTGATTTGTCATAAAGCACAAAATAAGGGATTTTTAATGATAGTTTTTGTTCTTCTGCATTCTGTTCTTTTGGGGCATTTTCTTCAGATTCTTTGGCTTCTTGGGCAGTGTTTTTTAAGACGCCATTTTTTTGAACCTTTTTGGCAAAATCATTAAAGATATTTTTGGAATCTTTTGGGTTTAATAGCGTGAAATCCACGTTATTAGCTTGGATATAGTCTTTGATCTCTTCTGGAGAATACGGCTGGGTCAAGATACCCAAAATATCAGCTTTTGGGAACGTAAGCTTGAGGTGATTGATATGGAGGATATAGTCTTTGGCATCGCTAGAGGCGAGGTCTAAAAACATTATGAATGTAACGTTATCATTTTCTTTAAGATCTTGTGTGTGCCTATGTAGGGTGTCAAAATCGCTCTGTATTTGAAATGTTTGCCCGTTTTGATCGCTGAATGTGTATTTGACCTGATTTTTATGCTCGCCTCTATCGGTACACCCGCTCAAAAGCACCAAAATCATAATCAAAGCATAAAAATATCTCATTGATTTCCTTTTTAAGTTTGAAAGTTTTAAAATGTGCCATTATACATAACACAAATTAAGGGAGCGAGGATAAAGGCACAATTTCGTAAAATTTGCAAAGCGCACTTGCAGGCTGGGTGCAAAAAAGTCAATTTTGAAGACAAAAAAACCATTGCACTTTTGAAGCAAGAACTCATCGCACGCAACGCAAAAAGCGTGTTGCTGTATTGCCCGATGGCGATGGAGGTGAATGTTTATCCTTTGATCGCTTGGCTAAGACAGCGGACCAAAATACGGGTTTTCATCCCCCATATCGATGGAGTTAGTTTTAAGATGATACCATTTCGTTTGCCTTTGTATCAGAATAAATACCATATTTTCGAAGCCAGAAAATCGTTATTTTATTTAACAAAAATCGATACAGCAGTCGTTCCTGTTTTGGGGATGGATAAAAAATTCAAGCGCATAGGATTTGGAAAAGGGATGTATGATAGGTTTTTTCAAGCCTTGCCTTACCGCCCAAATGTGATTTTTATTAGCAGGAGAATGATTGTCTCAAAACGCATTATTACAGATGATTATGACATTTTTGGCGATAAATTTATTAGTAGTTTTTGCGTTATAAAAAGAGGGATTGATGATAGGATACTTAGTAATAGGATTTATAATATTTGGTTTAGGCGTGGGGATTAGCGTATTTTTTATCTCTAAAAAGATTTTTAGCTCCAATGCCAACGTGATCATCGAACAAGCAAAGGCAAAAGCCCAAGCTATCGAATACGAAGCGAGAACACTTTTAAAAAACGAGCAGATCAAAGCCCAAGAGATCGAGCTTGAATTGAAAAAAAAATACGATAATAAAACCTCAGAAATCACCAAAACTTACCAAGATAAATTGGCTTTGCTCCAAAAACAAGAAGACAAGATGAGCCAAAAATTTGAAAGAGAAATTACCTTTCTTGAAGAAGAAAAGCAGAAAGTTTCTGATCTAAAAAATAAACTCCTCATTGAATATGAAGCCCAAAATAAGCTTATCAAAGAATACCAAGACGCCAAACAAAGGGCTATCGATACGCTTGTAGGTTACACAGGCTATACCAAAGAAGAAGCAAAAAATTTGATTTTAGATCACCTCCAAGATGAATTAGCCCAGCAAAAAGCTGCACTTATTCGGCGGTGTGAGCGTGAAGCCAGAGATGAAGCGATGAAAAAAGCTAATTATGTCATCGCACAAGCTACCACGAGGTTTGCAGGAGAGTTTGCCACCGAGCGCCTCATCAACGTGGTGAATTTGCCTAGCGATGAACTCAAAGGCAGGATTATTGGCAAAGAGGGTAGGAATATCAAAACGCTTGAAATGATCAGCGGGGTCGATGTGATCATCGATGATACCCCGGGGACGATTATCTTGAGTAGTTTTAATCTCTATCGGCGTGCAATTGCGACAAAAACCATTGAACTTTTGGTCGAAGATGGCAGGATACAGCCTGCAAGGATTGAGGAAGTCTATGCCAAAGTGAGTGCGGAGATGGAAGCCCAAGTCCTCCAAGATGGCGAAAATATCGTGATGGATATGGGGCTAGGCTATATGCACCCGGAGCTAAAACGCCTCATTGGCAAGATGAAATATCGGGCGAGTTTCGGGCAAAATGCTTTGGGGCATTCGATTGAGACAGCCAATCTTGCTGGGGTCATCGCTGGGGAGCTTGGCGGTGATGAAAAGCTTGCCCGCAGAGCGGGGCTTTTGCACGATATTGGCAAAGCCCTCACCCAAGAATCTGGCGGGAATCACGTAACGTTAGGTGCTGAAATCTGCAAACGCTACAAAGAACACCCCATCGTTATCAATGCGATTATGGCACATCACGGCGATGAAGAAATTCAAAGCATTGAAGCTGCAGCGGTTTGCACGGCTGATACCCTCTCGGCAGGTCGTCCTGGGGCGAGGCGAGAAGTGCTTGAAAGCTTTTTGAATCGTATGCAGGATTTGGAGCGTATCGCTATGGATAAAATGGGGGTCAAGCAGGCGTATGCTATCAATGCGGGCAGGGAGGTGCGTGTGATTGTGCGTGCCGATCTCATCAATGATGCCCAAAGTGTTGTGCTTGCTAGAGATATTGCCAAAGAAGTCGAATCCTCGCTCCAATATCCCGGAGAAATCAAAGTCAGCGTGATCCGTGAAAGCCGTGCGGTTGAGTTCGCACGCTAGATTTTGACAGGCAAGATTTTGGTAGGCAAGATTTGGCGTGCTAGTTTTGCTAACTCAAGCTTGCACGCCAAGATTCACGCTAGATTTTTGAATTGTTTGAGGGCATTTTGGAGATCTTGGGGTGTGTCAATACCAATACTTTTGCTTGAAACAATGCATACAAAAATAGGCTTTTGGTGATAGATGGCTCGGAGTTGCTCGAGCTTTTCGATGTCTTCTAATGGGCTTTTTTTGAGACTGCAAAATTCTTCTAGCGAGCCTGCAGAAAAGCCATAAATCCCCAAATGCCCCAAATACGGGTAGTTTTCTAGTAGCGGGTTATCCATTCCTTCTCGGCTGTAGGGGATAGGAAGCCTGGAAAAATAGATCGCCTCGCTGTTTTTATCTAAGATGACTTTTACGAGATTGGTATCGTGGATTTGGGTTTTTTCGATGATTTTTGCGCAAGTTCCCATAAATGGGGCATTTTGAAATCCTCTGCTTTGCATTTTTTCTTTCAATAACGCAATGACGGCAGTTTCCAAAAAAGGCTCATCGCCTTGGACATTGATGATGATTTCATCTGCTTTGAGTCCAAGAATCTTGACTGCCTCCGCACATCTATCCGTCCCACTGGTGTGTTGTGTGCTTGTCAAGACGGCTTTTATCTTATGGGCTTCACAGATTCCAAGCAATTCGCTAGAATCGCAAGCAACGACGACATCATCGACTTTTTGGGCGTTGCGTGCGGTGGCGATTATCATCGGGATGCCATTGATAGGGGCGAGGAGTTTTTTGGGGAATCTGCTAGAATCAAGCCGTGCGGGGATGATGATCATTTTTTATCCTTATTTTTTGATAAAAGCTTAACACAAAGTAAAATAAAAAATGCGAAAAAAATCCCATAAGATGAAAGGCTGGGGATTTTTTGCCCTAGCAGATAGTGGATACTCCCCAAAAATCCAGCTGGGTAGATGAGGGCGGAGAATCGCGGGAAAAAACGTGAAAAAAATATCGAAAAAATATTTAAAATCACCAAACATAAAAATCCCATCATTCCCAATAACAAATAAATACGGCGGGCAATCTCATCAAATGTTAGGTATAAACTGCCCCCTTGTTCAAAAAGAATATAACAAAAAATATGCCCTAAAGCATATAAAAACGCATAATTTCCAAAGATTTTGGTGATGATAGGTAGCTGTTTAAAAGGGATTTTGCCAAGCCGGCAAAACCATAAAATCCCCAATGTCCCAAGCAAAAAATAAATGCTCCAATCCCCCAAAAAATGCAGGATTGCCTTAGTCGGTTCTGCGCCATAAAAACCTGTGGCGAACTGATAAAAAAGATAAATCGCAGGCATTGCGCCTAAAAAAATGCTAAAAAAAATGCTGGAATATTTCAATTGCGTGCCTTTTGGTAATATTGACAAAGTTGCTATAAAATGCGATTTTATCTGAAATCAAGGAGAATTTATGAAAAAAATCTTACCTGTTGCATTGATATTTTTTGCTTTTAGCTTCGCCCAAGCGAATGTGGAAAAAAATATTGCCAACATTATCCAAAAACAGACAGGCAAAAATGTCTCTGTCCTCAAAATCCAATCCCTCCAGTCCAATCCCGAGCTTAAAGTTGCAATTATTGAAGACCCCAGCACGAAGTATCAAATCCCTATTTTTACCAGCAAAGATGGCAACGTCATCATCGGGCTAAGCAATGTATTTTTTGCCAATGAAAAAAAGGACGCCGAGCTTGTGAATCAATTTTATCAAACCGCCCAGGCGCATAATTCCCAACAACAAAATAGCGCCAAGCTCAAGACGCTATTTGAATCCATTCCCGATGATTATGTGATTGATTTGCCCTCAACCACAAAGGGCAACCAGAAAGTTACCTATATCGTTTCTGATCCGATGTGCCCGCATTGCCAAAATGAACTCAGAGACATCGATTCGCGATTGAAAGAAACCAATGTAAAGATGATTCTTGTAGGGTTTTTGGGCGAAAAATCTGCTATCAAATCAAGCATTATTTTAGAAAAAATCAAATCCGCTAAAACCCCCGCAGAGAAAATCCAGATATTAAAACAAATCTATGCCCCGACATATGAGCCCAAAGAAAAGCCAGAAAAAGAGCTCAAAAAAGTTGAAAATATCACTAAGAAAATCACAGATTCTGGGTTGATTAAATACGTTCCTTATATTTATGAATATAACCAATAAGGTCAAGAAACCATTTAAATTTTTAATAGGGAGGCAGGATGAAACATTTTAGAAAAATATCCGATTATGCCATCATTGGTGGGTTGAGTGCCGTTGTTGTGGTGAGTTTGGCAGCTTGCAGTGATTCTGGTCGTGATTCTGGTGAAAACACCAGCCAAAATGCTGGGATTGCAAATGCTGTCCAAAAAGGGGCGTTTGTTATCCTTGAAGAACAGCCAACAGGAGGCTACAAGGTCGCTGAAGAATACCCTAGTGCCAAAACCCACGTGGTTGTTCGGGATTTGCAGGGAAATGAAAAGGTCCTTAGCGATGAGGAGATTCAAGCACTCATCAAGCAAGAAGAAAATAAAATCGATAATGGCACCAGCGAGCTTACAAATCCCAATGCAAGTGGCGGTCTGGGGCTGGGTGGGGCGATATTAGCGAGTGCTGCTGGGGCGATTTTGGGTAGTTATATCGGCAATAAGCTCTTTAATAATCCTGCATACCAACAAAATAGCCAAAGGAATTATAAATCCCCGCAAGCCTATGAAAGAAGCAAAAACAGCTTCAAAAATACATCATCAGCAGGGGCAGCCTCAAGGACTGCGAGTGGGGCAAAAAGTGGCTTTTTTGGTGGCAATTCCACTAGCACAACCAATAGAAGCACCAGCTCATTTGGCGCATAAAGGCAAACGATGGAAATAATACCTTTAAAACCTCTAGATAAAGCTAGGCTTGAAGAAATTGGCTTGGATTGGCATACTGATCCGGATAATACGCCTTATATCGAAAACGAAATGGTCGTGATCTCTCAAAAAGAAGCCGATGCGTATTATGAGGCTTGCAACGAGCTTTATGATATGTATGTTAAAACCGCAGAATATGCCATCGAGAATGATTTGTTTTTTGAGCTTGATATTCCCAATGTCTTGGTGCCGATGATCAAACAAAGCTGGGAAGAAGAAATCCACTGGCATCTCTATGGGCGTTTTGATTTGGCTGGCGGGCTTGATGGCAGACCTATCAAGCTTTTGGAATTTAATGCCGATACACCTACGATGCTTTATGAAACCTCTGTGGTGCAATGGGCGATGCTCAAATACAACGGCTATGATTCCAATCTGCAATTCAATAACCTTTATGAGGCGATCGGGGAGAATTTCAAGCGGATGATTACGCTCGGTGAGGATACCAGTGATTTTGAGGCAATCTATGAGGGCTGGAAGATTTTGTTTTCTAGCGTGAAAGGCAATAGCGAAGAAGAAAGAACGACAAGATTTCTCCAAGAGATTGCTAGAAGTGCGGGGTTTGAGACGTCTTTTTGCTTCATTGATGAGGTGGTGTTTAGTCCCGATGAGGGGGCGTTTGCACAAGGAGAAAATTATGAGTTTTTATTCAAACTCTTGCCTTGGGAAAATATCGCCATCGATGAGCCTGAACTCGCCTTGATAATGCAATCAATGATGGAAAACAAAAACACGATTTTTTTAAACCCAGCTTATACGCTGTTGTTTCAAAGCAAGCGTTTTTTGAAGCTTTTATGGGATATGTTCCCAAATCATCCCTTGCTTTTGGAAACCAGCTACGAACCACTCAAAGGCAAACAACAAGTCAAAAAGACCGCATTTGGGCGTGAGGGCGCAAATATTGAGATTTTGGAACCATCGTTAAACGTGATCGCAAAAAATGATGGCATTTATCATAATCATAAGCCGGTTTATCAGGAATTTTATGCCCTCAACCAGCACGGGGATTTTTATTACCAGCCCAATGTATTTTATGCCTACGAATCTTGTGGTCTAGGCTTTAGAAAAGGCGGGTTGATTATGGATAATTATTCGAAATTTGTTAGCCATATGATTGGCTGAGTTTATGGGGGGCAAAGCCCCTTATTGGGCGAGATAGAATACTTTTAATACGTTTCAAAAACTTTCAATTTAGATCGAGGGGCTTCACAAATATTTCATATACACAGATTATAATTTTGTAAAATTAAACATTAAGGTTAAATAATGAAAATCAAAAAAATTTCTCATCAGTTTCATATTTATGTCAGTATATTTTTGTTGCCGATGGCATTGCTTTTTGCCATTACGGGGATTGTTTATATTTTTGGCTTGAATCAAGATTTTGGTGCAAAAAAGCAAAAATGGGTGGTTGAAGAAGTCATCCCTCAAGAAAAACAATTTGATTTTTTGATTGATTTTTTATTGAAACACCACATTAAGCTTCCAAGCGATATGAATCCTAGAGACTATCGTGGGGCTTTGTTGGTGGGGTCTGCAAAATACGCCATCACGCTTGAGGTCAAAAATAATCAAACCATTATCCAATCGGTGCAACGGGGATTGCTTGGCAATATGATTATGTTGCATAAGGCAAAGGCAAAATGGTATTTTGATATTTTGAGCGTGGCGTTTGGTATTTCTTTGGTGTTGTTTTATATCAGCGGGGTGGTGATGACAGCATTTTGTAAAAATAAGCGCAAAGAGATGGCATTGTGTTTTTTGGCTGGATTGGCACTAACGATATTTTTGGGGTATTTAAGTCTTTAAAACCCCAAATTTTCTTCATATTATCTTAAATATTCACCATTACAATAATCGTTATTATTTTAAAATAAAGGTTTAGTGATGAATAAAAAAGATGTTTTGAAATCAATGTTGCTTTTTTTGCCTGCTTGGCTATTTGCAGAAGAAGAGCCAAAAAGTTATGTGTTGAATAAATCCGTTGTTTCTGCTTCAGGCTATGCCCAAGATGTCAAAGATGCCCCGGCGTCCATTACGATCATCACAAAAGAACAGCTTGAAAACAAGCCTTATAGAGATCTCGCCGAAGCAGTTTCGCAAACCCCTGGTGTGAGCATTGAAACCGGTGTTGGCAAAACAGGCGGGTATGCGATCTCAATCCGTGGGATGCCTGCAGATTATACGTTGATTTTGACCGATGGCAAAAGGCAAAATGTAACCCCAGCTGCTTTTCCAAACGGATTTACAGAGATTTTTACTTCTTTTATGCCCCCGCTTGCTGCGATCGAGCGGATCGAAGTCATCAGAGGACCGATGAGCACACTTTATGGGAGCGATGCTATCGGCGGGATTGTCAATGTCATCACCAAAAAGAATTTTGATCGTTGGACTTCTAGCTTTGGGATAGAGAGCGTTTTGCAAGAAGAAAAACTTTTTGGCAATACCTATTCAGGGAGCTTTTATACTTCTGGACCTCTAGATTCTGCAAAAAAATGGGGTCTGGCACTGCGAGGGAGGGAGCATTATCGGGCATTCGTGCCTACTGCTGATCTCAAAGTGATTCCTGGAGGGGGGAGTTTGGGTAGAAATGGCGTGGTGGGCTTATCTGAAGCTAATATCTATGATATAGGCGCGCGTTTGTCTTATGCGCCTAGCCAACAGGATTATTTTTATTTTGATTATGAAAATGGCTTGCAATGGTATAACAACAAACAAAGCCTGCTTGGCACCGTGGGGAAGGACGGGGGTTATGCTAGCGATCTTTATTTTCTGCGTAATAATCTGACTTTGGCGCATTTGGGCGATTATGCCTTTGGTAAAACCGACACCTCTATCCAATACCTCTCCACAACCAATCAAGGTAGGCTTATCACCAAAGATGCCGTTGGTACTAATAGCCCCTTGATAGGCAAAGACAGGGATTTGCGGGGTGATGATGTCATCATCGATACCAAGCTTGTGATGGGGCTGGGGCAAGCCAAGCTGACCTTAGGCGGGCGCTATTATTTTGCAAGTATGCTAGATAAGGCGGTTACAAGCAACAGCTTTATGTATCAGCACAATGCAGCGCTATTTGCAGAAACCGAATTGGCGATTTTGGAAGACTTGTTTTTGACTTTGGGATTTAGGGAAAACTACAATTCTGCATTTGGTTTTAACACCTCTCCCAGGGCTTATTTGGTTTATAATACCACTGATTGGCTCACTCTCAAAGGCGGGATCTCTACAGGGTATAAGACCCCCACGGTTTCCCAGCTCGTCTATGGGGTAAATGGTCTCACTAGCCAAGGCACCGTGCCGACATATGGCAACCCGGATTTGAAGCCTGAGACTTCAATCAACTTTGAATTGGGATTTTTGAGTGAGACAGATTATGTCGATATGGGTTTGACGGGCTTTTACAATACATTTCGTGATAAAATACAAAGCGCTTCCGTTGCCAAAGACGCCCAAATTCCCGTTTCTGGAGGGGGCATATGTATGGGGTCTAGCGGGTGTAATTATTCTATCAACGCCGATTCGGCGATCGCCTATGGTGCAGAAGTATTTTTTGGGATCAAACCTATTAATATTGTTTATGGGGATATGGGTTTGACGCTCAATTATACTTTCACAAAAACACAGCAGACCTC
Source organism: Helicobacter sp. 11S02596-1 (assembly GCF_002272825.1). Classification (GTDB taxonomy): domain Bacteria; phylum Campylobacterota; class Campylobacteria; order Campylobacterales; family Helicobacteraceae; genus Helicobacter_J. The sequence goes on along the minus strand of NZ_MLAM01000014.1, from coordinate 14,095 downwards.
AGGGGTAGCCAAGGGCATTCCTCTAACCGATGTCCCCGAGCATAGCTTGAATGCTTCGCTTAATTATTCTATCAAGAGTTTTGGGCTTTACCTCCGAGGGGAATACCGCGGTAAGCAACTCCGAACCTATATCGGCGGGAGAGGTGGCTCGAGTGCAGGTTCGCTGTCAGCTTTAGAGCAATTCAGAAAAAACAATCCGGGTTTGAGCCCTTATTATAATGATTATTTTTTGCTCCATTTAGGCGGGCATTATTATATTACAAAGACCTTGCGCTTGCATATGGGGATCTATAATCTCCTCAATCATAATTTTATCGACTACGTTTCTGCCACCACGAATGCCGGCAGTTCTACGACCGCATATGTAAATAATTACAATTATGTTCGAGAAGGCAGGCGGTATTTTGTCGGGTTGAATATGGATTTTTAAGCGTCCAAAACCCCTGTGCTTGAGGTTTTAGACGTGTTGGTGATGATTGATTAGCGGGTTAGTCGTTATCGGGATTGAAAACTCAATCCTAAAATTTTACGCACGGATGGGGACAATCGTGTCATTTTCCACATCAAAAGTGATACAATCCCCCTCTTTGACTTTATCTTCCAAAATCAGCTCGGCAAGCCTGTCTTCGACTTCTTCATACAATGCCCTTTTGAGAGGTCTCGCCCCATAGACAGGATCAAAGCCTACCTTGGCGATAAATTCCTTAGCAGTTTGGGTGAGCTTGAGGGTGATACCATTTTCAGAGACTTTTTTGGCAATGTGTGCGAACATAATATCGACGATCTCAACAATGCCCTCCAGGCTAAGCGGGTTGAAAATCACGATGTCATCAAGGCGATTGAGAAATTCTGGTTTGAAATATTTTTTGAGTGCTTCATTGACAGCCTTTTCTCTTGCTTTTTCATCCTCGATTTCTATGATCTTCTCGCTTGCGATATTGCTTGTGAGGATAATGATGGTGTTTCTAAAATCAATCGTTACACCTTTGTTATCGGTCAATCGCCCATCATCAAGGACTTGAAGCAAGATATTAAAAACATCGGGATGGGCTTTTTCGATTTCATCAAACAAAACCACAGAATACGGCTTCCTACGCACCGCCTCGGTGAGCTGCCCGCCCTCTTCATACCCGACATAGCCCGGAGGTGCGCCAACAAGCCGACTTGCAGCGTGTTTTTCCATATATTCGCTCATATCGATACGTATAAGATTTTTCTCGCTATCAAAGAGAAATTGTGCCAAGGATTTCGCACTCTGGGTCTTGCCAACTCCTGTAGGTCCCAAAAATAAAAAACTCCCGATAGGGCGGTTGGTCTCACTCAAGCCCGCTTTGTTTCGCTTGATAGCCCTAGCGATGGCTTTGAGCGCTTGGGGTTGGCCCACGACACTTTTTTTCAGCTCATCTTCAACACCCAAAATCTTTTCTTTCTCGCTCTGGAGCATTTTTTTGATGGGGATTTGTGTCCATCGGCTCACGATACCCGCGATACTTTCTTCTGTTACGGCATTTTTTAGCAATGTCCCATCGGCTTGCATTTTGTCCCATTTTTCGTTGAGTTCTTTTGCTTTGGCTTCCTTTTGGGGGATTTTGCTGTAGTCAATTTCAGCCGCTTTGTTGTAGTCGCCATTGCGTTTGGCAAGCTCGGATTCTCTTTTGAGGGTATCAATGTCGCTTTTGATCTGGGCGATTTCTTTGAAAACGGACTTTTCATTTTCAAATTGCGCTTCTAGGCGAATTTTTTCTTCATTGGCATTGCTGAGTTCTTTTTGTATCTCTTGGATTCGGTTTTGGTTGCTGTCTTTTTTTTCCATATTTAACGCTTGTTTTTCGACCTCAAGGCGTTGGATTTGCCTTTTGATATGCGCCAACTCGGTGGGTTCTGATTCGATCTGCATTTTGAGTTCAGCTGCACCCTCATCGATGAGATCAATGGCTTTATCAGGCAGAAATCTATCAGTGATGTAGCGATTAGAAAGCTTTGCAGCTGCCACAAGGGCAGAATCGGTGATATTGACATTATGATGGGCTTCAAGCTTTTCTTTTATGCCACGCAAAATCTGGAGGGCTTCATTGACACTAGGTTCATTGAGCGATACAGGCTGGAATCTCCTGGTGAGTGCGGCATCTTTTTCAAAATATTTGCGGTATTCTTTGAGCGTGGTTGCCCCGATTGTGTGGAGTTCGCCACGGGCAAGGGCGGGTTTGAGGATATTGGCTGCATCCATACTGCCCTCAGAGGCACCTGCGCCTACGATGGTGTGAATCTCATCAATAAAAAGGATAATATTCCCAGCTTTTTTGACTTCTTCGATGACTTTTTTTAACCTTTCTTCAAACTCGCCCCGATACTTTGCCCCCGCTACCAACGCACTCATATCCAAGGCAACGACACGCTTGTTTTGCAGTGATGTGGGGACTTCTTTTTGGATGATTCGTTGGGCAAGCCCCTCTACAGCGGCGGTTTTACCCACGCCGGGTTCTCCTAAGAGGATAGGATTATTTTTGGTTTTTCTGATGAGGATTTGCATCATCCGTGAAATCTCTTCATCCCTGCCAATGACAGGATCAAGCGTATTTTCTAAGGCTTTTTTGGTTAGATCAATACCAAATTTTTCTAAAGACTCCAGATTAGAATCATCATTTTCATTTTGTATTTTTGCCCCGCCTCGGATGGCTTCGAGTGTTTTTTTGAGTTCATTGACATCGAGAAATTTTGCAAAAACTTGCGTGAAGATTTCTGATTTGATATTGGCGATAATAAATGTATCCACAGCGATGTATTTATCGCCATTTTTGGTGCTTAGCCCCTCAGCTTGGCTGAGGGCATCTTGGAGATTTTTGCTTAGTGTGATATTTTCTTTGGCGACTTGTGAGGCTTTGGGAAGTCTCTCTGCGAGGCTTTTGGCTTCAAGTTCAATAGCGATTTTATCGATATTCATTTTGTTGAGGGCTTGATTGAGGATAGATTGCGTATTAGCAAGCATTGCCCAGATGATATGGATCGTGCTGACTTCTTGATTTTTGGCGTGTAGGGCTAAAGAAGCGGCTTGATCGAGTGTTTCTTTGAGCTGGTGGGTCATTTTTTCAAACAGATTCATACAAAACTCCTTGCTTATGGTTTGGATATTTTGGGCGAAATCATCAAAATATTTTTTAATGATTTTTAGCGATATTTATACGATGACTATTATATAAGTTTAGTCTAATAATGTCAAGTTATTTTATTGATTTATGCTAAAACTTTTTAAATTCAAGTGAAAAGGGGATTTGTTTGATTAAAATAATCAAAATTTGGGTAGAATTTTGGGATTTTCTATAAAATAAATTCCAGCAGGTGGAGAGGATGAATAAATACTTTATTTCCGGCTTATTTGTGTCATTTTTGGGCGTTTCTTTGGTCTTTAATGGACTTTCTGCCAAAGAAAACGATCAAAATAGCCATCAAGTCGAAACCAAGCAACAAAGAATAGACGCTTATAACAAGCTCACCAAGGTTATCAATACGATTGAAGCTTATTATGTCGATAATGTCGGTATCAATGAAATCGTAGATAAAGCCATTGAGGGACTTTTATCCAATCTCGATGCGCATTCGGCGTATTTGACAGAAAAAAAGTTCAAAGACCTAAAAGCACAGACTGATGGGGAATTTGGTGGCTTGGGGATCACCGTTGGGATGAAAGATGGTGCTTTGACTGTTATCGCCCCGCTTGATGACACGCCTGCTTCTAAGGCTGGGCTCAAAGCTGGCGATGTGATTTTGAAAATCAATGATGAAAGCACGCTGAATATGAGTATTGATGATGCGGTCAATATTATGCGGGGCAAGCCAAAAACCTCGCTCAAACTTACGATTGTGAGAAAAACTGAAGCCAAGCCACTTGAGTTTAATATTACTCGTGATATTATTAAGGTCAAATCCGTGCATACCCGCAAGATTGATGGGACAAAGTTTTTGTATGTCCGTGTCAATTCTTTTGACAAAAATGTTACTCAAAGCGTTGTTGATGAGCTCAAAAAAGCTGGCAATATCACAGGGATTGTTTTGGATTTGAGAAATAATCCGGGTGGATTACTCAACCAAGCAGTCGATTTGTCGAATCTATTTATCAAAAAAGGTTTGATTGTTTCTCAAAAAGGCAAAATCAAAGAAGAAAATATCGAATACAAAGCCAATGGCAAAGCCCCTTATGCTTCTATCCCTATCGTTGTGCTTATCAATGGCGGGACGGCGAGTGCGAGTGAGATTGTCTCTGGTGCGCTCCAAGATCATCAACGGGCATTGATTGTGGGCGAAGAAAGCTTTGGGAAAGGTAGCGTTCAAGTGGTGCTTCCTATCGATAAAAATGAAGCGATCAAGCTCACGACGGCAAAGTATTATCTCCCCAGTGGCAGGACGATTCAGGCTGTAGGGATCAAGCCTGATATTTTGGTCCATCCCGGTGCTGTGCCTCAAAATGAAAGCACATTTGAAATCAAGGAAGCGGATTTGAGGAATCATCTTGAAAATGAACTTGAAAAAGTTGGCTCTAAAGTTGATGACAAAAAAGATGAAACCAAAAAAGCCCAAGAACAAAAAACCATCACGCAAAAAGACATCAACAATGATATCCAGCTAAAATCCGCCATTGATGCCTTGAAAGCTTGGAATATTATCAAAACCCCAAATAAAACCGAGACAAGCAAATGAATAAGGTAAAAATGCTTTATGAGGGCAAAGGCAAAAAACTCTATAGCACCGAAGAAAAAGATGTTTTGATTGCAGAATTTAAGGATGATTTGACAGCTTTCAATGCAGAAAAAAAAGGTAGCGAGAGTGGCAAGGGAGAGCTGAATTGTAAAATCAGCTCCTTTTTGTTTGAAATGCTCGAAAGCAAGGGCTTCAAAACCCACTATATCCAAACAATCGATGCGCAAAATATCTTGTGTAAGCGTGTTGAGATTATCCCAATTGAAGTAGTTACTAGAAATGTCGCAACAGGATCTTTAAGTAAGCGTTTAGGGATAGAAGAGGGCAGGGTGTTGCCTTTTGCGTTGGTGGAGTTTTATTACAAAGATGACGCTTTGGGCGATCCGATTATTAATGATGAGCATTGTGAGATACTTGGGATTATCCAAAATCGTGATGAATTGGATTTTTTGAGAACGCAAGCCAAAAAAATCAATGCGGTTTTGAAGGAATTTTTTGATTCCAAAAATCTGCGATTGATTGATTTTAAGCTCGAATTTGGCAGGGATAGTGCGGGCAATATCATTTTGGCTGATGAGATTAGCCCCGATAGTTGCCGTTTTTGGGATAAGCACACAAACGAAAAGCTTGATAAGGACAGATTTAGGCAGGATTTGGGTGATGTGAAGCTTGCTTATGAGGAAGTTTTGCATCGTATAATGATGGCGTAACAGCGTCATTGGCTTAAAAGGAGTTGATTGATGGAAGTTGTGGTGAATGTGAGCTTGAAAGAGGGTGTTTTAGACCCGCAGGCAAAAGCGATTGCCAATGCACTCAAAACATTGGGTTTTTCAGATGTCAAGCATCTAAAATTGAGCAAAAAAATATCCCTCCAATTCGATCATAATGATAAGCAAAAAGCGATCAAAGAAGCTGAAAAAATGGCACAAGAGCTTCTGGCAAACACCGTGATAGAAGATTATTTTATTTGTTGTGAGGAAGCATAGGGTATGGTGGCGATACTGCAGTTTCCCGGGACAAATTGCGAGCGTGATATGCATTATGCTTACAGCAATATTTTGGGGGCAGAAAGTGTGATCGTTTGGCACCAGGAAAAGGCATTGCCCGCCAGCACTTCTCTTGTGGTGATTCCGGGCGGTTTTAGCTATGGGGATTATTTGCGTAGTGGGGCGATTGCGCGATTTGCGCCGATTATGCAGGCTGTGATGGCTTATGCCAAAAATGGCGGATTGGTTTTAGGGATTTGCAATGGCTTTCAGATTTTGACAGAATCAGGTCTTTTGCCCGGTGCACTAAAGAGAAATCAAGGGCTTTGTTTTATCTCCAAGCTACAAAAGCTCGAAGTTGTTAGCACGGATAATCGGTTTTTATCAAGCTATCAAACGGGGGCAGTCATTTCTCTGCCTATCGCCCACGCTGATGGGAGTTATTATGCTGATACGGATACATTGCAATCAATGAAAGAAAATAATCAGATTTTATTGCAATATGTTGATAATCCCAATGGATCGCTTGAATGTATCGCTGGCGTTTGCAATCAAGAAAAAAATGTTTTTGGTCTAATGCCCCATCCTGAGCGTTTTGTAGAGCCTCTCTTGGGCGGAACTGATGGCTTGGCGATGTTGCGTTCTTTGCTTTAGGCTGGTCCAAAAAGGCAGATGATGAAAAAATTTTTTTATGGTTTTGTTTGCTTGGTCGTTGTGGCATTGGGGATTTTGCATTCTGAGGAGTCTGACAATAGGGCAAAGATTGTTTATGTCAAGATTTCTGATTCCCAAAATGGCTCAAATAAAGATAGTTTTAATAAACCCGTTTATATCGGGCAAACCATCCCTGTAACCTATAGTTTGCTTTTGTTTTCAAATGCAAGATTTTCGGGGACGGAATTTGTTGGGGGTATCAATACCAATCAATTGATTTTGAGGAATCCCAATACCAAATGGCGACTTTCAAGCGATGGAACTTATCAGGCAGTCTATCGATATAAAATCAAAGCGCTCAATGCCTCTATCCCCGCACTAAAAGTCATTGCGGTCTCAAGCGATGGGGATTATACCGATTTTTCGATTGCCCCTGCTATCCATTTGAATGTGATTGATTTGTATCAAAATCAAAACTATGTTGGCGTGGTTGCCGATGAATTTCGTATCACAGGATATCGTGCCAAGACTTATGATGCCTCGCATAATATTTTGGTTTTTGAAGTGGAAGCAAAGAATGCCAATCTCGAAGATATGAAACTGCCTAATATCGACAAACAGGGTTTTGAAAGCACGCATTTTGGCTGGGATAACTCCGATGGTATCTATTATTGCATTGTCCCTAAGAGCGTTCAAGAGATTTCTTTTGAGTATTTTTCACTAAAGGATAATCATTTCCAAGATGTTTCTTTGCCTGTTCTTCCTGTCGATGATGTGGTTAGCACGCAAGATGACATCAAGCCCAAAAATAATTTGTTGCTTTTTTCTAACCTCGTCTTGATTGGCTTGATGGTGGTGTTTTTGGTGGTTTATTTTTTCTTTGGAAGAAAGAAGATTTTTTTGGTTATCATCGGCGTTCTTTTGGCTTATTGGCTTTGGAATGTATTTTCGAGACATCAAGGGGTAATGCTTGCAAACAAGCAAATCCGTATTTTGCCCACGCATAATTCCACCGTGCTTGAGACAACAAAGACAAATATCCAAGTTGAGATTATTGGCAAACACGGGAAGTATTATAAGGTCGTTACAACAGATGATAAAATCGGGTGGGTGAAAAAAAATGATATCCAGTAAAATCAGGGCAATTTATGTGACACTGGTTATCGCAGTGGGGCTGGCAGTAATTATCTGCGGGATTTTTTTTACCAGAAAAAAACAAAATGGCAGGCATTGCAGGAGATGGTGTCGATTTTTTTATCCTTTCACGGGCTTGAAGCTTGAAAAAATTGGGGAGTTTGATACGAGTGCCTCGTTGGTTATCATCAATCATCAAAGCCTTAGTGATATTATTTGTTTAGAGAGTTTCCACCCCTCAAATATCTGCTGGGTAGCCAAAAAGGAGCTTGGAGACATTCCCTTTTATGGTTATGCACTCAAAGGTCCGGAGATGATATTGATTGATAGAGAGGATAAAAAAGGCTTGGCATTATTATTGAAGCAGGCCAAAGAAAAGCTTGATGAGGGGCGACCTTTGGTTATCTTCCCTGAAGGCACGAGGAGCAAAGGGGGAGAAAAATTTTTGCCATTTAAACCCGGAGCAAAGCTTTTGGCAGAGAAATTTAACCTCAAAATCCAGCCCATTGTGCTTGTAAATACAAGAAAAATATACAACACCAAACCTTTGGAATCTCCAAAAAATACCGCTAGAATGGTGCTTTTAGATGCTTTTGAGCCTGAAATTGGGTCAGACTGGTATGCACATTTGGAATCTCATATGCAAGATGTTTATTTGAGACATTATCACGAGCTTAATTCTTAGATTTTTTTTATTTTATTTATAGTAGAATAACGTTCTTGTTTTTAGGGGTGTTAGCTCAGTTGGGAGAGCGCGACGCTGGCAGCGTCGAGGTCAGGGGTTCGAACCCCCTACACTCCACCAATAATATCCAGAGCGCTTCATTTTGACAATCATTTTTTTACCACAAATAAAAATAATTTCCTCTATTTTCTGAATTATCACCAAGAACCCAACAATCAAACTAAAGAAATGAATACATCAGAAGCTATTCAAAACGCTCTAAGAGATATTTTTGTCTAATTAATAGTTATAAGAACTTCATAAGTATAGCAGAGACTTAAATACCCATAAAATCACAGCAGGATAGGGTGGATTAACAAATATAAAAAACCCCTATCTTTCAAAGCATAGAGCGGTGTAACTAATCTATCACAAAGAAAAGAAACTATTATAATTTAAATTTCGCCAATGTATCGCGGACTTTTCGTGCGTAACTATCTATCGAATCAGAAAACGACTGCACTTCCCGCATTTTATCACTGATTTCATTAATCGCTACGTTTATCATTTCACCGCCGTTTATCATCCGTTTGGATTTTGAGTCTATTTCGTTAGAACTTTCCATCGAGCTGACCGCCACGTCAAGCACTTTATGCATATTGGAAGCTAATTTTTCAACTTCAGTCTGCACAAGAGTGGTGGTATCAACAAGCTTATATATCTCTGTCGCATTGGCATTAATTTTTTCACTAGCCACCACAATAGCCTGAAGCACTGCATTGATTATGCTGTTTATCTCATCTAATGATTTTTGGGTCTTTTCAGCAAGCTTTCTTACTTCATCGGCAACTACAGCAAACCCCCGCCCGTGCTCACCAGCCCGTGCTGCTTCAATTGCTGCATTAAGCGCCAAAAGGTTTGTCTGATCGGCAATTTCACCAATAACTACAAGCACGTTTTTAACATTTTCTGCATCTTTAGTCAGTTCGTTAATATTATTGGCAATTTCTTGCTCTATGGCGCTTTCACGCTCAACTTCAGAGGCTAGCCCTGCAAGAATGTCTTTAAGATTTAGCAAATCGCTTACTGCTACGCCCATAGAGTCTTTTGTTTCAAGAGATTCTTTTATGTTTTCATCAATAATTGTGCTAATATCTTTACCGAAACCGATATTTTCCTGGGCAAGCCCCTCACCTTTTTTAAGCTTATCATCAACGAGATTGGTCGTATCTACAAGACTGCTGGCGATTTCTGTATTAGCCTCTCCTTGACGCTGGAGTTCATTTAGTATTCCTCTCATAGACTTGACAAAGTTATCAATAGAAGTAGCGATCGTCCCTATTTCATCCTTTGACCTGAAGCCTAACTGCTCTGTGAGGTTTTTATTTTCAGAAATCTCTGTCAGCTTCGTTTTTATTATCGATATTCTTCTGATAATATTTGCCGCCATTACCGACCCAAAAATAATAGTAAAAAGCAAAGCGCCTAAAGATATCGCAAGAAATAAAATAAAATTGCGTCCTGCCACAGAAATATTATGTCTAAGCTGGTCGGAAATATTTTCAGCAACCAAGTCTTCCACACCTTTTAAGGAATCAATTTTTTGCGTTATTACGTCAAACCAATATGTCGGCTCAATACCAAAATTACCCTCTTTTGATTTTGTTTGGGCAATATTTCTTATCCTCTGAACTTCCTTAAAAGGCTTTGTCTGTGCTGAATGTTCATAGGATTTTATTTCATCAAGAGATGCAGTAGCTAAGAACAGCTTAAGAAAAACTTCCTGCTCTGTCATAAGAGAAATAAATTTATCATAAGAGGCGTCAGTAAATTTGCCAGAGGAAAGAACCCCGTTGATAGTCGCCCGCTCAAGACCGGCTTTTTCCTTTGCGTATAAGAAGTTAGCGTAACTTATCATACGCCTTGAAATAGCGTTGTCTGTGCTGAGAGTTGAAGCGACTAAAACGCTCTCAAGGAGATTCCCGATAGTCTTTGTATAATAAGGGATAGCTTTGGATGCCTCAGGACCAAGAGTATCGACACCCGCGCGGATAGAGCGCATCTTTTTTAAATCATCTATACCCCTCATAAGCTTATCAGTATAATTTTTATTATAATTTGTAGTATCAATCTTTGACATAAGTTTAATAAAATCGTTAGTTTTCTCATCGGTGAGCTTGCGTTGATCGATGAGACTTTGCCTAAAATGCGTCCCTTTACTGCCAATGTAACCCGCCGTATTTCCCCGCTCTTTCTGAATTTCGTGAACTACCAAAGAAATAGATTTTGATATATCCACCATACTTATGAGCATTTTATTCTGTGCTCTGATAGTAAGGTTTTCAGAAATGACCCTGATCGATAATATAATAATGGCTAAAGCTGGAATAAGGACCATTAAAGTTATTTTAAACTTTATACTCGTGTTTTGAATCATCTTGCGCATACCATCCTCCTAATGCAATCTCCTGTCCCGAATAGAGTGTATAAAATTATTTCGTGATAGTCAAACACCGAAAATAAGAATATAAAAACTTACATAAAACTTGAAAAAGCTATCAATCAAATCAATTCTTTTGCCAACCTCACAGAATCTAAACTCAAAGACTTTAAAAAAAAGCATTCGGGATTTAGGCATTATTTTAGTATTACTGCCAGCTGGGCAAAATAGCTTGCCGATGAATAAAAGAAAAAATATTATTTATCATATAGATTATTTTTTGTTTTTATGGTTTTTATTTTTCCCCACACAGCTTCTTTGTTGTATAATGACAGGCTTATAAAAATAACATCTTTCAAGGAAAAATAATGCAAAAGATTGTTTTGGTGTGTATTTTGTCATTTGTTTTTGGCTATGCGGGTCCGATTTGTGATTTTAAAATCAACGATGCCAAAGCTCAGATCCAATACGCCATCCAAAAAAATCTCAATGCCAATATCCCAGAGTTGCAAAAAAATCTCCAAAAACTTGAAAAAACTTGCAAGGATTCTGATATTTTAGATGAGATCCACCAAAATATCCAAGCAACCCAAAGCAATCTCGATCAAGTAAAAATGAATCTTGATACCGCCAGAACCGATGGCAATGCCCATAAAATCAGGCAAGCCCAAATCGAGTTCAAAATAGCCAATATGCAATATATCGCAGCCAAGCAAGAATTGCTTCGAATGCAAGACTTACTCAAAAGTCAAAAAAACGTAAAATAATCTCATTTTATACCAAAATATAGGAGTTTTTGATGAAAAAAATATTGTTTTTTAGTGTTTGTTTTTCAAGCGTTTTGCTCGCAGGTCCTATCTGTGACTTCAAAGCTAAAGATATCCAAACCCAAATCGAGCAGGCTATCAAGCACGCGCACAAAGACAAGCTTGCTGGATTAGAGCGCGCCTTAAAAGAGCTAAAAAATCATTGCGATGATACTGAGGTTTTGAAAAAATCACAAGATAAAATCGCCAAGCTAGAAGATAAAATCAAGCAAGCCCAAACCAAGCTTGTAGAACTCACATCTGCGGGCAAAGAAAGCAAGATCAAAAAAATGGATATGAAAATAAAAGCACTCCAAAGCGAGCTAGAAGAAGAGCAAAACGAGCTTGAAAAAATGCAAAATTTGCTAAAAACAAAAGCAACCCAATCGGATTCTTAAAACCGCGCTAAAGCCATTTAAAGTTTATTTTGATAAGATTTGATCTACTTTGGTAAAAATAGGGGATTTTATGTATGCTGATTCTGCGTTGAGCCTTTTGGTGCCTGTTTGTGTTATTGGGTTGGTTTTTTTGACTAGGCGGGTGGTGCTTTCGCTGTTTTTGGGCATTGTCCTTGGCGGGATAATGATGAGCTACCACGATTTTTGGGGAATTTTTGCCTATGTTTATGACAAAATATCCTCGGTTCTCTACACAATAGAGCCCGCTAGCACCACCTCCACCCTCCCACACATTCAAATCAGCTGGTGGAGCGTGTATGTTTTTGGCTTTTTGATTATTTTGGGTATTTTGACCCAAGTGATCTCGCACTCTGGTGCGGTGAATGCCTTTGTAAAATGGGCGAGACATCGTGTCAAAAGCCCCAAAGGATCGGAGTTTATCGCATTTATTGCGGGGATTGTGATTTTTATTGATGATTATTTCAATGCCCTGACCGTGGGGCAAATCTCCAAATCCCTTAATGACGCCAACCACTCCACAAGAGAACGCCTTGCCTATGTCATCGATTCGACTTCTGCGCCGGTATGTATTTTGATGCCGATTTCAAGCTGGGGGGCTTATATCATCGGGATTATGCAGGCGAGCGTTCCGGCAACGATCGGCGATGGCTTGTTTGTGTTGATGAATAGCGTGTGGAGCAATTATTATGCGTGGTTTGCCCTTTTGGCGGTATTTTTGACGATTTATTGGCAGATAAATCTCCCCGCAATGGCACGGCATAAAAACATCGGGGTGAGCGATTTGCTCCACGATGAAGATTTGAGCAAGCCCGCCAGCTCGATATGGTTGTTGATAATCCCGGTGCTGGTTTTGATCATCTCGATTGGTTCGATGATTTTAGCGACGGGGTATGAGGCAGGCGGGGAAGCCACGCTTTTTGCTATGCTAAAAAACACCGATACGGCATTTTCGCTTTTTTATGGCGGGTTGTTCGCACTCATCGTGAGTATTGCGATTTCACTAAAATTTTTACGCAAAGAATCATTACCCATCATCGTGATTGATGGTATCAAAAGTATGCTCCCAGCGATTTTTATTTTGATTTTGGCGTGGGCGATAGGCCCTGTGATACGCGATGATATGCAAACAGGCGTTTATCTAGCCAACGTGAGTAAAGAATTTTTATCCCAAGGTGCAGTCAGTATGATGCCTGTGATTTTATTTTTGATTTCAGGATTCATCGCATTCGCCACAGGCACGAGCTGGGGGACATTTGCGATTATGCTACCTATCGGTGTGAGCGTGGTGAGCGCCTCGGGAGGGGATATTATCCTTTCAGTTTCTGCAGTGCTTGCTGGGGCGGTGTATGGGGATCACACTTCCCCAATATCTGACACTACGATTTTGTCTGCGACAGGGGCGGGGTGTTCGGTGCAAAGCCATTTTATCACCCAGCTACCTTATGCGACCACCGCAGCCGTGTGTGCGATCGTGAGCTTTGGTGTGGCGAGCCTCTCTAGCTCTCTTTTGGCGGGCTATGCTGTGGGGATTGTGCTATTAGTGGGCGTATTTTATTTTTACAAATGTTTTTTCAAAGCACCCCAGTTGTCCCATTAACCGCTGGGATATAGCCTATCTCCCTGCCTTATTTTTTCTCCAATAAACTGATGAAATGATTAGTTCCCTAAATGCTATTTAAACCCCAATCATCTAAAAAATCCTTACTTTATAAAATTTTTGCCCCCAAATCCAGCTCAAAATCTCGCTTTTATCCCCCCATAACCCCCCAAATCCAAAAAATTTAACACATTTTTTATATTTATTTTATTCAAAAATAAATTGTTTTAGTAAATCATTTGATTTGAAATATCTCAAAAATAGCTATAAAATTGCCAATTTAGCTTATCTCTCTAGCTATTGCAAAAAAATTTCAGGATAATTTAAAGAAACTTTATAATATAATACCCCTTTTCTTAATACCCAAAATTTCAAATAAAGGAATGGATTATGAAAAACATAATCAACAACGATATTCTCCATTGCGTGCGGGGGGGGGGGCAAGATTATCTTAATAGCCCTTTAACTAGTCAATCCAACCCTACAGATAAGCTTCAAAATTCAAAAACAGCTCAAGTTTCCCAACAATCTCAAAAAGCTTCTGAATCTCACAATCTCAAACAAATTCAAAAGCCTTTCAAACCCCTTTTCTCCATCATCTTGGCTTCTTTGATGGGGAGTGCTTTGGTATATGGGGCGGATATTTCTCTAGGTGGTGATACTACTTGTTCTACAGATGGCACAGAAGCTTGCCTCACTGGCA
>NZ_MLAM01000013.1 GCF_002272825.1 Helicobacter sp. 11S02596-1 | reverse complement strand
AAAGTCTGCCAAAAAGATTCATTACCAAAACGCTCATTATGCTCGCAAAAAGCGATCTTTGGATTGGTTTTTTAAGATGGTTTTATAATCGTAAAGTTCGAAATTCCCCATTCAGTGTCGAAACATCAGATTATCTCGGGGATATTTATGGAATGATGACAGGCATTCATTCTAATATCCTTAAAAAATCCATAATTTACCCGCTTAGTGAAGTTACATTTGAGGGGCATATATTCAAAGCACCAAACAATACCGATATGCATTTGCGTGAAATGTATGGGGACTATATGCAGCTCCCACCCGAAGAAGAACGTATCGGCAAACATTTGCCTGCTTATATGAATTTGGATTTGCCTTATGAAGATTTTGATTATTCGATGATTGAGAAAGGGTGATATAAAGAAAGCAGTTCAAAATTGAAAACCTTAGAAACTGGGTTGATGACCAGCGGTAGCTGGGAATAACCCTGAACTTTAGCAACGTTCGGGGGCTTCGCTCCCGTGAGTGGTCTTCAGATTCGATTTATCAAATCTAATAAAACATAATAAGTAAAAACCTATAAAACTTATCTCAAATACACAAAGCAACGCTTTGGGTATGAGAAGGAGAAGCGTAAAAAAAGATAACTGCTTATCTTTTTTAGCTTCGCACGGCGATGCGTTTATGCGACCTTAAGGAGCATAGCAGACGGCCCATACTTTAGGGACGAAAACGGGCTTTGCCCGTTGGAGTGGTCTTCAGATTCGATTTATCGAATCGAGTAAAAAATAATGTTTTGAGGCTTACGCCTTTTAAGGGGAAGGGGGGCTTAAATTGCGAAGTCCGCCCCCCATTCCCCTTAACAACCCTTTCCCCCTGACCCGCCCCCTTAGTGGGCGAGATGACAGGGCGTAGATTACTTGGTTTGGAAGTGGTTCAAAATTAGAAACCTTAGAAACTGGGTTGATATTCCTGCGTTAGCAGGGGATATAACTCGGGTGGGTGGGTAAAATAACTTTAGGAGCGAACACCGATTAAATCGGTGGGAGCGGTCTTCAGGTTTGTTTGCAAAACAAACCGAGTAAAAACCTATAAAACTTATCTCCAATATTCAAGCTTGCTTGAATATGAGATGATTACTTTAGGAGCGTTTGGGGGCTTCGCTCCCAAAAAGCGATCTTCAGATTCGATTTATCGAATCAAGTAAAAAATAGATAAACGGATTTAAAAAATTCAAAATCTCTTTTTTGGGATTCTTCGTTTTGTTTGTTATTGAGCCAATCAAGAAATTTATCCCACCACGTTGCCATTACTTTATCCGTTATGTTTTATTCTTTAACGTAAATTTTGCTACAAATTTGATGGCTAAAAAAGGGCGGGTTGGGGGTTTCTTGGTAAGGAGAGGATTAGACTTTCGGCTTGTCTTTTAGTGCAAAAGCGATAAGAAAGTAGCTAGGAATCCCCAAAGCACAGATAAAACCTATCAAACTAGCCCATAGAGCAATATCACTAAGCATTTTGTTTCTCCATTTCCATTTTTTTAAATGCTACCAAATACCGCATAAAAATCCAAGCAAGAATTATCGACAACACACTGGCTATCACCATTCCAACAATAAGAAATATAATTTTAATTGTTGGAAGCTTTTCAGAATTTATAAACAAATACGAGAGCATACCAATGAGCGAAACCACCGAACTTGCAATCATTTTTTCAAGACTACTAAGAATTATTTTTATGCTTTCCATAGGCAAATTCTGCAGCAATACGATTAATAGCATAGGGTATGAGAAATTTGAACTGCTACCCCCGTCAACTGGGAGCAATCCTGAAATTATTTGCAAATCTTCTCAAATAAAAACGGGTTGATAAATAGCGATAGCTAGTCATAACCCTATTCTTTAGGAATGTAGCAGGGATTTATTCCCTGCATAGCAGTCTTCAGATTCAGTTTTTAAAAATTGAATCGAGTAGAAAATAAATATTTTTTTAAGGTTCGGGCATAATAAATGGTCTTTCTTGTCTATTTTTCTCGTGATTAGTTTTTCCTTGTTGGGGATTTTGAGATTTGGCATTTGAGTTTTG
Source organism: Helicobacter sp. 11S02596-1 (assembly GCF_002272825.1). GTDB lineage: Bacteria > Campylobacterota > Campylobacteria > Campylobacterales > Helicobacteraceae > Helicobacter_J. Next base: position 50,125 of record NZ_MLAM01000013.1, on the reverse strand, counting down.
AAGCTCTTTGATGGTGTTTTTGATACTTTGATTTTTATTTTCAAGTTCGATTTTTAGGGCGTTGTTATGTGTTTTGCTGTATTTGGGGATAAAATTGCGGAGTTTTATCACATTGATACGGACATCTTGATAATAATCCTCAGCGATTTTGTCAATACGTTTGTTTTTTTCCCAGCTGAAGCCTTTATTGTAGGATTTGATCATATCTTTATAGTTCCCATTGCGCCTTTTTTGCCAAAACAGCAGTGTGTCCAATGCCACTTTTGAGGCAAATTCATTATCCCGTATCAAGAGTTCGCCAACGAGATTGCGCACAAAGCTTGTGTCCTTGTATTTGCTGTATTTTTTGATGACACCGGGGATATGGGCGTGATAGATACCCGCACTCGGATCGGAGAAATTCAGCAGATATTCTCCTGCACACGATTCTTTCCACGCAATCGCTGCCATCGTGTAGCCAAGCCCTTTTGAAGCGCCGTAGTTATAAGCGTATAAAATCACTTGTTTTTGCTTGGGGCTAAAGTCTTTGGGGTCGGTGCATTTGCCCTCGATTTTGTAAAGCGGGATTTCAGCATAAAGGGGTGCCAAAAATATTAGAAATATTGTAAATTTTTTAATCAAAAAAGCCTCATTTTTGGGGTTTGTGATAAATATTATTGGATTTTAAGATAAAACCTTTTTAAGTTCTAAAGATATATAATACAAAAAAATAATCAATATAGCCTGAAATGCAGAGTTCAAGCCCGTGTTGGGGTGATGATTTTTTGGTTTGGTTTTGGCAATCTATTTAAAAAATTCCCATCAAAAAATGCCAGAATACTTAAAAATTTGAGCGCTAAAAATGCCAGAGACTAAAGGAGCGATTTTGAATACAAAGGATTTGTTGGTAGAGATTTTGGTTGAGGAATTGCCTGCGCTACCTTTTTTAAAAGAATTTCCCCATATTGGGTGCAAATGGCAAGAAGCCCTAGAAAAATACCATCTTTCTGCCACGCCCGAAGTTTTTTATACCCCCAGACGTATCGTGATATTTTGTCCGAAATTCCCGCTGATGACCTCTGATCGAAATGAAGAGTTTTTTGGTCCCCCGCTTGGTGTGGGCTATGTCGATGGAGATGTCAAAAAAGGCTTGAGCAAGGCAGGGGAAGGCTTTTGCAAAAAAGCTCAAGCGAGCAAGGAAGATCTCTGTGTCATCACAAAAGATGGCAAAGAAATTTTATATTTTTCAAGGAAAATCGCCGGTGTGGGCGTTGGGAGTGTATTGCCTGCTATTATCAGTGATTTTTTGGATAGTCTCAACTTTGGAAAGTCGATGCGATGGGGCTCTTTGCAAAAAAGCTTCATCCGCCCTATCAGAAATATTTGCATTCTTTTTGGCGATGAAACGATTGCGATGAATGCGTTTGGCTTTGAAGCCAAAAAAGCCACAAAAATCCATCCTGACAAGGGGTTTTTGTGGCAGGAAGTCCGCAGTATCAAAGAATATTTTGATGTGCTTAAAAACGGCTGTGTTATCCTCTCGCAAGCTGAACGCAAGGCAAAAATCCTCCAAGAACTCCACGCATTTTCTCAAGAAAAAAATATAAGCGTGCAAATTGATAACGCACTTTTAGAAGAAATCGTTGCGATCACGGAGTATCCTCGGGCGCTGTTTGGGGAATTTGACGCAAAGTTTTTGACCCTCCCGCCAGAGGTTATCATCACATCGATGAAAGAAAACCAGCGTTATTTTGCCATCAAAAAGGATGAAAAGCTCTACAATGGCTTTATCGTGGTGAGCAATTCGACCGCTTTGGATGTGGGAAAAATCATCGCAGGGAATCAAAAGGTGCTTAAAGCTCGTTTGAGCGATGCGATGTTTTTTTATCAAAATGACCTACAAAGAGGGCTAAAACCCGATGGGCTTGGTGATGTCGCTTTTGGTTTTGATCTTGGTAGCCTCAAAGACAAGGTTGCACGGGAGAAAAACATTGCTTTATTTTTGGTGCAAAAATATCAAGCGTTTTTGGATATGCCTAGCGAGCGTGCCAAAAATCTCATCGCACGGGCTTTAGAAATTTCTAAAGCGGATTTGCTTAGCGAAATGGTTTATGAATTTCCCGAATTGCAGGGGTTGATGGGGTATTATTATGCCAAAGCCCAAGGCGAAGATGAGCTGGTTTGCCAAGCTATCAAAGAGCAGTATCTCCCCACAGGTGAGGATTCGGCACTGCCCTCGGGGATATTTTCTTCTATCGTGGCATTATCTAATAAGCTTGATAGTATTTTTTCACTTTTTAGCATTGGCAAAATCCCTACGGGTTCAAAAGACCCTTTTGCCTTGCGGCGGGCGTGTGCGGGCGTGCTAAAAATTGTTTTGGAATACCAAATCCCCTTTGATTTACATAGTGATATTGCCGAGCTTTTTGCCACCTGTAGCTACAAGCCTTTGGATATAGCTTTGATTGAAGACTTTTTTATCGAACGCCTTGAGGGGATTGTAGGCTTAAACGCTTCGATTTATCGGAGTGTGCTAGGAAGCAAAGAACGCGATGTAAGCAAGATTGTCTTGAAAGCTAATGCGTTGCATACATTTTTTGAAAATTCTGACAAAGAAGCGTTTATTAGCACATTCAAGCGTGTTGCTAATATCACCAAAGAAATCAAAAATCACAAAGAAAATACAAATACATCCAAAATCAATGAAAATCTATTCAAACAGCCCGAAGAAATCGCACTTTATAAAGCGTATAAAGGGATTGAAGCTAAAGAATTTCGAAGCATTGATGCAGAGATTGCGGCGTTATTTTCGCTCAAAACCCCGCTGGATGTGTTTTTTCAAAATGTGCTTGTGAATGATAACGATAGCGCTATTAGAGAAAATCGCAAAAATCTTATCTTTAGCATTTATCAGAAATTCCTCCAAATCGGTGATGTCAAAGAAATTGCATTTTAAGCAGGGCTGGCTCTATGCTTAAAATGGGTTATGCGTGCTTGCAGGTGTTTATGATGCGTGTTTGTAAAATCGTAGCGATTTTTTCAAGTTGCTTATTATTTGCTAACGCTAGTCCCCAAAGTGATTTCAAGGTTTTTGATGCCCAGATAGGATTTTTTAGTTCGGGTGGTTTTGGGAGATTGGGGCAAAATCATATTCGGGGCGGTTATACCAATCTTTTTGGCACATTTGATATAAAAAGCAAAGAGATTTTTGGGTTTGAATTTGGCGTGGGGTTGAGTGCGGTCGGGCTTTTACATCGGGTAAAAAATCAAGATATTTATTCTGATATCACCGATGATATTGTAGGGGTTGGCTTTCGTATCAATAATGATGAGGCAAAAGACTTCCGATACACCAGCACCGGATTTGTCCTGCATACGCTATATGCGGGCTACAAAAACGCTTGGGGGAATTTGCGTGTGGGGAGATTCCCGCTAAATCTCCAATGGATAGGCGATTATATCCAAGGCGTTGCTGTAGTCATCGATAGGTTTGAAGATTTTACCATCCAGGCAGGTTGGTTTGATACGCAAGCCTATGCTAACGCAGAAGAAAATGTTGATTTTGGTTATATGCGTCATTGGTATGATCGCTTTGAGGGCTATGCTATCAAGAATAATTATTTTTTGGATGTCAAATACCATCGCCCGTGGCTTGATATGAATGTGTATTATGATTATTTTGATACGCTTTTATGGGTAGGGGGTCTCAAGACGGATTGGTATTGGAATTTGTCTGATTGGGAGTTTAAGACGCGGTTGCATTATGCGTTTGTCCGAGCGAGCGAGCAAAGCAGTGTGGTCTGCAAAAATCCCTCGTTGAGTCAAATAGCAGGATTGGCGTGTTATGTTCCTGGAAGTATGGGGAGTGTTGCGGGGTATTTCTGGCAGATTGAACAGGGTTTTAGGCACAAGGGTTGGGATTTTGGGGTGGGGTATTTGCAAAATGACAAACGCAATGCTACCAATAATCTTCCCATTTATGCTGATGATAATCCTTTAGAATACAACACCGTCGTTTATGGCGAGGGGGGCAAAACGGCTTATGTGCGGTTTGAATACGCCTATGAGGGCAAATATTTTTTGGCACTCAAATACGGCATAAGCGCTTATGGGAGCGCTCAAGATAAATCGTTGCAAGGGCAATTTAATGCTGTGCTTGGAATGGCGCTTAAGCAGATGAATATTTCTTTGGGGTATGTGAATATCGATGATAAAAACGGGTATCAAAATAATATCGCTAAAGTCTGGCTTGGCGTTAAATTTTAATCATACACTCTTGACAAAAACATAATGAAGATGTTGTTTAATGCCTCTCTCAAATTTTATTTTGGAGCACTGATGAATGGATTGAAAATAAGTTTGTTGCTAAGCATATTTTGGGTGGGTGCCTTGGGTCGTGATATGAGTTTGGAGGAGTTTAGCAAGCTTGTGGAGAGAAATTCTATCGAACTCATCGGCAAAAAAGCGGAGTTTGAAAGCTTGCTTGAAAATCAACGATCGCTCATTGCTTGGGATTATCCCTATGTTGAGACCGATGTTTCGATGGTAAAAAACAATCAAGGCAGGCTAGAGCCCCAGACCACAGCGCTTTTGATGTTGGTCCCTAAATTGCCTTGGGTCAGCACAATGCTCTATCAAAGCCTCCATATCAAAACAGCCGAATACAAAAAAAGCTATGAACTCAGCAAAAACCTTGTTTTCATCGCTGCGAAGCGTCTTTATCTAAATTATGTCATCACCAAAGAAAAATATGATATTTACACGCAGAGAGAAAACAACTACCTTTCCCAGCTCAAAATCGCCAAGGAAAAAGTCGATGCTGGCAGTATGTCAAAAAAAGACTATATCAATTTCAAAAATTCTTATTTAGAATCCAGACTTGCTAAAACCAATGTCGAATCCACGCTCATCAGCCTAGAAAAAACCCTCGATACCCTCTTAGCTATCGAGGAGATGAATCCTGATAATGCCAATTTTGGCGTGTTTCTCGATGATGCTCATCGTATCAATGTGATCGGGCTTGGGTTTGAATATGTCCATATGGGTGATTTGGAATTGAAAAAAATCCTTGATCATTCTTTGTATGCTGGCATTATTGATTTGCAAGCCAAAGATTATCAGACCAATGCCAAGCTTGCCAATCGTGATCGCTTTAGCGCCCTAGAAGTGGGTGCGGGCGTGGAAAATGCTAATTCTTCGACCAATGTTTCTTTGCGGGTCTCCATCCCCCTGCCTGTTACGCCCAAAAATACCCATCTCAAAAGAAAATATATGGCGCTTCAAAGTGGTGCGCTCGCACAAAGTGAGGTCATCAAGCGTAATATCCGAATACAGACAAATTCTTATATGAGCCAGCTTACAAACAAAGAAAAATATATTCGGATTCAAAAAGAAAATATCAAGAACAAAAAGCATTTAATGCAAATGGGAAAAGTCGCCTACGAAGCCCAAAAAATCGGTTTGTTTGAGTATTTGATCTATCAAAATTCGTATATGGATGCCCTCATTGCGCTTGCTGATGCCAAGCTTGATTATGTCAATACGACGGCTTTATTGGAAGAGACTTTAGGGCAAAGTTTGCCAAATCAGACTTCAGAAAACCAAGCTTTTAGCAACACAGGAGAAAAATAATGAGACCAATCGCACCGATAAGACACGGGTTGCTTTTTGTTGCGCTCGCCGTATTTTTATGGGGGTATGATGCCATCAAAATATCAAAAGAACAGCTCGATGATTTGGGTATCAAGATCATCACGATTGATGGGAATATCTCTAGCGGGGGATTACCATTTAATGCGTATATTGATTTTGACAACAAGAGTTCGGTTACGCAGAGTTCAAGCTTTGATGCGATTGTTACAGCGCTTTATAAACGTGAGGGAGAGAATGTCAAAGAAGGTGAGGTGATTTGTGAAATCAGCTCGATTGATTTGAGTAATTTGGATTTTGAACTTCAAAACACCCAAAATAGGCTCAAAGTTGCCAAAGATGTAACGAAAAAAGACAAAGAGCTTTATGGGGCAGGTGTGATTTCAAAGCGTGAATATCAAGTCAGTTATCTTGCAAGCCAAGAAATGGAGCTTAAAGTCAAACAGATCGAATCGACATTTAAGATTTTTGGCATTGATCCTTTGCACCCCAAGGGAAAATACGGCTTTCGTGTGGTGGCTAGAGATAGTGGCGTGTTGTCTGTCGCTCCCAAAAATACCGGCGATAAAATCCCTGCTTTTACTACCTATATCCGCATATCCAAAAGCAATGATTTGCTCGCACGTATCAAACTCCCTGTGAGCGTCTCGCATTACATCAAAAAAGGCTCGAATGTATTTGATGAAGCGGGCAAAAAAATCGGGGTGATTGAATCCATATCTGTGGTGCTTGATAAAGCTTCTAATACCATCTTGGCTACGGCATTACTCAATCAAGGAGACTACCGAGTAGGCGAGATGATCGATGTTTATATCCAAGGAGTCCGACCAAAAGGAACGATAGCCATCCCTAGCAATGCTGTTATCAAAAATGGCAAAGATTATCTGGTGTTTATCCAAACTAAAGATGGTTTGTTACCCAAAGCCGTTTCGATCATTGAGGAAAGAAATAATTTATTTATCGTGAAAGACAAAGACTTAAAGATTGGGGACAAAGTCGCTGCTGGGGCGTTGATTGGGCTCAAGGGCATTATCAACAACATAGGCGGTGAGTGATGTTAGCCAAAATCATTGAATTTTCGCTGCGTCAAAGGATTATGGTTATTATTTGTGCGTCTGTGTTGCTGTTTTTTGGGACATTTAGCTTTATTACCATCCCCATTGATGCCTTTCCTGATGTTTCTTCTACGCAGGTCAAAATCGTCTTGAAACTGCCTGGGATGTCGCCTGAGGAGATGGAAAGTCGTGTGGTTCGCCCTTTGGAAATGGAGCTTTTGGGCTTGCAGGGGCAAAAGTCATTGCGAAGCACTTCTAAATATGCTGTTGCCGATATTACGATTGATTTTGATGATAAGGTCAATATTTATCTGGCAAGAAATATGGTGAATGAAAAGCTCTCGATGGTTCTCCCCGATCTTCCTGATGGCGTTGATGGGGGGATGGCGCCGATTGTAACGCCCCTTTCAGATATGTTTATGTTCACTATTGATGGGGATTTGCCTGAGGTAGAAAAACGCCAGTTGCTTGATTTTGTGATTCGCCCGGCTTTGCGGACAATACGAGGGGTGGCAGATGTAAATTCTTTGGGCGGACATTCTAAAGCAATTGTTGTCGTTCCTGATTTTAACGATATGGCACGGCTTGGGATTTCGATTTCTGATCTTGAAAGTGCGCTCAAAGCCAATCTCAAAAATGATGGTGCGGGCAGGGTAGATAGAGATGGGGAGACCTTTTTGGTAAAAATCCAGACCGCAACGACGAATGAAGATGAAATCAAAAGTATCACCATCCCCACCAAGACCGGCTATATCCATATCGGGGATTTTGCCAATGTGGTTTCAAACTACCGCACAAGGCTGGGTTTTGTAACCAAAGATGGCGTAGGGGAGACTACTGAGGGGCTTGTGCTTTCTCTCAAGGGTGCCAATTCCAGAGATGTGATCATCAAAGTCAAGCAAAAACTCGCTGAACTCAAGCCCTTGTTGCCAAAAGGCGTGGATATTAATGTATTTTATGATCGTTCCGAGCTTACACAAAAGGCTGTGGATAATGTTTCTAAGACGCTTGTTGAAGCGATCGTGCTGATTATTATCACGTTATTTTTGTTTTTGGGTGATTTGCGTGCGGCTGTGGCGGTTAGTGTGATTTTGCCTTTGGCATTAGCCGTGGCATTTATCTTGATGAAAGCTACGGGTATCAGTGCGAATCTAATGAGTTTAGGCGGGCTTGCAATTGCGATTGGGATATTGGTCGATTCTGCGGTTGTGGTCGTTGAAAATGCGTTTGAAAAGCTCAGTAGCAACAAAACCACCACCAAGCTCCACGCTCTCTATCGTGCGTGCAAGGAGATTTCAGTATCGGTTGTCAGCGGGATTGTGATCATTATCATATTTTTTGTTCCGATCCTTTCTTTAGAGGGGCTAGAAGGCAAGATGTTTGGTCCATTAGCTAGTAGCATTGTTTTTGCTTTGCTAGGGTCTTTGGTGCTTTCCATCACGGTGATCCCGGTAGTGAGTTCGCTAGTGCTGAAGGTCAAGGAGCATAAAGAAACGTTTTTGACGAGATTTTTTTATCGCCTCTATACCCCAATGCTTGATTTTTCTTTGAAGCATTCCAAGCTAATGTTTTTTGGCGCAGCGATTTTTCTTGTTTTGAGTTTTTCGCTCTTTCCTTTTGTAGGCAAGGCGTTTATGCCCACGCTTGATGAGGGCGATGTGGTTTTGACCGTAGAGACCACGCCCTCGATTTCTCTGGATCAATCCAAGGATTTGATCTTAAAGATTGAGAAAAAAATTATCGAAAATGTCCCTGAAATCAAGACCATCGTCGCCAGGACAGGTTCAGATGATTTGGGATTAGATCTTGGTGGGCTCAATCAAACCGATATGTTTATTTCGTTTAAGCCCAAAGATACGTGGGAGGTCAAAAACAAAACAGCGCTCATAGATAAAATTTCAGCTGCGATTGAGGATTTTAAGGGGATTAGTTTTATCTTCACCCAGCCGATTGATATGCGAATATCTGAAATGCTCACGGGCGTTCGGGGCGATTTGGCGATCAAGATTTTTGGTGATGATATTGACAAACTCAACGCCTTGAGTTTGCAGATTGCTGATATTTTGCGGGGGATTGATGGCTCTAGTGAGGTTTTTACGACACTCAATGAGGGTGTGAATTATCTCTATATCATCCCAGAGCGCCACGCAATGGCAAATGTAGGTATCACAAGCGATGAGTTTTCTAAGTTTATGAAATCTTCTTTAGAGGGCTTGGTTGTGGCGTATATCCCCACGGGATTTGCCCGCACGCCAGTGATGATTCGCCAAAATAGCGAGATTTCTACGGATATCACCAAGCTAAAGGCTCTTGAAATGGCTTCAAATCGTGGCTATGCTGTTCCTATTACTTCTATCGCTGAGCTAGATGAAATCGATGGCCCTGTGAGTATCGTTCGGGAAAATAGCCGACGGATGAGCGTGGTGAGGAGCAATGTAGTCGATAGGGATTTGGGCGGGTTTGTCGATGAGATAAAATCTAAGATTGCTAGTGAAGTGAAGCTCCCGCCAAATTATTTTATCACCTATGGGGGGCAGTTTGAAAACCAGCAACGGGCGAATGCGCGATTGGCAACGGTTATCCCCATCAGCATTTTGGTGATATTTTTTATCCTATTTTTTACGTTTAGGAGCATCCCTTTGGCGTTGTTGATTTTGCTTAATATCCCCTTTGCTATCACGGGCGGGTTGATTTCGCTATTTTTCTCTGGCGAATATATCTCCGTGCCTGCAAGCGTGGGCTTTATCGCCCTTTTTGGGATTGCTGTGCTTAATGGCGTGGTGATGGTGGGGTATTTTAAAGAACTCATCAAGCAGGGAAAAAGCGTTGATGAAAGCGTTTTGATTGGTGCAAAAAGGAGGTTGCGACCCGTTCTGATGACCGCATTTATCGCTGGGTTGGGATTGGTGCCGATGTTGCTTTCTAGTGGCGTGGGTTCTGAGGTGCAAAAACCTTTGGCGATTGTGGTTTTGGGTGGTTTGGTAACATCGAGCATTTTGACATTGTTACTTTTACCGCCAATGTTTAGAGCAGTCGCCAAAAAAATCAAACTTTAAAAAGGGGCGTGGATGGTTTTGCTTGAGATTTATGCCGATGCCAAGCTAAAAGATGGCATTATTGACAAGCTATTTGAAGATGGATTTGATGATTTTTATTATTTTGAATGTTACAAATATGCAGCTTCCTCGTTGTTATTGAGTGAAAAAGAACAGGTCAGTGGCAGGAAAGATTATGGGGTTTTCAAGATATTTGTCCCTAGCGATGTGGCAAAAAACGTCGCAGAGATGATTTATGGGCTTTTTGGTAAAAACGACATTCGTATTTTTGTTTATGCTTCCCCGCAAGCTTTGGTGTGAAAGGTTTTCATTATTTTTTACTCGATTCAGTTTTTACAAAAACTGAATCTGAAGACTGCTTTTTGGGAGCGAAGCCCCCAAACGCTCCTAAAGTAACCATCTCATACCCAAAGCGTTGCTTTGGGTATTGGAGATAAGTTTTATAGGTTTTTACTCGGTTTATTTTGCAAACAAACCTGAAGACCACTACAGCAGGCAAAGCCTGCTTTCGTTCCTAAAGTAACCATTTCATGCCCAAGCAGAGCTTGTGCGTTGGAAATAAATTTCTAAGGTTTTTAAATCCTATCCGTTTCCAAACCAAGCTAGCCACGCTTTTTCATCGTATCCACCAAGGTCGGGGTTTGGTTTGAGAGTAATTCTTGAACTGCTTGCCTTTGTCGCGCTTGTGTGCTGTGAAAAATCGGGAAAACTTGACCCACCCGCCCAATCGTTGAAGTGCGACCGCCGATTTTTCGCAAGGAGACACAAGCAAGCGACTTCCCCTCCCATCGTTTAAATGCTCCGCCGAAAAGAAAAGCGGCGCTTATTCTTTTCGTGGGTTAAAGGAGGGGTTAGGGGAGGGATAAACAATGGGCGGGCGGGTGAAATTTCTTTTGCGATTGAAAAAACATTATTTTTCACTTGATTCGATAAATCGAATCTGAAGACCACTCCGCAGAGGTAAACTCTGCTACGCTCCTAAAGTATGGGCATCTGCTATGCTCCTATCGGAGCATAAACGCATCGCCGTGCGAAGCTACCAAAGCCAAGCAGTTGGCTTTGGCTTAACGCTCCTCCTCTCATACCCAAAGCGTTGCTTTGTGTATTTGAGATAAGTTTTATGAGGTTTGCATTATGTTTTACTTAATTTAGTTTTTAAACTGAATCCAATAAACATAAATGTAAAATCTCAAACACCACCAAAGATTTTCAAGGAAAAATAATGGCTCAAAAAACACTTCTCATCATCACTGATGGGGTAGGATATAGTCCTAAAACCAAGTATAACGCCTTTTATCAAGCAAAAAAACCTGCTTATGAATGGCTATTTACCCATATCCCGCATTCATTTATCAAGACCTATGGGATGAGCGTGGGGCTTCCTGATGGGCAAATGGGAAATTCTGAAGTCGGGCATATGTGCATAGGTTCCGGCAGGATTTTATATCAAGACCTTGTTAAAATCTCACTTGCCATCCAAGAAAATCGCATCCAAGAAAATCCCGCTTTCAAAGCCATCTGCAACGCTTCTAACACCATCCATTTATGCGGGCTAATAAGCGATGGCGGGGTGCATTCGCATTTGGATCATTTTCTTGCGCTCGCTTGTATTCTCCAAAGTGCGGGCAAAAAAGTCTGGCTCCATCTCATCACCGATGGCAGGGATGTCCTGCCAAAAAGCGCCCAAACCTATCTGGAAAAAATCACGGGGATTTGTTCTCCAAATATCAAAATCGCTACGATTTCTGGGAGATTTTATGCAATGGATAGAGACAAGCGCTGGGATCGCATCGAGCGTGCTTATGAAAGCATAGTTTTGGCAAAAAACAAAAGCCCACTATCCCCACAAGCCTACATCGATGAGAGCTATGCACAAGAAATCACTGATGAATTTATCATCCCCGCAAGCTTTGGCGATTATGAAGGTATGCGTGATGGCGAGGGATTTATTTTTACAAATTTTAGAAGCGATCGTGCCAGAGAAATTATTGAGGCGATTGGGAATGGGGATTTTGATGGTTTCAAAAAAGACAAACAAATCCGCCTAAATATCGCAACGATGACGTGCTATGATCAAAATTTCGCTTACCCCGTGCTTTTTCCCAAAGAAAAAATCCAAAACACCCTCGCTGAGGTCATCTCAAACGCAGGGCTTACCCAAGCCCATATCGCTGAAACCGAAAAATACGCTCACGTAACATTTTTTCTCAATGGGGGGATTGAAGAGCCTTTTATCAATGAAACCAGGGTGCTTATCCCCAGCCCCAAAGTCAGCACTTATGACCTCTGCCCGCAAATGAGTGCGCCAGAAGTTTCTTCTGCGGTGCAAAAATTTATGAAAATGGGGACAGATTTTATCGTGGTGAATTTTGCAAACGGCGATATGGTCGGGCATACCGGGAATATGGAAGCAGCGATAAAAGCTATCGAAGCCCTAGATACCGAGCTAGGCAAGATCATTGCGTGCGCTCAAGAACTCGATTATGCCCTCATTATCACGAGCGATCACGGGAATTGCGAAGAGATGAAAGATGATGCGGGCAATATGCTTACCAACCACACCGTTGGCGATGTTTATTGCTTCGTGATGGGCAAAAATGTCTCCCAGATCAAAGACGGCGGGCTTAACAACATCGCAGCGACGACTCTGAAGCTCTTGGGTCTGCAAAAACCTGATGAGATGGATGGGGCATTGTTTTAGGATAATACATTTTCTAAAGCGCACTTTTAGGAGCAAGGCTTCCACTTATTGTGTTTCACTTGATTCAGTTTTAAAAAACTGAATCTGAAGACCGCTACAGCAGGCAAAGCCTGCTTTCGCTCCTAAAGGATTGGGTTATAACGGCGTGCGTTGCACTTCGTTATCAACCCAGTTTCTAAGGTTTCAAACTCTAAAAAACCTTGTCTTTATTATTTTTAAGGTTTTTATTATTTCTGACTGGGTTTATTTTGCAAACAAACCCAAAGGCCGCGTTGCAGAGCAAAACCCTGACCTCTAAAGCATTGCCTGTTTGCGGGATTTATTCCAAACGGCACTTATTGCCAAATTGGCGTGAGTGGCAAGGTTGCAGAGATTTTTTAATTTTGCATTTTTACTCGCCCCAAAATTCCAAAACCTAAAACCCTCGTTTGTCCCCCCATATGCGGATATGTAGCCTATCAGAAAGACAAAATCCCTCACGGAGGCAAAGCGGGAGAATCGCTTGGATATTTTCATTCAATTCTTCTTCATTCACCCCTTGAGGCATTAAAAAAATTTTATTCCCTTTGAGCTTGAGCTTAGAAAGCAAATCCCTGATTTCCTCCAAAGCCCGCCCATCTTGACACATTTTGGCATTCAAGACAAATTTAAAAACCACGTGAGGGGCATTATCAATAATGCTTTGAATCACTTCGGGCTTGATACGTTTTTTGAGCGGTTCGCCCGAATTGCTAAGCTTCACGCTCAAGGTAAAATAAAGTCGCCTTAAAAGCTCGTTAAATCCAAACGGCACGCTCGCATTGCTTTCCACGCAAACCCGATGATTTCGCTCCAAAAAATACGCAATAACCTCAAGCAAAATGGGATTTTTGAAATGCAAGCTCGGCTCCCCGCCAGTAATAATCACATCAAATTTGCCAGGCGAAAAAGATGTCATTTTTTCTATCAATGTGGTGCTGTTTGCAAAAGATTCCCATTCCTTAGCATAAGAAAAATTCGCTGCATAAATGCTATCGCAACCCAAAAATTCGGCTGTGTCTAGCTGGCTTTTGATACCAAATCCCGCACAAGAGAGATTACACCCCCCAAGCCTAAGAAACACGCTCGGTGTGCCGATAAATTCCCCCTCGCCCTGCAAACTATAAAAGATTTCAGAGACAGCTAGCATTGGATTTGAAGCGGGGGTGTGGGGTTGATAAATGGCTTGAGTGTGTGGTTGGCAGTAGGATTTTTGTGCGATTTTGCGGGATTTTCACAAATATTTCGATGGTAGGTTTTTAGCTTTTCAAACATCTTGGCGTCTTTCCATTCGGAGAGAATTTCCTCTGAAAACACCACCGAATCCAAATGGATATGCCCCATCAGATCGGGATTCTCCAAATCCTCCCTAAAAGCCTCTGCATAGCCGTGATCGGTCTCGTGGACACGCACAGAAGTAACATTTATATCACCCTCAGCGTTATTAAATTCAGTGGCTTGGAGGATTTTATCGATAAAAAACAACAGCAACAATGCGTAATTTTCAGCACTCGGATTCACAGAGAGTTTCACATACCTTGCGGAATTTTTGAGGATAAAATCGATAAAATCAGGGTCTTCTTGATCCCAAAAATGATGGGCGTGATCGAACCCATCGATAAAATCTGCAATCTGGTTTTTAAAAATCCCAAAATCAAGCACCATCCCCGCACGATCTAGCGACCTCGCCCCGATAAAAACCTCAACTTTATAGTTATGCCCGTGGATACTTGTTGAACACCTTTTTGATGTGCAATTACGCACCATATGTGAAGCACAAAAACCAAACAAACGCCGAATCACCATTGGTTTAATCCTCTTTTTACGCTTTAATTGCAGGGCCAATAATAAGGGAGGCTACGATAATATTGGTAACGCTCAGGACGGGAAAAATCGATCCTCTCAATCGTGTGGGTGATAAGATCGCGGAACAAAAAACTATAGCCACAGGTTTTTCCATTGACACTCCCATCGACATATAAAACACGCTTTTTTAGATTCAGATCATACCAATCCAAAACAAAATGGTAACTTGAGAGATAATTCAAACTCTCTGAATAACCACTCAAAGCAAATGTTTGCTTTGCATCTTGTGTGCAATAAAACTGATCCCCATACCAATAACACGCCGGTGTAATGCCATCGCTTATCATCGAATAGCTAAAATTGACATTAGGGTAGGATTGGATACTGCGAAACAATCGGACAAAAATCGCATTTTTTGCATTTTTTAGAGGTAAATCCTGCTGTTTATAAACACTAGAAAATCCGTGCCTTTGGAGTTCATAAATAATCAAATCAATATAATAACCCGTTAAAAGATCATTTTTATTATAAATCACAGCGATAGGGGCATTGGTATTAAAAATATAATCTTTTTCAATCATCGAATAATAACCCATATCCAGCCGATTCGCACAGCCCAAAAATAACCCTATCAACGCAATAAAAATAAATATTTTTAATTTCATTAAAATTCTCCAAAACATAATCTATAAAAGTATATCGACAATTTCATTATTGTAGCCACGATTCCAGAGTTTCCAAATCTTCATAGCTTGTCATATCCAGTGTGATGGGCGTGATAGAAACATACCCATCAGCCACCGCAGCAAAATCTGAGATCCTACCGCTAGGATGCTCCCTCTCATCCCAAGCCAGCGGGTGTAAGCCCAGCCAATAATACTCCTGCCCGCGGGGATTGCGCCCTAGATGGGCTGCATTGCTATAAAGGCGATAGCCCTTTTGGGTAATCTTGTATCCCTTGCACGCAGAAGGGCTGATTTGTGGGATATTGATATTCAAAAATTTCCTCTTGCCGAGCGGGAAACGTGCGTCAAAAATCTTTTGCACCACATCAGCAATAACTTGCTTGGCTAATGAAAAATCAAATGTATCACTCCAATTTTTATCCCGCATTACTTGAGAAATCGCAATCGAAGCAATCCCTTGAATCACGCCCTCCATCGCCCCAGCAGCCGTGCCAGAATATGTGATGTCTTCGCCCATATTTGAGCCTAGATTGATACCTGAAATCACCAAATCCGGGCGAAATTCTTCTTTGCAAAGCGCATTGAGAGCAAGATACACGCAATCAGCGGGCGTGCCATCATCAAGCTTGTAAAAATCATCATCGATTTTTACAAACCGCAGGGGTTTTGTCAAGCTCAGCCCGTGCCCGCAAGCAGATTTTTCACTTGATGGGGCGACGATGAGAATATCAGCGATGGGGCTAAGGGCGTCTCTTAGGGCAAGAAGCCCTTTGGAATCATAGCCATCATCATTGGTGAGGAGTATTTTTTTCTTCATAGATAGTCCTTTAGCAACGCATTGAGATTTGAGCGCAACCCCCCATCAAAATGCTCCAGATCAGATAAAATCTCCGCTTGAAGTTCTTGATTTTTTGCCCTTGCTCCCACAAGCCCCAAAAGATTGACATAACTATTTTTTCCCGCATCATTTTGCGTGGTTTTGAGTGCTTCTTCTTCTGACTGGGTCACATCGATGATGTCATCACGGATTTGAAAATAAAGCCCTAGTTTCAGCCCAAAATCATACAAAGCACCCTCAAGCTCGCTAGAAACATTCGCAATTATCGCCCCCATTTTCAAGCTTACTGCGATGATCTTGGCGGTTTTGTTTCGGTGGATTTCTTCAAGCTTGTCTATTTCTAAACGTTGGCCCTCAAAAAAACAATCCATCGCTTGCCCGATAATCATCCCGCCAATCCCGCCTTTATCGGCAAGCTCTCTAATGAGTTTGATTTTGACCCCATCATCAAGTCGCGCAATGCTTAGCAAATAAAACGCGTAGGTATTCAAAGCATCGCCTGCCAGCGTGGCTGTAACCTCATCATACGTATGATGGAGCGTGGGATGACCCCTACGCAAACTCGCATTATCCATCGCAGGCAAATCATCGTGGATAAGCGAATATGTATGCAAGCACTCTAGTGCCAAAGCAGGCAAAAAAGCATTCTGGCTCAAAGCGGGGTTACTAGCACACACCACAGAAAGCAAAAGCTTGGGGCGAAATCGTTTGCCACCATTTTCTATCATCTCCCAAAATGCGTGGGCAAAATGCGGGTGGAAGCCCCCGATTTTAGGCTTAGAGGCGATGAGAAATTTTTCAAATTCTTCGCAAGTTTGATGGTAAAAATTCACATCCATTATTTTCCTCATAATTTGATATAAAATTCCAGCCCATTACGCATAATCAAGACTTCCATATCATTGCGCAAACCCGCCTTGCTCAAAGCGCTCCGCAAAGAATCATTGACTTTTGCTCGAGAATCATCGCCTTTTTTTATCACGCTGGTTTTGTTGATCCAAACAATCTTATCCCCCACCTGCAAAACATCGAGCTTTTCAGGGGGATTTTCATCAATACGCCTGATAGTCAAACTCTCATCAAGCCAAATCCCAAATCTTTCCAAAAATGTATCTGGCAACAAAAACCCTCCATAACGCCTATCTACAGAGACTTTGAGCGTCTTTTTTTGATTGTCCCTTATCAAAAGGACTTCGGCTTCTTTTTGATAAGGCAAATTACTCACCACCCATTCAAAATCCTCATACGACCCCAGAGGCTTGTTGTTGATAGACAAAATCACATCGCCGGGCAAAAATGGATTTTTTTTGAAAAATGGATCGACTTGACGCACGATGACATAGCCATCTCTTTGGACCACTCGCACGCCAATATCACCATAATAAGGCGATTTTTGATTCAAAAATCTATCCAGATAGGTTTTGTCAATAAAATAATTTCCCCCTACCCCAATCCCATAGATTTGATAACAAATATTTCCAACAACGCCATTTCTAGCCACAGGCGCAGAAAATTGCGCATAATGAGTAAAGCCTGTCTGGGATTTTAGAATCTTGCCCTTTGCAGAAGAATTATAAGCGATACTGGAGAGCTCTTTTTTCCTTGCGTAGTTATCGATATTTAAGACTTGGTAAGCCATTTTTGGGGCTTTTGGTGTATCGATGAGATAAAGCCCTACAAACGGATCAGCTTTGAGGATTTTTACGCCCTTTGGGGGGAGGACTGAAAAAAGCAACGACACATTGCCTTTGGCGGTTTTGATAGAGACAGCACGCTGTTTTGATTGATTTGAGCCAAAATTTGAAATTTGGCTTGAGGCTTGTTCATAGTATTTGACGCAGTAAGAAAAGTCATAGCTAAAAGCATTGGCAAATATCGCAAAAAGCAATAAAATCGCGGGCAAAATTTTATGTGTCATTTTGCCCCAAACGAACCCAAGCCACCTAGCATTTGGAATGCCATTGATTTTTTGTTTTCTTCCACGCTTTTATAAGCGTCATTGATCGCGCTCATCAAGAGGATTTGCAAGGATTCTTTATCAGAGAGCAGACTATCATCAATGCTAATATCAATAAGCTCGCCCCCGCCATTGATACTCGCACTCACCAGCCCGCCACCACTTTTGGCAGTAATGGTGGTTTCTTTTGCCTTTTGCTCAAGATTGGCAAATTCCTTTTGCATATTCCCAAAAAGACTTCCAAACTGCTCAGGATCAATCATTTTACACCTCTTTTTTTGTCGATAAAATCTTGTTATTATCATCTACCATCACGACTATGGGGGCGTAGTCTTGTAATTCAGATTTTTCATAGCTCCCATAAGCTACGATGATGATAGTATCGCCAATTTGGACTTTCCTTGCTGCTGCACCATTGAGACAAATCTGCCCAGAATCGGGATGTCCCAAAATCACATACGTGCTAAAACGCTCACCATTATTGACATCAAGGATTTCTACTTTCATCCCCTCAAGCAAGCCTGCAGCACGAGCAAGCGAGGAATCAATCGTTATCGAACCGATATAGTTTAGATTCGCATCCGTAACTTTAGCACGATGTATCTTGCTATAAAGCATTTCAAATCTCATCAAAATATCCCGTGTTTTATTGGGATTTTAACATATTTTGATCCAAATTGATGGGTTTGCCTGTAAAATAGCCCTGAACATAATCCACCCCTAACGATTTGACTTTTTTATAAATCTCTCTGGTGCTAACAAACTCCGCAATCGTTGCGATATTTAAAGCCTTTGCAAAATTCACAATGCCCGCTACAATCTGGGCTTTTTTAGTGTCTTTATCAATATCTGTGATAAAGCTACCATCGATCTTGATAAAATCTATCGGGATATGCAACACGATTTCAAGATTAGAATAACCACGACCAAAATCATCGATGGCGATTTTTGCCCCAGTCTTTTTGATGGCTTCAAAAAATGCTACTAACGTAAAAAAATCCTTCATCCTTTGATATTCGGTGATTTCGATGGTTACCAAATCCCTCAAATCCCTACGCATAATCTCTTGGAGTAGCCATTCAGAGATTTCAGGATCTTCAATATCCTCGACATTAAGATTGATAGAAACCCCAATCTTGCTTTGAGTAGCAACATCAAAAGCTTTTTGAATCAAACGCTTGATGGACTCGACATACACGATGGTATTTTTCAAAACATTGAAAAAATCTTTGGGATAAATCAGCTCATTATTATGGGTGCAAATCCTTGCAAGGGCTTCGTATTTAAAAATCTTTCCGGTTTTTAGATCGATAATAGGCTGGAAATAAGGTATCAGAGTATCATCGACAAAAGCCTGATAGACAAGCTTGGTAATCTTGATTTTTTCTTGGATATTTTTCAGACTTGATTGGCTTTTGTCAAACACAATCAAATGCTGGTGGGAATTTTTGGTATCCAAAAGCGCACAAAATGCTTCTTTTAAAACATCAAACCGATACTTAGAACGCCCATCTACAGAGTATTTGGAAGAAATGCCAATATCAAGTGAAAGCGATATTTTCACATTACGATTGATGGTAAATTCATACTTTACAAATAGATTTTTAAACGCATTGATATTTTTGACAAATGTCTTTAAAGAGACCGATTTGTCTGTCATCAAGGCAAAAATCCCAAAACCCAGCGTATAAAGCTCATAATTTTTTGGGAAAAAATCCGAAGCTTTCAAAACAAAATTTCTTACCATCTGCGAGATGGCTTTGATACCATAAACAATGCCGATCCCATTGAAATTATCAATCTCAATCATCGCAAGATTAGCGACATTATGCCCGTAAATTTTTTTGATAAATATATCAATGTTGTTCTCTCGACTTTGAGAAACGTCTAAAACATTGCCATCCACTATGATCCTAACTATAGTCTATATATCCCTCTTTTGGGAGCGTGAGATCTATATTTTTTGGGAGATAATGGAGTATTTTATCCAAAAAAATCTTCTCGCCCAGCATATCCCCGCAGAGTAAAACACTTTTTATACTAAAATTCACGCTCACATCACGAACAAAATTCCCCAAAAACTCTGCCATTGAATCGATAAATCCATAACTCAATGTCGCCTCATCTAATCCGGCAATGCGAAAACTCATCGAAGAACGAATAATCTTAGGAAAATCAAGCTCCAAGCCAGCATTTTCATTATTTTCATCATCTTTACGCCTAAGCTTAAAATCAATGCGAGGCCCTTTGTCCCGAACAAATTTTTTGGCGTGATGGAGAATCTCCTCACTCCCTAAGCAAAAATCTTCACGATACCCCAAAATAAACCCAGCAGTCGAAAATATATCCATCATATTTGAACTCATCATCGATTCTTTTGGTAGGGCATTGAGGCGCTGGGTAATTAATTCAAAATGTGATGTGAAGTTTTTGAGGAGTTTTTTGCCATCTTTGTAGTGGTTTTCTATGGCAGCAACGATGTGCTTGGGATTGGCTTCAAAGTGAATCGGCAAGGCAGTTTTATAGGAAGAACCCTCTTTAATCCAAAAACACGTCGGATTTTTTTTGCTCAAAAACACGATCAATTTTTGATGATTTTTTGGCGGGGTCTTTGGGGATTTCGGTGTTGATGGAGGTGTTGATGGAGACTCGGACGTGGGTATTTTACTATCTTTAAAATGCTTAGCAATCACATCAAAAATACTCTTTGAATGTTGTGAAATTCTCGTATCTAACCACAATCCATCCCTACTCATCACAACTTCACGCTCTTTTGGGATAGGGAAATGATCGTAGCTCAAATCACAGGTTTTATCCCCGCTATCACCATCTTGCAAAAAAACATACCCCATATCAAGTTCCAAAGCAAACAAGCCCAAGATTGAGAGTATGAGATCATAAGGGAGTAGCGCATTAAATTCAAAATTTGAAGCAACACCGCCATCTTGAAGCAACAAAGAGGCAAAAACTTCCTTAGGGCAAAGCTTGGTGCGTGGTTTTTCATAGCTTGCCAAAAGATGAGATTGTGCGGTCTCTATGCGTGTATAGGTCAAAACATTTGAGAGATCCCAGAACATAATATTTTGCGACTTTTTGACAAAAGAAAATTCTTTTAACCCCCGTGAAGTCTTGATACATAATGTTTCGTGATTTTTAAGGCGACTGGCGAGTTTTTCAAACATATCTTGCAAAAAAGCGGGGTTTATTTTCGTTTTTGGAATAGTTTTTCCCATAAATGCGATATTTTTCACCCAAGCTTTGAGGTTGCAAAAATCGGCAGAATTTTTATCAAGTATCTGGCTCATCTGGGAGGCGTCAGGAAATTTATCAAAACTAGCGGGGATTTTAGAATTAGATTGCCATTTTAATCCAAGGTCTTGATGGGCTTTAAGCTCAACAAAATTAAAATCCAGCGACATTGGGAGTCTCGCCCCGATGGTTTGGGCAAATTCAAGGGCGATTTCTGGGGTAGTTTGCAGATAAAACGAATAAAAATTGCCGTTATTACTGACAGAAAAATGCTCAGCAAAACTGAGATTTTTTTTTGAGGCGTGATATTTCAAAAAATACGCAAATTGACGGATAGAATTAAAATATTTTTGGGTGGAAAAAATAAATTCAAATACCATCTAATAGCCTCGAAAAGAAAAATCTGCAATATCTTGCAAATCCCTATCATCAACCTTGCGAACTTTCATACCTAGCGAAATTAGATAGTCTAGGGCTAATTTTTCTGCCAAAAGCGCGCCTTTTTTGACCTCAGAAGAAAGCTTAAATGCCGTATCTTCGCCGATAACTTCAGGGACGATACCAATGATTTTTACCGGTGGGAGATCGCCTAGAAGCTCGGTGAGTTTGAGTGTTTGGAGCATTTCAACTTCGTGAGCGCTACCTGCCCAAGTGATGATCTCAGGGACATTATCAAAATCAAAACAATACACCTCGCCCACCTCCGCTTTCTCAACACTCACACAATCAAGAATCAAAACCCGATCGTAAGATGTGATGATAGGGATGAGGACTTGTGCCATCGTCCCCCCATCGACAAAATCGAGCTGGTGTTCGCCCTCAAAGGCATAGTTGAGTTTCAAGAGATTGCAAAGATGCACGCCAATGCCCTCATCTCCAAACAATATATTTCCAATGCCTAAAACGAGAAGTTTCAAACGCTAAACTTTTAGATCTTTTTTGTAGCGCAAACCACTAATCATCGCATCAGCACCGCCATTGGGGTATTTTAGAGAATTCCAAACCACCATATAGATATGCACAGGGATAAAAATAATAAACGCCCACGTTACAATATGATGGATCAGTCTGACATTCGCTAGCCCCCCACACAAGACCTCAAACCATTTAAAACAGACTTCAAGGACAGCCCCTAGCCCGGTGTGATAGACATTGTAATACAAAACCACGCCGGTAAGAGAAATCAGTAAAACCAATACACCCAAAACAAAATAAGTTACGAATTGTAAAGGATTGTAAGCGCCCTCAATATGCGGGTGTTTGCCAACAAATAAATAAGTCTTGATTTGATCTATCCAGATTTTAGGGGATAGGCAAGCAAAAAACGAAATCCGCTCAGGATGAGAACCTTTGTCAAAAATAAACAAATAAACCCTAAAAATCGACACACCAATGAGTGCAAAGCCCAAAAACAAATGCCAGCTCCGAATATAAGCTTGCAAAAAATTTGTGGGTTGCGAACTAGGTTCGGGTTGCAAAAATGGATAAGCGATATAAAAACCTGTAAAAATCAATCCAAAAATCGCAAATGCACGAACCCAATGGAATATCCTCGTAAGCCCGGAAAACTCTTTGTATGCGTGAAATTCTTTTTCTTCTGTAACAAGTGTTTGTTTCATTTTTTCCCCCTAGATTCTTGCGAATGCAGGATCGACTTTATATTCGCCAATTTCATTGCCTTTTACATCCATCATATGCACCGAACAAGCGATACAAGGGTCAAAGGAATGGATCGTGCGGATAATCTCAAGCGGTTTGGTAATATCTGCAATCTGTGTGCCGATCAAGCTCATTTCATAAGGACCTTTTTGCCCTTTAGCATCCCTTGGTCCCGCATTCCACGTCGATGGGACAACGGCTTGATAGTTTTCTACCACGCCATTTTTTATCCGCACCCAATGGCTTAGCATCCCTCGTGGCACTTGCCCGATATACCTGCCCTTATACTCTTTATCTTTGTCGATGACATAAGGGGCACAGGTTTGTTTATCGGATTTAAGATTTTCTATGAGAGAATCGAGAGTTTTTAAGCCATTATCAACAATCACTTTGGCTTCAATACCCCTGGCTGCTGTCCTGCCAAGCGTGCTAAAAATCGCCTCTAAGGGCAAGCCTGTGTCTTTGAGAAACTTCGTTGCGACTTCGGTGATATAGGGATTTTTTGCCGCAAGCCCTACAACAACTGACGCCAAAGGTCCTACTTCCATAGGCATTTCATTGTATCTTGGGGATTTTATCCAAGAATATTTTCCTTTCAAATCAAGCAATTTCGTATCAATAAGCTTGCCTTCTGGCCCAAAACTCTGCCCATCTTTAAAGCCAGTATATTTGGGATTTGTCTGCCCATCATAAGGTTGCAACTGGATTTCTTTGGTATTGTCATATTCATACCACGAATGCGTAACTTCCTCTTTGATGAGATTTTCATCAATCGGATGGAGCTTGCTCAAATCACCATTCAAAACAATCCCAGTGCTCAAAAGATTTTTATCCTTAGCAAGCAAAATCTCCTCATAAGCAATAAAATTCGTAAGACCGCAACCTTTTGTAACCGATTGCTCATTTTTAAATACCTTGCCTGCCATCACAAGATCAGGATAATACGCCCGATCAACAAAATCCTTGACCTTTTCAAATTTGAACTTCCATTCTGCCAACCTTGAGGGATCAAGAATATCCATCACCGAAGTTACGCCCCCAACGGTCAAGCTCTGTGGGTGGGGTTGCTTTGCCCCAAAAATAGCTGTCATTTTCGCTGCTTCTCTTTGAATCTCAAGAAGCTTGAGATAATGCGAAAGCACGATGAGATTTTGCTCAGGCGAGAAATGATAGGTTTTATGCCCCCAATAGCCGTTATTAAACGGCCCCAAAGCCCCTTGTTTGACAAAATCACTCACACGTTTTTGCACGGCTTTGAGTTCATCTTCGCCCGCAGATATTGGATAATCCGTATAATCAAAAGCGATCTTGGCTGCTTTTGCCGGATCGGCTTTGAGTGCGGAGGTAATATCACACCAATCAAGCCCGTGAAGGGTATAAAAATGCACCACGTGATCGTGCAAAAACAAAGCAATATTCATCAAGCTCCTCACCAATAGCGCATTGAGCGGGGGTGTGATACCCAAAGCATTTTCAACCGCCGTGATACCTGCTTTGTAGTGAGAATAGGTGCAAACCCCACAAATCCTCTGGGCAATAAACCCAGCATCTCTTGGGTCACGATTCTTGATGATAGTCTCTAGTCCCCTAAAAAGCGTCGAAGAAGAAAACGCATCCTGAATCACATTATTTTCATCAACGATGACTTCAATCCTCAAATGTCCCTCTATTCTGGTGATTGGATCCACTACGATTCGTTTTGTCATTTTCTTTCTCCCTTATTGTTCGTCTTTATTTTTTACGAGGCTTGAAACTACAGCGTGTGCGGCAATACCCACAGCCGTTGCGGCTAAAATAACCGTTCCGATTGTATTGGCGGTTTTGTCCGCGCCAATCCCATCATAAGAGGTGTGAAACAATCGGTTGCCAATAGGCTCTTCAAAAGGACTCATCGTATCCCAAAAATTTGGCTCGGAGCAACCAATACAGCCGTGTCCTGCTTGGATAGGCCAGCTGGTGTGCGAGTTGAAACGGAGTTTGGAGCAATTATTAAACGTATAAGGACCTTTACAGCCTACTTTATAGAGGCAAAATCCATTTTCTGCATTTTGATCGCCAAAACTCTGCACAAATTCGCCCGCGTCAAAATGCCCTCTTCTTTCACATAGATCGTGGATTCGATGACCATATGCCCACGTAGGGCGATTGTAAGCATCCACAGCAGGCAATGTCCCAAACATAATGAAATACATCACATTCCCAACGATATTTTTTTCACTCGGTGGGCAACCAGGCACATTGATGATGGGTTTGTTGATGATTTTACTCAAGGGTTTGGCATTGGATGGGTTGGGATAAGCAGCCTGCACACCCCCAAAGCTCGAGCAAGTCCCGATGGCAAATATCGCTGCAGCGCCCTCTGCGGCGTGGCGACACTCTTCTGCACCGGTGCGACCATTCGCACCAATTGTCAAGAAATATTCTGTCCCTTGAGGGATACCCCCTTCTACCATCAAGATATAGTTGCCTTTGTGCTTAGCGATAGCATTTTCGAGGTTTTGTTCGGCTTGATAACCTGAAGCTGCCATAATGGTCTCGTGATATTCCAGATTGATATAATCAAAAATCACACTATCAATGCTAGGATCTTCTGTCCGCAATAAGCTTTCACTACAACCGGTGCATTCTGCCATGTGTAGCCAAATCACAGGAATCCTATTGGCGATTTCAGCAGCTTTTGCTGTCAAGGGAGCAAAACTCGCAGGCAGTGCCAACGTCGCTGTCATTGCCCCTGCCCATTTCATAAAATCCCTGCGGTTGATACCTTTTTTATCAAGTTCTGTATTAAGGTCTTTATCAGCATTGTGGGCTTCCAATCTGGAGAGTCTCTCTAAGCGAGCGGTGATTTGTTCAAACAGACGATTATTTTTATCTGGATTTTGCATTGTTGAAACCTCCTATATATGTTTCAGTATTGTTTGTTTGTAAATCTTGAAGATTTTGTGAAATACACTCTATAACTTTTTTCCTAAAAAAACAAGATAAGTGAGAAATATTTTCCAAATAAGTGCCAATAAGCAACACAAAAAAATACTATACAAGCCACAATTCAAACAAATCAAACGCTAGATAAATTAAGTAATTTTTAGATAAACTCTAAAAAGCTTAAAAATCAAAACCAAAAGAAAGTCAAAATTTTAGGAGATCACGTTGCAATTGAGTATTTTATTTGGTGGTATCAGCTGGGAACACGAAATCAGCATCGTGAGTGCTATCTCACTCAAAAAAGTCTTGGGAAATAAAATCGAGCATTTTATTTTCGCTGATTCCTCCCATCATTTTTACCTCATCCCCGCACAAAATATGAAGTCGAGCTTTTTTTCCTCACAAGATTACAAAAAATGCACCCGTATTGAAATGAGATTGGGCGGTTTTTATGCTCCCTCACTTTTTGGGAATAAGCCCATCGCTTCGACAATGTTTATCAATCTCATCCACGGAGCAGATGGGGAAGATGGGACTATCGCTTCGCTTTTGGAGTTTTATAAGATACCTTTTATCGGTCCAAGAATCGAAGCGTGCGTTTTAAGCTTTAACAAATACCTCACCAAGCTATATGCCAAAGAAAGAGGGGTAAAAACATTGCCTTTCAAGGTCCTACGCAAACACAGCCCCAGAAATATTGAAAGTATCGGGAATGACTTCCCAATGATTATCAAGCCCAACAGACTGGGGAGTTCCATCGGTGTTTCTGTCATCAATTCTGCTGATGAGATTGACTATGCTATCGATAGTGCTTTTGAATTTGACAATGAAGCTCTTATCGAGCCTTTTATCAAAGGTGTGAAAGAATACAATCTTGCAGGTTGCAAGGTCGCAGAAGGAAACAATGGGGACAATGAATATATTTTTTCTATCATTGAAGAACCCAGCAAAAAAGATTTGCTAGATTTTGAAAACAAATACCTCGATTTTTCTCGAACCGAACAAGTCCTCAAAGCCGATATTTCAGAGAATCTTGAGGAAAGAATCAAGGAAGCTTTCAAAAAAATTTATTGCGACAAATTTGAAGGGGCGCTCATTCGATGTGATTTTTTCGTGATTGATAATGAAATCTATCTCAATGAAATCAATCCGATTCCAGGGAGCTTGGCTAACTATCTTTTTGATGATTTTGTTTGTGTGCTCGAAAATCTCAGCACCCACCTACCCACAAAAGAACCGATCAAAGTCTCTTATAAATACATCGAAAAAATCCAAAATGCCAAAGGAAAATAAGGGCGAAATAATGGCAAAACGATCCGTGATTTATGAGGGCAACCCCTTTGAGATTGCCTACACATTTCACAACCACCGAGCCGAAAAAAATATCATTTTTTTGCACGGCTGGGGGAGCAACAAGGAGCTGATGGAACAAGCTTTCAAAGATGTTTTTAGCGACTTTAATCATTATTATATTGATCTGCCTGGTTTTGGAAATTCTCCTAATTCTGTGGTGATAAGCACGCAAGCTTACGCCAGTATCCTCGATGTATTCTTCCGCACCTTAGACATCAAGCCCGATCTCATCGTAGGACACAGCTTTGGAGGCAAAGTAGCACTGCTATGCGAAAATGACGCCATCATTTTGCTAAGCGCTGCTGGTATCCTCACACCCAAGCCACTAGATGTGAAGATAAAAATCGCATTAGCCAAGGCATTGAAGTTTCTACATATCCCGACGAAAATGTTTAGAAGCGCTGATGCTAACGGGCTAAATGAAGCGATGTATCAGGTTTTTAAAAATGTCGTGCAAGAAGATTTTGCACCCCAATACAGCGCTTGCGTGAAAAAGACTACGATTTTTTGGGGCAAACAAGACAGCGCCACCCCGCTATCTAGCGGTCATAAAATCGCAAAACTCATCGGGAAAAGTCGGTTTTTTGCCTTGGATGGGGATCATTATTTTTTCCTCAAACAAGCTAAAATCATCGAACAACAATACCGCTACAAGGAATCTTGATGACAAAAACAATCAAAATCACCATCACTGGGAAGGTTCAAGGCGTGGGGTATCGGAAGTTTTCCAAAGCCAACGCCGATACGTTGGGTATAACTGGCACAAGCAAAAACCTTGCCGATGGGAGCGTAGAGATTTACGCCCAAGGCGAACAAGCCCCGCTTGATACGTTTTTAGACTTGCTAAAAACAGGCCCACAGCGGGCTAATGTCAATGATTTAAAATGCGAAGCCATAGCCGGCAAGCATTTCAGTCATTTTGAAATCTTAGAATGACTAAGGAGAGGTTATGGATTGGTTAAACATCATTGATGACATTTCGCGATGGCTTTTTATCTTTTGTATCACGTATTATTTGATTACGAATTTACAATGGTATCACTACAGCCTTTATCGTGTCATCACCAAACACCACAAACAAAAATGGCATTGGATTCATTTTATTCTCCCCATCGCTGTGTTTTTGATCTCGGGTTTTTATGGGGAAAATATTATTTTTTATCTCTATTTGTATTTTATAGAAATCCCCTTACTCACATTCTGGACGCTCAAACTCGATAAAAAGCTCGTTTTCACCAAACGTGTCATTCGGTTTTTTATCATTTGTTTTGCATTTTTAAGCTTCAATGAAATCCTTACATTTATTTACAAAGATTTCGACCAAAATCTACGCTTCCTCTATCTCTTGCCATTGGTGTTTGGTTGGTTTTTTTCAAAGCTTTATGAAAATCTCTTGCTCAATCGCTACACCCAAATCGCAAAAGACAAGCTAGAATTGATGACATCATTAAAAATCATCGCCATCACGGGGAGCTTTGGCAAAACAAGTATCAAAAACTTTTTGCACCAAATCCTCCAAAGCAAATATAATGTTTATGCCTCTCCCAGAAGCGTCAATACACTCACGGGGCTCATCGAAGATGTCAATAAAAATCTCGAATTTAGCACAGATATTTATATCGCTGAAGCTGGGGCGAGGCAAAAAGGCGATATAAAAGAAATCGCTTCATTTTTGCAACCCCACTATGCTATCATCGGAGAAGTCGGCGAGCAACACATCGAGTATTTCAAAACATTTGAAAATATTCTTGAAACAAAATTTGAACTTTTTAACTCCAATCGCCTCAAAAAAGCGTTTGTCTATGACAAAAATCCGATTCCAGATACCCCAAACAACATAGTCAGCGAAAAAAAATCCCTCATCCAGCCCTACCCTAGCGAAGTCAGAAATATCACAGCCACGCTCTCTGGCACGTCGTTTGAAATGAAACTCAATAATACGTGGTTTGAATTTAAAACAAGCATTCTAGGGGAATTTAACGTCGCTAATATCAGCGCTGCTATCCTTGTCGCCCAGAGTTTCAAAATCCCCATAGAAGAGATCCAAAAATCTGTTTCACGGCTTCAAAGCGTGCCCCATCGCCTCCATCTCCTCAATGTCAATCAAAAAACCATTATCGATGATAGCTTCAATGGCAATCTCAAAGGGATGCTTGAGGGTATCCGCTTAGCAAGTCTCTATCCTGATCGAAAGGTTATCGTTACGCCCGGACTTGTTGAAAGCGATGACGCCTCGAATATCAAACTCGCCCAAGCCATTGATGGAGTCTTTGACATCGCTATTATCACCGGCGAGCTAAACTCAAAAATCTTATCAAGCCATATCAAAAAGCCCCAAAAAATCATCCTCAAAGATAAAACCCAGCTAGAAAATATCCTCAAAGCCAGCACGCAAATAAAGGACTTGATTCTTTTTGCTAATGACGCCCCAAGTTATATTTAGGAGATAGTATGGATAGGATTTATTCCCCTTGGCGAAGCGAATATTTTGGAGGCAAAAAAGATAGTTGCGTGTTTTGCGATATCAGCCTTGCTAAAGAACTCGATGAAGAAAATCGCGTGATTTATCGTGATGAAATCTGCTTTGCTGTGATGAATCGCTATCCCTATACGCCCGGGCATTTTATGATTATCCCCCATACCCATACCGATAGCCCCGAGCTTTTGAGCCAAGAGCATTGGCTACATATCCACAAACTTTCTCAAAAAGCCGTCCCGCTTTTGTATGAATATGGTGCGAGCGGGGTAAATATTGGGATGAATATCAAACAAGCTGGCGGGGCGGGAATCCCCGAACATATCCACCTGCATATATTGCCCCGATATATCGGTGATACCAACTTTTTCACCACCATCGCAGAAGGCAGAACCTATGGCGTGGATTTCCAAAAAGTTTATGAAAAAATAAAAAAATTAGCTCAAAAATACTTCAAGGAGTGATTATGAAAAAAATCTGTATATCTATTATTTTGTGCATTTTTGCTTCCAGCCTCTCTGCAAATAAATACGATTATCTCCTCTTTAGCAACAACTACACCGAAGTCCGCAAGGGCATTGATTTGGGAGCGGATGTTAATTCACGCCTGCGAGGTAGCACGCCACTCTATGATGCCTCACGCAAAAACAATATGGATATTTTATATCTCCTCATCAATCGTGGCGCTGACATCAATGCGCTTAGCCACGGCGAGACAGCCTTGCACAAGGTCGTGCAATTTGGCAATCTCAAATTTGCCCAAATCCTACTAAAAGAGGGCGCAAACCCCAATATCAAAGATTCGATTCGGGGCAACACCCCTTTGCATTATGCGGTTAGCAAACAAGATAAAAATATGATTTCCTTGCTAATGCAGCACGGCGCCGATATGTATATAGAAAACAACAATGGCGACACGCCCGCACGCTACATACTTTCCAAAGTCAATGTCCCTGCAATGAAAGTCGGCAATAATGATATAGTATTGAGTTCAAGCCCTTTTAGTATCGGGCAAGGATCGGTGAGTTTTAACATTGCCAATCTTACGAAAAATTTCATCACCATCACCTACGCAGCGCTGTATATCAATGGCGATCTGATTTCAGAAACAAGCCTCAATCGCACCCTACCCCCGCAGGCTGGGGCGAATGTCGGCACACTGCCTATCACAAAAGAAGCTTATAGGAGTCTTTCGATCAAACGCTCTGGGAGTGTCAATATCAAATATGGTTTTGCGATTGAATACACGATCGATGGCAAGACAGAAAGTATGTATAAAACAACTAAAATACAAATGCAGATGTGGTAAGCCAAAGGGAAAATCGAGGGGCTTCAAAGCACCAAAAGTAAGTTTGAAGAGCCCACCGATGTTTTTTAAATTTTTTCTAAAATACTAATGCCCCATAAATAGCGTATGTCAGGCAAGCAATGATTATAAAGAGCGAAAGATTCTATTAAAACAACTCATTATGCAAGTAGATATTAATCGCAATGCCCGCATTTTATTGGGAATGGGGATTTATATTATAAGTCATTTATAATTTTTTCTTTTGATGAATTTAACTCGGATGAAAAATTTTCTATCCTTTCGTTTATAGCTGTAAGTTTTGATATGAGACTATTTTGCCCTGTGATAGGTGGTAGTGAAATATCAAGATTCAAAAGTTTTTGTTCGTTTATTCTTTTGCGACCTGTTGTTCCGCTACTTAAAGAATCCAATATATCCATATAGTAAGGCGTTTTTAAAACCATAACTAAAAACTTATCATTAATAATATTTTTGTCTATATCGAAATTTAAAAAATCCGCCGTTATCACCGCACCATCTAGCTCATCGCCAATAACACCAAATGCACCATTTCTGGCATCTATTTTTGAAATGATAAATTGTCCTTTTTGCACAATAAATTGATTTTTTGTGCCTATTTTTTCGCCTTTTATCTTATCACGCAAAAATACTCCGCCACCTTTGGTTTTAATGGTGATCCTCTTATAAAAATCGTTATTATTGATACGAATTTGATTTTTAACCCTAGTTAAAAAATCACCAAATTTAACTTGTGGGTAAGGACTTGAAAATTCACTTACACCCAATGCGTTACTTTTGTAATCAAACAATCTTAAATCTTTATAGCGAATAACTTTTACGCCTGTTTTGTTTGAGGTTGGAGTATTTTGGTTTATACCTAAAGCTATATTTATGTATTCATTTATTTCATTTTCTAGCTTCGCTTTTTCATCTTGCGCGGCTTTTATTTTATTTTCTATCGCTTGCAAATCATCAATGATTTTATTTTGAATCTCTAGCGGTGGGAGCGGGATTTGCAGAGTCTTAATAAAGTTAAAATTACTCTCCGTTTTTATACCTTTTGTTCGTTTTGTGGCAATGTATTCTAAAAACGAACTTTGCTTTAGTATCAAATACAAAAAGTGTTTATTTATTATTTCTTCATTGACGATATAGGGTTGGTAATGCGTAGAGGCATAAATTTTATCCTCTTTACAAATTGCAACTGCACCTTGATGAAAATTTATATTTGATACGAGCAAATCACCTCTATATACAGCATACATATCCATTCTGGTTTTTGGCTCTTTTCTTAATTCAATATGTGATGAAGCAAATGGAATTTTTGCAACAATAGGGGTTATTCCATCATATTGCTCTGGTTTGATTTTTTCCTTCCTTGGTATTAAAATTTCTTCTAAATAAATAAGTTCAAATTTACTATTTAATCCTTGTTTGCCCGTATAAAAGCCAATATCCCAACGAATTAAATCCTTAAATCGAACAATTTTCACATCACTCATAAAAATTACTCCAAGCGATTTTATAGCCTTTTATAAATTCTTTAAATAACGTTCCGATGCCTTTTTCTTTGATTATTTCATCATATTGACCCGTTTTATCGTTATAGATATGCTCTTTACTATCTACCAAATCATTTGCCACGCTATCGCCTGTTTCGCCTGTGGTTGTGATCCCTGTATTTTCTGCGTGAGCGAGAAAAATAGGATAGTCAAAATCATTTTTAGCCCTTTGCCAAGCTTGTTGGCTAATTTGCTTCTCTAAGGTTACAAGCTCTTTTTTGGCTATAGCTTTGGCGTTTTTATCAAATTCAACTGCTTCGCCTTTTTTTGCTTTATATTTTATGATGGCGTTTAACTCCGCAATCTTGCTCGCATTGTCATTGTATAAATCAGTTGTATGTTTGGCGAGTAAATTATCCCATTTTGCTTTATCCGCGTAACTAAACTTTTGTATAAACAAAACGGAAGTTTTTACATTGGCTTTGCTTGATTTAAAGGTGGCTTCACCAAGCGATACAACAGCTCTGATAAATGCACGCCCCTCAACAAACTTACGCACATACTCTGTCTCATTTGAATTTAAAACCGTTTCAGGCAAAACAATACCCAACCTGCCATTTGGCTTTAACAAGTCCAAACAGCGATTGATAAACAAATGTTCTGTTTTATCGGCAGTCAAATTTGGTTTTAATTCAAACAGGCTCGCAATGGGTTTGCCAACATTTTCCAACACCTTTAGCTGTGCTTTTTGATAAGTTTCCTTGCCATATCTTTGATAATATTCCTTAACGTATTCGGCATAATTATCTCGTGGCTTTATTTTTTCGTTAGGTTCATACCTAAGCTCATTATCATCAGCATATCTCATCACGCTATCAGCTGGTCTAATAATATCATCTTTGCTTACTTGCGAGCCAAAAGGTGGATTGGTAAGAATAACATCAAAGCGATTTTCAAAAATTCCATTCACATTAAGCAAACCATCGTGATGGTGAATACCGCCGTGTCCATCTCCGTGCATAATCATATTCATTTTTGAAGTGCGAGCCATCCTGTCATTGGCATCAGTCCCGTAAATAAAGAAATTTGAAAGTTTATAAAGCCTTGTATTTTTACTAGACTCATCATTATCTAGTTCTTTTTGTAACCTTTCATACTCATCTTTTAAAAGTTTTGCTTGTTTGTTGGTGATGCTCTCTTCATCTTTACCTTTTAACAAATCACTTTTAAACTTCTCATATTGTTTAATGATGTCTTTTTGAATATCGTGTCTCACTTTATTAAAAATGTTGATTAAAAATCCGCCACTCCCACTACTTGGATCGCAACAAACCTCATTTTCACAAGGGTTTATAACCTCTACCATAAAATTTACTACGCTTCTTGGCGTAAAAAATTGCCCTAACTCTCCACGAAATGTCGTTCCCAAAAATTTTTCAAAAGCTATGCCTTTAATGTCAGCAGAAGTAAGCGATAGATTATAAATTTCAAGCTCTTTAATAATGCGTTTTATTGTGGTTTCTTTTAGCTCTATTTTTTCATTTTCTTTAAAAATTTGGTCTTTTGCAAATTCTTTTTTTGTGTTTTCAAATATTGCTTGTAATGCACTTTCGTTTGAAGGTCTGCTTAGATTATTTTCCTCTTCTTCTATATATTGCAATGAAAAAATATTTGTTTTTGCTTTTCGCTTTTGCGCATTTCGTTCAATAAAAACCTTCATAAACAAAATCTTACTTATTTCATCAAAAGCCTTACTAGGGTCGTATTTTTCAGCATTTCGTATTATGTTATGGCACTTATCAAGTAGCTTGGCAAACTCATCTTCCTTAAAAGCAACTAAGGATTTTAATAAATTTTCTACATCCTTATCCGTATCGCCATTTTTCGGGATATTTGAAATTTCAACCCTAAAACCTGGCGCTTTTTCCTTGATGACTTTCCAAAATCTGGTTTCATTACTATTATGAGTTACAAAAAATGGCGCATCTGAAAGTCTTGCATAAAGTTCGCCCTGCAAATAATCGTTAGCGCCTATGCGGATATTGTCGGCCTTGCATTCTACAATGATAAAAGGGTTGTTTTGATCTATTTTGTCACTAGCGCTTTTATAAATCGCTATATCAGCCCTTGCTTGCGCTCCTCCCCGCTGTCCTGTTGCAAAGTCAAGTTCCTCTGCCATTTGGTTTAATTCATAGCCATAGTCATTGACTAGTTTGCATACAAAATTTTGACGGACAATTTCCTCGGGCTTGGCTACAAGCCATTTACCTCTAATGTGGCTATAAATATCGCCATTTTTATTAAATTTTACTTCTAGTTGCATTTGTTTGCTTTTATTTTTTTAACTTTTTTGTCACAATCTCCCGACTTTGACAAATTTTTGAGTGTAGGCAAAAGCTCGCTACCTACGTTTTCAAGAATCCCAGTCATCTTGTTTCCCTTATTTTTTGTGTGATTATAACACAACGCACAAACTTGGAGCTTTGAAGCCAGCTACATTGCAGTGTTTTAGATATGTTTAAAAACTACTTTGAGAAACTATTTACCCACCCTATGGACCTCAAGGACTTTGGCATTGAGGCAAACCTCAGCATTCCAAACTTCAAAACTATCGTCTTCTTGCAATGAAGCAAGATCGGCGATCTTCCCCTCACGCACGATCTGCGCATAGCCAGATGCTATAAAATTTTTGGGATTTTTAGCTTCTAAGAGCAACTTATTTTCTTTGATTTTTCTATCTTTAGCACCCAAAAAATATTCCATCGCACTATCAAGCCCCAAAGACTCGAGCGCTTGGGATTTAAAATCGAGCAGATTTTGAAAGCTTTTAAAAAAATAATCTCGCAATTCTAAAATCTCTTTGGCATTCCTATCAAATCGCACCTCATAGCTGACTTGCTTAAAATCATCACGCAAATGCGCGATCTTTTCTCCCGCAGTGCGCAACAAATCAGCCATCTTTGCTTCCATCGTGCCTCTGGCTTCATCTAAGCGCAACAGCCATTCTCTCCCATCAGGCAAAATCATCTCCATACAAGCAGAGGGCGTAGGCGCACGCAAGTCAGCGACAAAATCACTGATAACAAAATCGATCTCGTGTCCCACAGCAGAGACAATCGGGGTTTTTGCAGCAAAGATCGCATCAGCGACTATCTCTTCATTGAATGCCCACAAATCCTCCATACTCCCCCCGCCTCTAGCAATCACGATCACATCAAACGCGTCTTTTGTGCCAGCAAAACTATCGGCATAAGCGATGTTTCTAGCGATGTCATTTTTTGCCTCATCGCCTTGAACCAATGTATTGATACACACGAGCGTGCTAAGCTGCCAGCGATTTTGTGCGACACGTTTCATATCTTGAAGCGCTGCGCCCGTGCTTGAAGTGAGCAAAGCGATTTTTTTGGGAAACAAGGGGAGTTTTTTCTTTTTGTCCGTATCAAAATAACCTTTTTGAGCTAGCTTATTTTTTAGCTGTTCATACGCCAAACCCAGCGCCCCCACACCGCTTGGCTCTAAGCTTTTGGCAATGATTTGATACTCCCCTTTAGGCACATAAACACTAAGCCCCCCGCTAACGATGACTTTTTGGGCATTACTAAGCTCAAAGCGCACGCGCGAAGCATTCCCCCTAAAAAGCACACACCGAATCGAAGAATTTTCATCCTTGATACTAAAATAAATATGCCCGCTACTATGCTTGGTGAGATTGCTGATCTCACCCTCTACCGCAACATCCAAAAATGTCGTTTCTACTAGCGATTTGATCTGGGAATTGATTTGTGAAACGCTAAGAATTAAAGAACTCGCCACCAGCAACCTACCTCAATGCACCAAACGAAAGATGTCATTATAAATACCCAACGCCATCAAACCTATCAAAAGCGCCCATCCAAACATTGTGAGGGCATAAAGGCTTTTTTCAGAAATCCTTTTACCCGTGAGCATTTCATAGAGATTAAATAGTATCTGCCCGCCATCAAGTGCGGGAATGGGGAGTAGATTTAAAACCCCCAAATTCACCGAAATCAACGCCACCAATGTTGCCAAAACAACCACGCCACTTTGTGAGGCTTGCGAAATGAGATCCACGATAGTGATGACACCGCCAACCTCGCTGACAGGAACAACACCAACAAAAATCTTCTCGATACTCTGCAAGATCAATTTTGCCCCTCTATAGGTCTGCTCGAACGCATAGACAAGCGAATCTTTCACATCATAACGAACCACGCCAAACTCGCCCTTTGAGACAATACCGATAAAATTTCTCTCTATCGTCTCGCCAAAAATATTTTTGGAAACCATTTTTTTGGGCTGAATCAACGTTTCTAAGCGTTTCCCCTGCCTCATAAATACAATTTTAATATCACCTTTTGCATCCATTACGGCAACATTAAGCTCACTCCAATTCCTCACATTCGTGCCATTGACACTGATGATAGAATCACCAGGTCTCAAATCACTTTGGCTAGCAGGCATATCTGGCTGGAGCTCGCCGATGATAGGCAAGAGCATTTTTTGTCCCCCCATCGCCAAAGCCATATAAATCAAAAATGCCAACACAAGATTAAAAAGAGGTCCTGCCAAAAGGATACAGATCCGTTTCCAATGGCTTTTGGCCGTATAGCTATCGTTGTCATCATTGCTAGCTAGTGGGTCGGTATCATCTTGCCCTTTGAGTTTGACATACCCGCCAAGCGGGATGGCTGAAATCGCATATTCGGTCTGCCCAAAGGTTTTTTTCCATATCTTTTTGCCAAAACCAATGCTAAAAACCTCTACACGCACCCCAAACATCTTCGCAACGAGGAAATGCCCGAGTTCGTGAAAAAAAACGAGGAATGATAAAATCAAAAACGCAACAATAACCCACATCATTTCATACTTTTGTAATATTTGAATGCATAATCACCGCCAGAATACAAGGTTACAAATGTCGCTACCCATAGCAAAATCTCCCCACCAGGGAAAAAATCTGCCAACAAAAATGCGATGGCTAAAATCTGAATGCCGGTTTTGTATTTTCCCAGCATATTTGCGGCGATGGATTTGCCCGTGCTAGCGACGATTACACGCAATCCGGTGATGAAAAACTCACGGCTAAGGATAATAAAAACAGCCCACGCATTCGCTCTGCCTACAACCAAAAGCCCTATAAATGCCGATAATATCAGCATTTTATCAGCCAAAGGATCAAAAACCTCGCCAAAAACAGATTTGGAATGATAATTCCTAGCGATATAGCCATCGAAAAAATCCGTCAAAGACGCTATGCAAAAAATCAAACAAGAAAAAAAATTCACCCACGTGCGATCAACCCATAAAGGCAAAATATTATTTCCATACAAAATAAAAACCAACAAAAAAATAGATAAAAATATTCTTGAAATTGTTAAGATATTCGGTAAGTTTTTCAAGTTTCTAACCTCTTTGCCATATCAATCCGCCCAAAAACCCAAACCCATCATCATTCTGGCATATTATAAGTAATTTGTTTGAGTCTAAAAAATCCGCTAATCACCATCAAGCTCCCTGCCAACATCCCAATCATTGCCATCAAAAACAGAAACGAGCTGATTTGATTTTGGGAAACAAAAAACATCATATTTGCAATCAAAGCGATACCAATGGAAGCGATAAGGATTTTGAATCCATTGATAAAAAAAGTATCCCCACTCAAACACGTGAGTTCAAAGAAGATTTTATAACTCCAATAAACACAAAGCCCAAGATAAAGCACACCCATCAAAATAAAAAGCCAACTAAATGCCGGATTTGCAAGAACTTTTTGGAGGTCATATTGGCTCATATCAAAAATCCCGATCCCAAAAAATATCTTAAATATCGCATAAGTGGCGATGGAAAATACGCCCGCACCCACGATAAATAACATATAATTTTTAAATAAAACTAGACTTCTTCCCAATTTTGAAAGCTTATAAAACCCTGCGGTGCTAAAAGCAAAACACACGATTTTGATTATCCAAGAAAATACCGATAAATACGAGGAATGCAAAGCGCCTTGCGATAAAAACAAAGCAATCAATAAGACATAAAGCACATAAAGCAAAATGCTAATAATCAAGAAATTTTTTGCAATCCTTAATTCTTGATTGTCTTTGATAGAGTGAGTAACAGACCTTGGCATTTTATTCCCTTGCATATCCATATACGATATTTTAGCCTAATTTTTAGAAAGATTTTAAGCACAAAATTTCTCTACCGATGAGAATTTATTGGGATGATAAACTTATTTATTTGATTTTAATTAATAAAAATTTATCTAGAATCCAAAAAAGATTCTAAAAAGAAAGTTGGTTTTTGTTTGAACGATTTTATTTGAATGTCGTGCCACCATCAATCACAATGGTTTGTCCGGTAAGCCAAGCGCTTTGGGTATCATCACACAAGAAAAACGCCGCACCTGCCAAATCCTCAGGCGTCCCCATACGGCTTAGCGGGGATTGCTCCTCAACAACCGATTTGATCTGCTCATAATCTGGAAACGCCTTGAGGGCATCGGTGTCAATAGGACCACCACTCACGGCATTCACACGGATACCCCACGCACCCAAATCAACAGCGGCATATTTCACCATCGTTTCCACAGCATTTTTTGAATTCCCGTGTCCGGCGTAATTAGGCATATACACGAGGTTTCCTGTCGAGCTAAGCGAGACAATCGCCCCCCCGCCTACCTCTTTCATCCGCTTGGCTGCCTCTTGAGCGCCTACAACAAAAGCGAGCACCGTGGCGGTATAGATATTATTCAATCCTCTAGGCTTGAGCCGCATAAAGGGTGCAAAACCCCCTGCAACGGATTTGCCATAAATAATCGCATTGGATATAAAAAAATCCACACGATTAAAATCCTCATCGATTTTTTTAAAAAGCTCGATATATTGCTCCGGTTCAAGCACATTCAAAGCATAGCATTTTGCTTTGATGTCATATTTTTGCTCGACATCTTTGGCAATCTTTTGGGCTTCTTCTTCATTTTTATTATAGGTGAAAGCGACATTAACCCCATTTTGGGCAAATTTATAAAGTATCGCCTTGCCAATACCTCGTGTTGCCCCGCTGATAACGAGGGTCTTTCCTCTCATATACTCTGTAGTATTTTGCAAACTTGTCATTTTAACACCTCATAATTTTGTAAAGTTTTCTCTATCAATCCCATATTTTCTTTGCTTGGCATTACTAAGGGGAGACGATATTCAAGATTTTTTATCAATCCAGACAAATACATCGCAGCTTTGATGGGGATCGGATTGCTTTGGCAAAACAAAACCCTATTTATATCATAAAGTTCATTATTTATTCTTTTAGAAGCACTCAAATCGCCTTTCAAAGCAAATTTCGTAAGCGCTACAATCTTATCAGGCAACAAATTCCCCGTAACAGAAATCACGCCCCTGCCACCATTTGCCAATATCGGGTAATTGATAACATCCTCACCGCTAAAAACTGCCATATCTGGGATATGCTGATCAAGTTCGATAATCCTTTCCATCGAGCCGGAGGCTTCCTTGATAGCAAAAATATTTTTGACTTCTCTAAAAAGACGGATCGCCGTTTCGACCTCAATACTCACCCCCGTTCGAGAAGGGACATTATAAAGCATTACAGGGATTTCAACCGAAGCCGCAACCGCTTTGTAATGCTGATAAAGCCCTTCTTGGGAGGGTTTGTTATAATAAGGGCTCACGCACAAAATCCCATCCGCACCGCTTTTTTGCGCAAATAACGCCAGCTCGATAGCTTCAGCCGTGCAATTGCTCCCTGCCCCTGCCAGCACTTTGACACCGCTTCCCTTGCAAACATTCACAGCGATTTCAATACAACGCATATGCTCGTGATGGCTTAGCGTTGCGGATTCTCCGGTTGTTCCGACTGGCACGCAAGCATCCATCCCGTGCCTAATCTGCCTATTGATGAGATATTCATAGGCTTCTTCATCAATTAACGAATTTTTAAAAGGAGTGATTAAAGCACTCATTGCCCCACCTAACATCACAATCTCCTATTTTTTCAAAATCACTATCGTAGAAGCTGAATCAATAAAATATTTCTTCGCCACCTTGATAATGTCTTTCACGCTCAACGCATCGAATTTTTCTTCATATTCTAGCAACGGCTTGATATCCCCTCGGGCAAAATATTCCCCAAACAACCCCGCAACGCTTGAAGAATCCTCCAAACTATAAATAAAACTCGCCTTGTTGTTGATTTTGATTTTATCGAGCTGTTCTTTTGTGATTTTGCCCGCTTTCAATCTATCAATAATCGCTTGGATTTCTTTCTTGATTTTTTTAGCCCCAACACCTTGATTCGCCCCAGCGATAAATAAAAATATCCCCTCATCTTTGAGTGCCATATTGTAGGCATACACTTGGGAAGCCAATCTTTTTTTATCCACAAGTTCGCTGTGTAGCAAGCTACTTTTACCCCCGCTCAATAGATCAGCTATCGCACCTAAGGCGACTTGGTCTTTGTTAGAAAAATTTGGGATTTTATAACCAATGCCAAGCCACTCTAGCTCGGTG
Organism: Helicobacter sp. 11S02596-1; assembly: GCF_002272825.1. Lineage (GTDB taxonomy): Bacteria > Campylobacterota > Campylobacteria > Campylobacterales > Helicobacteraceae > Helicobacter_J. The sequence goes on along the minus strand of NZ_MLAM01000013.1, from coordinate 9,358 downwards.
TCTTTATGGATGGTAGCCTCTCGAATCCCATCTTGAACGGGTTCTTGCATATAGACTTCAGGGATTTTGTCTATAGTATTTTTTATCGAAGAAAAATGCTTCTTCACGCTTTCAAAGACATCTTTGGGTTCAATATCTCCTGCTACCAAAATAACGGCATTCTTGGGCTGATAATAGATAGAATGAAAATTGCGAATATCTTCGATAGTCCAATGCTGGATATCTTCCATAAAACCAATGGGCGTCCAATGATAAGGGTGATACACATAAGCGGTATTGAAAAAACGAAAATACAAATAGCCCATCGGGGAATTATCTGTGCGCCAGCGCCTTTCTTCAGCCACCACTTGGCGTTCGGGCAAAAATTCATCTTCTTTTAGATTCAAATTCTGCATTAATTCTGCGAACAATTCTAAAGATTTATCGAGATTTTGACTGCTGGATTTGATGAAATAACGCGTATAGTCAAATCCCGTAGAAGCGTTGGTTACACCGCCAAATCTCTTGATGATCTCATCAAATTCGCCCGCTTTGAGATGTTTGCTCGATTTAAAATTCATATGCTCGAGCATATGGGCAATCCCGCTCTTTCCCATCGTTTCATTTCGAGAACCCACCTTATAAAATATGTCTGTCTCGATCACACCACTGCCGTTTTTCATCGGTATTACCACTACTTCAAGCCCATTGTCAAGCTTGGTCTGCTCATATTTAGGCAAATAAGACTTCGTCTTTGCATTCACGCTCATCATCACTCCTAAAACCAATAAAATAAAAAATACTTTTTTCACGTCAAATCCGCTCCTATCGCGTCTTTTATATTTAAAAAACCATCTTCTTGCAACAATGCTACCATTTCTTGATTGATATGTTTGCACAAAGTAGGCCCTCCAAAAACCAGCCCCGTATAAATTTGGACCAATGAAGCCCCCATTTTGATTCGCTTATAAGCCTCTTGGGCGTCATCAATCCCGCCTGCTGCAATCAAAACAGCTTTGCCAAAAAAGGCTTTAGCGATTTCTTTAAAAACCCCCGCACTTTTGGTTTTTAGCACCGCCCCGCTTATCCCTCCAAAGTCCTTCGCACCAGAAAGCAAGGAATAATCAATCGTCGTATTCGTCGCAATAATCCCGCTAGCCCCGCAAGATATGGCACTCTCACAAACCTGCAACGCCTCATCCATCGCCATATCGGGAGAAATTTTGATAAACATCGGTTTATGTGTATGTTCCTTTGCCATACTAAACAGCTCACCTACAAACGTGCTATTTTGCAACTCCCTAAGATTGGGCGTATTGGGCGAAGATAGATTGAAAACATAATAATCCCCAACATCAAGAAAATCTTTCAAAACCCCTTGATAATCTTTCAAGGCATCGGCTTGTGGCACGGATTTGTTTTTGCCTAGATTGATACCAATAGGGAGGGCATAAGGATAAAGCTTGGCTAGCCTAGTAGCCACTTTCATCGCACCATCATTATTGAAACCCATCGCATTTTGGAGGCTTTCTTCTACAGCGTAGCGAAATAATCTAGGCTTTGGATTGCCTTTTTGGGGGTTTTTGGTTACCGTGCCGATTTCTACAAAGCTAAATCCCAAAGCACTCAATGCAGGAATCATCGTGGCATTTTTATCAAATCCCGCTGCCAACCCGATAGGATGATAAAAATCTAATCCACAAACCTGCTGTTTCAAGGCTTCAGATTCATAGCAACAAACTTTTGCCATCACCTCTTGAAGAAAACTAGAAGCAGAAACGAGTTTGAGAAAATTTTCAGCCTGGTGATGCGCTGTTTCTGGCTCAAGCTGGAAGAGAAGACGACATAAATTTTTATACATAGACATCTGTAGCCTTTCAAAAATCCCTAATCTTTTTTACGAAATAATTAAGATATTTTACTCAAAAAATATTTAAACATAGGATAATCCGATTAAGATTCCTTGCTATTGATAAGATTTTGCGAGTGCGACATAGCTGGAAGCTGATAGCTCAATCGCTGTTATCTCATCTTCACTTAGCGTTCGGACAAATTTGGCTGGATTCCCCATTATGAGGCTTCCAGGAGGGAAGACCTTGCCTTTGGTGATGAGACTCCCGGCACCAACAATGCTATTTTTGCCGATTTTAGCACCATCCATCACGACACTCCCCATCCCTATAAGACAAAGATCATCAATATGACAAGCGTGAATAATACAACGATGCCCGATGGTAACGTCTTTTCCAATGACCACATCGCCCCCTGTGCTTTCATCTTGATGCCCGACGTGGATCACGCTAAGATCTTGGATATTGCTCCTTGAACCAATGGTAATAGCATTGACATCACCACGAAGCACGCAACCATACCAGATATTGCAATCTTCTTCAATACGCACATCCCCGATGATATAAGCCCCATCAAAAAGGATTGCTGAGGGGTCAATCTTTGGCGTGATGTGATGGTATGTGATGATATTTGCTCCCATTTTAAGACTCTCCAATCATTCTTTGCAAAAGCTTTTCGGCTTTGAAATGTTCTTGTTCAACCTTACTATTATGATAGATTTCATTGACATACCCTTCATAAAAGAGTTGCGAACTGATAGCTTTTTCTTTTTCTTTGGCATTGACTTTGTGATATTCGCCGTCTTCTTTGAGTTCATACATCTGGACATTATCGCTAAGCCCGACATTGACTATCTCAAAGAGGCGTTTTGTGATGGATTCTTTCCTGCAAGGGATGAGGAGCTCCACTCTCCTTTCAAGATTTCTAGGCATCAAATCCGCACTGGAAAAATAAATCTGGGGATCAGAATGCGCAAAATAATAGATTCTGGCGTGTTCGAGGTATTTTCCGATGATAGAAAACACCCGAATGTTCTCGCTAAAGCCTTTTACACCAGGTCTCAAGCAACAAATCCCACGGATAATCAAATCAATCTTTACCCCCGCACAAGAGGCACGATAGAGCCAAGAAATAATGTCAGCATCGACTAATGCGTTGGCTTTCAGGATAATCCTACCTTTCTGTGCGTGCTTGATTTCATTTTCAATCATCGCAATGATTTTGGGTTTTATCTGCAAGGGTGCAACACGCAAGGCATTCAACTCTGTCTTGTGCGAAGTCCCTGTAGAGAGAGAATGAAAAAGCTTGATGACATCATTAGCGATTTCTTTATCAGCGGTAAATAAACTCACATCGGTATAAATCTTTGCGGTTACGCTATTGTAATTCCCCGTGCTTAAATGCACGTATTCTTTGAGCTTATCACCGACTTTTTTGATAACGAGTGCCACTTTGGCGTGCACTTTTAGTCCCGGCACCCCATAGATGACGTGCGCCCCAGCAGATTCCAAAGCCCTAGCCCAGTGCAGATTGTTTTCTTCATCAAATCGTGCTTTTAGCTCTACAAGCACCGTTACTTGCTTGTTTTCAGCAGCTTCTGTGAGGGCTTTTACAATCGGGGAATTTTTCCCCACCCGATAAAGCGTCATACGGATAGAGAGGACATCAGGGTCTTTTGCTGCACTTTGGATAAAATTCACAACCGAATCAAAACTCTCATAGGGGTGGAACAACATCAAATCTTGCTTGTCAATCACATCAAAAATACAACCCGGGCAATCGAGCGGTGGCAAAATTCTTGGATTAAACGGCGGGGTGGAGAGATGAGCAAAATCCTTGCACCCCACCAGCTCCCAAAATGTGCCGAGATTTAAGGGCATATTATTTTCATAAATATCCTCTTTTGCTACGATGATTTGCTTTTTGACAAAATCAAGCAAACTTTCATCACCACTCCCGACTTCAAGCCGCACGATTTCACCCTTTTTTCTCGCTTTGAGTCCCTCGCTCATTAGCTCGATAAAATCATCGGCTTCATCTTCTTCGATCTCAATATCTGCATTACGCGTAACTCGAAAAGGGACATAACTCACCAACTCATATCCCTCAAACAAATCCCCAGCAAATTCCCCCACGATGGTCTCAACCGGCACAAACAAACCCTTATCTACTTCGACAAAGCGTGTCAAAATGCGTGGAATCCGAATCATCCCGTATTTTATCTCGCCATTTTCTTCGCTTTTTAGCTTCACAGCCACACCAAAGCTGAGATTATTTAGATGAGGGAAAGGGTGCGTCGCATCTACAACAATCGGCACAATGATAGGATATAAATAATTTTGAAAATAACCTTTGATTCCCATTTTCTGCGTCTTGCCTAATTCGCTAAATTTCTTCACCACAAGCCCAGCCTTGCTAAGAGAAGCCCGCAAATGATGGAAAAGTTCCTCCAATCTGCTTTGCTCGTGATGGAGATAATCCCGAATCAATCGGAGCTGTTCTGCAGGGGTCAATCTATCCGGACCAATCTCTGCGACACCGCTTGCATACAGCCGTTTTAATCCTGCTACACGAATCATATAAAATTCATCAAGATTGGTGCCATAAATTGCCATAAATTTGAGCCGATCCAACAAGGGCAACGTCTCATTGTGCGCCTCATTTAATACCCTTGTATTGAACCGAAGCCACGAAAGTTCTCGATTGAAAAACATTTTGGGATCAGAAATTTCCATACTTTTTCCTTAATGAAATCTTATTGTGTATCTATTCTACCGAAATCCCAGCATAAAATTGGGGATAAAAAAATAAATAATAAACTAAAAATCATTTTTGCATTTTTTAAAATCTTAAAACAAAAACCATAAAATCCGATATACTTTCGAGCTAAAAAATTTGCGAACCAAAAAAATTGGCAAATCAAAAAATTTACATTTAGGAGAAAGTAACAAATGAAAAAGCTAACTTTAGTTTTATTGATGGGAGCAAGCAGCTTGTTTGGTATTGGTATAGGGAACTACCAAATCACACCAGAAATCGGTGCAAATTTGAGCTATCAAAACGATGGCAATCGATTCACTTATGGTGGTTATGGGCGCATTTGGCTTGGGGTTTCGCGTGTTGTTTTTGCACCACAATTCAAATACGATGTGATAGCAAAATCAAGCAAAGATGCTAATGATTCTTACAAAAATATGCAAATCGGCGGGCTTGTCGGATTTGAGATCCCTATTCTTCCTCTCACACCATACATCGGGGCAAGCTATTCAACTTTTGAAAACATTGGCTTGAAAGATACCGTTTCATTTAACTACGGGATTAAAATTGACGTTCCTTTGATCCCATTTTTGACTATCGGTTTAGATGGCACTTACCAAAAACCAAAAATAGTCGGTGGCAATCGCTATGAAATCAATCGTATCGGGGCAACTATCGGTTTGGCTTTCTAAAGAATAATTCCATTGGTTTTTGCTACAATCCTCATAAAAATTCAACGTGTCCCAACACCTGATTAAAGAGGATTGATGCAAACATTTATTGAACTACTCCAAAAAAATAACGAGTTAAAAATCATTGATATCCCCTTAGATATCAATCTTGAAATCCCACATTTAGCCTATCTTGAGGTCAAAAAACCTGGTGGTGGCAAGGCACTACTTTTTACCCACCCCATTGATTCAAAAAATAAAAAAACATTTGATATTCCTGTATTGATGAATGTTTTTGGCTCACATTCCCGCTTAGAACTCATTATCAACCAGCCGGTAGAAAATATTGCTAATCATTTAGAAAAGTTGATTCATTTTACCCCTCCAAAAGGGCTGAAGGGCTTTTTGAGTTCTTTGAAAGATATTTTTTTCTTGCGCCACACGCTCCCAAAACGCACCCATTCCACCCCGCCATCCCAACAGATTATCCAAACAGGCGAAGCGATTGACTTGTTTAGCTTGCCGATTTTAAAAACGTGGGAAAAAGATGGCGGACCATTTATCACGATGGGACAAATCTATACACAAAGCCTTGATGGTAAGAAAAAAAATCTCGGGATGTATCGCCTGCAAGTTTATGACAAAAACCATCTCGGCTTGCATTGGCAAATCCACAAAGATTCCAATCATTTTTTTCACGAATACAAAAAAGCCGGTGTGAAAATGCCTGTAAGCATTGGCATTGGAGGCGACCCGCTTTATACCTGGTGCGGGCAAGCCCCGCTCCCATATGGCATTTATGAATTACTGCTTTATGGCTTCATCAAAGGCAAGCGCCCCCATATCGCACAATGCCTCACCAACCCGCTTTCCTTGCCGTGCGATTGCGATATTATCATCGAGGGTTGGGTTGATCCTAGTGAAATGCGACTTGAGGGACCTTTTGGCGATCATACCGGATTTTATACCCCCATTGAGCCCTATCCCGTGCTAGAAGTCAGTGCTATCACACACAAAAAATCCCCTGTCTATCTCGCAACCGTTGTGGGCAAGCCACCTTTGGAAGACAAATATATGGGGTATTTGACCGAAAGGGTTTTTTTGCCTCTGCTTCAAAGCACCGCTCACGGGCTACTTGATTATCATATGCCCGAAAATGGCGTGTTTCACAATCTGATTTTGGCAAAAATCAGCCCACAATACCCCGGACACGCCAAGCAGATTATGCATAATTTCTGGGGAACTGGGCAAATGAGTTTTGTCAAGCACGCAATTTTTGTCGATGAAAATGCCCCAAAACTCACGGATACAGAAAAAATCACCGAATATATTCTCAACCATTTCAGCACCCAAAATCTCCTCATCACCGAGGGAATCTGCGATGCACTCGATCACGCTTCGCCTGATTATGCAATGGGGGGCAAGCTGGGTGTGGATGCTACCAAGCAGTCTGAAGAAAAAGATTTTGAACTCTATAGCGATGAAAAACTCCTTGATTTAGCCCGTGCGCTGATGGCAGAAATAATGATTTTGAAACAATATTTTATCCACACCCAAAACCCCATCTGTATCATAGGTGTAGAAAAAAACACACGCAACATCCTAGAAGCCTCTAAAAATCTAGCTTCGCTTCAAAAATCTCTGGCTATTGTTGTGTTCGTTGATGTGAATAAAAATGACTTGAACAACCCTTATATGCTACTTTGGAGAATCACCAATAACATCGATGCTAAGCGTGATATTTGCATATGCAACCATACGATTTTCATCGACGCTACTGACAAAAACCCATCCGATGGACACCTGCGGGAGTGGCCAAAAGAGACGGATTGCTCAATAGAAATCATCGAATCGCTCCGAGCAAAAGGTCTTTTAGACACGATTACGGAGGGCTTTATGAAGCGATTCCATATTTGCCAATCTCCTAAAACTTAAAGGAAATAGCGTGAATACATTTGCAAAAAATCTTGACGCCGTTATCGCAAAAATCGAAAAAGCAAGGATTGCTTACTCCAGACACCATATTATCCAGCTCATCGCCGTATCCAAATACGCCACTGCCTGCGATATAAAAGCCTTGTATGAATGCGGGCAACGCGCATTTGGGGAAAACAAAGTCCAAGACCTCAAAGCAAAAGCCCAAACCCTTGATGAACTCCCCTTACAATGGCATATGATAGGGACATTACAAGAAAACAAAATCAATGCCCTTTTGGCACTCAAGCCTACTTTGGTACATTCTTTGGATTCTTTTGAGCTTGCTTTAGCTATCCAAAAACGCTGTGAGAACCATAATATGAGCCTAAATGCGTTGCTACAAATCAATGCCGCAAACGAACCTACAAAAAGTGGCGTAAAACCAGAAGTCGCCCAAGAAACCTATCTCAAAATAGCCAAGCATTGCCCCAATATCAAGCTAGAGGGGTTGATGACTATCGGGGCAAACAGCCCTGAAACCAAAAAGATCGAGCAATCTTTTCAAATCACGAAAGATATTTTTGATGGCCTCAAGCCAAATGGGGCGAGGATTTTATCGATGGGAATGAGCGGGGATTTTGAAATCGCTATCTCGTGCGGGGCAAATATGCTACGGATTGGCTCAGCATTGTTTCAAAAATAGCCTTCAAATAAAACTATCGCCGTGCGAAGCTAGTAAAGACAAGCAGTTGTCTTTGGCTTCCCGCTCCTCCTCTCACACCCAGCCAGAGGCTGTATGTTCGAGATGGGTTTCTAAGGTCTCGCAGTCAAGAATTGCTAGCAAAAAAGCCCGCCACACCCTTTCAGCCTATCTACTAGGGGAGCGGGCAGTGGGTTCTGACCCGTCCACCCAAAGAGGTTTTAGGAATGGGGTGGGTAGCTTGCTAAGTAGACCCCGCCCCTGCATAAAGAAAAAATAAATAACAAACAAATTTTTAATTCACTTTTGAAATATGCTAGTGGTTTCATAGTAATGCTAATTTTAGCCACTTGCACCCAGCCCCAAATCGTAATCAAAACGCCCTCGCGCAAAAGGAGCTTAATTGGTTTGATACCATCAAACAATCCCAACAAAACCAGATGGAAGCCCAGACGGATTACACAAAGGCAAATACGATTCTCCAACATCTCCAAGCCCAAGAGCAAGAAAAAACAATGCCCGGTCGTATCCAAGCAACCAACGCCACAAATCAAGCCCAAACCGCACAAGGTAATCGCACCGTTGTTGCGTGGAATGAGATTGGCAAAGATAAAGAGCGGATGGGGTATTATAAAGATAGCTTGGTAGGCAAACCAAAACCACAAAAAGACCCGCTACATATCCGCAATAGCTCCCAATTTACGAGAGATTTAGGGGATTTAAATAAAAATGTCGATGGGTTTTTTATGAATGTTCAAAATTATAATAAAGGACAATTTGGTCCGTTAGATTCGCCATTGCGGGGATTATTTACTTTGTTTAATGTGCCAACGACAGAAATGAAAGATGCCAATAACTGGAAAATGTTTATCAAGGCAAATCTCGATACGATTTTGAATCGAACAGGACATTCTAATGCCACAGAAAGAAAACAATTAATGGATATGGTTGATGGGATTACAGAAGGTTCGGTAGAAAATGCTATTAGAAACATATCGAATCTATCAACAAGGTATTACCAACTCAAAGTCGAAGATGGTATTGCAGCTGGTTATTTCAGACCCGAGCAATACGCACTTTATGAAAAACGGCTTTCTGAATATATCGCTAAAAATAACTATATCCAATACCAATGGAAAGGCGGGGATTTGAAGTTTCCTGATAACCTTAATCGTCCCAATCCACAAGGTGGAAATACGACTTCGGCAACCAACTTTAACGGCGTAACGAACTACAAACCTATTAATCCCAACCCATCCGCCACCTCTAACAAACCCGCCCCTAGACCTTATCCTTCCAATTCAGCTGTTGGTATCACCAAACCAACACTTATAAACTTTTACCACGAATGATGGGTTGATTGCTTTTAGTGTGTTTTTTTAAAAATTAATATATAATCTATAAATTATATATTAATTCAAAGGCACAAAAATGGGAGTAAAAAAGTTATTGGGGATATTTCTTATAAGCGTTTTAGCTATCC
>NZ_MLAM01000012.1 GCF_002272825.1 Helicobacter sp. 11S02596-1 | reverse complement strand
TTGGGCCATTTAAGAGTGCTGATGATTTAATCAAAACCAAACCCTTTGCTGATGGATTATCTAGACAAATCTATCATAACCCCAATGCCTATACGATTGTATATGAAGTTAGAGATGGGAAGTAGGAAATAATAAGATAGGAAGTAGGGGAAATCCTAGAAACTTATCTCCAATACACAAAGCAACGCTTTGGGTATGAGATGGTTACTTTAGGAGGAGAAGCGTTAAAAAAGATAACTGCTTATCTTTTTTAGCTTCGCACGGCGATTGCGTTGTGCGACTATAAGGAGCACAGCAATACGCCCAAAAGCAAGATTTTACATCTTGCGGAATGGTCTTCAGATTCACAACGTGAATCGAATAGAAAGTAATGATTCTTTTCCATAGCCGTGCGACTAGTTATTTTTTCTTATACTAGCTAGAAAGGGGTGCTGGGGGGCTGACTTGCGAAGCGCCCCCCGCTCACCCCTTTAAACCCCTGCTCCCCCTGCACGCCCCCAATGCAATGCAAGATTAAAAAGCGTAGCGGGCTTTGGTTTGAGAGCGGATAAGGTTTCCAAACCTTAGAAACTTATCTCCAACGCACAAGCCTAAGGCTTGGGTATGAGAGGAGAAGCGTAAAAAAAGATAACTGCTTATCTTTTTTAGCTTCGCACGGCGATGTGTTTATGCTCCGATAGGAGCATAGCAGACGCCCTTACTTTAGGAGCGAACAGGAGCTTAGCTCCCGTGAGTGGTCTTCAGATTCGGGCTTTAACCCGAATCGAGTAAAACATAATGAAAACCGAGTAAAAAAATATAAAACTGGGTTGATGGGCAATGATATTTTTATAAAATATTTGCTATAAAAATAATGTCTAAAAAAGGCGAGCTTTTTTGGGTATGAGATTCGATATAATGGATTATTTGCGATGGGATTTCTTATGAGTAGAAAAGAAAAAATCAAACTAACGATTGATCTTTTTAAGGCAATCATTCTTGCCTTATTGACAGGATTATTCGGGATTTTTGGCTATGCCGTAATCCATTATAAAAGTATCGACACGATTCAACTCATAGCCATTATTCTAGGCGTTGGCATTATTGTGCTTGCTTTTTATTTGATTGTGCGTTATATTATTAGACAGCTTGATGAATTGGAGAAAATAGAATGATGGGGATTATCGCTGCACTCATTGCATTATTGGCGTTCTTTGGCTCGATTGTTTATGCTATCAGGGCTTTTGAAAAAAATCAAAATCACAAAAAGGCATAACATCTCGGGCGGGTCAAAGAGCTTTTTTAGCAATGTTGCAAGATTTCAAATCTTGCGTAGTGGTCTTCAGGTTTGGATTTTAAAATCCAAACCGAGTAGGATAATAACCCCAAACCGAATTTATATTAATCGATAACCAATAGTTTGTCTAAAATGCTTGGGAGCATAGTAGTTTAATCTATCATTATCCACAAGACCAAATGGGCTATCAAAAGAACTCAATACAAAATTTTCTAGTCGCATATCTCGTTCATAATTGAGCAATACAAAATCCCCAAGCCATTTGTTTGAGCCGTTTTGAGATGGGTTTTTGATGGGTGTGATGACATCATAGGGTATCCAGCCTTGAGCGGAATAAACCTCTGCTTTGGAGACAAAAGAGACATTTTGCCCGCTGAGTTCCAGCCCAAAAGCCTCTCTAGCAGGGATGCCACAAGCCCGGCTCAAAGACACAAACAGCGTCGTAGCACTGATGTTTTTGCCCGATAAAATGACTTTGGCGTCTTTGGTCTGTATTTTTCTGATCCCACGCGTGTTTTTGGCATTTTCATAATCAAGATTGTTTGTAATCCAAGCATAGATGTTTTGGGCTGTTTTTTGGTGATCGTTTGCTTTGAGCTTGGAAGCAATCTCGGCAATCAGCCCATCTGTGCGGATGTAGCGTGTTGGCTTGATAAAATCTTTTAGATCTTCTTGAGGCGTGCTTGGTGTTGGGGCATTGCGCGGTGTTAGCAAAACATCGAGCGCAATAGAAATATTTTTTGACTTTTTTGCTTGATTGTATTGGGCAAACACGATGGGTGTTGCATTTTGGGTAATGGTTTTGTAACTATTATAATTGCCGTTTATTCGGATATGGCTGGGTTGTTGGAAGCTTGATGTTAGAGGCATTGGAATCCATAGTTTGACTTCTTTGGCGGAGTCAAAATTGATTTGATAGCTAAAATTTAGTGAAATTTTTTTTGATGTTGGCACACTCGCACCCAATAGGCTCGAACCCATCAAAACGCCTGTGCCTAAGATACTCGTTTTTATAAAATCTCTGCGTTCCATAAATTGTCCTTTTATATTCATTTTTTATTCGATTCAGTTTTTGCAAACTGAATCGCAAGACCACTCCAACAGGCAAAGCCCGTTTTCGTTCCTAAATGCTTTAAGCTTTTTAATCGCAAAAGAAAAGAGGTTTAATCCTCCCCTAACCCCTCCTTTAACCCACGAAAAGAATAAGCGCCGCTTTTCTTTTCGGCAAACAAAGGAGGGGAAGTCGCTTGCTTGTGTCTCCTTGCGAAAAATCGGCGGGCGCACTTCAACGCCCTTGTTTCCGATTTTTCACAGCACACAAGCGCGACAAAGGCAAGCAGTTCAGAACTGCTAGCAAACCCAGCTTACTACGCCCTGTCATCTCGCCCACTAAGGGGGCGTGACGGGGGTAGGGGTTTAAGGGGTCTAGGGGGGCGGTCTTCGCAATTCTAAGCCCCCCTGACCCCTTTCTAGCTAGTATGAGAAACAATAACTAGAAAACACTGCTATGGAAAAAACATTATGCCTACTCAATTCAGTTTTGAAAAACTGAATTCTCTTGACCATTCCGCAGAGTAAAACTCTGCTGCATTCCTAAAGAATAGGGTTATAACGGCGTGCGTTGCACTTCGTTATAAACCCAGTTTTATAGGTTTTACTCGGTTTGTTTTGCAAACAAACCTGAAGACCACTTCGCAAGATGTGAAATCTTGCTTCGTTCCTAAAGAATAGGGTTATAACGGCGTGCGTTGCACTTCGTTATAAACCCAGTTTTATAGGTTTTACTCGGTTTGTTTTGCAAACAAACCTGAAGACCACTTCGCAAGATGTGAAATCTTGCTGCGTTCCTAAAGAATAGGGTTATAACGGCGTGCGTTGCACTTCGTTATCAACCCGTTTTCTAAGGTTTCTGCTTTTAAATCACTTTCAAACCCAGCCAGCTCACGCTTTGCCATCTTGACCGCCACCTGATGGTGTTAAGTGGTTTTTTTGACTTACCCAAACATTGAGCGGACGTTGTAACTCTAAACCCCTTATTATGTGCTTCATAACCCTCAAAGCACCAGTTCAGCTACTCGCTTGCCATAAGCAGGATCGGCTTTTGTAAAATGCTCGATCTGGCGTTTTTTGACATCAACACTCACGCCATCCATCGCTGCTTTGATATTTTGGCAAAGCCTTTCTTTTTCCTCCGCATTCATCAAACGATAGAGATCGCCAGGCTGTGTGTAATAGTCGTTATCTATTTCTCGGTAGTTGTAGTCATAGATTTCTGTTTCTTTTTCCAGCTTGCTAAGATCGAGTTTAGGCTCTCGGGCATTGGGATCTTCTTGGTAGCCTGGGAGCGAGCTTGGATTGTAGTTTATCATCGCACCATAGCTACCATTTTGCATATACCCATCCCGTGAAGTTGTGTGGAATGGGCATTTAGGCGCATTCACAGGCAATTGGGTGTGATTAATCCCTAATCGATAGCGCTGGGTATCGCCATAGGAAAATAGCCTGCCTTGAAGCATTCTATCGGGGCTATAACCGATTCCTGGCACGATGTTTGCGGGGTTGAAAGCAGCTTGCTCAACTTCAGCAAAATAATTTTCAGGATTTTTGTTAAGCTCGACAATGCCGACTTCGATGAGGGGATAATCTTTTTGACTCCAGGTTTTTGTCAAATCAAATGGATGAAAACGATAGGTTTTTGCTTCCGCTTCAGGCATTATCTGCACGCACATTCGCCATCTTGGGAAATTGCCATTTTGTATATTTTCAAACAAATCCCTTTGGTTGGATTCCCGATCTTTAGCGATCACTGCAGCTGCTTCTTCGTTGGTGAGATTTTGTATGCCTTGCATTGTTTTTAGATGGAATTTGACCCAAAATCGCTCGTTTTTGGCATTGATGAAGCTAAATGTATGGCTACCAAATCCGTGCATATGGCGGAAGCTTTTGGGAATGCCCCGATCGCTCATCGTGATGGTAACTTGATGGAGAGATTCGGGGTGCAAGCTCCAAAAATCCCACGCATTTTGCGCACTGCGGAGATTTGTTTTTGGGTCGCGCTTTTGGGTGTGGATAAAATCTGGGAATTTGAGGGGATCACGCACAAAAAATACAGGGGTGTTGTTGCCGACAAGATCCCAATTCCCTTCTTCTGTGTAGTATTTCATCGCAAAACCTCTAGGGTCTCTTTCGGCATCGGCAGCGCCACGTTCGCCTGCAACGGTGGAAAACCTAAAAAAACACGGGGTTTTCTTGCCGATTTTACTAAAAATCTTTGCTTTGGTGTATTTGGTAATATCTCCTGTAACCGTGAATGTCCCATAAGCGCCACTTCCTTTGGCGTGCACGACCCTTTCTGGGATACGTTCTCTATCAAAATGGGCTAATTTTTCCAAAAACCACGTATTTTGCAAAAGTAAAGGTCCTCTTGGTCCTACGCTAAGTGAGTCTTGGTTGTTGCCAATGGGTGTTCCGGTTGCGTTTGTCAATGTAACATTTTTCATCGTATGTCCTTTTTTGATTTTTGATACAGATTCATTTTAGATAAAAATTATAAATGGATAAAAAATATCAATTAAATTATTTTCGTTTTCTAAGTCAAACTTTAAGTGATATGCTTTATAATCCTGTCAATACAAACTTATACTTTTTAGGGATGGAACAAAATGCGAGGATTCAAGATTTTTACCGGGAGTGCGCATCCAGAGTTTAGCAAAGAGTTGGCAAAACATCTTGATGCGGTGGTTTCAAAAGCAACACTCAATCGCTTCAGCGATGGGGAGATCAATGCCCAAATCAGCGAATCGGTGCGGGGCAAAGATGTGTTTATCATCCAGCCAACGTGCGCCCCTGTGAATGATAGTTTGATGGAGCTTTTGATAATGACGGATGCGTTTAGGCGGAGTTCAGCCAACTCTATCAATGCGGTTATCCCGTATTTTGGCTATGCCAGACAAGACAGAAAGGCAGCCCCTCGCGTGCCTATCACGGCGAAGCTTGTGGCAAATCTCATACAAAGTGCGGGGGTGGATCGGGTCATCACGATGGATTTGCACGCTGGTCAGATTCAAGGGTTTTTTGATGTGCCGGTGGATAATCTTTATGGTTCGATTGTTTTTAGGGATTATGTGCGTTCCAAAAAGCTAAAAAATCCCATCATTGCTAGCCCTGATATTGGCGGGGTTTCACGGGCGAGGTATTTTGCCAATCAGCTAGGGCTTGATTTAGTTATCGTGGATAAAAAGCGTGAAAAGGCAAATGTCAGCGAGGTAATGAATATCATCGGGGATGTCGATGGCAAGGATATTATCTTGGTTGATGATATGATCGATACGGCTGGGACGATGTGTAAGGCAGCAGATGTTTTGAAAGCCAAAGGGGCGCATTCGGTGATGGCTTTGGGAACGCACCCCGTCCTTAGCGGTCCAGCGATTGAGCGGATCGAAAAAAGTGCGTTAGATGAAGTGGTCGTGAGCAATTCGATCCCACTGCGCCAACAATGCTCGAAGATAACGGTTTTGAGTGTCGCCCCGTTGTTTGCTGAAGTTATTAGAAGAATTTATCATAATGAAAGTGTAAATTCTCTTTTTATATAGGATGGATATGATTTTAGAACACGAAATCCCGCAAGGGACAAAATTGCATTTTGGGCTTTCTGCCAAGATCAAACGCAAAATAGAAAATCTTGCTTGCGAGGTTTTTTATCAAAATGGTTTTGAAGAAATCCTCACGCCGTTTTTTGTCTATCTCGAACATCAAAAAAATTTTTCAAACCGCGATATTATCCGCTTGAGTTCTCAAAACAACCATCAAATATCGCTCCGCTACGATAGCACCATTGATGCGATTCGTATCATCACCAAGCGTTTGGGTAGGGCGACCGATCAAAAAAAATGGTTTTATATCCAGCCCGTTTTTAGCTACCCTACCAATGAAATCCATCAGATCGGGGCAGAATGCTTGGACGCTAGCGAGCTTCCAGAATTGCTTGGTTTGAGTGCAGTGATGATGCGTAAGCTTGAAATCGCACCTATTTTGCAGATTTCAAATGTGAAGATTTTGCAATTGTGCGCACGTGATTTGGGCGTGGATATGCAGACATTTAGAAGAATGCAGGTCGAAGATATTTTAAAATCAGCGAGCTATTTGGCGGATTTGCTAAAAGTCCAAACGAGAGAAGATCTCGAAAGTTTTGCTAAAAAAGCCCCAGAATTTTTAAAAGGAGCGCTTGAGGCGATGTCAGCAAGTGCGAGTTATTGTAATTATGAAAAGACGATTTTTTCCCCGCTTGATTTTGCTCCCGTTGATTATTATAATGATTTGGTTTTTAGGATGTTTGCGGGTAATCATACCTTTCTTTTGGGTGGGAAATACACGATTGAGGGGACAGAGTCGTGCGGTTTTGGGATTTATACCGATGATGTGGTTGATTATTTGATAAAAATAAGCTAAAAGGGAAAAAATGGCAGATCTTGTAGTAGGTATTCAATGGGGCGATGAGGGGAAAGGCAAGATTGTTGATCGGCTTGCAGGGGATTATGACTATATTGTCCGGTATCAAGGCGGGCATAATGCCGGGCATACGATTGTCGTTGGTGGGAAAAAATATGCTTTGCATTTAATGCCCTCAGGTGTTTTGTATCCTCGGTGTAAAAACATCATCGGCAATGGCGTTGTTATCGCAATGGACGCATTGTGCGAGGAGATTAGCCAATTTGATAATCTCAAAGACAGGCTGTTTATCAGCGATAAAGCCCATATGATTATGCCTTACCATCAAATCATCGATACAGCAAGAGAAAAATCCCTCAAAAATGCTATCGGCACGACACACAAAGGTATCGGCCCGAGCTATGGCGATAAAGTCGCAAGGAGCGGGTTTCGAATGGGCGATCTCAAAGACATCCCTGCTTTGAAGCAAAAAATCCAATTTTATCTGGAACAAATCGCTTATTTGCAAGATTTATACCAGATACAACTCCCTAGCTTGCAGCAAATCGATGATTATCTCTGCGAATATGCCCCCAAGATTTTGCCTTTTGTTACCGATACGGTTAGCTTGCTTTGGCAGGGTATGGATACGGGCAAAAAAATCTTGCTTGAGGGCGCTCAAGGGAGTATGCTTGATATTGATCACGGGACATACCCTTTTGTAACGAGTTCGACAACGACAGCTTCAGGGGCGTGCAGCGGGAGCGGTATCCCTCCTAAGGCGCTTGATAGGATCATTGGCATTGTCAAAGCCTACTGCACCCGTGTGGGGAATGGCCCTTTCCCAACGGAGGATTTTGGTGAGATGGGAGAGTTTTTGCGAGAAAAAGGACACGAATTTGGCGTAACTACAGGCAGGGCGCGCCGATGTGGCTGGTTTGACGCCCTAGGCGTGCGGTATGCTTGCCGTATCAATGGTTGCACCGAGCTTAGTTTGATGAAGCTTGATGTTTTAGATGGGCTAGAGGAGGTCAAAGTCTGTGTTGGTTATCAATACAATAATGGCAATGGCGAAATCATCGATAATATGCCAAGTGATATTAGCGAGCTAAAACCTGTTTATAAAACCTACAAAGGTTGGGGCAAAACCGCAGGGATTCGGCGTTTTGAAGACCTGCCAACAGAAGCGAAAGATTATATTTTGGACTTAGAAAAGCTCGTGGGTGTAAAAATCTCTATCATTTCAACTAGCCCCGAGAGAGAGGATACGATTGTTTTATGAAAACAAAATTTGACTCTCTTCTTAAGCTCAAAAAGCAGGCTGTGGATAAAAGCGAGGTAGAAATCATCAAAAACAATAATCTCATCGCTTCAAAGTATGAAGAACTTAGCGAGTTCATAAGAGAGCTTGACGCTGTTTGTGTCCCAGAAAGTGGGAGTTTTTGGGATTTTAAGCGGGTCAGTGAAATCAAAAAAATGTTGGTTTATCAGATGGATTTGCTTCAAGAAGAAATATCAGGATTGAAAAATATCGAAAAAAAGCTTCGGGAATTTTACCGCCTCGCTTGTATCGAATATGAAAAAATCAAATACCTCCAAGAAAATGAAATCAAAAAAATGGTGCAACATTTCAAGCGATTGGAAGGAAAAAATCTTGATGAAGTCGCGATGATGCTTTTTACTTCAAATAAAGAGAACGTATGATAAAGAATATTTTAAGATTTGTTTTATTGGCAATAGTTATTCAAGTCCCTCTGATGGCACAAGTTGGCTCGTCGCAATCATCGAGCCAAGCCCAGCCATCTGCTCAAGCGCAATCATTGAGCCAATCGCCAACACAGCTTTTGGAATGCAATGCTGTTTTTGAATCCAGAAAAGATGAAATCCAAGAACAACTCAGAAAGCTCGATGAAAAATATCAAGCGATAGAAGCCCTCAAAAATGCGACGCAAAATATTTTCAACCAGCGCCAAGCCAAGCTAAAAGAACGAGAAAGTGCCTTGAGTGCCAAGCTCAAAGAAATCGAAGACAAAGAAGCCAACATAAAAGCGATGAATGATGAGGAGGAGGCAAAAATAAAAAATCTCATCAAGCAAAATGAAAAGCTTCTCAAAGAAATCGATCAGGCAAAAGACAATAAACTCGCCCAAACGTATGCCAAAATGAAAGATTCCAAAGCCGCACCTATTATCGAAAATCTCCCCCGTATGGAAGCTGCAGCGATTTTGTTTTCTTTGAGCGCTCAAGATATGGGGAAGATATTAGCCAAGATGAATCCCAAAAATGCCGCCGAACTTACGGAAATCCTCAAAAAAGGCCCGCCATTTCAGGAAGAAAAAAAATCTTTACCTCAAAAACCACAGCCAGAGGTTCAGAAAAACCAAGATCAATCACCATCGCCAGAACACAGCGGTGATGGCGAGGATTCCTCTGTATAATTTTTAGATTGTAATTTAACAAGATTTGTGTTAAGATTTGGAAAAATATAATTTGCACTTAGGAGAAACAATGAGAATTTTGGTGATACAAGGTCCCAATCTAAATATGCTTGGCTACAGAGATCCTAGGATTTATGGCACGATGACCTTAGAGCAAATCCACGAAAATATGCAGGCTTTTGCCAAACAAAATCATCTTGAAATCGATTTTTTTCAGAGCAATTTTGAAGGTGAGATGATTGATAAAATCCAAGAATGTGTTGGCAGTGATTATGCTGGGATTATTATGAATCCGGGGGCATATTCCCATACTTCCATTGCGATTGCTGATGCGATTATGGCAGCAGGTGTGCCTGTCGTGGAAGTGCATTTGAGTAATATCCACGCGCGCGAGGAGTTTCGAAGGCATTCTTATACCGGAGCGGTGAGTGCAGGCGTGATAGCGGGATTTGGTGCGTTTGGATACCATATGGCAATCATTGCGATGATGCAGATTTTATCCGAGATAAAAGCCATCAAAGAATCCCAAGCCAAAGGCACTTCGGCTGATACAAAAATTGAAGCAAAAACTGAAATCAAGAATGACAAAAAAAATCAATGAGGCATCCTACCTTACTGCCGATGAAAATGCCCAATATTTTGAGTGTGGCTATAGTTGCGATCACGCTTTATTCCTAAAGCTCGGGGGCGATAAGTTTTTTATCACCGATTCGAGATATACCCTAGAAGCACAGCAGCAAGCTTGCCAGACTAAGGTCATCACATCAAATGATTTGTATAGCAGTGCTACTGCTCTCATCAACAAAAGCCGTGTTTCAAGCATTGTTTATGACCCAAGCCAGATGACTTTGAGTGCATTTGAAAAGCTAAAATCTTCTTTGGATTCCAAAAAAGAACTCAAAGGTATTCCAAATTTTCACCAACAAAAACGTATCATCAAAACCGATGAAGAAATCACACATATCAAAAAGTCTCAAAAACTCAACAAAGAGGCTTACAAACGTTTTGCCAGATTTATCAACCAGCGTATTGGTGGTGGCAAAACTTTGAGCGAACAGGATTTGTATTATCACGCTTGTGGGTTTTTGAGCCATCAAGGTAAATATCCTCTTAGCTTTAGCCCCATCGTAGGGATCAATGCGAATGCTGCCAAACCCCACGCCACCCCTAGCCAAAAAGACAAAATCAAGCGGGGTGATCTTTTGTTATTTGATGCGGGGGTCAAATACCGACGCTATTGTTCTGATCGCACAAGGACAGCGTTTTTTGGCAAAGATGGCATTGTTTTTAGAAAATCCCAGCATTTCAAAGATAAAAAGCTCCAAACCATCTATGAGGCGGTTTTGAAAGCACAAGAAAAAACCATCGCGCTTCTTAGGGGCGGGATGTCTGGTAAGCAAATCGATGCCATTGCTAGAAATGCCATTGAAAAAGCAGGCTATGGGAAATATTTTGTCCATAGCACCGGACACGGCATTGGGCTAGATATCCACGAGTTGCCATTTATTTCTACAAGGAGTGAAACCATCATTGAAGATGGGATGGTGTTTTCGATTGAGCCCGGGATTTATATCCCCGATTATTATGGTGTGCGTATCGAAGATTTGGTGGTCGTGAGAAATGGCAGAGCAGAGATTTTATAAATGATTGGAGTAAAATGCGGGCATTAATTTTTTCTCGATTTTTTCCTTGCAGGAGTTTTGATAGGCGTCTTGATGATAGGCTTGCTCCCAGTCTCGCCCCTGCAGGTTTTGCCAACACGCTTACTCTTGGGATTGGCGGGAATATTGGGGATTGTAAAAAACGTTTTGAACATCTTTGGCGTTGGCTTCAAAGTAATAAAAATATTTCTTCCCTGCGTTCTTCGCCGATTTATCGCAATCCCGCCTTTGGCTATACCCATCAAGATGATTTTTATAATGCGACCATCACGCTGGCGACAAGGTTTTCTATTGTTCAACTTTTTGGGCTTATTTTTTACTTGGAACGCAGATTTGGCAGACCCAAGAAAAGAGAATTTAAAAATTCTCCGAGAACTTTAGATATAGATATTATTTTTTTTAATGATTTGATTTTAAAGCGTCCTTATCTTAAAATACCCCATCCCAATTGGTCCCAACGTGAATCGGTCTTGATTCCTTTATTTTTGACATATCTCACCCAGAAAGGGCAGTAATGAAACTTTATACATATGGCGGAGAGACAGCCGCAGAAGCCTTGAAAATCGCCCAAAGCAAGCACGGCGAGGACGCTTTGGTGGTCAAAACAAAAGAGATCAGAAAAAAGACGATGACCCAGCCGGGTCTTTATGAAATCGTTGTGGCAGTTGAGGGCGATGATGGCAATGAAGAGCCTCTTGAGCCAGATACACAAGAATCCAAACCCAAAAATAGCATTCAAAAGCGCTTGGATGCGATTTTGGAAAAAGATAGAGAAAAGAAGAAAAGTGCGCAGAGAAATCCCTATGATGATGTAACCATCCAGCTTTCAGACGCTGTGAGGGAGATTAGCAAAATAGCAGGTATTGAATCGAAAAAACCGCAAGCCAAAAAAGAGTCTGTTATCGTCCCAGATGTCTCCAAAAATCTTGATTTGAGACTAGAAAATAAGCTGATTCGCAAGCAAGAAGAACGGGTGATTAGCCAGCAAAATGACACCAAAGAACTCAAGCATATCAAAGTCGAGCTTGATAAGATAAATGACAAAATCAAGCTGATACAAAATATGTTTTGGGATGAAAAAGCCCCCAGAGATGAACCCCCCAAAGTCCCCCAGGAGTTTGCTGAAATCTACCGACTAGCCAGAAATAGCGGGATGAATAAAATCCATCTTGATGAGATTATGAAGCTCAGCTTGGAATTAATGCCATTAAAAATGCGTGAAAATTCTTTGACTATCAAGCGGTATTTTCGCGAGGTGCTCCGCAAGATGATTTATTGCCGTAGCGAGCATTTGGATATGGGGACAAAAAAAATCATTATGCTTGTCGGTCCAACAGGTGTGGGCAAAACCACCACGCTTGCTAAGCTAGCCGCTCGCTATTCAAAGATGTTGGATAAAAAATACAAAGTCGGTATTATCACGCTCGATACCTATCGGATCGGCGCGCTTGAGCAACTCACCTGGTATGCTAGAAAAATGAAAATCAGCATAGAAACCGTGATTGAGCCAGAGGATTTTCTCAAAGAAGTCGATACATTGCGGTATTGTGATTATATTTTGGTCGATACCGCAGGGCATTCCCAACACGACAAGCAAAAAATCAATATGTTAAAAAAATTTATCAATAATGATTACAAAATCGATGTAACGCTCGTGCTGTCGGCAACTACCAAATACGAGGACTTGCGGGATATTTACCATTCTTTTGGCGAGCTTGATATTGATACATTGATTTTTAGCAAGCTTGATGAAAGCAGGGGCTTGGGGAATTTGTTTTCTTTAGTCTATGAGACCAAAAAGCCCGTGAGCTACGTTTCTGTGGGGCAAGAAGTGCCGATGGATTTGATGGTGGCGACCAATGATTATTTGGTCGATTGTATGTTAGATGGTTTTTCAAACCCTAATCGAGTAATCCAATGAATCAAGCCAGCAACTTAGAAAACTTGATGAAAGCCCCTGCCACACAAAAAGGCAAAACAAAATTTATCGCCATCACGAGTGGCAAGGGCGGGGTGGGAAAATCTACCATCAGTGCGAATCTCTCCTATACGCTTTGTAAGATGGGTTACAAAGTCGGTGTGTTTGATGCCGATATTGGCTTGGCAAATCTGGATTTGATTTTTGGTGTCAAGACAAATAAAAATATCTTGCACGCCCTCAAAGGTGAGGCGAAATTTGATGAAGTGATTTATCCGATTGAAGATGGTTTGTATCTGATTCCCGGTGATAGCGGTGATGAGATTTTGAAATACGCTAATCAGGATATTTTGGATGAGTTTATCGATGGGAGCAGGCTTTTAGATAGTCTTGATTTTATGATTATTGACACGGGTGCTGGGATTGGGGAGGTAACCCGAGCGTTTTTGAATGCGAGTGATTATGTCGTGGTGGTAACCGTGCCTGATCCTGCTGCGATCACGGATGCTTATGCGACTATCAAAATCAACTCCAAAACCAAAACCGAGCTTTTTGTCATCGTGAATATGGCAACATCGCAAAAAGAGGGGATGGGGGTTTTTACCAAGATACAAAATGTTGCGAAGAAAAATCTGTCTGGTTTGGAGCTGAACCTTTTAGGCACGCTCATTTCAAGCGATGCGGTCAAAAAATCCACAAAATATCGTGAGCTTCTCTGCAGGGTTGAGCCTTTGAGTAATTTTTCATTTTCTATCAAGCAGATTGCTAAGATGATCGTTTCAAAAGTGGAACAAAATATGCTTGAAACTCCCAAAGAAAACTTTTCAGGGTTTTTCAAAAGGATATTAGGATACCTATAAGGAGCACGGATGAAACCAAATAACTTCATTAATTTTTCTGTTGTTTTTGGATTTTTTCTAGGGCTTGCTTTTGGTATTGCTAAATTTGATGAGCCGGAAGTTATTTTGTTTTGGACGGTGATTGCAACGATAGGCTTTTATTTGATAACACTTTTTTTTGCTTCGGCTTATATTTGGTTTATCGAATTTGATAAAACAATGTTTAATAAATCCAATCTTGAGAAAAAATTAGAACTTTTTGATCGTGAATTTGATATTAGGGAAAGGGAAGCGGCAAATATCCGTCGTTATATTAGAAATTCTGATTTTGCAGAAGACAAGCCCGTAACTGCTGAAGCGAAATCAAAATGAACAAAAAAAATCTGTATGGCTACAATCAAACCATCAAATATTCTCAAGATGAGCTTGCTATGCAATACCTCCCTGCCGTGCGTTCGATGGCATATCGTATCAAAGAACGCGTGCCAAGCTCGGTGGATTTGAATGATTTGGTCTCCATCGGCACAGAAGAGCTTATCAAGCTTGCTAGGAGATATGATAATACCCTCAATGATTCGTTTTGGGGGTATGCCAAAACCCGTGCGAACGGGGCAATGCTCGATTATTTGCGTTCGCTTGATATTGTATCTCGGGCATCCAGAAAGCTCATAAAAGCGATTGATTATGAAATCTCAAAGTATTTCAATGAACATCAAGAAGAACCCAGCAATGAATATCTCGCAAAAATTTTGGGCGAAGATGTCGAAAAGATCAAAGAAGCAAAGATCGCCTCAGATATTTATGCCTTAGTGCCTATTGATGAGCAGTGCAATATCATTGAGGAAGAAAATATCTTAGAAAAAATTGAGCGTGAAGAGCTTATCGACACCATTCAAGAAATTTTAAAAATGCTTCCAGATCGGGAACAATTGATTATCCAGCTGTATTTTTTTGATGAGCTGAATTTGAGTGAAATCAAAGAAATTTTGAATATTACTGAATCAAGAATCTCTCAGATTATCAAAGAAGTGATTAAAAAAATAAGAAAATCTTTAGGAGAAAAAAATGGCTGATATATTAAGTCAAGAAGAAATTGATGCGCTCCTTGAGGTTGTCGATGAAGGCGATGATGCGGAGGTTTTGCAAAAGCGTGATATTATCCATCAAAAGCAAGTTACCCTCTATGACTTCAAGCGCCCCAATCGTGTCAGCAAAGAACAGCTCCGTGCTTTTCGGAGTATCCACGACAAGATGGCTCGAAGCCTTTCTAGCCAGATTTCTGCTATTATGAGAAGTATCGTTGAAATCCAGCTCCACAGCGTTGATCAAATGACTTATGGGGAATTTTTGATGAGTTTGCCAAGCCCGACAAGTTTTAACGTATTTTCGATGAAACCGATGGATGGGACGGGGGTTTTAGAGATCAATCCCAGTATCGCTTTCCCGATGATTGATAGGCTTTTGGGCGGGAAGGGCGATCCATATGATAGCTCCAGAGAATTTAGCGATATTGAACTCAATCTTTTAGATACGATACTTCGCCAGATTATGCAGACGCTCAAAGACGCGTGGTCGCCCATCACAGAAATTTTCCCGACCGTCGATGCTAAAGAATCGAGTGCGAATGTTGTCCAGATCGTTGCGCAAAATGAGATTGTTATTATGGTGGTGATGGAGATTATCATCGGGCATAGTAGCGGTATGATGAATCTATGCTATCCTGTGATTTCGCTTGAGACGATACTTTCTCGGCTGGGCGGTAGGGATTTGATGCTTTCTGAAACGAGTTCGAAAAAAAGTCGTAATAAAGAGCTTCAAGCTTTGGTTGGTGGGGCTGGTGTGAATGTTTCAGTGTTTTTGGGCGGGGTGAGATTGACGCTCAAAGAAGTGCTGGATTTGATGGTGGGTGATATTATTCGTTTGGATCGGGCAGCTGATGACACGGTCGTTGTGAATGTCGATGGTAAGGAAAAATATCTAGCGAGCGTGGGACTCCAGCGGTATCGCAAAACCATCAAAGTCAAAGAAGTTATTAAGACAGAAAAAGATAAAGTTAAAGAAATTCTTGAAATGCTTGAAGAACAGCGAAAGAGTAAGGTTAATGATATGGAAGAAGAGGAAGAACAATGAATGATTTTATAAAGATTTTTACTCAAGAAGCCATTTCTACTATTGAGGGGCTTACAGGGTCTTCGCCCAATGTTGCTAACACCAAAACAGATTATGCTAGTGCGATGGCTTTGCCTGTTCCTTATGCGATAACTTATATCGCAGTTTCAGGAGATCTTGACACAAATATTGCCTTGATTATGCCTGTCGGGCTTGCTACTTCTTTGGCGGATTTGATGATTGGGGGTGAGGGTGCGAGCAAAAATGAAATGGATAATGATGATCTTGATGCTATCAAAGAAATCAATTCAAACATATTTGGGGCGATTTCGACTTCTTTGGGTTCTCAAAAAAATCTTCCGAAGTTAAATTTTGCTTGTCGTAACATCGAATTTGTCATCGCACCGATTGATTTGGGTGCTTATGACAAAGAATATGAATTTTCTTTTTCGCTCAATACCATTAAATCTAATTTTGTCTTTTTGACGACATCTGATTTTACGGGTATTTTTGAAAGCCAGCCACAGCAGCCAGTCATCACGCATTCTGAAGTCCCTCAAAATCACCAACTCAATCAAGATGAGGTCAGAAATATCGGGATGCTCCTCGATGTCAAGCTCAATGTCAAAGTCAGGATTGGGCAAAAAAAGATGTTGCTCAAAGATGTCATATCGATGGATATTGGGAGTGTTGTCGAACTCAACCAGCTCGCAAATGATCCTTTGGAGATCCTTGTGGATGACAAGGTGATTGCCAAAGGAGAGGTCGTCATCGTGGATGGAAACTTTGGGGTGCAAATCACAGATATTGGCACAAAAAGGGAGCGTTTAGAACAACTCCGTGGCTAGCGCAATCGCTGATTAGCTTTTTGAAATCAGTTTCAGTCCCACCACGCCGATGAGTATCATCGCTAAAAATAGGATTTTCAAAACACTTATTTCTTCTTTAAAAATAAAAATCCCTCCAAGCGTGATAAGCACAAGCCCAAGTCCTGCCCACGAGGCATAGGCAATGCTTAGATCAATGCCTTTGAGGGCATTCCAAAAAAATGTAAAAGAAATCACAAACATCAGTGCAAAAATGGCTGTATAGATGTGATTGCCGGTATTGGTGGATTGTTTGAGCGATGTGGTGCCCATCGTTTCAAAAATAACAGCGATGATTAAAAATATCCAATATTTCATAAGATTCCTTAGTAAATAAATGCTAATTGAGCGATTTAAGGTCGATCTGGGGCATTTGATGATATAAAATTTTGGCTTGATTATAAAAAAAATTTCCTTAAAAACCTGATAGTTTGTTTGTGTTGATTGCAAATAACTAGCAGATTGTTTATGTATATTAAGGTATAAAAATACATTATAAAATAATATATTAAATTTAATACTATAGTCGGTAGATTTTTAGATTTTAAATATTGTTTTTATGGGTTTTTAGAAAAATTACCTTGAAACTATAGCCAAGCCCAAGAGCCTACCATACTGAAATAATAAGCAGGCGTTTAGTAGAAAAATCACTTCTTGAAATATTTAAATAATTTATGTGTATCCAAAGAGATTGTTAGCATTTCTTGATTGGCAAGGATTTTATCAACAAAATGTAGGATAATGCTGAATCTTGCGGTCAAAATATCGTTTTTGTATTCGTAATAAAAGTCAGCTCGGTCGTAGGTTTTGGCTTGATAAAAAGGCAAACCGCTATAAAAATCCTCGCCGTATTCTGAAAAATATTTCATCTGGGGCTTGCCAAAATAATAGCTGTTTTTGATACCAAATCCTTTGTATTGCATTGCAATATCCCATTGCCAGCCAAGCCCATTATAAAAAGGATCAAGCCCTGTGCTTAAACGGCGTTTCCTCTCCAGAGACGAAAGCGTGCCAAATTGCGTGCTAGCCTTGTCCATAAAGGGTAGTAGATTTTTGAAATTTGTGCCTACATAGAGATTGTAATAAATCCGATCCATCAAATACGTATCGCCATTGGAGCCATCTTTGGCGAGATATTCATCATTTTTGAAATGATACATCAAAAAATTCCCGCCCACATAGAGATAATGGCGCAAAAATTGGAACTCACTTGAAGCCAAAACCATAAATTCATCAAATCGTTTGGAGAGATTGCCCCCATACCAATCAAAAATAAATTCTGCGTAGCCATCGAATTTATCCGATGGATTTTGAGGCTTGTATTGGAACATCAGCCCATTGATGTTGGGATTGAAAAAGTAAAAATCATTCCGAAAAAAG
Source organism: Helicobacter sp. 11S02596-1 (assembly GCF_002272825.1). Lineage (GTDB taxonomy): Bacteria > Campylobacterota > Campylobacteria > Campylobacterales > Helicobacteraceae > Helicobacter_J. Next base: position 34,283 of record NZ_MLAM01000012.1, on the reverse strand, counting down.
CTCAGCGGGTAATGGGCGATCGAATGGGTTCGTGGAAAAATCCCAAAATAACTGCGAAACTTTTCTCCTGTGGCATTGTAATAGATCGATACATTGGCTTTGGTGGGGAAATGCTGCTCGCCCATATTTTGGAGGACATAGCCCCCAAACATCAAAGACTGGTGTTCATCAAATGCGATACCGACTTCTGGGGCAAGGCGGACACCATAAATCGTTCGGGTATCCCAATAAGGCACAGAATCTTCAAGATTATCAAGATAAAAATCAAATCCTAAGCGATATTTCCACTCATAAGATTGCCCGATAGAGACCAAAAGGAGCAAAATCCAAAATCTACGCAACATTATTAAAAGACCTTAAATTTTTTGTGTATTGTATAAAATAATTACTTAGAGATTGATAATAAAAGTGAGATAAAGCTGGGGATTTTAGCCAAAAAAGGCTTCAGATTATTCTGAAGCTTCGATTTGGATTTTGACTTTTACTTCATCGCTTACGATGGCATTGGGTGTTGTGGTGCCAACTTGAAAGTCTTTTCGATTGATTTTACCGCTGATTTCTAGTGCCATCAGCTGTTTATTTGTCTTTGGGTTATTGACAGGTCCTTTGACTTCCGCTTCCCACACGACAGGTTTTGTAATGCCTCTGATCGTGAGATCTCCATAGATTTTATCGCCATCTTGTTTCGTCATTTTGAATGTTGCTTTTTGGAACTTGCTTAGATCAAAAAAATCATTAGCTTTGAGATGGCTATCTCGTTTGGCGTTTTTTGTATCGACTGAATCGATACTGATTTCACCTTCAAGCTTGTTGATTTTTTTTGTTTTTGGATCAATGTCTAAGACCCCGCTAAAGGTGTTAAATTCACCATTGACTTTGCTAAGGAGCATATGCTCGACTTCAAAACCTACTGAGGAATGTGCGGTATCGATGGTGAAGTTTTTTGCGTGGATAGCACCCATAGAAAGTGCGAAGATGGCAGCGATTGAGAGAAACTTTTTCATAAATGTCCTTTTTTAATTTTTATCGAAAGATAGCTTATTCTACTGCATAAAAGTTAAGGATTTATGAAGCTTCACAGAACTTTTGGATTCTTTTTTGAACTTCTTTTTTTCCGATGACAAACATCGCTTCACACAACCCGATCCCACCGGGTTTGCCAAGCAGCGCTATACGGAGGGGTTGCATTAATTTGCCTGCTTTGAGTGTTTGATTATCCATAAAGGCGTGCAAATGCTTATCAAGATTTTCTACCGACTCAAAAGAAAAATCTGCAAGCGCTTCATTAAAATTTTTTAGAATCTTGAAAGTATCCGCATCGATTTTTTTGAGCGATTTTTCATCGTAGTTTTGCGGGGCTGTGAGGATTTCGCTGGCATAGTTGGCAAAATCTTTGAGTGTTTGGGTGCGTTCTTTGATCGCATTATAGAGCACATCTCGCTGGGAAATAGGCAAATCAAGCAGGGCAGGCAAAGCAGGGCAGGGGAAATCTTGCAAAAGTTTTTGGAGTGTGTCATTGGGGGTTTGCTTGATATAGTGGGCATTGAGCCAGAGGAATTTTTCTTGATTGTAGCTACTTGGGGAAGAATTGAGTGCTTTAGGGTTAAAATACTCAAGCATTTCTTGCAGGCTAAAAATCTCTTGATCCTCATAGCTCCAGCCCAAACGCACCAAAAAGTTGAGTATCGCTTCAGGCAGATAGCCCATTTTTTGATAATCCATCACCCCCATCGCCCCATCACGCTTGCTGAGCTTGTGTCCTTGTGGAGAAAGGATCATCGGGACGTGATAGAAGTTGGGGATTTTAAATCCGAGTGCCTCATAGACGATGATTTGTTTGGGAGTATTGGAGAGATGGTCATCCCCACGGATAATATCGGTAACCCCCATTAGGGCATCATCAATGCTGACAACAAAGTTATACGTTGGCGTCCCATCGCTTCTGGCGATGATAAAGTCATCTAATTCTTTTGCTCCTACCTTGATGTCCCCTTTGATACCATCGTGAAATGCAATCACCCCATCTAGCGGGGCTTTTATCCTCACCACAGGGGCGATACCTGCAGGTGGTGTGCCTCTAAAATCTCGGTAGCGGTTGTCATATCTTGGCGTTTCGCCCCGATTTTTTTGTTCATTTCTGAGATTATCAAGCTCTTCTTTACTCATATAGCAGTAGTAGGCTTTGTTTTCTTCGATGAGTTGGTCTATGTAGCGTTTATAGATTTCAAAGCGCTGGGATTGATAGATGACCTCGCCATCATAATCCATCCCCACCCATTTGAATGCCTCGATGATGGCTTGGCTGGCTTCAAGGGAGTTTCTTGCCAAATCGGTATCTTCTATCCTTAGCAAAAATTTGCCGTTGTTAGCACGGGCATAAAGATAATTGAATAATGCCGTTCGCAATCCGCCAATATGGAGGTTTCCAGTCGGTGAGGGGGCAAATCGGGTGATGATTTCACGCATTTATTTTCCTTTGTTATTTTGGGTAATATTTCTGATTGGGATTTTACTCAAATTTTGGATGGTTTGTTGATGATTTTTTATGAGGTAAGGCAATGCTTTTGACGATATTGTATGTGATAGGGATTACCGCAGAAGCGATGAGCGGGGCATTAGCAGCTGGCAGGCACAAGATGGATTTGTTTGGGGTGATGTTTATTGCGCTAGTTACTGCGATTGGAGGTGGTTCGATTCGGGATGTTTTGTTTGGGCATTATCCCCTCACGTGGGTGGAACATCCCCATTATGTGCTACTGATTTGTGTTGCTGCAATCATAACCACACGCATTGCTTCGGTGATGACACGGCTAGAATCATTATTTTTGTTTTTGGATTCGCTCGGGCTAGTGGTTTTTAGCGTTATCGGGGCAGAGGTAGCATTAGGGATGGGCTATGGTTTTGTATTGATTGTGAGTAGTGCGGTGATTACGGGCGTTTTTGGGGGTATTTTGCGGGATATTTTTTGCAATCGGATACCATTGGTTTTTCAAAAAGAGCTTTATGCCGGCGTGGCAATGCTTACAGCGAGCTTGTATTATGTTTTGATTGAGTATGGCGGTCTTGAGGTTTTGAGTGCAACGATAATCACGCTATTTTGCGGGGTGGCGTTGCGGCTTTTGGCGATTTATTATAAAATGGGATTACCTGTTTTTAATTATGAGGATAAAGAAAAATGATTTGTGTATTTGATATTGAAACGATTCCAGATGTTGGCTTGATGCAGAGGGTTTTTCCTGAGATTGCTAGCGATTCGCCCCTAGAGATTTGCGAGCAAGCGATGGCAATGCAAAAAGAAAAAAGCGGGAGTGATTTTTTGCCTCTTTATTTACACCAAGTTGTTTCGATTGCTAGCGTGATTGCTGATGATTACGGGCATTTTATCAAGGTCGGGAATTTTGGTAAAAATCTTTTGGAAACAACCCCAGAACAGCAAGAAGAAAATCTCATCGGGGATTTTTTGAAATTTTTTAACAAATCCCAGCCGAAATTGGTGAGTTTCAACGGCAGAGGGTTTGATTTACCGGCTTTGATGTTGCGAGCTATGCGTTACAATCTCAATGCGACGGCTTATTATGAGCAAGATAATGTGGCGTTTAACAAAAGCAAATGGGAAAACTATCGCCAGAGGTTTTCTGAACGTTTCCATACTGATTTGTTGGAGAGTTTGGGGCATTTTGGAATGGTGCGCCATCTCAAGCTAGATTCTGTGTGTGCGATGTTAAACATACCGGGCAAATACGATATGAGCGGGGATTTGGTATATAAAGTCTATTATGATGAGAGCAAAAGCCAAGCAGAAAAGATGGCAAAAATCGATGAATATTGCCAAAGCGATGTGCTCAATACCTATTGGGTTTATCTGAAATACGAGCTTTTAAAGGGCGAGCTCACATTGGAGGATTATTTTGGTATTTTGGAGGAATTTAAACAAAAAATTCCCCAAGATATGGGCTATAGCGGTGTTTTTAACGACGCTTTGCAAAAAGAGCTTGATAATGCCAGATAAGCCAACGTTTATCAATGCTTATGGGGAGATTGTAAGCAAAGAGAGCTTGATTGAAGAAATACAAGCTTTGCTTAATCGCTTGGGAGAGAAAAATACGGGGCAAGCTACGATTTTGAATGTCGAAATGATGCGAGCTTTGGATATTGCTTCGCTTAATTCAATTCGTGATAGTCTTTTGCAAAAATGTGGCAATGAAGTGCAGGCAAATCTGGAATGGTTGCATTCGCTTAAAGATGGAAAATGATGGAAACCGATAAAACTTATCTCGAATTAACAAACCTTAAATTACTCGCCCGAAGCGGTCTTCAGATTCGATAATTCAAACCGAGAAAAACCTTGAAAAACCTTAGAAACTGGGTTGATGATGTGCGTAGCACGGAATAACCCTAAACTTTAGGAGCGACTGGAAGCTTCGCTTCCATAAAGCGGTCTTCAGGTTTGTTTATCAAACAAACCGAGTAAAAAACAATATTTTTTAGTCTTCCACCTTTTTATTTTTTTTATTATGCAGGGGGCGGGTTCTACTTGCGAAGCGTCGCCCGCCCCCTTGCAACCCCCACCCACTGCCCGCCCCCTTAGTGGGCAAGATGACAGGGCGTAGATTGCTGGGTTTGTAGGTGGATAGGATTTATAAACCTTAGAAAACGGGTTGATGATGTGCGTAGCACGGAATAACTCTAAACTTTAGGAGCGACTGGAAGCTTCGCTTCCATAAAGCGGTCTTCAGATTCAGTTTTTCAAAACCGAATCGAGTAAAAAATAATATTTTTCTTTTTTTAACAAAAGAGGTTTATCCCTGTAGAATGTTTTTTGAGGCTGTTAGCGATGATAAAAGATGACTTATTTTGATAAAATCTAAGTTTATTTTGTCCTATCATCGCCTCATACAAACATCTTGCTCAAAAAGGCTTTTTTGATATTTTTTAGTTTTTTGATTTCTTGTTGCTGGAGTTCGATAAGTTTGTCAAGCTGTTGGAAAAAATCCCCGATTTTTTGTTGCTCAGCTAGGGAGGGGAAGAGGATTTGTGTTTTTTTCAAGTTTTCATTATAAAGTCGCTGAATCGTGCCACCCTCAGGAATTTCCCATTTTGCAACCTGATAAGAATAAAATAAATATTTATTTAAAACTTGTTTTTCATTATTTTCAATCCAAACGATATTGCTATCTTGAAAATAAGCATCCCTGCCATCAAAGATAACAAGTTTGCCAATTGTCCCGCTTGCAGAAATCAATACATCGCCGATATTGGGATAACTATATTTAGATTTATATTCATTAAATAATTCTCTTGAAATATAAGCATCTGGCTCTTTACCAAAAGTGCCAATTTTATAAAAAGGAATCTCACCAATATCAAGCGTTTGTTCCTTAAGGATACGCTTACACATACGCACTTCCCCTATTTCCCCTAATTTCCTCTCTTCCCACTCCCCACTAAAGCCCTCAAAGCGGATTTCTGGGGTGGTTTTGCCATTTTGGGGGAACATCTTGGCAAGCAGTGCGATTTTTAATTGCTTGAGTTTGTGATATTTCTTTTCTTTTTGTTCGATAAGTTTGTCAAGCTGTTGGAAAAAATCCCCGATTTTTTGTTGCTCAGCTAGGGATGGGATGGGGATTTCTTGCTCATCTAAATCGGATTTGCTTAAATTGCCAATTGCACCATTACCCCCAGAAATAAATTTATTTATAAATTTTTTATACCAAGAAGAACTCATAGAAGCATTTAAAAAAAATGGATTTTTTGAAGTGGCGAGCAACATAAATCCGCCGTGAACGGCTTTTGAATTTAAATTCTGAATAATTGCGTGTTTTCCAACTAGTCGATTAGAACCATTTGCAGAAGTGATTAAAATATCAAATTCATTTGCAAAGTCTATATTGATTGCTTCTTCTCTGACATAAACATCATCTGCATTCTGAACAAAATTATCCTCATTGATATTTGAAGACCTTAAAACTTTTATGCCATAACTACAAATATCACTTGGTTTATAAGTTAAACCTCTCCTGACATTTGCAATTTCTTTAAATTTCCTCTCTTCCCACTCCCCACTAAAGCCCTCAAAGCGGATTTTGGGGATTTTGTTTTTAGGCATCAGTTACCTTGAGAAGCTTTTGGAGTGCTTGGAGACCTTGTGTGTCGTATGGATTGATTGGCAGATTTATAGGCATTGGGCTTTGCTCCATTGGTTTTATGAGCCTCAATTATACAAGATTTTAAAAGGAATGAAGCGAGGATTCATTAATGGGCGGGCAGGTCAAAACCCACTGCACGCCTCCCTAGCCGATAGGGTGAAAAAGCGTGGCACGCTTTGGTTTGCTAGCGGATAGGATTAAAAACCTATAAAACTGGGTTGATGACCAGCGGTAGCTGGGAATAACCCCATTCTTTAGGAACGTAGGGCAGTTTCACTGCCCGCAGTGGTCTTCAGATTCAGTTTTTCAGAGAAAAAACTGAATCGAGTAGAAAGTAATGTTTTTTAGGCTTACGCCCATTAGGAGGGGGCGGGGTTCTACTTAGCAAGCGTCTTAGCCGTATTGCCATACAACTTGTGAAGTATAAGGCAATCGGCGTGCGAGGCTAGCAAAGCCAAGCAGTTGGCTTTGCCTTTACGCCTCTCCCCCCTTCCTAAAACCTCTTTGGGTGGGCGGGTAAAAAAGTCCCCTTTAAAACAATGGGCGGGCGGGTGAAAACCTCCTGACACGCCCCCTTAGTAATTCCAGATGACAGGGCGTAGCTGGCTTTGGTTTAGGTGGATAAGATTTAAAAACCTTAGAAACTTATTTCCAACGCACAAGCCACGCTTGGGCGTGAAATCGTAACTTTAGGAGCGTAGCAGAGTTTATCTCTGCGTAGCGGTCTTCAGATTCGATAATTCAAACCGAGAAAAACCTATAAAACTGGGTTGATAACGAAGTGCAACGCACGCCGTTATAACCCTATTCTTTAGGAACGAAGCAAGATTTCACATCTTGCGAAGTGGTCTTCAGGTTCAATTTTTCAGAGAAAAAATTGAACCGAGTAAAGATAATATAATAAAACTAAAATGATATAATTGTCAAGCATTTACAACTTTACAACTAAATTACCTAGGAGACACGACAATGTTTGAATTAAGAAAACTACCTTATGCAAAAGATAGTATGGGAGACTTTTTGAGTCCGGTTACGTTTGATTTTCATTATGGAAAACATCACCAAACCTATGTGAATAATCTCAATAACCTGATTGCAAATACGGAATTTGCCAACAGCGATTTGTTTGCTATCATCACCAAAGCCAGTGGCGGGCTTTTTAATAACGCCGCACAGGTTTATAATCACGATTTTTATTGGGATTGTATCGCACCAGTTGCGAGTGAAATGAGCTCAGAACTCAAAGACGCCATCAGTAATGATTTTGGTTCGCTTGATTCTTTCAAAGAGGCTTATATCAATGCAGCGACAGGATTATTTGGTTCAGGCTGGTGCTGGTTGGTCTATAATCTCGCTACACAAAAGCTCGAGATTGTTCAAACAAGCAATGCCGCCACACCGGTAACTGATGGCAAAGTCCCTGTGCTTGTGGTGGATGTGTGGGAACACGCTTATTATATTGATCACAAAAATGCGCGAGCAGCGTATTTGGAGAAATTTTATAATCATATCAATTGGAAATTCGTTTCTGAGGCCTATGAATGGGCGAAGAAAGAGGGGCTGAATTCTGTAGGTTTTTATATCAACGAAATCCACAAGAAATCTTAATCCTCCTTTCTTCTTTATCGCCCGCTTTTTGCGGGTTTTTTAATGCTTTTTCAAAATCGTTGTATAGACAACATTATTTCATTTTTTAGGACACGCAATGGATACGCAAGATTTGACTTCACGATCAAAAAATACCGATAGTTTTGTGTTTAAAAGTGCGCTTTTTAGTATCGCAGCCCTCACGGTGCTAGGACCTGCGATCATCGCACCCTCGCTCCCTGCGCTTGAGACACATTTTTCTGATGTCAAAAACATCGAGTTTTTATCCAAGCTGATTTTGACCTTGCCCGCACTTTTTATTATGGTATTTTCGCCGATTACGGGGTTTATGTTTGATGCGTTTGGCAGGCTCAAGCTCATCTATCCTGCGATAGTGGTCTGGAGTGTGGCGGGGGTGAGCGGGTTTTTTTTGGATGATTTGTATTTGCTTTTGGTATCTCGAGCTGTTTTTGGTGTTGCCACAGCGTTTTTGATGACAGGGGTGAGCGTGCTTTTGAGTGATTATTACACCGGTATCAAAAGAGAAAAAGCCTTGGCATTGCAAGGATTTTTTATGGCATTTGGTGGGGCATTTTTCTTGGCATTTGGGGGCTATCTCTCCAGCCTAGATTGGCGATACCCATTTTTGACGTATTTGCTTGGGATTTTGACATTGGCATTTGCTTTTTTTATGCTTTTTGAACCCAAGCGCCACTACCACAACACAGAAAATCCCATCGAGGAAAAGCAAAAATTTTCTATTATAAAATTTTTACCCGTTTATTTTTTGGGCATTTTTTGTATGGCAATTTTTTATATCGCGCCTACACAATTGCCGTTTTTTATCACGCATACTTTGGGAATGGAAAGCGCTTATGCTGGTGTTTCGATGGCGGTTGGGTCGATTTGTATGGCGGTATTTTCGCTATTTTACAATCGCCTCCGCAGTTTTTTGAGTATTTTTAAAATCTATTTTTTAGCCTTATTTTTGATGGGTTCTGCCTTTATTATGGTGGGTTTTGTTTATGACTATGCTGTGGTTTTGCTCGCTTTTGGCTTGATGGGTGCGGGACTGGGGCTGATGATGGTAAATAATAGCTCTTGGCTTTTTAGGCTCGCAAAGGATGCTGAACGGGCGAAGGCTTACGGATTTTTGGCAGCTTCGTTGTTTATGGGGCAGTTTATTTCGCCCTTTATGACCCAGCCAGTGGTGAATGCTGTCGGTCTAACCCCGATGTTTGTGGTTTTTGGTGTTGTGGTGTATGTCGTGGCGTGCGTGTTTTTGTTTGCCAAAATGAAGCATTAAATCTATTTTCATTGTTCCATTTGTGTATTTTTGAAAAACCAAATACTCTTTTGGAGTAGAAAATAATAACTATTATTGATAGAATAAACTTCAAAATATATTTTTGAAGGGTATCTAATGCAAAAAATTAAAAATGTTGATAGTGTTTTGTTTAAATTTGTTATTTTCGGCGCGGCAGGGACGATGGCACTCGGCAATGTTGGCGTGTCGCCGGTTATTCCTGAAATCGAAAAATTCTTTAGCGATGTGCCTCATATTGATTTTTTATCCAAGTTTATTTTAACCCTGCCAGCGTTATTTACTTTGTTATTTGCCCCGCTGGTCGGTTATTTGATGGATAAATACAATCGTTTGGGCTTTGTGCTGTTAGGAATGTTTATTTGGGCGCTAAGCGGGATGGCGGGAATTTGGCTTGAAAATATTTATTGGATGCTTTTTTCACGGGCGATTTTAGGCGTGGGCACGGCGGCTTTGGTGGTGGGTATTCCGGTGCTGATCGGCGATTATTATTCTGGTGATAAAAAAGACAAAGCGCTAGGGTTGATGGGCTTTGCGCAGGTGTTTGGCGGTGCGGTGCTGATTGCTATTAGCGGGTTTTTAGGGCAATTGGGTTGGCATTATGCGTTTTGGGTTTATGCGATTGAAATCATCGCTCTGCTTGCGGCGTTTTTTATATTATTTGAGCCAGAACGCAAAGCCGAGCAGGCGGGCGATAATAAAGAAGCCTTTTCGCTGTTAAAATTTACTTTTCTTTATTTGATTGGCTTTATTTTGTATTTGACTTTTATGTCAATGCCTATTCAAATGCCGTATTTGCTTAAAATTGTGCTAGGAAAAGACCCGCAAACCATCGGGCTTATTATTGCCACCGTTATTTTTGTGGCAGCGTTTTCCCCGCTTTTTTATGCCAAAATCAAGCAAAAAATATCGGTGCCAGTGATATTTTTCTTGTGCTTTGTGGTAATGGCGGTGGGCTTTGTGATGGCAGGCACGCTTGAGAATACCGCAGGGGTGATTATTGGCGGGATGTTAGCGGGCGGGAGTTTTAGCGTGGCGATTATTAATGCCACATCGCATTTATTTACGCTCGCACCACTAACGCAACGGGCAAAGGCGTATGGCGTGTTTGGGATGTTGCTCGCCTTTGGGCAGTTTATTTCCCCGCTGTTTTCCCAGTCGCTGGTTAATGCGTTTGGACTGCAAGCGATGTTTGTGATTTGTGCGGGCGTGCTGTTGTTTTTGGGGCTGGTGTCGCTGTTTTTGAAAAAGGGCGTGGCTACCTGAAATAAAGACACTCATTTGGCATAAAATCAGATTTTTTATGGGTTTTTGCTTGCTTGCGGGGATTTTTGAGCTGTTTTTTAGCCCGTGATAATGAATCAATATTTGGATAAAATGCTAAAAAATAAATTTTAAGGATTCCAAATATGCAAAAAGATTTATTGAAAATCGGTTCAAAAACCTTTGAATCCCGATTGATTGTAGGTAGTGGGAAGTATAAGGATTTTGCTACGACAAAACAAGCGACTTTGGCTTCAGGTGCAGAGGTTATCACCGTGGCGGTCCGACGGGTAAATATCACCAATCCAAACGAAGAAAATTTGCTCGATTTTTTCAAGGATACCAATGTGGCATTTTTGCCAAATTCCGCAGGTTGCACGAATGCAGAGGAGGCGATCACGCTTTTTAGGCTTATCAAAGAAGCGGTTGGGATTGATTTTATCAAGCTTGAGATTATCGGTGATACCCAAAGGACGCTCTATCCTGATGTGATCGAGACGATCAAGGCGTGCGAAGTGCTTGCTAAAGAGGGGTTTTGTGTGCTAGCTTATACCAATGATGACCCTATCATCGCCAAAAAGCTTCAAGATGTTGGTGCGAGTGCTGTAATGCCTCTGGCTGCACCGATTGGGAGCGGGCTTGGGATTCAGAACCGCTATAATATTGGCTTCATCAAAGAAAGCATTGATGTGCCTGTGATTGTCGATGCGGGCGTGGGCTGTGCTTCAGATGCGAGTATTGCGATGGAGCTGGGGGCTGATGGGGTTTTGAGTAATAGTGCGATTGCACTCGCAGATAATCCTGTGCTGATGGCTGAAGCGATGAAACACGCTGTGATTAGTGGAAGAAAAAGTTTTTTGGCTGGCAGGATAGAGAAAAAAACTTATGCAAGCCCGAGTTCTCCGATATTTGGTATGGCAAAACTTTGAAAAAATCAGATTGAATGGAAAAATTTGACAGGAAAAGCTTGATGGGAAAAACCCAATGGAAAAATCAATGAAAAAAGACGAGCTGTTTTGCACCCCGTTACAAAAACAATTTGAGTTTGACGCTGGTGTTGCGAGCGTATTTGATGATATGGCAATGCGCTCGATTCCTTATTATACGGAGTCTCTCAAGCTTTGTGCGGACTTTGTGCTTCAAGCTATAATCCGGGATACTTGCGTGTATGATTTGGGCTGTTCGACGGGAAATTTTTTGCTTGAGCTTGCCAGCAGGCTAAATGGCGCACAAAATAGCGAGCCAAACAATAACGCAAACGGGGTGCGTCTCATTGGTATAGATAGCTCAAAAGCAATGATTGAGCGTGCTAGCCTCAAGGCGAATACTTATGGCAAAAATATCGATTTTATTTGCGATGATTTTTTAAGTCTCAATATCCAGAATGCTTCAGCTGTGATTGCCAACTATACGATGCAATTTGTCAGACCAATGCAAAGAAGCGCACTTGTGGAGAAGATTTTTGCTGGGTTGTGCGATGGCGGGGTGTTTGTGATGAGTGAAAAGATGGCAAGTTGCGATAAAGTTTTGGACAAGCAGATGATTGCACGTTATTATCTTTATAAAAAAGAGCAGGGCTATAGCCAAAATGAGATAACCACGAAACGAGAGGCTTTGGAAAATGTCTTGATTCCTTATAGTCTGCAAGAGAATTATCAAATGCTTCAAAATGCGGGGTTTCAAAGCGTGGAAGTGTTGTTTAAATGGGTGAATTTCGGCACATTGATTGCTAGAAAAGCCTAAAATCCCAAACAGAGGGGCTTTGACAAACGCCCCCCCCCCTTTTTTTTTCACAAAAAAACAAAAATCTTAAACTTGGATAGATTCAATCACCCGCAAATCAAATCCTTTGAGGGCATTGTATTCACGGGCGTTGTTGGAGGTGATGAGTTTGAAATCCCCGATACCTAGAAGTTTGAGTATCTGCGCGCCGATTCCAAAACTTTTGATGAGTTCTGCATTGCCCGTATTGTCATTGATAAACACCAGATACCCGCCCTCTTGTTTGATTTTGGCGATGGAGTGGATTAAAAATTCATAATTTTTGTGTTCGCTAAGGAGTTCATAATCGGTTTTGATGGTGTGGAATCTCACCAGCGGGGTGGGGCTGTCCTGGAATTTGAACGCAATATGTTCTCGCTGGAGATGGTCTTTGAAAACTATTTTTGTCGTTTCTGTGCCTAGAAAATCAGCCCGTTCTTTAGAAATAATCGTGAGGAGATTTTCATTTTGGAGTCGGTAGCTGATGAGATCGGAGACATAGAGTGTTTTGAGGTTGTGTTTTTTGGCAAATTCTATGAGAAATTTATCGCCCCGCCGTGCCATCGAGCCATCTTCTTTCATAATCTCACAAATCACGCTCACAGGCTTGAGACCTGCAAGCTTGCAAATATCGATACTCGCTTCGGTATGCCCGGTTCTCACCAGCACCCCGCCATCTTTGGCGATGAGAGGGAAGATATGCCCGGGACGGACAAAATCGCTTGGGAGCGTGTTTTCATCACACATCAGCTCAATTGTGAGATGGCGTTCAAATGCTGAAATACCTGTCTTGGCGTCTTTGGCGTCTATTGAGACGGTAAAAGCGGTTTCGTGATTGGAGTTGTTGTATTCTACCATCGGCGGGAGATCGAGCTTTTGGGCGATTTCTTTGGTGATGGAAACACAGATGAGCCCGCGAGCTTCTTGGGCCATAAAGTTGATTTTTTCAGGGCTAGAAAAGATACCTGCTAGCACCAAATCACCCTCATTTTCTCTATCTTCATCGTCCATAACAATAATCATTTCGCCATTTTTGATGGCATTGATAGCTTCTTTGACACGTTGTAAATGCATAAAAATCCTTGATTAATAAAATGCAATCATAGCATTAAAATTTAAAAGAATCGTGGTGCGTGGGTTAGGTATATGATTATTGATATTCTTTAATTTGATATAATTCTGCTATGAAGAAGTCATTTAAAGATATTAGAAATTACAATATCGGTGCATTATTTGGCGGGATTGGTGGCATTGAATTGGGTTTTAAAAAGGCAGGATTTCCTATATCGTGGGCAAATGAGATAGATAAAAATGCAAGCATTACCTATCGGCTCAATCACTCGCATAAACTTTATGAAAAGGACCTCAAGGAATTAGATACAAAAGAAGTCGAGCAGGTAGAGATTCTTACAGGTGGCTTCCCTTGCCAAGCTTTTTCGATTGCTGGCTATCAAAAGGGCTTTGAGGACAAACGAGGGAATATCTTTTTTGAGATTTTGCGTTTTATTGATGATTTAGCACCGAGTGTTGTTTTTTTAGAAAATGTCAAGAACCTTCAAGCGCACGATAAGGGTAGGACTTATGAAAGGATTAAAACCGAGCTTGAAAATAGAGGCTATTTTATCACTAGTCAGGTTCTCAATAGTGCAGATTATGGCAATATTCCCCAAAATCGAGAACGGATTTATATTGTGGGTTTTAAAGATAAGCAAGCTTACAAAAAATTTCGCTTCCCCAAGCCTCAAAAACTAACAATAAAAATCACTGATTTGATCGATAAAAAGGTGGATGAGGCATTTTATTATCATCAAAGCAAATATTATCCACAGCTCAAAGAGGCGATGAAAAATCCTAGCACGATTTATCAATGGAGACGGGTATATGTGCGGGAAAATAAAAATAATCTTTGTCCAACACTTACAGCCAATATGGGGACAGGGGGACATAATGTTCCTCTTGTGATAGATAGCGTGGGTATTCGGAAGCTAACGCCTAGGGAGTGTGCTAGGTTTCAGGGATTTGATGAGGCTTTTATTTTGAGTGAAAAACTTGCCAATTCTCATCTTTACAAACAGATAGGGAATTCTGTAACCATCCCCGTTATTGAGGCGATTGCTAAAGAAATCAGAAAGGCTTTAGATGTGTAAATATATTGATGCGTTAAGAGAGGTTGGTTATACAAAAAGCAAAATAAAATCTATTGCTGAAAGATATGGGGTCAAAGAAGCAGAGTTGAAGCATTATTATGAGATGGTTTTTTTCTCAAATATTGCTAAGGCTCTAGATTTGGAAGTTTTGGCACAAGCAAATATCGATGAAATAGAAAAACATTTGCACGATGAAACCTTGAAAAATGAATTTGGATTTATCAAAACCAGTCTTAAGAAAATCATTGAAAAATCCCTTTATATTGCGATGGCAAATGGTTTTAGTAATAATATTAACCATATTGATAGTGGTGTGATGGTCGCAAATGCAGGTGATAGTGCAGAATTTATATTTGTAGCTAGGGCAATTTTAGCAGGTTTTAATTGCAGTAGTGTAGATGTTCGCAGTAGTCGATATGATGCAATTATTGATTTTGATAATACATTACTAAGAGTGCAGATAAAAGGTATCAGCTCTGGAAATATCATTAGCTTTAAGGATAGAGATAGAGGCGGGCAGGGTATTGATCATAGGCACGAAAGAAATATCGGCAAGAGAATCACATCGGATGATTGTGATATTTATGTTGCTGTGGATAAACAAGTGGGGATTTGTTATATTATTCCGATGAAGTGGGCAGAGGAATTGAGCGAAGAGGCGTGCAAAAGCGTGAAATTGTCTCAAGTGTCCCAATATAAAGAAAATTGGGATGTCATCAAAGAAGAAGCATTATTTATTCAGGCAACTAAAGGCGTTAATGCTTGAGTTGCAAAAACTCAAAACTATCTTGATGTTATATAGAGGTAAATCGCTTTGATTTCCTCATCGGTTAGGTCGTATTTGGGCATCATCCCTTTGTCTCTATTCATCGCTTTTTTGAAAGTCTGGAAGTCCATATCGCTGATTTTGGGGGCTTGGATGATTTTATTTTTGCCTTTTTGTTTGTAGCGTGCGATGACTTCGCCCTCGCCATTTTTGCCGTGGCATTTGATACAGCCAATATTTCGAGGGTTTTCATAGAGTTTTTTCCCGTATTCTTGCGGTGTAATAAAGCTTTCTTCCTTAGGATTTTGAGACATCAAACAAACAGGCAAGGTAAAAAAAATACAAAAATACAAAAATCCCTTGTTACGTCCCATAACATTCCTTTTAAAGTTTTAGAAATAGAGTTTTTATTATAATACAGCACTTCAATTTTAAAGGCGATAAAATGACCCTCCTTGATGGCAAATCTTTGGCAGACACGATTGAAAAGCAACTCAAAACGCAAATAGATTCGCTAAAGGGGAATGGGGTAGTGCCCACACTTGCAGTGATTTTGGTTGGCAAAGACCCTGCAAGCTGTGCGTATGTAAATATGAAAATAAAAGCCTGCGAACGCACAGGGGTGGCTTGTGTGGCAAAAAAACTGCCCGAAGACATCACGCAAATTGACTTGCTCCAAATCATTAAAGATCTCAACGCTGACCCGCAAATTGATGGGATCTTAGTCCAGTTGCCCCTGCCAGCACATATCGAGACAAAGTCCATTTTGGAGGCTATTGATCCGTGCAAGGACGTCGATGGATTCCATCCATTCAATGCCGGGAGGATTTTTGCAGGTATTGAAGCATTTGCACCTGCTACGCCGATGGGGGTGATGAGTCTTTTAGAATATTATGACATTTCGTTAAAAGGTAAAAATGTTGCTATAATTGGGGCTAGCAATATTGTTGGCAAACCCTTGGCTTCATTGATGCTTAATGCGGGGGCAACCATCAGTATTTGTCATATATTGACTAAGGACATTGGTTTTTTTACCAAAAATGCTGACATCATCTGTGTGGGTGTGGGCAAACCCGGGCTTATCCGTGCGGATATGGTTGCTAATGGTTGCGTTGTAATCGATATTGGTATCAATCGCTTGGAAAATGGCCAACTCGTTGGTGATGTGGATTTTGACGCTGTGAGCAAAAAAGCCAGTTTTATCACCCCAGTCCCCGGCGGTGTGGGACCGATGACGATTGTTTCTTTGTTGCAAAATACGCTTTTGGCAGCCAGAAAACAAAAAATTGAAAAAATCCAAAAATATTAAGGAATTTAATGAAATTTTTAAGATCGATTTATAATTTTTGCTCTAGCTGGACAGGCACGATTGTTATTGTTTTATTTGTCATTTTCTTTGTTGCACAAGCATTTGTTATCCCTTCTCGTTCGATGGTGGCGACTTTATATGAGGGTGATATGCTGTTTGTCAAAAAATTTTCTTATGGGATTCCCATCCCTAAAATCCCTTGGATCGAGTTCCCTGTGCTACCAGATTTCAAGGGTAATGGGCATCTTTTGGAGGGCAAAAGACCCCAGCGTGGCGATGTTGTGATTTTTATCCCCCCACACGAACCCAAAACCTACTATGTCAAAAGAAACTTTGCTGTGGGTGGGGATGAGGTGATTTTCACATCAAACGGATTTTATTTGCACCCCCACGAAGGGGATGATTATGTCCAATCGCATTATAAAGGGTCTAAAATCGTTGTGATGATGGATAAAAAATTTGTTTTTGAACCCTATTCCCAAGAGCATAAGGGAATCCATTATAATAACGGCAATTCATCGTATTTTGTGATGGCAAATATGGCTCAAACCTCTTTGGATAACGGATTTTTGGGTATGAATGACAATCCCAATCAAGCAGGTATCGCAATGATGCCTGTCAATCTTGATGGCGAATTGGTGTTTTATAAAAAAATCGCTCCTGATGAATTTTTTATGATAGGGGATAATCGCGATGACAGCAATGATTCACGATTTTGGGGGAGTGTGCCTTACAAAAATATCATCGGGAAGCCGTGGTTTATTTATTTTAGTATCAATCTCAAAAACAGCGTTGAATCGGGTGCTGACAAGAATCCTAAAGCGCTATTTACCATCCGATGGGAACGAATGTTTAAAAGCGTTGAAAGTCTTGAAAAGCAGATCAAACGGGTAGGGATGTAATGAATTTTTTCCAACCTGATGTTGTTTTAAAAATACTTGCTTTTTTGATTGCTATCATTGGACACGAGATTATGCACGGCTATGTGGCGTTTCGTTATGGCGATGATACCGCAAAAAAAATGGGCAGACTTAGTATCAATCCCCTCAAACACATCGATCCTATTGGCTCTGTGCTGATCCCTTTGATTTTATTTTTTACCCACGCGCCTTTTTTGTTTGGCTGGGCGAAGCCTGTTCCTATCAATATGAATCTCATCATCGGGCGATGGGGGTATGGTGCGGGTGTAGCTGTGAGTTTGGCAGGCGTGGCTTATAATCTTATTTTTGCACTTCTTATCAGTGGGATTTTGTTTAGTGGGATTTTTGGCAACGATACGGGGGGCTGGACACAGATTTTGATTTTGTTTTTTGTGCAGTTGATTATCTATAATGTTGTCCTGGGGATTTTTAATCTTTGGCCCATCCCACCTTTGGATGGTTCGCAAGCATTGAGTTTTATCTGTCTGAAATTCGGCTTTGATGCCTTGCCGAGGTTTTTTGCACAGATAGGTTCTTATGGGATGATAATTATTTTGATTATTCTGGCTACACCATTGGCGCAGATATTTTTTTATCCCGTGCAATTTTTATTGCATTTTTTACTGACATAAAAAGGATTTTTGATGGTCTATATCTTAGGTAGCGATCACGCTGGGGTTGTTTTGGGTGATTTTGTAAAAAACTATCTTTTATTGCAGGGTTTTGAAGTGCTTGATTTTCTTCCGAAAGATTCCCAAAAAGTAGATTACCCTGATTTTGCCCATAAGGTTTGTGCGGAGGTTTTGAAGCGAGGCGATGCGCGAGGCATTCTTATTTGTGGGACTGGGCTGGGGATGAGTATTGCTGCTAATCGCTTCAAGGGTATTCGGGCTGCTTTGTGTCTGGATGCGTATATGGCAAAAATGTCACGACTGCATAATAACGCCAATGTATTGTGCTTGGCTGAGCGAATCAGCGGGCTTGGTGAAGTGGAGTCGATTTTGGAGACTTTTATTCAGACAGATTTTGCAGGTGGCAGGCACGAATGCAGGATTTCAAAAATCGAAGCTTTTGAATAATTTTGAACGATAAGGGGTCATCAAGATGATGAATATGGCGTTACAATGGTTTTTTATTACCGCTTTTATTTTGTTTGTTCTTTATATGGTGGTGAAAACGTTTTTTTATAAATCCATTGCAGAAAGAGAAGAGCGCAACTCCGCTTCGATGAAGCTCACTTTACAAGAAGCTGAAATCTTGATCCAAAAACACCAACTCCAACTCCAAAGAGCCTTAGGGAATATCGATATTTTGACTCAAGAGATGAATTCGCTCAAAAACGAGGTAAAAACGCTTAAACAAAGGAACTCGCAATACCGCACAGAAACTGATAAATACAAAACCAGAATCAAAGATTTAGAACAAAAAATTGAAGCGCTCTTATAAGGAAAACAATGCACCCAATTTCTGAAAAACTAAAAAAAGATTTACTTTCTGCCATCAGGGATGTCCCTGATTATCCAAAACCCGGGATTTTGTTTAAGGATATCACGACTTTAACCAATCACCCCATTTTGTTTGCATCCCTCATCGATGCTTTAAAAACCCGTTACGAAGTTTTCAATGTCGATTTTGTTGCCGGCATTGAATCACGAGGATTTATTTTTGGTGCAGCGCTGGCTTATGCTCTCAAAGCCGGGTTTGTTCCGATTAGAAAAAAAGGCAAACTCCCCTCTGAACGCTTGAGCGAAAGATATGAGCTTGAATATGGTTTTGATGAGATTGAAATGCATACTGATGCCTTTAGGGGGGTCAAGGGCGCTCAAGTTATTTTGATCGATGATTTGATCGCTACAGGCGGGACTGCCCAAGCTGCACTCAATCTAATCAAACGTGTGGGTGCGACCTGTATAGAGGCTTGTTTCTTGCTGGATTTGCCCCAATTAGGCGGTGCTGAGAAATTGCGTGAATCTAGCAAAGTCTTCACGATATTGAATGCAGGGCTTGAAAATGGGTATTGAAGAATATATCATCGAGCTTTGGGATACCTATGTAGCCGATTGGGGCTATTTGATTTTATTTTTGTGGAGCATTTTAGAGGGCGAGCTTGGTTTGATATTTGCTGGGATCGCCGCACATACCGGGCATATGAATGTTTTTCTGGCGGTGTTTGTTGCGGGGCTTGGGGGATTTGTAGGCGATCAGATTTATTTTTATATCGGCAGGTTCAACAAAGGCTATATGCAGAAACGTTTGAGTAAGCAACGCAGAAAACTCGCCTTAGCCCATCTTTTGCTACAAAAATACGGCTGGCCTATCATATTTATCCAAAGATATATGTATGGTATGCGCACGATTATCCCGATCAGTATTGGTTTGACACGTTATAGCGCTTTGAAATTTGCGATTATTAATCTCATCAGTGCTTGGGTTTGGGCTGCTGTAACCATTCTTTTGGCGTGGTTTTTGGGCGATCAAATCCTGCATATATTAGGATGGCTCAAACACCACCCTTATATTTTTGTGATTTTGTTGGTTGTTTTCTTGGGGTTTGTGATTTGGTATTTCAATTCCCATACAAAAAAGATCGATAAGAAAATTCAAAAAATCCAATCGCAACTTGAGATCGAGAAAATAAAAAAATAGGGAAGGAAAAATGATGTTAAAAATTAGCTTAGAAAAAACAAGTTTTGTAGAAACCAAAGCGGATTTGGGTATTGTATTTGTTGTGGATAAAAATCTCAAACACCCCTGGGTAATGCCTGCGGTGTTAAAAGAATTTGGCTATGAGGGCGAGGGGATTTTTTTTGACCAGCAACACAAAATCCTCTATGTAGGTATCAAATCTCTTAACCCTGAAATGCCTTTTGATCCTGAAATGCTTGCAGAGGCGGGCACACAAGCGATTCGCTATATCAAAAAAATGCCTTTTGCCACTGCTAAAATCGGTATTTATGGCGACAAAAAAATGATGGAATCGCTATTTTTAGGGATGTTGCTTGGAACATATGTGTTTGAACAATACAAAAGCAAAAAATCCCCCCCATCATCAGAAACGTTAAAAGAAATTTTTGTCGCTAATGAATGTTTTGATGGGGCAGATTGCACCCTTTCCCCAGAGGATTTTGATGGGGCATTTAACAAGGCTTTGATTCTAGCAGAGAGTATGGTTTTGGCTAGAGATGCTATCAATACGCCCCCAGAAGACGCTACTCCTTTGTTTATGGCAGATTTGGCACAAAAGATTGCGAAGGAAAATCAGCTCAAATGTTTTATCGGCGATGAGGCATTTTTGAAACAAGAAAAAATGGGTGCATTTTTGGCGGTAAATCGGGCTTCTGCACACCCTCCACGATTGATTCATCTGACCTACCAGCCCAAAAAATCACGTGCAAGAATTGTGCTAGTAGGCAAGGGGCTTACCTATGATAGCGGGGGTCTGAGCTTGAAACCTGCTGATTATATGGTAACAATGAAAGCGGACAAAAGCGGGGGTTGTGCGGTTTTAGCCATTATCAATGCCCTCGCAAAGATGGAAATCCAAGCAGAGATTCACGCGATTGTCGGGGCGACCGAAAATATGATCGGGGGAAATGCCTATAAGCCTGATGATGTGCTTTTTGCTCGTGAGGGCAAGACCATTGAGGTGCGAAATACCGACGCTGAGGGGCGATTGGTCTTGGTGGATTGTTTGAGTTATGCCCAAGATCTTAAACCCGATTATTTGATTGATATTGCCACGCTCACAGGGGCTTGCGTGGTGGCATTGGGAGAATACACTAGCGGGATTATGGGGCATAATGAAGCACTGAAAACGAGATTTGAAGATTTGGCTTTGACTTCGGGCGAATTGGTCGCAAAGCTCCCTTTTAATCGCCATCTTAATAAACTCATCGAATCCAAAATCGCTGATGTTAGCAATGTCGCTTCCTCAAGATATGGCGGGGCGCTCACTGCGGGGATATTTCTGGGTGAATTTATTCGTCCAGAATACAAAGACAAATGGCTACATATCGATATCGCTGGTCCCGCATATGTCGAGAAAGATTGGGGTATCCATACCGCTGGGGCGAGCGGTGCGGGGGTGCGGGCGTGTGTGGCATTCGCTCAAGATGTAGCAAAGAGGGGCTAAAATGGGACTTTCTATCGGTATCATCGGCTTGCCAAATGTCGGGAAATCTAGCACATTCAATGCGCTCACCAAAGCCCAAAATGCCCAATCTGCTAACTATCCTTTTTGCACTATCGAGCCCAATCGTGCTGTCGTGAATGTCCCTGACAAACGACTTTTAGAGCTTGCTGAAATCGTCAATCCCGAAAGGGTTTTGCACTCTGTGGTTGAGTTTGTCGATATTGCTGGGCTTGTCAAAGGGGCGAGCAAGGGCGAGGGGCTAGGCAATCAGTTTTTGGCTAACATCAAAGAATGCGATGCGATTTTGCATATCGTGCGTTGTTTTGAGGATTCAGATATCACGCACGTTGAGGGCAGGATTGACCCGATTGGCGATATTGAAATCATCGAGCTTGAGCTTTTGCTTGCTGATATGCAGAGCCTCAACAAGCGAATCGAAAAGCTTTCCCGCCAAGCAAAGGCTGATAAGAATGCCAAAGAAGCACTAGAATGCTCTGAGGCACTCCTAAAACATCTTGAAAATTCCCAACCGGTGCGGACATTTGGGCATAAAGACACTGAAGCATTTCTTGCTCTTGAAAGGGAATTGCGATTTTTGAGTAACAAAGAAGTCATTTATGGGGCAAATGTTGATGAGGCATCCATCGCTTCTGGTAATGCGTATTTCAAAAAAGTTCAAGAATACGCCCGCAAGCAGGGTTGTGAGGTGATTATGCTGTGTGCGAAGCTTGAAGAAGAGATGGTCGGGATGGATGAGGATGAGCGTAATGAATTTTTGGCAAGTATGGGCTGTGAAGAAAGCGGGCTTACCCAGATTATCCGCACAGGTTTTGCTAAGCTTGGTTTGTTGAGTTATTTCACCGCAGGGGTCAAAGAGGTGCGTGCTTGGACGATCCACAAAGGCGATAGTGCGCCTAAAGCTGCTGGGGTGATTCACAAGGATTTTGAAAAAGGCTTTATCCGTGCGGAGACGATTTCTTATGATGATTTTATCAAATACGGCGGGGAGGCAAAAGCCAAAGAAGCTGGGGCTGTTCGGATAGAAGGGAGAGATTATATCGTTCAAGATGGCGATGTGATGCACTTTCGATTTAATGTCTAAATTCAAAAAGATTTATATCGAACTCAGCGATATTTGTGGCTTGAAATGTAGTTTTTGCCCCGCTCCCAAGGGGGTTCGCAAAACAATGCCACTCGATTTGTTTGCACGGGTTTGCCAGCAGAGTGCGCCCCTGTGTGAAAGGATAGCATTCCACGTTTTGGGTGATCCCTGCAAAGTGCAGAATTTGGGCGATTATTTAAGGATTGCTAAACAATATGATTTGCAAGTTGATTTGGTTACTAGTGGCTTTTATCTGCAACCCTCGATTTTTACTTTGCTCCTTTCCCCGCCGATTGCACAGGTTTCTATCTCTCTGAATGCTGGTTTTGATAGGCGCAATCACACCCCAAAAGATTATCTTGAAAATATCTTGAATTTCTGCACTTATAAGATTCTAAACGATACCCCCAATTTCATCAATCTGCGACTCCAAGATAGCACGCTTGATGATTTGTCTTGGGTAAAAGATACGATTTTAGAGGCGTTTGGTGTTGCTAATACGGGATTTCAGACACGTTTTCGCTTGGGTAAAAAGGTTTTTTTGAATATCACCAAAACCTTTGAATGGCCCAAGATTGCGCCCCAAAATATTAGCAATCCAAAAAAATATTGCCACGGACTGATTTCTCAAATAGCGATTCTATCTGATGGGAGCGTTGTGCCTTGTTGCGTGGATTCTAGTGGAAAAATCAATCTTGGTAATCTCAAGCAAGACAATCTCGCCAATATACTCACAACGCCTCGGGCGAGCAGGATACGGGAGGGATTTATGCGTGGGGAGGCTTGCGAGGAGCTTTGCAAGCATTGTGCTTATCCTGCCAAACGCCTCTAAAGTTTTTTGAAATAAAACTATGCTATCATATTAAAAACCAATTATTTGTATAAAGGAACGCAGTATGTCGAATCTATCGCAAGTCGATCAAGTTACGAGTTTGCACAAAAATAACGAACTTCAATTGCTGTGCTTTCGTTTAGAGAAAAATAAAGATTTGTATGCGGTGAATGTTTTTAAGATACGTGAAGTTGTCAAGTATAAGGGTGTCCTCACCATTGTCAGCCACGAAAATAGCTCCTTGGTTGAGGGGTTGATTACGATTCGTGAGCTCACTATCCCGCTTATTGATATGAAAAAATGGTTTTATTATGACAGCAAAAATAAAGGCAAAGATTTAAGACCTTATAAAATCCAGCGCGAAGAAGATGAAGACGATATTATTATGATTTGTGAGTTTTCACGATGGACGATTGGCGTGCGTATCTATGAAGCCGATAGGATTTTGAACAAAAAATGGACAGAAATGGAGCAGAGCGCTGGGGTAGGGGGGAATGGTGGCAATAGCAAATTGGTAAGTCGGACACGATATTTTGATGGCAAGCTCGTGCAAGTGGTGGATATTGAAAAAATGCTTGTGGATGTTTTCCCGTGGATCGAGGAAGAAAAAAATGAAGAACTCAACAAAGTCAGTAAGGTCAAAACCAACAAGAGCATATTGCTCGCTGATGATAGTCCCAGCGTTTTGAAAACAATGCAAATCATCCTCGATAAGCTTGGCGTGGAGCATAATGATTTTATCAATGGGCAGAAATTGCTTGATTATTTATTTTCTCCAAACACTGATATTGATAATATTGGAATGATTATCACCGATCTTGAGATGCCCGAAGCGAGTGGTTTTGAGGTTATCAAGCAGGTGAAAAACAATCCGGGAACATCCCATATTCCTATTATTGTAAATTCTTCGATGAGCGGGAGCAGTAATGAAGATATGGCACGATCGTTAAACGCCGATGATTTTATATCCAAATCCAACCCTATAGACATAGAAAGAGCTGTCAAGCAGTTTATTGGAAATCAAGCACATTAAAAATGAATTTTTTTAAAATCCCCACCCCTTGCTATGTCTTGGAAAATGACAAGTTAAAAAAAAATCTTGAAATATTAGATTTTGTGCAACAACAAACGGGTGCAAAAATCTTACTCGCTTTGAAAGGCTATGCGTTTTGGCGAAGCTTTGAGTTGGTTAGAGAGTATCTCAAGGGTTGCTGTGCGAGTGGCATTTATGAAGCGATGTTGGCGTTTGAAGAATTTGGCTCACGAGAGATTGACAAAGACATTTGTGTTTTTTCTCCTGCTTACAAGGCTTCTGAGATAGAGCAACTTTTACCCATTGCGACCCATATTATTTTCAATTCTTTTTCGCAGTGGCAAAAATTTAAAGCAAAAATTGAACTAAAAAACAAACAGCTCCAGTCCTTGGGGCTTTCTGAAATCCAAGTAGGTTTGCGGGTGAATCCGCTTTATAGTGAAGTGTATCCACCTATCTATAATCCCTGCATTCCCGGAAGCCGTTTGGGTATTGTGCCGAGCGAATTTAGCAAAGGCGTGCAAGAGTTTGGATTAGACGGGATTGATGGATTGCATTTTCACACCCATTGTGAGCAAAATTCTGATGTGCTTGAGAGGACATTAGAGCATTTCCAAAAGCATTTTGAGCCATATTTTTCGCAGATGAAACAGATGAAATGGCTTAATTTCGGGGGCGGGCATCATATCACACGCTCGGATTATGATGTGGCAAAACTCATCACGATTATCAAGGATTTTCGCTCAAAGCATCATAATATCGATGTATTTTTAGAACCCGGAGAGGCGGTTGGCTGGCAAAGTGGGTTTTTACTAGGCGAAGTTATTGATATTGTGTATAACGAAATTTCCATCGCGATTTTGGATGTGAGTGCGAGTGCGCATATGCCAGATTGCCTTGAAATGCCCTATCGTCCCAACATCAAAAAAATATCGCAAACCAATGAGGGGGAAGTAATAGAAGATGATAGGGGTGCGAGCGGGGGCAAATACGCCTATCGCTTGGGCGGTCCGACGTGTTTGGCTGGCGATGTTATTGGGGATTATAGCTTTGATACGCCTCTAAAAGTGGGCGATAGGATTTTGTTTGAGGATATGATGCATTATACTATCGTGAAAAACAACACATTTAATGGTGTCCCACTCCCAAGCTTGGGTGTTATTTCTAATGGAAAGTTCGAGCTTTTAAAAAGCTTTGAATACAGCGATTATAAAAATCGCAACTAAAATTTTAGATAATTTTTTGTCTGGCGGATGGCTTCATAAAGCACTGCGCCGACTGCTGTAGCTAGATTAATACTGCGTGTGCCTTGTGTCATTGGGATTTTTAGGCTTTGTTGGGGGTTTTGGATGAGGATATTTTCATCAAGCCCTGCATCTTCTCTGCCAAAATACAAAAAACATTCATCATTAAAATCCGCTTCATAATAAGACTTTTTTGCTTTGGTGCTGAGGAAAAAATGGTTTTTATCAATAGGATGGGCTTCCCAAAAATGCTCGGCATTTTCCCATTCTGTGAATTGAAGCTTTTCCCAATAATCCATGCCTGCCCTTTTGAGCGATTTTTCATCGATAAAAAATCCCAGCGGATGGACCAAGTGCAATCTTGCATTGCCAGCGACGCAAAGCCTACCGATGTTTCCGGTATTTTGGGGGATTCTAGGTTCGATAAGCACGATGTTAATCATCATTCTCCTTTTTTATAGATAATTTTATCTATTTTTTGATAGAATTTTTATTTTAGTTATCCGAAAATAGATTAAGTTTAAATTATAAGGAGTAAATAGTGCTTTTTGGAAAAAAGAATATAACTGAAGAATCAAAAATTAGAGAAGAAATGCAAAAAATGGGTGATGTTTTGAATGCTGTCAATCGCTCAATGGCAAGCATTGAATTTGACCTTGATGGGACAATTATTACTGCAAATGAGAATTTTTTGAAATTAATGGAATACCGCTTAGATGACATCAAAGGCAGACACCATAGTATGTTTTGTGATCCTAAATTTGTCAATTCTGATGATTATAGAAGATTTTGGGGCAAGCTAAAAAATGGGGAATTTGAATCGGGCGTTTTCAAGCGATATACACGTTCGGGAAAAGAAGTCTATCTTGAAGCGAGCTACAATGCTATTACAGGGTCTGATGGCAGACCTTATCGTGTTGTCAAATTTGCCACGGATGTAACCCAAAGTGTTATTTTCAAAAACGATCTTGAAAGCGTGCTAAATGCCGTCAATCGTTCGATGGCTACCATCGAATTTGATCCTAAGGGCGTGATTGTGAATGCTAATGAAAATTTCTTGCGGGTGGTAGGCTACACACTTGATGAGATCAAAGGCAAGCACCATAGTATATTTTGTGAAAGGTCATTTGTCAATTCCCCTGAATACTCTAGATTTTGGGAGAAACTCCGAGCTGGTGAGTTCCAATCGGGTGAATTTGTGCGTATTGCCAAAGATGGCAAACATATCTATTTGAATGCCAGCTATAATCCGATTTTTGATTTGGATGGCAAGATTTACAAAGTCATCAAATTTGCCTCTGATATTACCGCTCAAGTCAATCGAGACAAAGAAAATGAAAAATTGGCTTCCGAATTGGTGTTAGAAAATGATGAGCTTACCAATAATGGAGCTGATATTATCGAAAAGACTGCGGGCAATATCCGCCAGATCTCTGAATCAATGCAATCAAGCTCCAATCTGGTTTCTTCGCTTGATGTCCAATCTGGCGAGATAACATCAGTAATCCAGACCATCAAAGACATCGCTGATCAGACCAATCTTTTGGCTCTCAATGCTGCTATCGAGGCTGCTAGAGCGGGTGAGCACGGCAGAGGATTTGCTGTCGTTGCTGATGAAGTGCGCAAACTCGCTGAGAGAACCGGGCATTCTATCACTGAAATCACCACAACGATCAACTCAATGCGTGATGTAACTTCCCAAGTTGTCGAGAGTATCCGTGTGAGCCTCGATCAGATAGATAGTAGCGTGGAGCTTGCTAATGGTGCAAAAGATTTTATGGAGCAAATCCGAGAAAGCTCTTCAAGGGTTGCCAAAGCTATTTTAAATAAGCCTAAAGACTAGCATTTATCATCATAGCTTGATGATTTTTGCGCCAAATCCTCCCATCTGCGGGGGTGCATCGCAAAACCCCAAGACTTTTGGGTGTTTGCTTAGAAATTCCTTGATAGCAAATGCGAGTTTTCCTGTCCCAATCCCGTGATATACCATCACTTCATCAAACCCAGCAATGAGGGCATCAGAGAGAAAAATATCGAGTTTTTCGATGGCTTCTTCAGCCCGGTATCCGTGTAAATCCAAGCTAACATTGGCATTTTTTGGATTTTGAAAATGCACTCTTGGGGCGACTTGATGGGGATTGTTAGCAAAATTTCCAATAAGCTTGAGTTTTTTAGCTTCAATCTTTAGCTTCATCCCCTCATCAAGCTGTATCTGACAAATATCACCATTTTTTGCTACCACCACGCCTTTGTTGGAGCCGTATTTGATCCTATCGCCAATCTTGATTTCTTTTTTGGGAATAGGCGTGGTTTTGAAAATTTCATCTTGTTTTTTGAGCGTGTTTAAGATCTTGTTGGCGTGATGGATATTGCGGTGGATGTCGCTGATTTCTTTGTCTTTGATAGTTTGTTTGAGTTGGTTTAGCGCCTCTTGATAGGTCCTCTGTAGCAAGGATTTTTCTTTTGCGTAGTCATTTTCAAGTTTTGTGATAAGGTCTTGTTGTTCGGTTTTTTTCCTTTCATATTGATCGATTTTCGCCTCCAATGCGCACGCTTTTTGTTTGAGCGAGATTTCAAGCTGTGCGGATTTTTCGATGAGTTCATTCAATCTTTCTTTATCTTTTCCATACACCTCTTTGGCTTTTTTGATGAGATTTTCTGGGATACCATATCGTTTGGCAGTCTCAAACGCATAGCTTTTGCCGATACTTCCGTGCAAAAACTCATACGTAGGGAGTTGCCTTTCTTCATTAAAAATCGCAGCGCACATCTGAATGCGCCCATCTTGTGCCATCAAAGCAGCGAGGCGCTTGTGGTGGGTTGTGATGATGATTTTGGCATTTTTATCAAGCAAAAATTCCAAAAGCACCTTATAAAGGCTACTCCCCTCATCAGCGTCTGTGCCAAGCTCGATTTCATCGATACCAATAAGTATGTCTTCTTGGGTCAAGATTTTGCTAAAATCAACCATACGCCCGGCAAATGTCGAGATGTCATTTTTGCTATTTTGCGGGTCTGAGATGATGGCAGCGAGGTTTTTGAAATGGGGGATTTTTGAATGAAATGCATTGATTTTCATTGGCAACAAATGTTTGGACAAAAAAACACTTGTCAAGATGGATTTGAGTAACATCGTTTTCCCGCCCGCATTCACGCCCGTAATCATCAAAAGATTCGCAGAAAAATCAATGCTAATAGGCTTGGGGTGCGACAATGCCGGGTGAGAAAAATCCTTTAAAACAATTGCTTTGCCCGTAGGTTTATTGATGACAAATTCGAGATTGTAGGCTTTGGCAAAAAACACCCGTGCTTGGAGATGGTCGAATTTATCAAATTCTTTGTTGATAAAATCCAAAAAACGCACCTGTTTGCCTAAAATCGCAGAGATATTTTTGCAGATTTCATAAACACAGATTTGGAGTTTCTCATTTAGTTCGGAGATTTTTTGATGGACACTATGGATGGCTTGAGGCAGGAGATAAAAAAATCCGCCTTGAGAGCGTGAAATAACAATCCCGCTGATGGCGTGATGAAATCCTGCTTTTAATAGCAGGGTTTCATTGCCATTGATGTAATGGATTTGTTTATCGACGAAATAAGCAGAGAGTTTTTGTGAGCTAAGGATTTCTGAGAGCGTTTTTGAAATCTGGGCTTTTTGCCTACAGATGGCTTGCTCAAGGCTATCGAGTTCTGCATAAATACCCGCTTTTATCTGCCCATTGGGTTCAAAAACTTTCATCAAATCCCATAGAGCAGGGGGGATTTCTATCTTTTGGAGATACGTGCAAAGATGGGAGTCTTTTGGGATTTGGGCAAGGGATTTGAGATAGCCAAAATACCGAATGATTTTGATAAATTCAAAAATTTCTTCGAGTTTGAGGACGCCGATTTTTTTGAGATGGAGGATCTGTGTATCGAGCGGGTTTATCTTGGGCGGTGGGGTGAAATCGATCGTGTCAAGTTCAGCTATAAAACGACCAAAGACAAATCGATCGCCCTCTAAATGGATAGGTTTTTTGCGGGCGAAAAATTCCTCAAAAGAAGCGATAAACTCCCGCAAATCCAGCTTGTCAATCAAGGATGCATACGAATGATTTTCTTGCATTAGTCTCGTTGGAGTTCTTCCTCGAGATTTCTTGAAACAGGCTCTTCAGGGTTTTCCTGCGTGATGATTTTGCAATTATCCAAAGGGATAATGATATTATTCATCGGGCCATCTTTTTTGCCAATAAAGCTTAGCGTCCCTGTAACGAGATTGAAATTTTCTCTATTGATGATGACCCCGTTACATTCGAGCGATTGTCCCCGCAAAAAGGCAGTTTGGAGCATCATATCGTTTTTGTCTGATTTGCTTTGAAAATAACTATAAACGCCCGCAAATACGCCAAATAAGACCAATGCCACAAGTGCGATCGTTCTTTGTTTGGGTGTGATGATGCCAAAATCTTTCAAGATAAAATACAAAAGTGAGAGCGTGAGTGCTAGCACCAAAAAGATTGCTAAAAATGCAGGCATTATTTTTCTCCTCTGAGTTGATAGGTAATATCACCCGCCCCAAGACCGATGAGAATGCCCTCATCGATGGTTTTGATGATTTTGTCTTCATAAATAAGCTCTATGGTTTCGCCCACTTTTTTGAGTCTCCTAGCAAAGATGGGGCGATAATGCCCAAAGTTTTTTTCCATATCAAACGAAATTTCGCTTTCCCCCGCCCGATATACAGGCAAGATGATGAGTTCATCGCAATATTTTTCAAAACATTTTTGGAATCCCTCCAGATTATCCAAAAGCCGTGAATATTTGTGCGGTTGCCAGATGGCGATGATTTTATTTTTTGATTTCAAATCCGAATAGATTTTGACAGATTCAAGCGTGGCTTTGATTTCTGTAGGGTGATGGGCATAGTCATCAATGATAGTCAGTCGCCCTTTTTGCAGGATGTCAAAGCGTTTTTTGATGCCTTTGAAATGGGCTAAATTTTTTCTGATTTCTTCGATTTCACGCTCTGTCTTAGCAGACAAAATCGCCAAAGAAGCGTTGATAGCGGTATGTTCTCCAAAGCCCCATACTTCAAATTCCCCCAAGTCTTTTAGTTCAAAGCGGGTGCAGGGCTCATCATCTTTGAGTGCGTAGGTGATATTAAAAATATCTTTTGAGGGAAAAAGCTTGCAAGCCTCTAGCTCTAGGCTCGCCAAAAAGGGATCTTCGGCATTGATACACCGCACGCTTGCACTCTGGAGAAACTGCCTATAAGCCCCATAGAAAATCTCCAAATTGTGTCCGTAGTTTTCCATATGCTCGGGTTCAGCGTTCGTAACGATGGCGCAGTAGGGATTGGAATTAAGGAAGCTTTTATCCGATTCATCCGCTTCAAACACGATACTTTGGCTTTCAATTTCACGCACATTTGAGCCGTATTCTTTCGTATCTGCCCCGATGATTGCACCAAATTCAGGAAAAATCGCACTCAACATCGCACTCGTAGTGCTTTTGCCGTGCGCCCCGCAAACGCTAAAAACCCGCTTGTTACACAAGATAAATTCCAAAGCCTCTTTTCTTGAAAGAATCAGAATTTCTTGTTTTTGTGCCTCTACAAGCTCGATATTATCGGGCTTGATGATGGCTGAATGGATAATGAGATCTTGATTGTTGATAGCGTCTTTGTTGTGCGGGATAGTGATAGGGACACCAAGAGTGCGCAGGTATTTTGTCGCATTATTGTCTGTGATATCTGAACCGCTAATTTGCGCCCCTTGCGCTTTGAGATATTTGGCAAGCCCAGAAATCCCTATCCCGCCGATACCTACGAAATGGATTTTTAGCTTGCTAATATCTTTTTTGAGAATCATTGATCGCCTTTTTGATAGGTTTTTAAAAAACTTGCAATGGTTTTGAGCGCACCCTCTAAGATGTCTCCCTCATATACCAATGCAATTCTAACATATCCTTTGCCCATTCCCTCCCTGCCAAGAAAACTTCCCGGAAGCACCAAAATCCCCTCTTTTTCATAAAGCTTTTGTGTGAAATCCGTGTCATTTTTGACTTCAAACCACAGATAAAACGCATAGGGCGGGATATGAGCGTGGGGAAATATTTCCTTTGCGATCTGGAGATTTTTAGCATATTTTTTGCGAATCGCCTCACTGGTTGCAAAATCCCCCCACGCTTGCGCACTCGCTCGTTGGAGCGGATTGGGTATCGCACAGCCTAGATAACTGCGGTATTGCCCATAAGCTTTCAAAATCCCCTCATCACCGGCAATAAACCCACTCCTAAGACCGGGGGCAGAAGAACGCTTCGAGATAGAATTGATCGCAAGGATATTTTTAAAATCCTTATTCCCGACTTCATAGGAAGCTTGCAGGATAGAGGCTGGCGGGTTATTTTGGTAGATTTCACTATAGCATTCATCATTGAGGAGGACAAAATCATAGCGAAGTGCATCTTTTACCCATTGCTTGAGTTCTGTGATACTTAGCGTCGCACCCGTTGGGTTATTTGGCGAGTTGAGGATAACAAGATGGGCTTGGCTTTTTTCTTCGTGGGTCAAGATAGGTTTAAAATCATTTGTAGTTTTGAGATTCATATAGATGGTTTTTGCCCGACAAGCGATACTTGCCCCCTCATAGATCTGATAAAACGGATTGGGATGAGCGATAATCGGGGCAGGCACATCAAAAAGCAAAAATTGAGGGAAGTTAAACAACACCTCACGAGTGCCTAGCGTAGGGATAATCTGCGTAGGTTTTAGCGTGATATTAAAGCGTTTTTGGACAAAATCTAGCTGGGCGTTTTTGAGATAGTCCTCACCAGCACTTTTGGGGTAATACCGCAATTCATCAGCGTGCTTTATGAGCGTTTCTACGATAGGGCGAGGGGTTGGAAATTGTGGCTCCCCGATCGTGAGCGTGAGACCTTGTTTTTGTGGCGTGATGGGTGCGATGAGTTGCTTGAGTTTTTCAAAGGGGTAGGGTTGGAAATTCACTTTCTTACTCTTTTATTCTATTTAAGGTGTTTTGAAAACAACCATTGTATAGGAAATTTCGTAATTTTTTGCTTTTAGTCTTGATTTTTTCACAAAGGGTTGCTAAAATACCCGCCTTGATATTACAGACATATCTTGCGGGAATAGCTCAGTGGTAGAGCACAACCTTGCCAAGGTTGGGGCCGCGGGTTCGATCCCCGTTTCCCGCTCCATACTTTTGACTTTCTTGATAAATATAATTTAAACCTAAGCTTTGATTTCAAATCTCTGTGGCTCAAGTTTATTTTTATGTTTTTTAATTTTTGATAAAATGCCCGGGTGGTGGAATTGGTAGACACAAGGGACTTAAAATCCCTCGGATATTGCTTCCGTGCCGGTTCAAGTCCGGCTTCGGGCACCACAGACAAAGAGACGGCGACATAGCCAAGTGGTAAGGCGTGGGCCTGCAAAGCCTTGATTCCTCGGTTCGAATCCGAGTGTCGCCTCCAAATCGTTCTTAGAGTTTTTCAATCGTGTTTTTTGTTTCGGGAGATGGCTGAGTGGTTGAAAGCGGCGGTCTTGAAAACCGTTGAGGGTAACACCTCCGGGGGTTCGAATCCCTCTCTCCCGGCCATAGTTTTTTCTTCAACTATCATTTAAAATCATCTCTAGTAATTTGCCATCATTTATCACCATCAAACAACCTAAAATACGTTACTCTATGGATTAATAACATTCTTATATTTTTCATTTATCATCATTTATTATCATCTAAAATAATTTAAAATTGGGGACAAGCATAAGCAGCAAAAAATACGAGGGCGTGCGGTTCAAATCCCTTAGTGATGGCGACATCGCCTATTATGTCCGATTCACTAAAGATGGCAAGAGACACGAGGTAAAAGTTGGCACGAAATTTGGTGGCTGGAGTGAAAAGCTAGCTTTCAGTAAGAAAATCGAGCTAGAAAATGATTTTGTAGCCAATAGCCCTATCACGTTCGCAATGGTTGCAGAGCGTTATCTCCCGGCCATAGTTTTTTCACTACTTTTTTAACTGCTACAAATCAAATCCGATCATTATTTTTCACCCCCCATATTTAAAATCTACAAACAAAATATCTTGCGTTTTTGCATATTTTTTTAGAATTTTTTTCAAATCCATTCAGATTTTTGCCCCCAAATCCACCCCAAAATCTCGCTTTTTATTCCTCTCTCACCCTTTAAATCCAAAATTTTCAATTAGTATTTATATTTATTTTATTCAAAAATAAATTGTTTTAGTAAATCATTTGATTTGAAATATCTCAAAAATAGCTATAAAATTGCCAATTTAGCTTATCTCTCTAGCTATTGCAAAAAAATTTCAGGATAATTTAAAGAAACTTTATAATATAATACCCCTTTTCTTAATACCCAAAATTTCAAATAAAGGAATGGATTATGAAAAACATAATCAACAACGATATTCTCCATTGCGTGCGGGGGGGGGGGCAAGATTATCTTAATAGCCCTTTAACTAGTCAATCCAACCCTACAGATAAGCTTCAAAATTCAAAAACAGCTCAAGTTTCCCAACAATCTCAAAAAGCTTCTGAATCTCACAATCTCAAACAAATTCAAAAGCCTTTCAAACCCCTTTTCTCCATCATCTTGGCTTCTTTGATGGGGAGTGCTTTGGTATATGGGGCGGATATTTCTCTAGGTGGTGATACTACTTGTTCTACAGATGGCACAGAAGCTTGCCTCACTGGCA
>NZ_MLAM01000011.1 GCF_002272825.1 Helicobacter sp. 11S02596-1 | reverse complement strand
TTGGGCCATTTAAGAGTGCTGATGATTTAATCAAAACCAAACCCTTTGCTGATGGATTATCTAGACAAATCTATCATAACCCCAATGCCTATACGATTGTATATGAAGTTAGAGATGGGAAGTAGGAAATAATAAGATAGGAAGTAGGGGAAATCCTAGAAACTTATCTCCAATACACAAAGCAACGCTTTGGGTATGAGATGGTTACTTTAGGAGGAGAAGCGTTAAAAAAGATAACTGCTTATCTTTTTTAGCTTCGCACGGCGATTGCGTTGTGCGACTATAAGGAGCACAGCAATACGCCCAAAAGCAAGATTTTACATCTTGCGGAATGGTCTTCAGATTCACAACGTGAATCGAATAGAA
This sequence comes from Helicobacter sp. 11S02596-1, assembly GCF_002272825.1. Classification (GTDB taxonomy): domain Bacteria; phylum Campylobacterota; class Campylobacteria; order Campylobacterales; family Helicobacteraceae; genus Helicobacter_J. Next base: position 69,280 of record NZ_MLAM01000011.1, on the reverse strand, counting down.
AGTAATGATTCTTTTCCATAGCCGTGCGACTAGTTATTTTTTCTTATACTAGCTAGAAAGGGGTGCTGGGGGGCTGACTTGCGAAGCGCCCCCCGCTCACCCCTTTAAACCCCTGCTCCCCCTGCACGCCCCCAATGCAATGCAAGATTAAAAAGCGTAGCGGGCTTTGGTTTGAGAGCGGATAAGGTTTCCAAACCTTAGAAACTTATTTCCAACGCACAAGCACTGCTTGGGCGTGAAATGGTAACTTTAGGAACGAAGCAAGATTTCACATCTTCCGAAGTGGTCTTCAGGTTTAATTTTTCAAAGAAAAAATTAAACCGAGTAAAAAATAATGAAAACCTGCTAGCGATTATCTATTTTTTCAGGATTTAAATCGTGGTTAATAAGGCGATGGTTTGCCATTGCCTCATACTTTGTGCCCGGCTTGCCATAATTAGCATATGGGTCGATACTAATCCCCCCACGAGGCGTGAATTTCCCCCAAACTTCGATATATCTGGGTTGCATTAGCTTGATGAGATCTTTCATAATAATATTGATACAATCCTCGTGAAAATCGCCGTGATTGCGGAATGAAAACAAATACAGCTTGAGTGATTTTGACTCGACCATTTTGACATCGGGGATATAGCTGATGGTAATGCTCGCAAAATCTGGTTGGTTTGTGATGGGGCATAGGCTGGTAAATTCGGGGCAATTGAATTTCACAAAATAGTCATTTTCTACGTGTTTGTTCTGGAATGTTTCTAAAATTTCGGGATTATAATCAAAGCGATAGCAAATGTTTTGATTCCCTAATAAATGTAATTGATTTTTTTTGTCCATTTTTGCTCCTAAATTTGTGTCTGATTAAATTGTGATTATACAAATTTTACAATAAAATGCGCCTATGAAAATATCTCCTGATGATCGTGCAAAGCTACAAAAATTGGGCTACTTAGATTTGCTCGCTTTTGCCACATATATCCCTAAATCCTATACAGACACCTCGCTTATCACCTCGCTAACGCCTTTGTGTGAGGGTGTTGTTGCTACCCACATCACGCAGGCTGATTTTATCAGGGGAAAAAATATCTTCAAGGTTGTAGCGGTGATGGAGGCGTTTGATGAACCTCTTTTTATCACGATTTTTAATGCCAAAAGCTTCCACAAAACACTCTATGCCATAGGAAAAAAGCTTTTTGTATTAGGCAAGATTGAATATAACTTTGGGCATTATGCGATGACCCAACCAAAAATCATCACTGCACCCGGAGAAATCATCGCAAATTTCAAAGCCACAGCGCTAAAATCTGCGAGCATTTCTGCCCTCGCCCAAAAGCTCCTCACGGAAGAAAATCTCACCGAAGCGGGCTTGCCCCAAAAGATTGCTTGCTTGATTGCAGAGATTTTTCACCCCACTAAAAGCTTTCTTTTGGAGTATCAAAAAAATAACGCCTTGCCCCCACGCCATTTGCACGCACTCAAATGGACTGAAATCACGGCGTATTTGATGCGTTTGTCAAAAAAGCGCCGTTATTTTGCTAGCAAATATATTTGCCGTGGTGATTATGCTGGTTTTATTGATTCGTTGCCATTTGAGCTGACAAGCGACCAAAACAGCGTGATTGCGACTATTGCATCGGATTTGGCAAAACCTACAGCGAGCAAACGGCTGATTATGGGGGATGTGGGTTGTGGCAAAACGATCGTGATTCTCTGTAGTGTTGTGATGGCATACCCGCACAAAACCCTATTGATGGCGCCTACGACGATTCTAGCTAAGCAACTTTATGATGAAGCACAAAAATTTCTCCCCAAGCACATCACGACCAAGCTCATCACCGCCGATACCAAAACCGATAGCAAAAAAAATGGGCAAAAAAAACTTTTTGAAGAAAAGGCAGATTTTATCATCGGGACACAAGCATTGCTTTATCGGGAGTTTCAAGCAGAGGATTTTGCGCTCATTATCACCGATGAGCAACACCGCTTTGGCACCAAACAACGCCACCAGCTTGAAAAACTCACAGAGGAAAAAACGCCCGAATCGACAAAAAAACCCCATTTTTTGCAGTTTTCTGCCACGCCAATTCCCCGAACGATGGCGATGTTAAACTCTAGTTTGATTGATTTTAGTTTTATTAAGCAACTCCCTTTCAAAAAAGACATCACGACAAAAATCATCGATAAATCAGGATTTTCGGAGCTTTTACGCCATATCCAAATCGAAATTTCACAGCACCGCCAAGTTGTTATCGTCTATCCATTGGTAGAAGAAAGTCAAAATTTTGATTATCTTTCTTTGAAAGAGGGCTGTGAATTTTGGCAAAAGCGTTTTGATAATGTGTATGTAACTTCGGGCAAGGACAAAGACAAGGAGCAGGTTTTGGAGGATTTTAGGGACAAAGGGAATATCCTTTTGGCGACCACGCTCATTGAGGTCGGCATTTCTTTGCCAAAACTTTCTACGATTGTCATCGTCGGGCCTGAACGGCTTGGGTTAGCCACACTCCACCAGCTACGTGGCAGGGTGAGTCGCAACGGCTTAAAGGGGTATTGTTTTTTATATACCAACACAAAAGAATCTGAGCGTTTGAAAGATTTTTGTGCGCATTTAAGCGGGTTTGATATTGCTGAAATCGATCTAAAATACCGCAATAGCGGGGATTTGCTTGGCGGGGAGCGCCAAAGTGGGGCGGAGTTTGAGTTTTTTGATATGAGCTGTGATGGCGAGATTCTTTCAGAAGTCAAACAATATCTGGGGATCTAGTCATTGCGCAAGCTCATATTTGCCAATTATGTGGTGGTCTTGGTCGCAAACTTGGCTGATTTTGGATTCTTCTGCGCTGACTATTAGCTTTTCGCCATTTTTTTTGAGCAAGATTTCTAAGGAATTTGCCGGGCTATGAAAATAAAATCGATCGTTTTGGATCTTGCCATCGCCTTCAAGAATGCAGTCTTTGGTTTGATTGGGTGTGATATTGCTAAAGGTCAAAACAAATTTTTCATTTTGAAGTTTTTGCACATAGAGTCCCTCCCAAGTCGCATTGCCGAGGTCCATCACGTATTTGGTATTGAGAAAATCTCCTTTAATAGCTTGCTTGAGTTCTTTCTCGCCCACATCACTGCTTTGACTATCCGAGCAAGCCACGAACAAAACCATCAAAACAAGCAGAAGGATTTTTATAGGGTTTTTCATTGATTTCTCCTGATGATAATGATCAAATCAGCCATCGTTTTTTTGGTTGCACTCTGGAGTGCCTCGATAATGCCACGACTACCCGAGCTGTCTTTGAGGTCTTCTTGATGGATAATTATTCCCTTTTTTTCTGGTCCTTTTATTGAGCCGATCTTATAAGCAATCGCCATTTCTGCCTTGGGGCTTGGGGTGTGAATGAGGGCAAACGACAAAATATCGATACTGATGAGATTTTTGGGGGCATTTGTGCCAAAAGGACGCGTAGTTATGAGGATACATTGCTTTTGAGATTCGCGCATCAAGAGATTTTGGAGCATATTTTTGGGTAAATCCACCCATTTTTGATTCTCCAGATGGGTAATCTGCCCATCTTCGGATTTGACAAGAATATCTTTGGTATTGTAAATATCGCTACTGGTTATCCCCATCAAGCCGATTTCTGTTGGGTTAGAGCATTCAAGATTCCAAGAAGTCTCTGTATTGATGTCATAATGATCCATCTTGGGGAGTTCGGATTTGAGCTTCACGCTCACGCAACCTGAAAACATCAAAACCAAAATAATCATTGCTAATTTTTTCATTTTCTCTCTCCAAATAGTGTGTCGTAGGGGTTGGCTTCGATTTTATTAAGCAAAATCGTGCTTTTGTCAAAAAATCTATCCATATTTATAAGGCTCATTTCAAGTTCGCCTAGAAGCGGGTTTAAGATTTGTTTCAAATCATATTCGCCTGTCTCGAGCTTTTTGTTGAGATTAGATACCAGCAGATTGGAGTTTTTTGACAATAGGGCGAGATTTTCTTTGGTTTGGGCGAGTTCAAGCGTGAGGGAATCAAGCGATGTGATGATGTTGGAAATATTTTCGACATTTTTGGGGCTTACCAGTGTGCCGATATTTTTCAAAACGCCCAGAAGCTCTTTTGTAACTTCATCAGCACTTGAAACAATCCTCCCCATAAAATTTTGCTTGAATTGCAATACGCGAGGCTCGCTATCGGTATAAAAATCGTTTGTATCATTTTGTTGGAGGGATAAATAACTTAACCCCGCAAGCCCTTGAGAATCAGGCGTGATGGTCGAGCCTTTGCGAATAGGGATGGCAGCATTGATGCCAAGTTCGATTTTGACCATCCCGAAATTGTTTTTATCAAAGCCAATTTTTTTAACACTCCCAATCGTGATACCTTTGTATTTTACAGGAGTATCGACGCCAATGCCTGATACTTCCTTGTCTGTATAAACCTCATAGGTGCGGTATTTGCTCTCATTTACCCCAATACGACCAATCCAGAGGATAAAAATCACCATACACACAATCACGGCAAAAAATATGCCCCCAATCAAGGTGTAATTTACATTTCTTTCCAAAACTTCTCTCCTCGCTTTGAATTAAATAAATTGTCCTTAGGCAGACCGATTTGGCGAGCTTGCAAGACAAAATCATCTAATGTCCCATCAAAATCAATCCGCCCATCTTTGAGTAAAATAAAACGATCGACTGCGTCATTGATAGAATCCAAATCGTGCGTGATCATCACGATGGTTAAATGCAATGTTTCTTTGAGGCTGATAATAAGCTCATCAAATTTCCCCGCACTGAGCGGGTCAAGCCCGCTAGTAGGCTCATCAAGAAATAATATTTCAGGATTTAGCGCCATCGCCCGAGCTAGCCCAACACGTTTTTTCATCCCGCCACTAAGCTCATAAGGGTAGAGATGATAAACCTTTTTGCTTAGCCCCACCCTATCAAGCCACATCTTAGCAATCTCTTGGATGCTTTCTTTGGGGTAGGTGCTGTATTCTTCAAGCAAAATACCGACATTTTCTAAAATATTCAAAGAACTATACAGCGCACCAAACTGGAACAGCACACCACAACGATTGAGGATTTTATACTTATATTTCTCAGAAAGTTTCCAAATATCATACCCAAATAAATTGATTTCTCCTTTTTGGGGGCGGTTTAGCAGTATCATACTGCGTAGCAAGGTGCTTTTCCCACTCCCGCTCCCGCCCAAAATCGCAAAAATTTCCCCCTGCAAGACATCAAAACTGATACCATTATGGATAACTTCATTGCCATAAGCATTGTGGAGATTTTTGACTGCGATGATAGGCGTTGCGATGGGGTTTTTAGGTGGATTCATAATTGCAATCTCGTAAAGATTACCGAAAATGTGGCATTGATAAAGATAATCCAAAACAAGGCATTCACCACGCTAATAGTTGTGAGTCTCCCGACAGATTCGGTATCGCCTCTGACTTCAAATCCCCTAAAGCACCCCACCATCGCAATCGCCCAGCCAAAAAATGGTGCTTTTAACATCCCGATCCAAAAATGCCGCCAACTCACGGTTTCATAAAAACGTTCGATATAGTTGCCAAACCCGATCCCAAGCTGGTATTTGATAGCTACCATTCCCCCAAGCAAGGCAAATGCATCGGCTAAAAACACCATCAGGGGCATCGCAACGATGAGGGCTAACACACGGGGCAAAACGAGAAATTCAAACACATTGAAGCTCATTGTTTCCATCGCGTCGATTTCTTCAGTGATTTTCATCACGCCAATTTGTGCGGTGAAGCTCGAAGCGCTCCTGCCAGCGATCACCAAAGCCAAGATAAAAGGCCCCATCTCACGCAATGAGAGTTTTGCGGTGGTTTCGACACTCATCAAAGGCACACCCATATTCTGGAGTTGCATTGCCCCTTGCAAGCTCACAGCAGCACCCACGATGAATGCCGTCAAAACGCTCACAGGCAGTGCCTTGAAGCCCGATTCATTGATATGATAAAACAGCGAGGCGAGGCGTATTTTTGATGGGTGGATGAGGGATTGGATAAAAAAATAAAGTGTCATCCCGCAAAAATTAAAAAAATCCAATGTTTTTTGAAAAAATCTCTCCACACCCCTGCCAAGCCCCTCAAAAATATGTATGCCAAAAATATTCCCAAATGCTTTAGGCGTAGCGGGGGGATCGGGGGGTGTTTCTTGGGCAAGCCAGGTGTGAATGATTTCTAAAATTCTCTCGGTTTTGTCTGAAGCGTGGAGCAACGTAGGATAAAGGGAAAGGGATTTGAGGAGATTGAGCAAAAAAACAGCAAAAATAAAATCCAGATGGGTTGTGGCAGAAAAATCAATGGCAAAATCGTTGGAAAAACCCGTGCTTGAGGGTGTTTGCTTGAGGCTTTGAAGTGCTTGTTTGAGGGATTGTAAATGCTTGGGGCTTGTCTGGAAATCCCAATTTCCCTCCAAAGAAAGGATGGTTTTTTGAGAATCTTGTATAATTCTCAAAGAGGTTGCTGGCATTGTCCTTCCTCCATTTGTTTTTTGCTTTTGCAAGCTTTCTTCGCCGTTTTTGTGGTCATTTTCGCTATGATTATATCAAAAAATAGTTTCCCAACAGCTATAACCCAGCAAGGCAAAAGGATGAAAAAACTTCACAAGATACTCTTGTGTGCATATGTTCCCATAACGATTTTGAATGCTTACCCCACTCAAGGAAGTCTAAATCCTCAAAATCCATCCATTCTGGAGGAAAAAAACGAGGGCTATAGCATTGAGGCAATCCGAGAGCGGCAAAAACTGGTGCGACAAAAAAGTGGCAAATATATCGGGGTAGGTATCGGGGGATTTCAAGTCAAAAAAGCCTACAAAGAACAAAACCAGATCAGCTTCCCTGCGACCTTATCGCTCAAAGGCGGGGTGCAGACATTTTTCAATAAAAATATTGGCATTAGAGGATTTTTTGGGCTTGATATGGCGACGGGATTTATCAACTACGAATTTGCAAAAGACCCTAGCCATTCGTTTTATTCGATGTTTTCTTTGGGGATCGATATTATCGGGGAATTTCCATTAACCAAAAGTTACAAACATTTTTTAGGTGCATTTGCTGGCATTGGCGGGGGCGCTACGATTTATGCAGATAATGAAAATTTTTCGTTATTCAAACACGCCATTACGAGTGCTGGTATTATGATAGAGGGCGGTGTAACCTTGAGTTTGTTTGTGAGGCATCGGTTTGAACTGGGTTTCAAAATACTCCCAACTGCCAAACAACTCCTCAATAGCAAGAAATTCGAAACCAGTCTAATGCCCTATGTGATGTATAACTACAAATTTTAGGGCTATTTTTAGCACATTTTTGGTGTTTTTGGTGTTTTTGGTGTGGGATTTTATTGTTTCATTCCACCGTTACGCTTTTTGCGAGATTTCTAGGCATATCGACATCATTGCCGAGTTTGATGGCGATTTCTAGGGCTAAAAGTTGCAAAACAACCATCATTGCAAAAAATTCTTCCATATAATCGCTAGCGGGTTTGATATAAATCATATCATCAGCGCTTTCAAAATCCTCTGAACTAATCGCACAAATCGTGGCATCTCTGGCACTGAGTTCCTCGACATTGCTTTTGATTTTGTCATACAAAAGGTGCTTTGGCAAAAGTGCAAGGGTAAAAAGCAAAGAATCTGCAAGTGCGATAGGCCCGTGCTTCATCTCACCGCTAGGATAACCCTCAGCGTGGAGATAGCTGATTTCTTTGAGCTTGAGCGCCCCCTCTAAGGCGAGGGGATAGAAAATATCCCTACCAATAAAGAAAAATCCGTGCCCGTGCAAATACCTTTTTGAAAGCCTTTTGAGTCTTTCGTGGAGCTTGGGGCTGACTTCTGTGGCTTTGGTGGCTTGGAGCATTGAAGTGATTTGTTCTTTGAGGGCATTTTCATCTAGCAAGCCTTTTTGATGGGCGATATAAACGCTTAGAATCCACAGCACCATCACTTGGGTGGCAAATGCCTTGGTAGAAGCCACGCCTTTTTCGATCCCGGCACGTGTCAAGATCACCCCATCGCTTTCCCGCACGATAGAGGAATTATCGATATTGCAAATCGCTAAGGTTTTGAGGGAATTTTTTTTGGCAAGCTTGAGGGCTTCGAGCGTATCAGCCGTTTCGCCACTTTGAGAAATGGCGATAAAAAGCTCGCTAGGACGCATTACCGAGCCAGCGTATCGAAATTCGCTTGCGATGACAACTTGCGTTTTGATTTTTGCGAGGCGCTCGAGCAAGTATTTGGCACTCATCCCGGCGTGGTAGCTTGTCCCGCACGCACAGATGGTAATCTCTGTAATCCCATCAAAAAAATCAGGCGCAAGCGATTCGAGGAAAATCCCCTCTTCGCTCACTCTGCCCATCATCGTTTCAAGCAAAACCTTATGCTGTTCATAGATTTCTTTTTCCATAAAATACCTGAAACCCTCTTTTTGGGCATATACTTTATTTTGTTCCAGCATTTTTATATCAGCTAGCATCTCAAAGCACTCCATATCCATATAGCCCACCGCCCCATCTTCAAGATAACAAACCTTTTGGGCATAGCCGATAAGCGGGGCGTCTGAGCTGGCAAAAAATATGCCAGTTTCACCCTTGCCGATAATGAGTGGCGAGCCACTTTTGGCATAAAAAATCCTATCGGGAGCAAGCTTGGTGATGAGTAAAATCGCATAAGCCCCTTTGAGCGAGGCAATGGTTTTTTCAAAGGCAGTTAGCGGGCTTTTGGTGTCTTTGAGATTTTCTTCAAACAAACGCACGATGACTTCGGTATCGGTTTGGCTCAAAAATGAATGCCCTTTTTTTTCAAGGGATTGTTTGATTTCTTGATAATTCTCGATAATGCCATTATGCACGACATTGCTAAAGGTTGCCATTTGGGGGTGAGCGTTGGCTTCAGTGGGTTTGCCGTGGGTCGCCCAGCGTGTGTGGGCTATGCCTAAGCCAAAGCCATTGGAGACAAAGTCGCCACATTTGTTTTCGAGATTGCAAATCCTGCCTACCGATTTGAATGTCGTAAGCTCCCCATCGCTCAAAACGGCGATTCCAGCACTATCATAGCCTCTGTATTCGAGTTCTTTTAACCCATTGATTAAGATTTCTTTTTTTTCCTGCTTGCCGATGTAGCCAACAATCCCGCACATACAAACCCCAATGATTTCGAAAATTTGCGGTATTATAACAGAAAAAGACAAGTTTATTTTTTTAAAGTATAATCTATCTTTACAGCTTAAACGCCATAAAGTTAAAATTTCAAATACTATTTTAGGAGATAAATGTGAGAAGCGATACTATCAAAAAAGGATTTTCACGGACACCACATAGGAGCTTGCTTCGGGGGGTTGGACTCAAAGACGAGGATTTTGACAAGCCCTTTATTGGGGTAGCCAATAGCTATATTGACATCATTCCGGGGCATTATTTTCTCAATGACTATGCCAGAATCATCAAAGAAGAAATCCGCAAAGCCGGTGCGGTGCCATTTGAATTTAACACCATTGGCGTAGATGATGGCATTGCGATGGGGCATAGCGGGATGCTTTATAGCTTACCTAGCAGGGAACTCATCGCTGATTGTATCGAAACCGTGATGAATGCCCACAAGCTCGATGCGATGATTTGTATCCCTAATTGCGACAAGATCGTCCCGGGTATGATTATGGGGGCATTGCGGGTGAATGTGCCGACGATTTTTGTAAGTGGCGGTCCGATGTTAGCAGGCACACTTGCTGATGGGAGCAGGATAGGGCTTTCACAGGTTTTTGAAGCCGTCGGAGCATATGAAGCCAAAAAAATCGATGCGGACAAGCTCTATGAGATCGAATGCAAGGCTTGCCCGAGCGGGGGGAGCTGTAGCGGGATGTTTACGGCAAATTCGATGAATACGCTTTCTGAAGCGATGGGTATTGCCTTGCCCGGTAATGGCACGATCCCCGCACAGACAAAAGAGCGAGAAGAGCTTTTGCGCCAAGCTGCTAGGCGTATCGTAGAAATCGCACTTGATAAAGAAAAAAGCGAACAATACAAAATAAAAAATATCATTAATGAAAATGCCATCAACAACGCTTTTGTCGTGGATATGGCGATGGGCGGGAGCACGAATACCGTGTTGCATATGCTTGCGATCGCCAAGGAAGCCGGCGTGGCATTCAACCTCAAAAACATCAATGAAATCGCCAAGAATGTCGCGCATTTAACCAAAATCGCCCCGGCAGTTACGAATGTATTTATGGAAGATATTAATCGCGCTGGTGGGGTCGATGCGGTGATGGCAGAGGTGAATAAGCGGGCAAACACGATAAAAGATACCCTCACAATCACGGGAAGCACGATGTTAGAGCGTATCAAAAACGCCAAGATCACCGATACGAACATCATCCATACCAACGAAACGGCATTTTCTCAAACAGGTGGGCTAAAAATCCTTTATGGCAATATCGCCAAGCAAGGGGCGGTCATCAAAGCCGGCGCAATGGCTGAAAATATGAAAGATTTTACCGGCACAGCGATTGTTTTTGACTCTCAAGAAGAAGCTATCAAGGGGATTTCTGGGGGGAAAGTGCAAGCAGGGAATGTGGTTGTTATCCGTTATGAAGGTCCAAAAGGCGGTCCGGGTATGCCTGAAATGCTTAGCCCTACAAGCCTCATTAGCGGGATGGGGTTGGGCGAATCAGTGGCGCTCATTACCGATGGGAGATTTAGCGGGGCGACCCGTGGGGCTTGTATTGGGCATATCAGCCCAGAGGCGGCGCAAGGGGGCGAGATTGGTTTGATTGAAAATGGTGACAAAATCAAAATCGATGTGAATAACGGGGTTTTGGAGTTGCTTGTTGATGAAGAAACGCTAAAAAACCGCCGTGCAAGCTTTGTCCCAAAGAAAAAAGAAATCGAGGGCAAGTGGCTCAAACGATATGCGATTTTAGTCAGCGATGCTTCTGAAGGGGCGGTGCTAAAAACGGAGCTTTGAGCTTGATATTTGGGATATAAATATCATTTATGCGAGATGGAAGCGTGAAAAGTGCCACAATTTAGGGTGTCTTTAAGGCATTTTTCAAGAGGGCATTGGGATTTTTTTGCCCTAAAATGCGCCAAATATGATAAAATTTATTTCAAATTAATACTACAAAAAGGGCTTTTATGGATGATTTAAAAAATCTGGATGCTTCAGATGTTTTAGCGGGGGGGGGGCTAGATTCTAAAAGCCCTGCTTTCAAAGATCCCCATTCCCTAAAGTCCCCCTCACAAAAACACCCGATCCCAGCTAGCACATTATCAAATAAAAATATCGTAGTTTTGATCCCTGCTTATCAGCCAGATCCAATGCTCCTTGCGCTTACTGATTCCTTGCTTAGTCTAAATTTCTGTGTTGTCATCGTAAATGATGGTTCCCCTAAAAACTTCGATAATATTTTTTCCCAAATCAACAAAAATGCGATTTTGCTAAAAAATGCCATCAATCTAGGCAAGGGCGCGGCTTTAAAAAATGGCATTAATTTTATTTTGAATCATTATCCCGCTTTGGAATTGATAATCACCGCAGATGCCGATGGACAGCATAAAATCGAAGATATTTTGAAGCTAAAAGATACATTTTTTGAGCGTGAAAATATTGATTTGGTTTTAGGGGTGCGTGAATTTGACGGCGAGGTGCCATTTAGGAGCAAATTTGGCAATAAATTAACCAGGCTGGTATTTAAGGCTATGTTTGGGAAGTCCCTGCAAGACACGCAGACTGGGCTTAGGGCATTTACACCGGAGTTTGGGAAAATAATCTTAAAAAATATTTACAATGGCTACGAATTTGAGATGGAGATGTTAGTTGAGGCGTGCAATATGGGCAAAAATATCTTGCAGGTCCCCATCAAAACCATCTACATAAATAATAATGAAAGTTCGCATTTTAATCCCATTTTTGACTCACTTAGCATATATTTCGTGCTATTTAGGCATATTAGCAACTCGCTTGTTACGGCATTAATCGACTATTTAGTTTTTGCGATTGCCTTTAGTCTGGGCTTTGGACTCCTTGCTTGTATGATAAGTGGCAGGGTTGTATCGGGGAGCTTTAACTTCATAGTTGGCAAAACGATGGTTTTTAAAACCAAGAAAAACCTGAAATTCGAGCTTTTTGCCTACATCACCCTAACCATTATTTTGATGTTTATTTCTATGCAGGGTATCAAGCTTATCTCCCTATACACGGGGGTTAGTGAGATTGTAGCAAAACCCATCGGTGAGGCATTGATCTTTGCTATTAGTTTTTTTGTGCAACGATTTTTTATCTTTACCTCTAAGTCGATGATTGTAAATGGTGGCGGGGGGGGGGGGCTAGATGTTAAGCCTACAAACTGGGAAAAATACTATTCTAGGCGAAAAAACAATCATTTTAAAATCTCAAATATCACAAGAAAGATTAGTGCAAATATGATTTTGAATCTAATAAAAAATCACAAAAATATTAATCAAATTTGTGAATTTGGTGGGGGCGATAGTTGTTTTTATACTGCTTTTAGAGAAATCTATAAAAATGCTTACTATGTAGTCTATGACAAATCCCAAAATGGCATCAATGCCTTTAATGCCAAATACATAGCCCCAAATATCCAAAGGAGCAAACAAGAGGCACATTTGGTGGATTTGATAGAAAATAAAAATCTCAAGCCCAAATTTGACCTGGTTTTTTCTGCCGGACTCATCGAACATTTTGATAGAAAAAATACCAAGACAATATGTATTCGGCATTTTGAGGCGGCAAAAAGTGGTGGGATAGTTTTGATTACATACCCAACACCCACATTGCTTTATAGAGTGATTCGCAGATCCTTAGAAAGGCTTAATCTATGGGAGTTTCACGATGAAAGGCCATTGTTTTTTGATGAGGTGGATTCTACCTGCAAAGAGTATGGCAAGCTGGTGGCTAGGAAGCTGAATTTTGCTATCGGACTCACGCAAGAGATTTTGGTTTATAAAAAATATTAAAGGAGATTTATGAATTTAGCTTTAGCGATATTGTCATTTTTTGCGGCGGTTTTTTTGCCTGGGGCGGTGCTTTATAAGATATTTTTCAAAAAATTCCACATCGATTTTTGTATCTCATCATTCCTAGCGATCAGTTTTATTTTTAGCCTATGTTTTAATTTTTACTTAGTTTATATTTTAGTGTATTTTGGGATTTACACACAGCAGGTCGTAGTGGGAATTTTCGCCATAGAGATTTTATTATTTTTAGCGTGTTTTTTTAGGGAAATTACCAGTGGCATAAAAACCCCAAATATCTTAAAATCAAATGATAGTGCCTTGAAAGTCTTGTTTTTTCTTGGGGTGCTTATCTCATTATACCTGCTAGCTTCTCTTTTGAAAGGGCAAATCTTTACTAGCTGGGATGCTGTGGCTTCTTGGAATCGATGGGGCATAGAGTGGGCTAGAGGGGATTTTGTGCTCAATGAGGGCGGATACCCGCAAATCTACCCTATGCTGTTGTCGCTAGGCTATGTGGCAAGTGCGAAGATAGCAAGCTTCCAAGCCATAGGTGTGGCTATTTATAAGTATTTTGCCTTTGTTGGGATTATTGCTTGTATATTTTTGTTTTTTAAAGATTCGCTAAAAAATGCCATTTTCGGATTTGTTTTAAGCGCTCTTATTTGGCTTGTATTTGTGCGTTTGAGCGGGGAATTTTACATAGGTTATGTGGATTTGCCAGTTGCTATGGTGATTTTGATCGCTATGCTATTTTTGACAAAAGCCAGCTTTCTTTTAGAAGAAGCCTCAGCGGGGAAAGAGATAGATTTAGGGAGTATAAATTTTTATCTGATTTTTGGGGCGATCGCTGCTGGGATTAGTGCAGAAATAAAGCAGGCAGGCTTGTTTTGCTGTGTCGTTTATCTAGCTGGCTTGCTATATCTTAGATTTTTACACCCCAAAAAAGTTAATTTCAAAACTATTGTCATTTGCTTCTTTGCGATTTTGTTTTTTTGCGCCCCGTGGGTGATAATCGCCATTTACAAAAAGCTATATCTCAACACCGATGCGACAAATCTCAGTTACACAATGGAGGCGATCTATGATGGCAAGGGGCGATTGGAGAGGCTCTATATCGCGATAAAGCACCACAAGTTTTACACGATTTTATTTCTCGTATCGCTATTGGCACTAAAACTCAAAAATAAAATATTGGCATTCTTAGCGATTTTTGGATTTTTGTATTTTATTTTTTGGGGGATGAATCTAAGCTATGATGATCGCAATCTGCAAGCCGGTTTGCCTTTGATGATTGTTGCGCTCGGGGCTGTGATTGTATATTTTGTGCCATCTATCCAAAAAATATTTTTGAATAAATTTTTGCAATTATATTTGTTTGCATACAAAAAAATCGCCCTTATTTTTGTGGGTTTCGTGGCTATCGGCTTGATCGTAGCGCCTTTTAACCAAAATGCTGTTTTAAAAAGCGAGGAAAAAAGATCAGCTTTTGTGGATGCGCCATTTTTTAATTCAATGGTTGCCAATACCTTTGAAAAAAAAGGTAAAAAATATGTTATTTTTAATAATAAATTATTGCGTTTAAAGTGGATTGATGATAATTATAAATTTTATAATTTTTTGGATTTTTCATCCCAAGATGAGCTTTTGGAATACGCAAACAAGCTAAAGCATAAATATGATGGGGTGTATGTGGTGCTGGCAAAAAGCGAGCTTGACAAATATCGTGATTTTGTGAATATGGCAAGTAAAATCAGAGATTCTAGGGAATATAGTATATTTGAATACAAGTAAATCCCAGTGCGAGGCTAGTGAAGCCAAGTAGTTAGTTTTCGAATTTTCTCAAGCCACCCAAGCAACGACAAAGGCTAGCAGTTTCAGGATTTCAAACCTTAGAAACTCTACCCACTCACCCCAAGTTGATGAGGCAAGCGTAGTGCGACCATAACTCGGGTGGGCGGGTCAGAATCCTTTAGGAACGTAGGGCAGTTTCACTGCCCGAAGTGGTCTTCAGGTTTGTTTCTAAACAAACCGAGTAAAACATAATGACAAACCTTAGAAATTTATCTCCAATACACAAAGCAACGCTTTGAATATGAGATGATTACTTTAGGAGCGTTTGGGGGCTTTGCCTCCAAAAAGCGGTCTTTAGGTTCAGTTTTTGCAAAAACTGAACCGCATAAACATAATGTAACAATTCGATACATCTTATCCAAAAATAAATTTATCGGAATGGTTTTGTTATTAAGCGAATTTTGATTATTATAGAATATTCATCTGGATAAAAATTATCGGTCAAAATGAAGGAGATTGCGATGAAAGATTTGGAAGATTTTATCACTGATTACAAACAAGCACAAGCCCTAAGAGAACAAGAAGGAATCCCCCCATTACCGCTGAATGCGAGTCAAGTCAAGGAAGTCATTGGTATTTTGATGGATACTTTAGCGAGCCAATCTGACAAGGAATTTGCTAAGGAACTTTTGATCCATCGGGTGAGTCCGGGTGTCGATGAGGGGGCAAAAATCAAGGCAGAATTTTTGGGAAAAGTCTCAAACGGCGAACTTAAATGCGATGATTTTTCAGCCCTTGAAGCCATCAAATATCTCGGCACGATGCTGGGGGGTTATAATGTGAAATTTTTGATTGATGGTATCCAAAATAACGACATAACTATCGCAAAAGAAGCCGCTTTGGCCTTGAAACATACACTGCTAGTTTATGAGGCATTTGATGAGGTCGCAAAGCTTTCTGCTAACAACCCCTTGGCAAAAGAAATCATTAAGTCTTGGGCAGATGCGGAGTGGTTTTTGAGCAAGGAAGCCTTGCCTGCTGTGATGGAAATGTGTGTGCTAAAGATTGATGGGGAGACTAATACCGATGATTTGAGCCCTGCAAGCGATGCTTTTACACGGAGTGATATTCCCCTGCACGCCAAAGCAATGCTCAAAAGTCGCATCCCTGAGTATGAAAAACGTCTTGAAAACGTGAAATCAAAGGGTATCCCTGTGGCTTATGTGGGCGATGTTGTCGGGACTGGGAGCTCAAGAAAATCCGCTTGCAATTCCATTATGTGGCATTTTGGACACACTATCCCTTATGTGCCTAACAAAAAGAGCGGGGGCGTGGTGATTGGCGGGGTGATCGCACCGATATTTTTCAATACTTGCGAAGACAGCGGGGCATTGCCTATCATCGCTGATGTTAGGGAGCTCAAAGAGGGCGATATTATCAAAATCCACCCTTACAAAGGTATCATCGAGCGTGATGGCAAGACTATTAGTTCATTTGAACTCACGCCCAATACGATTGTCGATGAAATGCGTGCGGGTGGGCGTATCCCTTTGATTATTGGTCGGGGTTTGACAAACAAAGCCAGAAAGTTTTTGGGCTTGGGAGAATCCGAAGTATTTGCCAAGCCAGAAATCCCCAAAGATACGGGCAAGGGCTACACATTGGCACAAAAGATTGTCGGGAAAGCTTGCGGGGTCAAAGGCGTGCGCCCGGGGACTTATTGTGAGCCACTAGCGACAACGGTTGGCAGTCAGGACACTACAGGGGCGATGACACGCGATGAGGTCAAGGAATTAGCGAGCTTGAGCTTTAGTGCGGATTTTGTGTTGCAGAGTTTTTGCCATACAGCTGCCTATCCCAAACCCGCAGATGTGAGCTTGCAAGCGACTTTGCCCGAATTTATGACAACCCGTGGGGGCGTGGCACTGCGTCCAAAGGATGGTATTATCCACTCCTGGATCAATCGGATGTGCTTGCCTGATACACTAGGAACGGGCGGGGATAGCCATACCCGATTCCCCATAGGGATGAGTTTCCCTGCTGGTAGCGGGCTGGTAGCCTTTGCTGCTGTAACCGGTGCGATGCCACTAAATATGCCTGAATCAGTGCTAGTGCGCTTCAAGGGTTCATTAAACCCTGGGATTACCTTGCGGGATTTGGTCAATGCGATACCCTATTATGCTATCAAGCAGGGATTGCTTAGTGTGGAGAAAAAAGGCAAGAAAAACATCTTTAACGGGCGTATTTTGGAAATCGAGGGCTTGGGTGATATCAAGGTCGAACAAGCATTTGAACTCAGTGATGCCAGTGCAGAGAGAAGCGCGGCAGCTTGCAGTATCCTCTTAAACAAAGAGCCCATTATCGAATATTTGCGTTCTAATATTGAATTGATCGAAAAGATGATCCAAGATGGGTATCAAAATGCCCAAACCCTCAAACGGCGCGCAGATAAAATGCGTGAATGGATAGAAAATCCGGTGTTGTTGCAACCGGACAAAGATGCTGAATATGCCGCTGTGATTGAGATTGATTTGGCTGATATTAAAGAACCTATCTTGGCTTGTCCCAATGATCCTGATGATGTTGCGACATTGAGCGAGATATTGGCAAATCCGCAAAGACCCCACCATATTGATGAGGTTTTTATTGGTAGCTGTATGACAAATATCGGGCATTTTAGGGCATTTGGCGAAATCGTCAAGGGAGCAGGCGCTTCTCCTGCTAGGGTCTGGATAGCCCCACCGACAAAAATGGATGAAAAACAACTCACAAAAGAGGGGTATCTTTCGATATTTGGAGCTGCGGGTGCTAGGATGGAAGTCCCCGGATGTAGCCTATGTATGGGAAATCAAGCGCGCGTTAGGGATAATGCGGTGGTTTTTTCTACCTCGACGAGAAATTTTGATAATCGGATGGGAAAAGGCGCACAAGTTTATTTGGGAAGTGCCGAACTCGGCGCTGTTTGTGCGCTTCTTGGTCGGTTGCCTAGCACACAAGAGTATTTGGAGCTTGTGCCTGAAAAACTCCAAGGCAAGAAAGAAAATATTTACAAATATCTAAACTTCAATTTAATGGAAGATTTTAGTCTATAATGCTTTTTTCTTTAGGTATTCGCTGGCGTTTTTATGATGCACGAATGCCCTAGATTAGCAAACAATAACATTGGGAAAAATAACTACATAAAACATAGATGAGATTATCGAGTTCGCTTTTATTTGTCAGGATTTAAAATAAATCTTTTTCAAAAATCCTCCTTGAAAACATTGACAATATTTTTAAAGCGCTCTTGATTCTCTTTAGCAAAATAGTTTTTCAGGGGGATTTCATCATTGATAGAAAAATTAAGAATGCTGTCTTTATTTGAGAATATGGACGACTCGTTTTTGTCAGAGATTTATCGTTTTAGCAAGATAAGATCTTATCCGAAGGATTTTATTTTGTTTTATGAGGGGCAAAAGATGGAGCAGTTTTTGTTTTTGTTGAGTGGATCGGTGAGTATCGATAAATTCGATCGTTTTGGGAATAAAAAATACCTTTATGGTATCCACTCCAGACAGGATGACCGGGATGATTTTTTGCTTATCAATGATATTGGTTTTGAAGAGATTAAAACCTTTGGAAATGCTTCGATTTTAGAAGATAGCGAAATTTTGAGTATTGATGCTAAAAAATTGCTTGAATCTGCTAAGCGTGATGTGAATTTTTTTCAGAATTTGACCAAACAAATCATTTTGAAAAACCAAATCCTTAGTGAAATCATCAATCGGGATATTATTTTTGATGCGATGGCAAAGCTTGCTTATATGCTCGATAAACATCTCTATCGTTTCAACTCAACCCAGCGTCAAGAGATTGCCTACCAGCTCAATATCCAGCCTGAAACGCTTTCTAGGATTTTGAAAAAACTCAAGCAAGATGAAATCATCAAGGCCGATGATGATGGGAATGTGATAATTGATGACAAGGCTAGGTTGCAAGAAATTTATAAAATATAAGAGGAAGTATGAAATTAGCTTTTAAAAAACCCATTTCTTCGAGGCTTTCTGCCATCGCGGGTGTAACGTTTGTTGTGGTTTTTTTGGTTATTATTATTAATATCTATATTAACAAGAAGAATCTCGCTTTGAGTGGTATCCTCAACCAGCTTGCTTTTGAGATACGCCTATCCCAGACGATGGCGAAAGAAGTATTTTTAAACAATTATCAAAATAGTAGTAATTTTGATGAACTCAATCGTGAAATTGAGCTTTTTGAAGAAAAATTCAATGCGTTATATTATCGCCATAGCGCTACGGATTTTTTTTGGTTAGACAAAAAGAATGCCAAAAAACTTTTTGAAGACTTGCGCTCCCAGTGGCAGATTTTGAGCAATAGTATCCAATCGTATCAGATAGCTACAGCGAGTTTGCATAATAATAAAAAATTTCTTTTTCAAAACAACAAAAAACTTTTAGATATGAGTGATACGATTGTCAAAGAAATGTTGCAAGCCAATCTTTCTCAAGAAGAAATCAACACAGCAGGCAAGCAAAGGATGTTGTCCCAGCGTATTTTGTATCAGCTTGTCGTTTATAGTGTGAATCACGATGCAAGCGTGTATCAGGATTTTTTAAAATGTTTTGAGAAATATAATGCAGTGATTTTGAGTTTTTATACCCGCCCAACTTATAAACATAATAAATCGCTTTATCGTGCCATTGTCGCAAATTATGATTTTTGGCAAGAATATGCGATGAATATCCGCCAAGTCATCGCCAATCAGGATGCTGTTTTTGAATCTTTGCAACGCACGAACGTATATGGGACCTTGCTGACACAAAATCTCAAAAAGCTTTATGAGATTTATGAAATATCGAGTTTCAAAACCGAATGGGTATTCAATATTTTTCAATATGTTGCTGTAACGATGGTTTTGTTGGTGATTTTTGGATTGTTTTTTACGACATTTTGGGTCAAGAAACAAATCAAAAATTTTGTGAATTATTTTAAGGATATGAGTGCTAATAGCACTTCTAGTATTCAGATTGATGAAAACACTGAACTCGCCCAAGCGAAGCGAAATATCGATGATTTTATCCATCGGGTTCAAAAGACAAAGGAAAGTTCATTGCTTGCCAAACAGCTTGGCGAGCAGATTCATAATGAGATTTTAGAAATTAGTAGCCATATCAAGGCGCATTTGGAAGAAAAAAACTTCAGCCAAGAACAAAAAGAAGAAATCCAAAAGCAAATCAGTATGAGCGAATACATCGCGATCCAATCAAGCGATGAGCTTATCAATATCACCAGAAAGCTTGAAAAACTAAGCGATTCGATGGATAAATCGATATGTATTTATAATAATTGTTTGTTATGCAAGGAAAATAATGACAAAAAACCCCAATCGTGAAGCGCTCAATCTTGAGCGTTCAAACCGATATAAAGCTCCTTTTTGTATTCTAAAAATTTTCCTTCGATGATGGCATTTCTTGCGCCTTTTACCAGGTTGAGATAATATTTGAGATTGTGAATGCTTGCTAGTCGGTGGTAGGTGATTTCATTGGCTCTAAAAAGATGGTGCAAGTAGGCTTTTGAATAGTTTTTGCACGTATAGCAGTCGCATTTTTCATCCAAAGGCGAATCATCGAGCCGATATTTGCTCGATTTGATGGCAATCTTGCCACGAGATGTAAAAAGCGTGGCATTTCTAGCATTTCTAGTCGGCATTACACAATCAAACATATCCACACCCCGCTCGATAGCTTCGATGATATTTTCAGGAGTGCCCACGCCCATCAGGTATCGGGGCTTTTCTTTGGGTAAATATGCATTAACACATTCGATGGTGTCATACATTTCTTGGGCGCTCTCCCCTACGGCTAACCCCCCGATGGCATACCCATCAAATTCCCCAAGACTACAGAGTTCTTTGGCACTCTGGATACGCATTTGCTCATCGGTCCCGCCTTGCGTGATAGCAAATAAGCGATTATTTGCACCAAGTTTTTTCTTTTCAAGATGGTATTGCAGGCTTTCTTTTGCCCATTGGGTGGTTTTTTGGACCGAGAGGGCAATACGTTCTTTGGGGGCAGGCAGCCCGATGAGATCATCTAAAACCATCATAATATCACTATGAAGTGCGTATTGGATATCAAGGACTTTTTGGGGCGTGAAAAAATGCTCGCTCCCATCAATGTGGGATTTGAATGCAATGCCATTATCGTGTTTTTTCATATTTTGACTCAAACTAAAAGCCTGAAACCCCCCACTATCGGTCAAAAAATTGCCATTATACCCGCTAAATCCGTGCAACCCGCCGAGGGTTTTGATGGTGTTTTCTCCAGGTCTTAGATAGAGATGATAGGTGTTTGCAAGGATAATGTTAGTTTGGAGATGGTTTGTAATATCGATCGCATCAAGTCCTTTGACACAAGCCTGCGTGCCTACAGGCATAAAAATCGGCGTTTGGACTTCGCCGTGAGGCAACGTGATAGTGGTCGCACGGGCGTGTTTTGCACATTTATCAATGGCATCAATTCTGAAATCCATATTTTAAACCTTTTGGTATAATCATCATAAATTTTTAATTAAGGGACATTTTGAAAAAAATCGTTTTGATTGCTGATGGCATTGTAGCAAAAAAGTTTTTGAGTGTCGTGCTGGAAAAATATTTCAGCAACAATCTTTATATTGTCGTCTCAAAAGATCAAAGCGTTGTTCCTGAAAAAATTCCTAGCACGTTCAATTTCCAGATTTTTGATCCTACTTCTTCTTATCGGCTTTTGAGCGTGATGGATGCGGATGTGAGCGATGTTTTTATCATTATGGAAAACCCCGCAGAACGTGAGATCGTATATGAAATCATCAAAAGCAGATACAAAGATATCCGCATTATTTTGAGTGCGTATGAAGATGAAATTGCCTTGAAAGCGATTCTTGAGGATGAAAAAGTCGTTTTGATGGAAGAAGCCCAGATTATTGCAGGGAGATTGCTTGCTAGGTTGCCAAATGTCCCGCTCATCCCGCAAGGCTTTGGGCTTGAGCAAGGCGAGGTGATGGAGATTGGCGTTCCATTTGGGAGCGTGTTTGCTTACCGCCATATCGGCTCTATCCAGCAAAAAAACTACAAAATCGTTGGGATTTATCGCCATAGCGAGTTTTTGTTGAGTAATTATTCGATGGTTATCCAGCCCCGAGATATTCTCCTTGTAGCCGGCGATCCCCGTGTGCTTGATAATGTCTATCGCCAGATCAAAAGCGATATTGGGCAATTCCCCGCCCCATTTGGTCGGGATGTGTATGTGTATGTCGATACGTTGTTACAATCCCAAAAGGCTGTGATGCGAGACATTACGCAGGCATTGCATTTTCACCGCCATACCAAAAGCAATAAGCTCTACATTCGGGTGTTAAACCCTGCGAATCTTGATTTGCTCCAAGAGATAAAAAGTCTTGATGGAAGCGATGTAAGCGTGTCTTTGGACTATAATGGATTGGATTTTATTACCAAACTCAAAGAAGATGCGGAGAAAAAAATCGGCTTGGTTGTTATTGGCAAAGAGATTTTTAGCTCTCGGCATTGCCGTAAAGCGTTATTTGAAATCGCCACACCTGTTTTGAAAACGGGTTCAAGGGATTTTAAAAACGTTAAAGAAAGCGTTGTGGTGCTCAATGAGGAAATGAATGCGGGGGAAAATATTTCCTCGATTATTTTTGATATTTCTATCCAGATGGATTTGGGCGTGCTTTTATATGATTTTGAGCCTGATGGGCATTATCAAGTCCAGATTACCCAAGATTATGAGAATCTTTCACGCATTTTTGACAAAAAAATTCGGGTGAGTCGCACCAATTCTAAAAACCCGGTTTTGTTCCTCAAAGAAACCAAGCAACCCCTCTTGCAATTTTTGCCATTTGAAGCTTGTATCACCCGCACAAGATTTTTTTGGTTTTTATCTACCAAGGTCGAAAAAATATCCTTTATGCTCGATAATAATCCCCAAATTTTTATCCCGATTATGGAATGATGGGGATTGAATAGACAATGGAAATAAAATAATGGAAACAATCACTATCAGCCTGACACAAGGAACATACCCCGTTGTTATCGGACCGCTTCAAAAGATCACCCACCCAGGCAAAGTCCTTGTGGTTAGCAATCCTAAGGTCGCCGGGCTGTATCTCTCCAAATTGCTAGAAGCTATCAGTGCACCCGAAATTTATGTGAGTATTGTCCCTGATGGGGAGTATTACAAAAGCTTTGCAACTTGCGAACAAATCCTTGAAACTGCCTTTACTTCTCGGCTAGATCGAAAATCTTTGATGATTGCCTTGGGTGGGGGTGTGATAAGCGATATGACGGGATTTGTGAGTGCTATTTATCAAAGAGGCATTGATTTTATCGCTGTTCCTACAACGCTTTTGGCACAAGTGGATGCCTCTGTGGGGGGTAAAACGGGCATTAATAATCGTTTTGGCAAAAACTTAGTCGGCGTTTTTCACCAGCCAAAAGCCGTGTATATCGACCCATCTTTTTTATCCACCTTGCCACAAAGGGAATTTTACGCCGGTGTGGCTGAAATCATCAAAATGGCAGTTTGTTTTGATAAGGAATTTTTTATTTGGTTGCAAACGGCTGATTTGAATGAGCCAGAAACGCTTAGCGTTGCGATTTCAAAGAGTGTGCGTATCAAAGCGGGGGTGGTGTCTTCTGATGAGAAAGAACAAGGCGTGCGGGCGGGCTTGAACTATGGGCATACCTTTGGGCACGTGATCGAAAACCAGACCAATTATGCGGTGTTTTTGCACGGGGAGGCTGTGGCGATTGGGATGTTGATGGCAAATGCAATGAGCGTGGCATTGGGGCATTTGAGTGCTAAAGAATCAGGCGAAATCACGGCACTTTTGAAGCGATATGATTTGGATTTGGATTATAGGATAGCCGATGTTGGGGCATTTTATGATAAGTTTTTTTTGGACAAAAAATCCCAGCAACAAAAAATTAAATTTGTCCTGCCTCGCGGTATTGGGGATTTGCTGATGATTGAAGATGTGCCAAAAGATGTCGTGATGGGGATTTTGAGACAATGGGAAAAATAATGAGATTTTTTATTTTGCTTGCGTTATTTGCGGGGTTTTTGTGGGCAGCGCCCAATAGCGCTGAGATAGATTCTCTCAAATCCCAAATCGCTACTTTGGATAAAAAACTCGCCTCCAGTAATAATATTTGGCTAAAAAAATACGCCAATTTTGAAACCTACAGCCAGATTTATGCTGAGATACAAAATATCCAAAAAGAACTCAAACATTTAAAAAATCTCAAAAGTCCTGATGATCTCAAAATCAGCACGCTTACCCACAGGCTAGAGACTTTGCAACGCCAGCAAGAACTTTTTGAGGAATACCGAAGCAACCCCTTTAAAGAACTCATCGAAAAGCCACAAATCGAGAATTTTCCCGATGTTACCAATCCTATCGCGATTATCGGGGGCATTTCTTTTATCAAAAGTTTAGAAAATCAACAACTCATCCTCAAAAGAAACCAAAATGCACTCGAAAACGTTTTGAAAGATTTGGACAAAAAATATTCCTTGCTTACCAGCCTCTATGCGCTCCAAAATTCCAAAGAAAACGCCCAAGCTATCTATCAAACCCAGAGCAAAAAACTTGAACTTCAAAGCGCTCAAAATATCTTGAAAACCACGTTGGATGTTTATGACAAAGACAGCGATGAGGCGATACAAAAGATTTCAACTCAAATCAAAAATCAAATCTTTAAGCTCATATACATCGGTTTGGCGGTGTTTATTAGCATTGCTTTTGCTTTGGGTTTGAAGGTTTTTGTGCGCCGGTATATCCACGATAATGAGCGAGCTTATACCGCCAGCAAAATCATCAACTTTTTTAATATCAGTATTATTGTTTTGATTCTTTTGTTTGCGTATTTGGAAAATGTAACGTATTTGGTCGCGGTCTTGGGTTTTGCTTCAGCGGGCTTGGCGATTGCGATGAAAGATTTGTTTATGAGTGTTTTGGGCTGGCTAGCTATCATCATCGGGGGGAGTGTGCACGTAGGTGATCGTATCCGAGTTGCCAAAGAGGGCAATGTATATGTCGGCGATGTGCTGGATATTTCGATGTTGCGTATCACGATGTATGAGGATGTTACCCTCACGACCTATCAAGAAAATCGCCGTGCAGGCAGGATTGTTTTTATCCCAAATAATTATATTTTCACCACGATGATTTCTAACTACACGCACGGGGGGATGAAAACCGTGTGGGATGGGATTGATTTTACGATTACGTTTGATTCCAACTACAAAAAAGCCCTGCAAATCGCCTCGGATGCTGCTACAAAATATTCAAAGGGATATACAGAAATCACCCGCAAACAGCTCAATAAAATGCGGGATAAATATTCTTTGCGGAACAATAATGTCGAACCCAAAACATTCAGTATGATAGAAAATAATGGTATCAAAATCTCGGTGTGGTATCAGACCAATGCGTATGCGACATTGACCCTAAGGAGCACGATTTCAACCGAGATTATCGAAAATATCCTCAAAGAGCCGGATATTTTCATCGCTTATGCGACTACCAAGCTTGTAAAAGATGGCACAGATGGGTTTGGCAATAAGCCTGCAAAATCCCAAGCCCCTTTGAATATTGATGATTGAGAGGGATTAAGAATGCGCCAAAAGGTATTTTTCAAGACATTTGGTTGTCGGACCAATCTTTTTGATACGCAGGTAATGCGAGAAAATCTCAAGCATTTTGATTGTGTTGATAGCGAAGAAAATGCTGATATTATTGTGGTAAATTCTTGCACGGTTACCAATGGGGCTGAAAGTGGGGCGAGGAGCTATGTCAATCGCTTGCAAAAAAGTGGCAAAAAGGTTTATTTCACCGGCTGTGGGGTAAAGACGCAAGGGCAAAGCCTTTTTCAAAAAGACCTTGTTTTTGGGGTTTTTGGGCATTCTCAAAAAGAAAAAATCGATGATTTTTTGCGATTTGATAAAACATTTTTTTATGATGATGATTTAAAAGCTTTGCATTTAGACAAAACCATTGTTACGGAATTTGTGGGGAAATCCCGTGCGTTTATTAAGGTCCAAGAGGGCTGTGATTTTGCGTGCAATTATTGCATTATCCCCTCTGTGCGGGGCAAGGCACGGAGTATGGAAGAAGCCAAGATTTTAGAGCAAGTCCGTGTGCTTGCTGGTGGGGGGATTTCAGAAATCGTGCTTACAGGCACAAATGTCGGGAGCTATGGGAGTGATAAGGGGAGCAATATCGCCACGCTTATCAAGGCGATCGCACGCATTGATGGGATTAGGCGGATTCGTGTAGGGAGCTTGGAACCTAGCCAGATTGGGGAGGAATTTTTAGAGATTTTGGATAGTGATTTTTTGGAAAAACATCTCCATATCGCTCTGCAATATACGGAGGATTCAATGCTAGAGCGGATGAATCGGCGCAATCGTTTCGAGCAAGATTATGAGCTTTTAAGCTACATCGCTCAAAAAGGCTTTGCTTTGGGCACGGATTTTATCGTAGGGCATCCCGGAGAAAGCGAGGCAGTTTGGCAACAAGCGTTTAGTAACATCAAGGCCTTGCCACTCACTCACGTGCATCCTTTTATCTATAGTATCCGTGATAATACCCCATCAGCGTCGATGAAGCCTGTTGTCAATGGGGCTGTTGCCAAAGAAAGATTGCACCTTTTGAATGCGTTGGTAAAATCCAAAAATCTTGATTTTAGGAAGCGACTAAAAGCGCAGGGCAAGGCGTTGTCTGTTTTGATAGAAAGCGGGGATAATGGCGTTTATACTGGCTTGGATGAGTATTTCAACAAAATCCGTATCCACACACAGCACCCCATTACATCAAAATGGCTACAAACAACAGATTATGAAGTGTTAGATGAGGTAAATTGCATTGAAATCTAAAAATCTACTCATTGGGATTATCGGTTTATTGGTTGTGATGGTTTTGGCTGTATTTTTGCTATTCAAGGACAATTCTACGCTGGTGAGTGCGCAAGAATTTGAGGGATTTTTACATTCGAGTGATGGGGGCGCTAAAAATGTCTGGATTGATGATGATTATATTTATTTGCAACTAGCGGGCAAATATTATAAAACCGCTCGAGCTACGTTTGCGCTTTCAGATCTCACAGATTTTCCTATCAAGCTCAAAAGCCATATGAGCTTTGGCAAGGTGTTTTCTGGTATTGGATTTTTGATCGTGATAGCCATCGGATTAGCCGTGCTTGCACGGGCGTTGTTTTTGATGTTTGGCAAACAGCCCCCGTTGATAAATGCCACTACTTCTGTGCCTTTTGCCTCTCGCCCTCTCTCAGAAAATCCCGATAAACTTGATGAAAGTCCCTCGCCCGCTTCGCCGATAACATCCTCTGTGAAATTTGAAGATGTTGCGGGTATCAAAGAGGTCAAGGAAGAACTTTTTGAAATCATCGATTACCTCAAAAATCCCAAAAAATACCAAGAATTAGGCATTGCTTTGCCAAAGGGTATTTTGCTCGTAGGTCCTCCAGGTGTGGGGAAAACGATGATTGCCAAAGCTGTGGCTGGGGAAGCAGGCGTGCCGTTTTTTTATCAGAGTGGTTCTAGCTTTGTGCAAATTTATGTCGGTATGGGGGCAAAGCGTGTGCGTGAGCTATTTTCTAAAGCCAAGGCACACGCCCCATCGATTGTATTTATCGATGAAATCGATGCTGTGGGTAAGGCAAGGGGAGAAAATCGCAATGATGAGAGAGAATCCACGCTCAATGAGCTTCTGACTGAAATGGATGGGTTTGAGGAGAGCACGGGTGTGATCGTAATTGGAGCGACGAATAAGATTGATGTCATCGATGAAGCCTTGCTTCGGAGCGGTCGATTTGATCGGAGGGTTTATGTTGGGTTGCCTGATTTGGATGAGCGCATACAGATATTAGAGGTCTATCTCAAAGGCAAAAGCCACGCTCTAAATCTCCCTGAGGTCGCTAAAATGTGCGTGGGGTTTAGCGGGGCGATGATTGCTTCGCTGGTGAATGAAAGTGCCTTGAATGCTTTTAGGCGAAAAAGCCCGCTGATTGAGAGCAAAGACATAGCAGAAGTCAAAGATAAGGTGGCACTTGGCAAAAAGAAAATCCAATCGTTTAGCGAAAAGGAAAAAAATATCCTTGCGATTTATCAGTCTGCCAAAGCCATCAGTGCGTATTGGCTAGATGTCGAGTTTGATAAACTCACGTTGATGGGGGATTTTATCCTTGATATTGACAAAGAAGTTCTTAGTAGGAGTGAGATGAATAATAAAATAAAAGTTTATCTTAGTGGGACAATCGCCTTGGAACTGGTGTTTGATGAGAAATACACCAATGCCCGTGAAGACATCAAAAAAGCCCGCCAAATCGCTAAAGAAATGTGCGAAGAATATGCGATGGCAAGCCGTATTCTCACCAATGAGGCTGATATTTCAGAAATCCTTACTCTTGCTTATGAAGAACAGCGGGAATTTCTTGCCAACTCCAAAGAAAGCATTCTCTTGCTTGCGAAAAAATTACTCGAAAAAGAAAAGCTAAATAGAGAGGCTATCAACGAGATTATCCGTGTATTTTAGCGGGTTTTGTTTCCACGATGAGGAGGAGCTTTTTGAGGCTTTTATCTCAAAACGGGGTGTTTATGATATTTGCGGGTTCAGCTATGGGGCGCAAAAGGCGATGGATTTAGCTTTCCAGAGGGCAAAAAACCATTGGCGTATCCACCGACTGATTCTCCTTTCCCCAGCGATTTTCCAGCAAAAAAATCACGCCTATAAAGCAGTCCAAATCAATGCGTTCCAAAAAAATCCCCAAAGCTATGTGGATAAATTTTTGCGACTTTGTGGTGTTGATGCAAGCGTTGATGAAAATATCGCGCGTTATACACATTTGGGGGATTTATTTGAGCTTACCGAGCTTTTGGGGTATGTCTGGGATAGCCAAAAATTGCGCCAGATAGCAGATTTGGGTGTGGAGATTGCAGTTTATCTGGGTGGGGAAGATAAGATTATTGACCCCATATATGCAATGGATTTTTTCGCACCCTTTAGTAGGGTTTGCTTGATAAAAACTGCAAATCATTGCCTAAAAACTAGCTCGTGATGGATTTATGGTTGGGGTGTTTTGATGAAAAGATTAAAATTACTATCAAAAGTGATGTATTGGTTAAAGAAATGCTTTTGAGGTTTTAAGCTCATTTGCACCATATTTGTAATACGCCGCACACGCACCCTCTGAGCTTACCATACAGCTACCCATCGGGCTTGTAGGCGTGCAGGATTTGCCAAAGACTTTGCAATCATAGGGCTTGGCAATGCCTTTGAGGATATCCCCACAGCGACAGGCTTTGTTGTCTTGGATCGGGGTTTTGCTCAAGATAGGATCAAAAATGATTTCAGCATCAAATGCTTCGTATTCCTCTTGGAGTTTGAGGGCAGAATAGGGGATATCGCCTAAGCCCCGCCATTCAAAATGCTCCCGTAAAGACATTGTTTTTTGCACCATCGCTTGGGCTTTTTGGTTGCCTTCCATATTTACGATACGCGAATATTGGATCTCAAGCTTGGGCGTTTGGGCGATGGCTTGGTGGATAAGGCACAAAATACTTTCCATCATATCCACAGGTTCAAAACCACTCACGACAATGGGGATTTGGTGTTTTTCTAAGATGGGGGCATAGATTTTTGCCCCTGTGATGACGCTCACGTGAGATGGGGCGATGAGGGCATTTATCTGGCAGTCCTTTGAACTCAAAATCGCTTCCAAAGGTGGGGGGACTAAAACGTGGTTGATATGAAAAAAAAGATTTTTGATACCCGCATTTTTGGTTCTTTCGAGTAAAGAGGCTGTCATTGGGGTGGTTGTTTCAAATCCAATCGCAAAATAAACGATTTTTTTATCCGGGTTTGCTTGGGCAATTTCAAGGGCTTGCATTGGCGAATAGATAAACCGAACATCTTTCCCCTCTGACCTCGCATTTTGCAGGCTTCCCTTTGAGCCGGGGACCTTGAGCATATCACCGAGCGTGAGTAAAATCGTATCTTTTTGACAAGCGATCTCGTAGGCTTGATCGATGCGATTTTTGGGCATCACGCACACAGGACAGCCCGGTCCGTGGACAAAAGAAACATTTTCTGGAAGCAGATGGGTGAGCCCGTATTTCATCAATGTATGGGTATGACCGCCACAAACCTCCATAATGCAGAGTTTTTTTGAGAGTTTTGTAGCGCTCTTAGCGATTTGTTTGCTTAAAGCCAAAATCGCATTTTTATCACGAAATGAATCAATAAGGAGCGTATCACTCATTTTATTTTGTTTCTGTTGGTATGGTTTTTAGGACCTCTTCAAGAGGAGGTTTTTCAGAGAGATATTTTTGGGCTTCTTCGTTAGAGAGCTTTTTCCAAATCAATGTTTCGCCCATCAAGCCAGTTTTGTCGATACTCGCACGGAGCTTGAGTTGATCTTTTTCAGGAGTGATTTTGAGGTAATAGGTTTTACCATTGTCGAAATTGTAGATTTTGCCGTTTTTGTAGTTCTTGCCATCTTTTAGCAGGTCATAGACAAATACCGTTCCTCTATCAAGCCTTTCTTTGAGGGCTGGATTGGGATTGTGAATATCTTTTTTGGGGCTTGAACCATCGACATTGGCAAATCCGTATGCGTAATATTTCCCATCGTGCTTGAAAAATTCGACGACAGATTGTCTCCCGCTATCCCCAATATGTGTGAGATAAAATCCGTTCAAATCCCCTGCGAAAGCCATCGCTACCCAAGTGGTCAAAAGGACAAAAATCCCTGTTATTTTCTTCATCGATACTCCTCATCAATATATTCTTCATCCATCGCTTCTATCATCTCTTCATAGAGTTTGATAGATTCTAAAGCGTCTTTTTCATCAATCTTGCTCATCACATAACCGATATGCAAGAGAACATATTCGCCTATGAAGACCTTTTCATCCATCAAATCCAAGCTCGCCTCCCGTTGCACGCCCATTGTTTCGAGCGTAGCAGAGTTTTTGCTTTCATCAATGGCGATGATTTTTGAAGGGATTGCTAAGCACATAACATCTTCCTTTTAAAAAGAGTGTTGGGAATGATACCCTTGTTTTTTGTTGTTTACAATAAAATCTTTGAGGATTTCTAGACTTTTTTTGTCTTTAGAGCTAGTCAGGAAGATCGGCACATTGGGTTTGAGTTTTGCCAAATCCTCTTGGACTTGAGCGACCTTGAAGCCAAAATAATCAATCATATCGGACTTGCTAATCACTACCGCATCGGCGCACAAAAACATCGTGGGGTATTTGAGGACTTTATCATCGCCCTCAGGGACAGAAAGCAAAACGATATTAAGCGCTGCGCCTAGATCATAGCTGGCTGGGCAGACGAGATTGCCGACATTTTCTATCACCAAATAATCAGCATTACCAAGCCCACCTTGCTTTTTGAGCTTATCATAAGCGGTTTCAACCATCGCAGCTTCGAGATGGCAAGCCTCACCTGTGGCGATTTGCTCGGCAAATACACCTTTTTTGATAAGTCGATCAGCATCACGATTGGTCTGTAAATCGCCCTCGACCACGCAAAATTTGAAATCTTCAAAATCACAGAGATTCTCTAAGAGCGTTGTTTTCCCGCTCCCTGGAGAGCTCATCAGATTGATGACATATAGCCCATCGGCTCGGTATTTTTCTTTTAATTCTTTGGCTTTGAGGTCGTTTTTGCTAAGGATTTTTTCGACGATTTTGACATTTTTTTTGCTGAGATTGGGGTTATTATTGAGGGATTTTTCTCGATCAGTCATTGGGTTTCTCCATTATTTTGGTGTTTTGGTTGTTTTTGGATTTTGTTTTGATTATACATTTTGGATTTAAATGTTTGGATTATCTCAATGCCCCAATCAAGCCAAATCTCCCGGTAATGCCCTCTCTGCGGTAGGAGAATAGATTGTTTTGGCAACACGAACATACGGGCGAGATTTCTATCTGATGGGGTTTGATTTGCTGGCTTGAGAGTTCATCTTGAAGCATTTTGATGAGATCAAGATTATTGTTTGCCAGATATTTTTCAGGGAAAGTTGCAGCCAAATCCTTGCCAATCTCATAGCAACATTTTCGGATAGATGGGCCAATGAAAATAAGCATATTTTGAGCTTTTGCTTGGGGGTGTTTCAAGATATGCTTGATGGTTTTGCTAAGGATTCTTTTTTGCACCCCGCATCTGCCGGCGTGAATGAGAGCAAACGTGCGGATTTTTGGCTCATAAACAAGGACAGGATTGCAATCAGCGACCATCACCATACAAGCAATATCTTTTTGGTCGCACACGAGGGCATCTCCTTGCCCGATAAAGCCATCATTACGCCATTTGCTCGAAGCAACATCCAAAATAATATCGCTATGGATTTGATCTATCCAAAGAAGCGTTTTGTCTGGAAAAAATGCTTGGCATATCGCATTTCTATTGGCAGTTACGTGGGCTTTTTCATCGCCAGTATGGTAGGCGAGATTGAGGCTGTCATAAGGGGATTGGCTAAAACCGCCCTGCCTTGAGGTGATGACAAATTCTATATCTGTTTGTGCGAACAAAGCACTTTGATTGCTGGAGAAAAAAATTTTTTCGTCATTAACCATTTGTTGATCCTTATCAAATAGGCGAATTGATTTAGGTCAAAACACAATTCTTATTTTAACATTAAAATGGGCGGTGCAAATCACTAAGAAGGAGAGTTTTTGAAAACAAACAAGCCAAGTTCATCTCTTCTGGCTGTCGTGGCAGTGTTTGTGGTTGTGATCGGATTGGGGGGAGCATTTTATACATTTTATAATGCAAAAGGTTTTTCCTATCTGAGCAGCGATTCTGCTGCCTGCAACAATTGTCACGTGATGAATGAGGTGTATGACGATTGGAATAAGAGTTCTCACAGAGAAGTTGCAACTTGTAGTGATTGCCATCTGCCTCACGAGTTTGTCCGCAAATGGGTAGCAAAAGCCGAAAGTGGCGTAGGTCACGCCTATGCTTTTACTTTTGATAAAAATTTGCCTACCCATTTTACTGCGTCTAAGAAAACTCAAGAGATTGTGCAAGAGAACTGCATCCATTGCCATTTGCCCTATGTGCAAAACGTTGTGAATCCAACCTTACGCCCTGAACATCAAGATACGTCTTTGAAATGCGTTTCTTGTCATCAGGGAGTGGGGCATTCACGTGGATTTTAAAGTTTAGGAGGAGATAATGAGAAATAAGATTTTGTGGATTGTGATTGTTGTGGGCGTATTGCTAGGCGGGGGTATTTTTTGGCTAAATTCTGACATCACCCAGAAGAAATATGAGGTTTCAGGTGTGAAGACAAATCCAATGACACAGCTAAGCGATGATGACCCTAGATTTGATACTTGGGGCAAATTCTTTCCTGATTACTTGGATATGTATTTGAGTATTGAAAAACAAGAGCCCAAGCCCACAGATTTTGGCGGGAATCTTGCGTATAGTAAATTGATACGATACCCCCAATTAACCATTCTTTGGGCAGGGTATGCTTTTAGTGCGGATTTCAACGAAGAGCGCGGGCATTTTTATGCACAAAGCGATCAGATGAGCACAGCTAGAAATAATAAGGATTTCTTAAATTCCTTTGGTTTGAAAGCTTTCAATGGTCAGCCCACTGCTTGTATGAATTGCCATAGCGGTTGGATGCCTTGGCTTTATAAAAATGTTGCCAAAAATGATTGGATAGCTTTTAATACCACACCTTATTGGACAATGATTAAAAATGTTCCTGTGATGGATGGCAAAGCACCAGATAGCGAGGCGCATCGGGGACTTCACGGGGGAACTCGAATGGGACTTACTTGTGCGGACTGCCACAATCCTGATGATATGAGTTTGCGACTTACCCGTCCTGCTGCTATCAATGCTTTGATTGCTAGGGGTTATCAGTCTGATCCGATCGCAGGTGTCAAAGCGAGCAGGCAAGAGATGAGAACATTGGTTTGTTCACAATGCCACGTGGAGTATTATTTCCGCCCGACAGGTGAGAAAGTAACCATAATGGGTGAGAGTATCTCAAAAGATCCACAAGCAAAATGGTGGAATGGTAGCCAGAAAAATTATGATGACATCGATATTTGGAGAAATGGAAATGAGCCTATTGAAGTCTCTGCCAGTGGTCTTGAACTCGCATTCCCGTGGTCAGAGTGGAAAAAGGACAAGCCGTTTAGAATCGAAATGTTTGATGAATATTATGAAAAAGTCCGTGATATTTTCCCTTATGATTGGATTCACAAGGATACAAAAGCGCCATTGCTTAAAATGCAACACCCAGAATCTGAAATGTATAGTGGGGGTATTCACGCTGCTAATGGTGTGAGTTGTGCGGATTGCCATATGCCTTATGTCCGTAAAGGTTCTAAGAAAATGAGCCAGCACAATCTAATTTCGCCACTTGATGATATTAATAGTTCTTGTAAGAGTTGCCATACCCAAACAGAGGATTATTTGAGAAATCAAGTCCATAGCATTCAAAATTCCGTTGCTTTTGACCTTAGAAGTGCAGAATATGCGATTGTGAGCTTGATTACAGATATTAAATATATGCGTGAGCAGCTCGGTAAGTTGCCTGCCTATCAAACCGACGGCAAGCCTGATGATGCCAAAATCTCAAAAGCACTCCAGCAGGTTTTGGAATTGCATAGAAAGTCTCAAATGCGAGCAGATTTTGTAAATGCTGAAAATTCTGGAGGCTTCCATAATCCTAAAGAAGCTGGGCGAGCATTGTTGCAAGCTACAGATATGGCTAGATATGCCCAAGCATTGTTGGCTCAAATCGCAGCTGCCAATCAGATTGATTTCAAAGTATCCAATCTGACTTTTGAGGATATCCAGAAATTTAATCCGGGCGAACTCAAATGGAAAGCTGATGTGAATGGGCATAAAAAAGGCGATAGATATTATCACGAAGAAGATGTCAATATCGCCCCACCAAAAGATCTTATCCAGCTAGATAAGGACATCAATCCTTACAACTACAAGGTCTTGGATAAAAACGTTACTACGCATTAAACCTACATCCTCTCTTTTAAAGGGAGGATTATTTCTTATTCTGCTATAATCTTTCAAACTTTCTAGTTAAAATTTAAGGGTATTTTTATGTTTAGCAAAAAGCTGATGATGATTTTGTTGTTATTGGGGGCTTTGGTGATTCTTGTGCTTTTGGGCGTGAGTTATCAGTTGAGTTCAAAAATCAAAACAGAACTCCAAACGACTTTAAATGATTATGTCGCCACAATGGTGCGAGATTATGCCTCCAGTGATAAGCCTTTTTCGGTCAAATTTGAGCCTTTTGTATGCCGTGGTATCAGTAGTTATCAATGTGTGAGCAAACATATCGGGCTTATTGATACTGCTACCCATCAAGAAGTGTTTGGAGTTTCTGATTTGGCTTTGAATATTGATGATATTGGGACGAGTTCGATAAGGATTTCCGCAAAATCCCCAAAATTGATTTTTGAGGGTCTTGATGCGCTGGCCACTCAGAGTGGCAACAAAGAATTGATGGGTATTTATGAGGTTTTTAAGCCCAATGCGTTTTCTTGTAATCAAAACAACGAAGTCATAGACAAATACGCCGGCGAGATTGTTTCGCACAATCAATGCGCGTTTGTTGCTAAAGATATGCAATATGATTATGGATTTGATATCAAAATCAAAAGTGCCAAATTTGCAGACAAGACCATCTTGAATGCGATTATTTCTTATTATTCTAAGCTTGGTTTTCCAGAGAAATTGAGTCAGGAGATAGATGATTTTGATTTTGGTGTTGATAAGGTTTATTTTTCTTTGGCTTCTAACACCCTCAAAAACGTTTTGTATCCGATATTTGAATCCGATTATAAATCGAGAAATCAAGACCTTAAAATTCCATTTGATGATAAGATTTATGAACAAGCACTTGGAGACACGAAGGGTCTTATCGGTTTTGGACTTGCGATGACTGGCTTGTTGGGAGGTCCTTACCAAGAGGCTTTGGTCGGATTTGTTGATGGGATGGGGATGATGGCAATGGGTGAAGCCTCTAAGGTCAGCGTGTCATTGCTCCCCAAACAAACCCCCGCACCCTATTTTAAAATCCCGCCCGAAATGATTTTGAATCTTGATAAACCCGGTAGCCAGCAAAGAATGCTTGCAAAAATCTTTAATCATTACGATCTTATCGTTGATACGACCCTAAATACAAATAAATAGAAATGCAAACAAATAGAAACGACAAAAAAGGCAAAAAAGGTTTTGCTAGGATTTTGAATGCTTTTTTTTATTCCAAAGACGGCTTTTGTGCTGCGTGGAGCGATGAGGCTGCGTTTCGGCAAGTGTTTGTTTTGGCGATTGTTTGTATTATCTTGGCATTTTTTGTGGCGGATTCTTGGCTGGAACGTGTGGTGCTGGTAGCACCTTGCGTGATTTCGGTTTTGATCGAATTACTCAACTCTGCGATTGAAAATGCGATCGATTTTGTGAGCCTCAAAACCCACCCTCTAGCAAAAAAAGCCAAAGATATGGGGAGTGCAGCACAACTTTTTGCATTGATTTTTTGGGTTGGGATTTGGGTGAGTTTTTTTTGGAAGCAATATTTTTGAAATTCATTGCCTGCCCATTTTTTGCTTTTTGTCCCGCTTTTAAGTAAAAACAAGCTAGAATATACCATCAATTCAAACACCCAAAAATATTGGAAGCATTGGAACATTGAAGAATATTTGAACTTAGAACATCTGGAGTGATAATGGATAATTTACTGGATAATACGAGCGTTGTAGATATAAAAATCGATGATTCCATCAAGGAAAGCTATCTGGATTATTCGATGAGTGTTATCATTGGCAGGGCTCTCCCTGATGCCAAAGATGGACTCAAGCCCGTCCATCGCAGGATTCTTTATGCGATGAGTGAGCTGGGATTGACCTCAAGGGTAGCATACAAAAAGAGTGCCAGAATCGTTGGGGATGTTATCGGTAAATACCACCCTCACGGCGATACGGCTGTTTATGATGCGTTGGTGCGGATGGCACAGGATTTTTCGATGCGCTTAGAGCTTGTCGATGGGCAAGGGAATTTTGGCTCCATCGATGGGGACAATGCCGCTGCAATGCGATATACCGAAGCGAGGATGACACAAGCGAGTGAGGAGATTTTAAAAGATATCGACAAAGACACCGTCGATTTTGTCCCTAACTACGATGATACGCTCAAAGAACCCGATGTGCTTCCTAGCCGTATTCCCAATCTTTTGGTAAATGGCTCCAGCGGGATCGCTGTAGGGATGGCGACATCTATCCCGCCGCACCGTATGGATGAAATCATTAATGCGTTGATTTATGTCATTGATACCCCAGATGCTTCGCTGGATACATTGATGGGTTTTGTAGAGGGACCGGATTTTCCTACGGGCGGGATTATCTATGGCAAGCAAGGTATCATCGATGCCTATCGCACCGGCAGGGGCAGGATACGTGTGCGTGCAAAAGTGCATATTGAAAAAACAAAGACCAAAGATGTGATTGTCATCGATGAAATGCCCTATCAAACGAACAAAGCCAAGCTAGTCGAGCAGATCAGCGAGCTGGCAAAAGAAAAAGTCATCGAAGGTATTTCTGAGGTCAGGGATGAATCCGATCGTGAGGGTATTCGTGTCGTTATTGAGCTGAAAAAAGAGGCGATGAGTGAAATCGTTTTGAACCATCTGTATAAATCCACAACGATGGAGACGACTTTTGGGATTATCCTTTTGGCTATTAATAACAAAGAACCCAAGATATTTAGCCTTTTGGAGTTATTAAATCTATTTATTTCACACCGAAAAACCGTCGTGATCCGTCGGACCATCTTTGAGCTTGAAAAAGCTAAGGCAAGAGCGCATATATTAGAGGGACTTCGTATCGCACTCGATCATATCGAAGAAGTCATCAAACTAATCCGAGCGAGCAAGGACACTGAAGAGGCCAAAAATGGCTTGATGGAAACATTTGGTCTTAGCGAACTGCAAAGCAAAGCGATTTTAGAGATGAGATTGCAACGATTGACGGGATTGGAGCGGGATAAAATCGAGCAAGAATATGCTGAATTGCTCGCTCTGATCGAAAAACTCAATGCGATCTTAAAAAGCGAAGATGAACTCAAACGTATCATCAAAGAAGAATTGCTTGAAATCAAAGAAAAATTTACTTCGCCACGCAAAACACAGATTGAAGATGATTATGACGCTATTGATATTGAGGATCTGATCCCCAATGAGCCTGTTGTCGTAACGATGAGCCATCGGGGCTATGTCAAGCGTGTCCAGCTAAAAACTTACGAAAAGCAAAATCGTGGCGGTAAGGGCAAAATTTCAGGCAATACCCACGAAGATGATTTTATCGAATCATTTTTTGTTGCCAATACCCACGATACGATAATGTTTGTTACCAACAAAGGCCAACTCTATTGGCTCAAAGTCTATAAAATCCCTGAAGCAGGTAGGACGGCTATTGGCAAGGCGGTTGTCAATCTCATCAATCTGCAAGCTGATGAAAAGATTATGGCAACGATTACCACGACAGATTTTAACGATGATAAATCATTGGTATTTTTCACCAAGAATGGTATCGTGAAGCGAACCAATCTGAAAGAATACAGCAATATTCGGAGTGTGGGCGTGCGTGCGATCAATCTTGATGAGGGCGATGAACTCGTTACTGCAAAGATTATCAATCAAGATGTCAAAGAGCTTTTTATTGCGACATATCAGGGGATGTGTATCCGATTTAGCATTGATGATATCCGTGAGATCGGGCGGGTGAGTCGGGGGGTTACGGGCATTCGCTTCAAAGCAAATGAAGATTTTGTCATCGGGGCGACGATTATCACTAGTGAAACCGACAAGCTTTTGACCGTGAGTGAAAAAGGTATTGGCAAGCAAACCCTTGCAGGGGCTTATCGCTTCCAAAGCAGGGGGGGCAAAGGCGTGATTGCAATGAAGCTAACTTCCAAAACAGGCAAACTGGTGAGCGTCGTGAATGTCGATGATGAGAATATGGATTTGATGGTGCTTACCACCAGTGGCAAGATGATACGGGTTGCGATTGAAGCCATCAAAGAAGCGGGCAGGAATACAAGTGGTGTGAAAATCATCAATGTAGGCAGTGAGAAAGTTGTTTATGTGAGCCGTTGTCCCAAAGAAGCGCTTGAAGAAGACAGCGAGAGTGAGGGTGGTGTGGGTATCGAGTGAAGATCTTGTTTTTGAGTTTGGCTCTGGTGCTGGTGAGTATGCAGGCTTATGATTTTAACACGTGGAAGAAAAATCCCCCCGTGCTTACTCCCCCGCCTTTTTTTGAACTCCCAGCAGAATCAAACCCGCTTTATCGTGCCAATACAACAAGCGAGCCTTTCACGCCACCATTTTTGCCCCCCTTATCGCCTTTTTCACCACCCTTTTGGTTGTTTGGATACCCTAATGGTAAATTTTTTTATCAACCCATCCCAGGTATCCTCCCGCAGGTGCTTCCAAGCGATTTGCCTCCGCCGGATTTTTTTGATACAGGTGGCACAAAGCCTCTTAAAAAGGAATTTTTGATTTCTTATCGATTGGTTATCAAAGATGGCGTGGCACAAGGTGATCGCTACCGGATTTCAGAGCCTATCAAAGCCCGTGTAGGAACTCCTCGCTATGTTTTTGATTATCAATGCCGTATTGATTCGTATATAGCCGATATTTTGGGGGATGATGAGGCTAGCGATGCCTTAAAGATTATCCTAGAAGCCAAAAAAGACGCCGTGCTAGAATGCCTATATAAAAGTGGCGTGCAAGTCCGTGATGATACGCTTAATAGGGACTTTGCCTTGCGAGCTAAAACCACGCTTACCCTCCCGGCAAAAAGCGTGATAGCGTATTTGGATAATGGTTTTTTGATTTTGGAAGTTTGGAAGGAGAAGAGATGAAAATCGCCATCGTCGAAGATGACATCAATATGCGTAAAAGCCTCGAACTTTTTTTTGCCGATAATAAGGACCTTGAAATTATCAGTTTCAAGAATCCAAAAGACGCTCTAAAAGCGCTTGATGATAGTTTTGAGCTTATCATCACAGACATCAATATGCCCCAAATGGATGGGTTGGAGTTTTTGCGATTGCTAGAGGGGCGTTATGAAGCGATCGTGATTACTGGGAATGCCACACTCAATAAAGCCATTGATTCGATCCGCTTGGGCGTGAAGGATTTTTTCCAAAAGCCTTTCAAGCCCGAACTTTTACTGGAGGCAATCTATCGGACAAAGAAATTCATCGAGTTTCAAAAAACGCACAAGCTACAAGATAATAAGCCTGAAAAGCCAAAAAACACGCCAAATCCCACAGAAGAGAAGCAATTTTTTATCGCCACCTCAGAGGCTTTGGAGGTTGCCAAAAAAACTGCACAAAAAGTCGCTACCACCGATGCGAGCGTCTTGCTTTTGGGGCAGAGTGGGGTAGGCAAAGAAGTGTTTGCAAACTTTATTCACGCCCATTCTTTGCGAAAAAACGCACCTTTTGTTGCTATCAATATGGCAGCTATCCCAGAACATCTGCTAGAATCGGAACTTTTTGGCTATGAAAAGGGTGCATTCACAGATGCGACAACCCCTAAAGCAGGGCTTTTTGAAACTGCTAATGGGGGGAGTGTGTTTTTGGACGAAATAGGCGAAATGCCATTGGGGCTTCAAAGCAAGCTTTTGCGGGCTATCCAAGAAAAAGAAATCACGCGTTTAGGGAGCAATAAAACCATCAAAATTGATGTGCGTTTTATCTCTGCGACAAATGCAGATATTAACAAAAAAATAGCCGATGGGGAGTTTCGAGAGGACTTGTTTTTTCGCCTCCAAACCATTCCTATTAAAATACCAAGTCTCAAAGAAAGGCGAGAGGAGATCCTCCCGCTCGCTGTTTGGAAGCTTGAGGCGGTATTGGCACAATATGGATTTGAGCCAAAGAGATTTTCTGAAGACGCCAAAAAGAAGTTGCTAGCATATGAATGGTATGGGAATGTTAGGGAGTTGCTCTCTGTGGTGGAGCGGGCAACGATTTTGAGCGAGGGGGATTGTATCGAGGAGGCAGATTTGTTTTTGGAGAGCCGAAGCCCAAAAGAACAGGTTTCTAAGATTGCCAATCTTGAAAGCGAGTTGATTAAAGAGGTTTGCAAGGATTGTGGGGGGGATTTGGTTCGGAGTGCGGAAGTCCTTGGGATGCAACTTGATGTATTGCGGCACAAGATTGCCAAATATAATCTTTCGGTTTAGGTTTGAAGCTGTGGGATTTGATTATTATCAGGATAATCGGAGTAAAAGATGAAGATTTTATGGGTTTTTTTGGGTGCGATTTTGTTGATTCAGGGGTGTTTGCAACCTCTGGAAGATCCACAAGTCCAGAAAGTTGATCCTGAAATGCAGTGTGGTTTTGGGTCGAGTGATTGTTGATTTTAAAAAAAGTATATTTTAATTATGTTATAATCACGCTTTTTTATGGAAGTTTAAACACGCACAATCTAGCAAATCAAAGGTAGTTTTTATATGTCAGAAGTTATCGGCATCAAGCATAATGACGAGATTTTCGATACCCAAACCGCCAAAAGTCAAGGTATCTGGGGTGAGGAGATTTATTTTGACAACTCAAATGAAGCACTCCAAATCATCCGCCATTCTTGTGCGCATTTGATGGCACAAGCTATCAAAGAGATTTATAGCGATGCGAAGTTTTTTGTCGGTCCGGTCGTAGATGAGGGCTTTTATTACGATTTCAAAACGACGGCAAAGATTGGCGAAGAAGATCTTGTAGTCATTGAAAAAAAGATGAAAGAGATTGCTAAGAGGGGTCTGCCTATCAATAAATGCGTGATGAGCCGTGAAGAAGCGATGAAAAAATTCGCCAGCGATGAGCTCAAGCAAGCCGTGATGGCAAAGATTGCTGGGGATAGTTTTGGGGTGTATCAGCAAGGCGATTTTGAAGATTTGTGCCGGGGTCCCCATCTGCCTAATACAAAACTTTTGCATAGTTTTAAGCTCACAAAACTCGCTGGGGCTTATTTGGGCGGAGATGAAAATGCCGAAATGCTCACACGCATTTATGGTATTGCATTTGCAGACAAAGAGAGTTTGAATGCCTATATCCAGCAACTTGAGGAAGCAAAAAAGCGCGATCATCGCAAGCTTGGCTTGGAAATGGGGCTTTTTGGATTTGATGAGGAAATCGGAGCGGGGCTTCCTATCTGGCTACCTAAAGGGGCGAGGTTGCGTAGGCGGATTGAGGAGCTTTTGACAAAAGCACTCATCGTGCGTGAATACGAGCCTGTGCGGGGTCCTGAGATACTCAAAAGCAGTGTTTGGAAAGTTAGCGGGCATTATGATAACTATAAAGAAAATATGTATTTTACCACGATTGATGAGGTCGAATATGGTATCAAGCCGATGAATTGTGTCGGGCATATCAAGGTCTATCAAAGTTCTCATCGTAGTTATAAGGAATTGCCACTAAGATTTTATGAATATGGTATTGTGCATCGCCACGAAAAAAGCGGTGTTTTGCACGGGCTTTTGCGGGTGCGGGAATTTACCCAAGATGATGCCCATATTTTTTGTCGCCCTGCCCAGATAAAAGATGAGGTCAGTAATATTATTGATTTTACCCGCAAGATTATGCAAGCGTTTGGGTTCGATTATGAAATGGAGCTTTCTACTCGCCCTGATAAATCTATCGGCAGTGATGATGTTTGGCAGACTGCCACAGAGGCACTCAAAGAAGCATTGCAGAGCAATGGGATTGTCTATCAAATCGATGAGGGCGGTGGGGCGTTTTATGGGCCTAAGATTGATATTAAGATTACCGATGCTATCGGGAGAAAATGGCAGTGTGGGACGATTCAAATCGATATGAATTTGCCTGAAAGATTTGAACTCAAATACACCGATGAAAACAATGCTTTCGCCCAGCCTGTGATGATCCATCGGGCTATTTTGGGGTCTTTTGAGCGTTTTGTTGCTATCTTGACGGAACATTTTGGTGGCGAGTTTCCTTTTTTTATCGCACCTACGCAAATCGTGCTTATACCCATTGGCGAAGAACAGCTTTCGATGGCTTGGGATATCAAAAAACATCTTTTGGGTCTGGGTGTGTATGCTGAGGTGATGGACAAAAATGAAACGTTGGCTAAAAGGATTCGGAATGCAGAAAAGCAACGGGTCCCTCTTATTGGTGTTATCGGCGAAAAAGAGGCGACAAACAAAACCTTAGCGATTCGCGATAGAATGTCAAAAACACAATATGAAATGAAAGTAGAGGAGTTTTTTAATATGGCAGAAACCAAAATGAAAGAGGTCAGTTTTTGAGTAAAGAAGAAGTATTGTTAAACGAGGAAATCAATTTTCCACAAGTGCGGTGTGTTGGAGATGAGGGGGAAGTGTTTGGTATCATCTCTTCGATGGAAGCCCAAAAGATTGCCAATTCCAAGGGATTGGATTTGGTGCTGATTTCGCCTAATGCCAAGCCACCGGTGTGTAAGGTGATGGATTATGGAAAGTTTCGCTATCAAAACGAAAAAAAGCTCAAAGAAGCCAAAAAAAAGCAAAAGCAGATTGAAATCAAAGAAATCAAGCTTTCTACCCAAATCGCTCAAAATGACATCAATTATAAGGTCAAGCACGCCCGAGAGTTTATCGAGGAAAGCAAACACGTAAAGTTTAAAGTTGTTTTGAAAGGGCGTGAAAATAACGATCCACGAGTGGGGCTCATTGTTTTGGAACGTGTCGGTGCGATGATGGAAGATATTGCCGTGCCTGAAAAAGAACCCAAAACAGAGGGCAGATATGTTTCGTGGCTGTTTGTGCCTAAAAAGAAATAGCAGTAAAGAAATAAAAAATCAATCTTATGAAAGGAGAACGACAATGCCAAAGATGAAAACAAATCGTGGTGCGTTGAAGCGTTTTAAGGTTAAAAAAAATCTTATCAAACGTGGCAGTGCTTTTAAAAGTCATATTTTGACTAAAAAAAGCCAGAAACGAAAAGCCAATCTCAATGCCCCCCACTATGTCCATAGTGCGAATATCGACTCTGTCAAGGCAATGCTTTGCAAAGCCTAAAAGACAAGAAAGTGGCTCCCCTTCAAATAAGGGAAAGATTAGTCATTAGACTGCACCTAGCAATTAGGTCAAGGAGAAAAATATGAGAGTAAAAACAGGTGTTGTTAGAAGAAGAAGACATAAAAAGATTTTAAAGCTCGCCAGAGGCTTTTATAGTGGTAGGAGAAAGCACTT
Source organism: Helicobacter sp. 11S02596-1 (assembly GCF_002272825.1). Taxonomy (GTDB): domain Bacteria; phylum Campylobacterota; class Campylobacteria; order Campylobacterales; family Helicobacteraceae; genus Helicobacter_J. Next base: position 25,167 of record NZ_MLAM01000011.1, on the reverse strand, counting down.
CCGAAAAGCAAAAGAACAGCTTGAAAGAAGTATGTATTATGCCTTTAGAGACAGAAAGCAGAAAAAACGAGATTTTAGGAGTTTGTGGATCGTGCGTATCAATGCAGCTTGCCGTATCAATGGCATTAGCTATTCCAAATTTATGCACGCGTTAAAATTATCCAATATTGATTTGGATAGAAAAATCCTTGCTGATATGGCGATGAATGATCCCGTTGCATTTGCCAAGATTGCCGAAAGTGCCAAAAAATCTCTCTAAGCTGTCTTTATCTCAAGGTTTTGCCTTGAGAGCCTTTTTTAATTTCTAAAAAATTAAACCCCATCCATTGAGACAAATCAGACAAAAAATCCCCTAAAAAATTATCTTTTATTTCTATTTTGATTGGTTGTGAAATGCTTGATTGCCAAAAAATTTAGCAGAATCTCAAATCCTAAAGGTCAGGTTGTGGCAAAATTTAATACATTGCAACAATAAACTGCGATGTTTTTGTCTAAAGACTGATTGGAATACCTAGTGAGCTTGCCTAAAAAGGATTTAAAAAACCTTTGAATCTTAGTATTTAGATATTTTTTAGCAACCCAATGGATCAAAGGATTTAAAAAATACCTTGAAAATTAGGCTTTATTTAAACAGATTTTTTCCGAGTGGAGCGGGTCGTTGTTTTGGGTGTTTGATGGGCGGGTTTGGAGGACAAAAGAACAATTCTATAGAGAAAAGAAATACTAAGGGTTGCCAATAAGATTTTAAATAAATATTCACTTTGGGTATGGAGTGCGTCAAATTCCGGTGTAGCCGTGTAGGCAGCACCCATATTTTGGGCTTCGAGTATTTGCGGGGTGTAGTAGAGGGTAAAAACAAAAATCAACACCACACTGAGTGCATTCACCGCCAATAGCAAGAATGATGGCTTAAATGATGCCTTGAAAGCAAGGAGTTCATAGATAATAATAATGATAGCAGTCGCATTGAGTAGAAGATTAAGCCTAAGGAAAATCTGGGTCATCAGGATTCCGGAGTCGTATTTGGTGATACCTAAATCGGGCAAAAAAGAATAGGCGTCGAAGATAATCGGTGCCACAATGGCTCCTGAAACGATCATTGCCCCGATACTCAAGCCGATCAGCCAGAGATAAAGGGCGTGGATGATATGCACGACAGAAGCTAGTTTATTCATCGGTTCTCCTAAAAAAATTATGTATAATCATACCAAAAGGAGACTAAAATTGAAGATATTATTCAGCCCCAGCGAAGGGAAAAAGACTTCTCAAATCATTTCAGACAAAGATAATTTTACTTTTTTGGATCATCTGGCTTCTAGTGGGAGCGTTCTTAGCGAGCATATCGCCCGTTATCGTGAGATTTTGAGCGAGGATGACAGCGTGGTTGCCAGGCTATTTGGTGTCAAAAATCTCAATAGTAGCCTTGAAGAGCTGTCGTTATGCACCCATCTAGGCAAAACAAGCCGAATGCAAGCCATCAGATTGTATTCTGGCGTAGCTTTTAAGGCTTTGGATTTTGATGAGCTTCCTTTAGAGGCACAAGATTTTATATTGAAAAATGTTTTTATTTTTAGCAATCTTTTTGGGATGGTGCGCTCAAGCGATATATTGCCTTTTTATAAATGCAATCAAAATTTTAAGTTTAGAGATTTTAATCTGTGTGATTTTTATCAAAAACTTTCCCCATTGCTTGATAAGTCCTTGGAGGGTGAAAAGATATTGGATTTGCGTGCCGAGATTTATGCCAAAGCTTATCCTATCAAATCCCCACACACCCGTATCGAGTTCCTCAAAAATGGCAAAAAAGTCAGCCATTATGCCAAGCATTATCGGGGGGTTTATTTGCGTGAGTTGAGCCTTTGCCCTGATAGTGCCCTTGAGGCTATAGAGAGTGAGGATTTGGAATTTTTGGGACACAAAATGCTTGGAAATGCGACGATTTTGACCTATGCAGTCCATTAGGGTGCTTGGGAGTGAGTGGGCTTTTTTGATACAATCAAACACAAACAGCAAAATAAAGGAGGCATTAAGATAATGGTAAAGATTACAGAAAATAGTTTGCGTGATGGGCATCAATCCTTGATAGCGACCCGCTTGAGGACTAAGGATATGCTTGAGGCAGCCAGGTTGTTTGAGGAAGTAGGGTTTTATAGTGTTGAGGTTTGGGGTGGGGCGACTTATGATACGTGCTTGCGTTATCTCAAGGAAGACCCGTTTGAGCGCTTAGCTAAGCTAAAAGAAATTTTTAAAACCACGTCATTACAAATGTTGCTTCGTGGGCAAAATCTCGTGGGGTATCGCCACTATGCCGATGATGTCGTCAAGGAATTTATCGCATTGAGCGCAGGGGCAGGGATGGATATTTTTAGGGTTTTTGACGCCCTCAATGACGCAAGAAATCTCAAAACCTCTATCGAAGCGGTGAAAAAACACGGCAAACACGCCCAAGGCGCGATTTGCTACACCACTTCGCCCGTGCATTCGGTTTCTGGCTTTGTAGCTTATGCCAAAACACTCGTAGAGATGGGGTGTGATTCTTTGGCTATCAAGGATATGGCGGGTTTGCTAACACCGATGGATGCGTTTGTCTTGGTCAAAGCACTCAAGGAAGAAGTCGGGGCAACGCTAAGCTTGCATACGCATTCGACAGCGGGCTTTGCTTTTGGGACACATCTCAAAGCTTTGGAAGCGGGCGTGGATATATTGGATCTTGCTAATTCAGCGTTTGCAGAGGGCACAAGCCACCCTTGCACCCAATCAATGGTAGTCGCATTGCAAGGGAGTGCGTATGATAGTGGTTTGGAACTCCCCAAGATGGAAGCAGCCGCAGAGATTCTAAGGAAAAACAGAACCAAATACAAGCGCTTTGAATCGATATATAATCAAATCGATACACGGGTGCTTTTGAGCCAGATTCCCGGCGGGATGATTTCAAATCTTGCCAATCAGCTCAAAGAACAAAATGCACTCGATAAAATGGATGCGGTTTTGCAAGAGATTCCCAATGTCAGGAAAGATTTTGGTTACCCGCCTTTGGTCACGCCATCTAGCCAGATTGTAGGCACGCAAGCGGTTTTGAATGTCCTTTCAGGCAACCCTTATGCCCAGATTACTAAGGAATCAAAAAATCTCATCAAAGGGCTTTATGGCAAAACCCCCGCACCGATTTCTCAAGCCCTCAAAGACAAGATCTTAAGTCAGGGCGAAGAGATTTTTAGCGCCCGCCCTGCGGATTTGCTAAGCGATGAGTTGCCTAATGCTACAAAAGAGGCAAAAGAATTTGCCAAAAGCCCCACCGATGTGATTTCATATGCGATGTTTGCAGGCGTGGCAAAGGCGTTTTTGGAGCAACGCAATGCGGGCAATCTTGTGCCTGAAAGTCTTGAAGAAAGCCAAAAAGATGATTTGAAAATCCCCCAAGCATTTGATGTGAATGTCAATGGAGAAAACTACCACGTCGTATTTTGCGGGGTATCTGGGGGGCAAGAAAAAACAATGGAACTTAAAATCGGCAATCAAACCAAAAATGTCGCATTTGGCAAAAAGAATGCTTCGGATTCAAACGATGATAAAGGCGCTAAAGATTCAGAATATCTCAAAAATATCGATCCAAAAAATGCCATCCTCTCACCAATGCCCGGCACGCTCAATCGCCTTTTTGTCAAAGTAGGGGATTGTGTGAAAACAGGCGATGTTTTGGGGATATTAGAAGCGATGAAAATGGAAAATGAGATCCAAGCTGTTCTTGATGGGAAAATCAAAGCGATCTATGTCCAGGAGGGTGCTAGCGTGCAAGCTGATGATGTGCTGGTGGTGATGGAGTGATTATTTTTTAGAGCTAAAACGAAAGGGTCTGAAAAAATTGATAAGATAAACCCCTATCATTGCTATTGCCCCGCCAATAAGGGTGCTGGTGGTGGGGATTTCTCCTAAGAGAAGCCAGGAAAGTAAGAGCGCAAAGACAGGCACGAGCAACATAAAACTACCGCCCTTTGTTATGCCCAATATGCCGATACCTTTGTAAAAAATCGTTGTGGCAAAGGTGGTCGAAATCAATGAGGCAATAAAAACATAAAACCAAAATTTATAATCAAGCCCGAGCAATTCTTTGGGATCAAAAAAGAAAAATGAGGGCAAAAACGCTACAAAAACAAAGAGCGAGGAGTAAAAATTTAGCGAAATCGGATCGATGTGTGTTGTAGCGGTTTTTGAAGCAAGGCTGATAGCAGCATACAGAAACGCAGCAGCCAAAAAAATCAGATTGAATGGACTCAAAAGCAAGCCAATATCATCGACACGCATCAAAAAACAGCCTGAAATCACGCCAAAAAATAAGCCAATCTTTTGGGGGCGCGATAAGGTGTAATGATGGATAAAACTCCCAATCGCAGAAGCGATGATGGGCGATAGCGTGGCAACGATAACCCCAGCAATGCCGGCATTACCAAAGGATAGCCCCACATAAAATGCCAGTGTGTAAAGAACATTAAAAACACACACCAGAAAAATCGATACAAGCGATTGTTTGGGTAGTTTGAAAGGGATGTGTAAAAATACCATCACAGGAATCAATGAAAGACTCACCAGGGCGTAGCGGATCGCAGCGACTTCATAAGGAGAGATGTAGGCAGTCATCATTTTTGAGATGGGCCAGGCTAGTCCCCAAAAAAGCATCGATAGCACCATCAAAGCACCAAATATCGTTTCTTTTTTCATCGCTCCCCTTTTGGAAATTTTAGAAAGCATAACGCAATGAGTGTAATATTTAGATAATACATTTGATGGTTTAAATAACGATAATAGTTTTATAATAATAACTTTTACGGGTAATATGTATATAATAATTTAATTTAGATTTGTAGGCGGGGTATTTGATAACCCATCGGCATATCTCTCTATAAATACCCGCCCTTTTTGAAAAATGTCTAAAATAAATAATTGTAGGCAAGATAGATATTGATGTAATCCCGATCCTCTATGCTGTTATTTTTATCTTTCATTTCTATAAAATAAGACGATGGTTGCACCCGTGCGCCCAGCTCTATATGGTGGTGAATGTTGAAAGTTTTTGAGACCCCTAGATTGATAGTGGCGCCATTGCTAACTTTTTTTACTTTTGTATCTCCAGAGATAAGGCGTGCTTCTTTTTTGTATTCATCAAATAGTTTTGATTGCACCCAGTGATACCCTATACCCACAAACGCACCCCAAGGGCTTTGGGACTTTGTAAAATCAATCAAATAATCCAGATTGATCCCTGTTTCAAAAAGACTGGTTGCTTTTTTTGAATTGCTTGAGGGTAGGTTGAAATACGTGTAATCAAATGTCGTATACGCCCTGATCCCATTGTAGGCGTTGAAATATTGCTGGTAGCCAATCCTTGTGCCTAGTAGCATACTCAAAGAATTATGTTCTTCAAAATGGGCATTATCGCCAAATGTTGCTATCCCGCCATAACCCATCGCACCGCCGATTCCTGCCCCGATAAATAATCCTGATTTTTCGCTAGCGATGGTATTTTGTGCCAAAAGGGCAGTGGTATGGATTGCAAATAGACAAGCACTCACAAGGAGAATTTTTCTGATATTTTTCATTGGTTTGCCTTAGTTGTATTTGAGATTATCTATGATTGCGGGCTTTGAGCGGGCGATTTGCCCGATTTTCTCAAAGCTCCAAAAGGCTTAAAATTTTAGGGCTTAAAATTTAGAAGCTTAAAATTTATAATTATAAGCAAGATAAATATCTAGGCTTCTGAGTGTGTTAGTAGAGACTTCATCTTCGCCTTTGGCATAATAATACACAGGTATGCGAATGCCTGCTTCGATTTGATGGTGTTCATCGATATTTTCCAAAACCCCTATATTGATAAGCAGACCATTGTTATTGACACTATCAAATTCGTCTATATATGGGAGCGCTTTTTTTAAGTCGCTAAGCGTTTTGGACTGCACCCATTGATAGCCCAAGCCAGCAAACATTCCCCAATAGCTTTTTTCTTTTGAAAAACTCACGACATAATCGAGATTGATACTATATTTGAGAAAACTATCGGTTTTTTCGATATTGGGAAATTTGAAATTTACCCAATTAAAAACACCATACGCCCGCAAACCATTGTAGGCGTTGAAATATTGTTGCCAACCGATCTTGCCCCCCAAAAGAATATTGAATGTCGGATCGGGAGTGACATAAGAATATTCTCCAGTTGGTTTAGGACCATCTTTTTCTGCATCCCATACATAAGCGATTGATCCCCCGATTTCAGGTCCGATAAACAATCCTGACCTTTGGCTTGCGATCGAATCTTCTGCTAGGAGCGCATTGGTTTGCATTGCGAACAAACAAGCACCTGCTATAAAAATTTTTTTAATATCCCACATTTTGAATCCTTTGTTTTAATATTTTTAGAATGAATGCGTATGAATGCACAAAAATCTAGGCTATAAAATCCTCATTTTATATCCACCTCCCATCGAAACCTAACCGCAGGTTCAGTAGATGGATTGGGTATGCCCCCAACGCTTTGATTTTGGATATTTTGCGGGGGCGGTCCGCCCATCTTGCCCCCAATCTCATCTTTTGGCGCTCTGAGTATGGGCGTATCAATATATCTATGCTCCACATTGAAGATAAAACGGGTTCTACGGCATTTTGGTTCAAACTTTTTATATTGGTATTTATTGATGTGATCTATCAAGTTGTCTTGATTTTTGCAGCCAAGCACCGCACAAATTCTAAATCGTGAATTGAGACCAAAATAATGTTTGTAGCCTAGGACCACCTTGTAGTCTCGATTATACACCGGTAAATTTGGCATTTGGACCCGATTGGTATCGGGCAATTTGATTGTTCTGAGATAATCCCCATAAGGACCCCAAGCGTATAGCCCCCTGACATCGGTTTTCAAAAACAATCTTGGGGGCTTCTGTGGCAAACTCTCTTGTGAGCTCATTTGTGAATCGCCCTGCGTTGCTTGATTTAGGCACAACAAGCAAACGCTGGTAATGAAGATTTTTTTAATTTTTTTCATTGGAGTTTCTTTTTGAAACCATTTTTTAAAAACCCCATTGCCTAAAACACATAGTTATACGCCAGATATATATCAATAGGATTTCTGATTGTGGTTTTGCCTCCTTCACTATCAACTTTAATGTAGTTGTATAGTGGGATTCTTGCACCCAACTCAATGCGGTGATTATCGATAACTTTGGAAAGCCCCGCATTGACAACAAAGCCATTATCAGAAACATTGTTTTTGTCTCTATCAATCGTGGGATTATCGTTATATGCTTTTGTTATTTTATTGAGGTATTCATTTTGCACCCACTGATACCCCACACCCACAAACAGCCCGATAGGGTCTTTATTTTCTGTAAAATTAACCAGCAGATCGGCATTGATACCATACTTAAAATAATTATTCGCATCTGCACCGATAAGTTTGCCTACTGCTGTCAGACCCTTTTTTTTATCAAACGCATAGGCATAATCAAATGTGCCATAGCCCCGCAAGCCGATATAGGGATTGAAATATTGCTCATAACCTAATCGTAATCCTGCTAAGATACTATTGTCGGCTACGGATTCATCTATAGAATCTGTTTTTACCGAAGTATAAAGTAATTGATACCCCGCTTCTGCACCGATAAACAAGCCAAGCTTTTTGTTTGTTGCGCTTAGATCTTGGGCAAATGCACTGCTTACACCCAGTGCAAAATAACACCCTGCCATTAAAATTTTTTTGAATACTTGCATTTAACTCTCCATTGTGATGATTTTTGTTATACATTGTTGGCTGAAAATCAACGCGGAGATAATATAACATAATATTATTAAGTTTCAATATAAATAAATTAATTTGATTGAAGAAAATTTATTTTGATAAATATGAGAATCAAATAAATGCTATATATTTAAGTATTGATTTTTGAATTTGCTTGAATGAAATAAATTACTTAATTGAATATCTTTTTGTAATAGCCTGTCTGTAATGCTTTGGAGAAAATAGTTATACCAAAATGATCTCATTGATAAGATTTATTAAAAACCATTGCACTGAGGTGATGAGTCCAAAAATATTTTAAATCTAAAAATAAAATATATGTTTGCAGTTTGCTTAAGATATTCCAAATCTGCATTATTTTATGAAATTATTTTGTGGGGTCTGGATTCCAAGTGCCTAACATCTCAAGCTCGCTAGGGGTAAAGCCTGCTTGGAGGCGTGCTTGGGTGTTGATGATTTTGCCTTTGAGGTTGAAATTGTTAAACTTTCTCAAAAGATTGATAAAAGCATTTTTGTCTGGCTGGGTGTATCGCCACCACGTATCGCCTTTGCTGACGTGTGAAATCTCATCTATCAAGATGATTTCTAGGGCTTCTGTGATTTTTGTTTTGATGGGATGGGGGGTGTTTTGGATTTTTTGGGTTACAAAAGGATTGGCATCTAGCCCCATCGCCTCAAGCCCACGATGGACTAGTCCCATTCGTTCTCTCAAACTTGATTGGGTCAAAACCATCGCTTCAAAAAGATTATTATGCACGAAAAAATCCCCATAAGCAAAGCCTAGCTCCTCTAAGATGGATTGGAGCAGACAAAAATGCTTGATTTCTTCGCTAGCGACTTCTAACCAGTCTTGATAATAGCGGAGCGGGAGATGGCGGAATCGATACGTAGCATCGAGGGCTAAGTCAATGGCACTATATTCGATATGGGCGATGGAATGGATGATTTTAGCGATATTTTGGGGGGAAGAGGGTGCTTTGGGGCGTGAAATCTTTGTCGGATGGACGATTTGGCAAAATCCGCTATAAGATGGCGAGAGCTGGGGCTTGGCATTAGCGTCGTGGCAGAAGTCAAACCTTGCGTGTAAAAAATCATCATAAAATGCTTTGAAACCCGCAATCTTCCTGGCGGGAAATGGTTCAAACAAAATAGCTTCGAGTGATGAGAAAAATTCTTTCATTTTTTTACTTTTATAAAAAATCCACACATATCTGGAAAAAATGGTAAAAAAATATTGATATTTTTTTGCTGGGATTTTTAGGGTGTCGCATTGATTTTTGCCTCGATATGGGTGCTGATTTCATCGATGGTGGTTCGCAATAGATTCAAATCATCGATTCTTTTTTCTACCAAAGTCAGCTTTTCTTTTTGGAGAGTGGCGATATTTTCATTGAGGGTTTTAAATATATTTCCCAATGAATCCTCTTCTTCTAGGAGTGTGCGGGCATATTCACGGATAGAAAAAAATTCATCAATGATGGTTTCAAGCTCGGCTTTATTGGGCGTGGGGGCTTGTTTGGCATAATGGGTGCTTGCGTGTTGGGTATCTTCATAAAATCTTTGTTGCAGGGCTGAAATGGCGTATTTGATACAGGGTTTGCGGGTGGATTTGAGCTGTGAGGTGATTTTGCAAAATAAAACCTGTAGGTCTTTCTCAGTCCTTAAAAGGCATTCTATAAAGTCAAGCACGATGTTTTCATAGATTTTGGATGCAAAGGCACGCAGGTTGTTGTAGCTAAAATCGCTTAAAATGGCGTCTTTTTTCTTGATAAATTCGTTTTGGGCTTGCCATTTTTTGAGTTCAGCACTGAAATCATCGATGGATTTTTCAAAGGTCGCACCCATCGTGGTGGCGAGTTTTGAAAATCTGTGATTGAGGGCTTTGTAGGTTCTGTAGGGCTTGGATTTGGGATCAAGGAGTTCTTGGGAGATATTTTGGGTATCAAGCCTGTAGGTTATGAAAGTGTCCTTTTTGCCTTTGAGCAATTGCACGAAGTTAGGGTTTTGTAGCGATATGGTGGTTTTTTCTGGGTGGGTGTGTTGCAAGATGGTTGCGATGATGGTGCGACGATCGCTTTCTTGGCTTTTGAAAAAACTATCGAGTTCATCAAGCGTTTTTGCTTCCAAATTTGCAAAAGTTTCGAAAAAAACTTGGATTTGATTTTGGATCAACGTGAGGAGTTTGGAGTAAATACCGATGATTTGGGTGTAATTTTTTTTGATTTTTTCTACAAGACAGAGGAGATTTTCTTGGATGGCTTTTTCTTTTTGTTTTTTGGCTTCAGGGATCAGATGGCGTTCGAGTTGGTTCAAAATCGCATCAAAATTGATTTGTTGGTTTTGGAGATGTTGGGGGATTTTAGGCAAGTTTTCATAAAACAAACCCACATTTTGACTACCTGCCTCAAATGCCTTGCACAAGAGTTCTTGATGGCGATTGTGGTCTTGGGATTTGATGAGGGAATAATCATCATAGAGTTTTTGGAGTTCTTTTTGGAGAAAAAATTTTTCATCAATGCCAAGCTCTCTATAAAAAATCATCGCAGATATGGGGAGAATATCGCTAAAAACCTCGCCAAAATGCTCTTTGGCAAAATTGAGCGTTGGGATAATATCTTCGGATTTTTCTAGCACATCGATATGGGTAAGCACACAAAGAGAGATGCGAGACTTTTGGGCGATATGGGATTTGAGTGCGTTGAGTTCTTCGGCATTAGCGAGGTCATCAATGCGGTTGAGCCAAATAAGGATTTCACTTTGCTCGATATGCTTTAGGGCATTGCTGAAAGCCTCCTGGTCGCTTAGGTCAATGTCTGGGTATTTGTAGATATGAAACTCTTTAAGCATTGCAATGGGGAATTTGACCTCAAAATAGCTGATTTTTTCAAGTTCTTCTTGGGTGAGGGTGTTTAAAGAGAGCGTGTTTAAGCCTATGGCGGTTTTGTCTTTGCGGTGGGCGATGATAGATCGGGAATGCCCATAGCTGATGATATAGGTTTTTTTGGAATGGATTTGATTGCTTGGGAGAATGGGGTTTTTTAAGATGGTGTTGATAAAGGTTGATTTTCCATTGTCTCTCGCACCCATAATGCCTAGTTTTAGGGGTTCTTTGGCTTTTTTGGTGAGATTTTTTAGGGAGATTTTGAGTTCAGGTGAGGGGGAAAATTTTTCATTCGTGATTTTGTAGCTGACTTCTTTGAGTAAGCCCAAAATATCGGATTCAAAATGCGGGGAAAGGTCATTTTGGGTGCTTTGGTATTGTTTGATAAAGTCGTGAATATAACTCATTTGCTTGCCTTTAGGGCTTCCATCTGTGTGTGAATAATGCTTTGGAGTGCTTTGAAATGCTCGATTTGCTTGGATTTTTCGTTTTCACCCAGGTCTTTAAGGTCTTTTGCTTGGGTATTGGCGTGCGTGATGATGGCGTTTAGGGTTTCTATCATTTGGTGGGTTTGGTCGGAGAAGACAGCGGTTTTGTGATGGATTTTTTCTTCCAAATAAATAATGATATTTTGATAGCTCAAATCAAACGCCTTGTCAATGTTTTTTTCAATATCTTTGAGCTTTGCCCCATCACGCAAAATATGGTTGATGTAGGTTTTGAGTTCTTCGGTGTAGAGGGCAATATCGCCCTCTGTGTATTCGGAGCGCTCTGTTGTGATGATGGCTTTTTCTTTGAGTGCTAATAAGTCAGATTCAAGACTCATTGGGGCGATAAAATCACAAGCTTGGCGACTAGATTCAATAAAAGCTTGCATTTTTTTGTCGTAATCTTCTTGCATTTTTTCTATCAAGTATTTTAGGCTGTCTTTGAGATTGTTTGCGATGATATTTTCTAGCCTTGAGGCGTTGATATGCTTGTTTTTTGAGGTTTCATAGGTGATGAAGTCGATGAGATGTTCTTTGAGGTTGTAGCCTAAATCTTTGATGTTGGTTTTTGCTTTTTGGGCGCTCTCTTCGATGGATTTGATGAATGCCTCTTTTGCACTAAGGATTTGTTTTTGGGCGCTGGTGCATTTTTTGTCTAGGTCAGGTATTGCTACTTGGATGGGGTTTTTTAGCAAATCAAGATATTTTTTGATCGCCCATTCCAAAATGGCATACGTGCTATAAAGGGCATTTTTAGAATAATTGGTGGGGTGTTTGAAGATGATGTCATTGAGGTAGTTTTCTAGTGCGAGGATGCCGGTGTCTTCGAGGTCATAGCCCCTTGATAGCGCTTCTTCGCTCTCATTGGTGCGGTGTAGTAATGCCAATGTGCTTGAGACGGGGATAAAATCGATTTTTGCGATATTTTTTTTGAGGATTTTTTGTGGCTGGTTTTGTGATTTTTGGATTTCTTCTAAGATATTTTGGCTTAGATGTTTGAGATCGGATAAATTCACCAAATCCGCACGGGTAAAAACAATCAATACCTTTTCGAGATTTTCATAATGGATGATATGGGAGAGAAACTCGACATCTTTTTGTGAAATCGGCTTGGAAGCGTTGATGAGGTAAAGCGTGATGATACTTTGTGCGATGGCGTTTTCGGTTTGATGGGTTTTGTAATTAAATTTTGTGTTGGTGTTGGGCGTATTGATAAAAACGAGATTGTTTTTTAAAAATTCTGTTGGCGAATAGATGGTGATTTTTTTGATGAGATAAGAGATTTTTGAGTGGTGTTCGCTACTGGCGTAGGTTTTGATTTCTTCGGGTTTTACTTCTATTTGTAGCCCTTTTTGGGTGATACAATCATCGATATAAGGACCAAAAGCTACTTTGCTTTCGGTGATGGTGGCATTCAAGTCATCATCAAAATAGAGATTTTCTAGCAGGTGGGACCATTGTTCTTGGGTTAGGAATGTGATGTCTGCTTTTGCTTTGGGGCTATGGGTGATGGTGATTTTGGTTGTGGATTCTGGGATGGCTGAAATGGGTAAAATATCCTCGCAAAGCAATGCGTTTAAAAGCGTGGATTTTCCTGATTTTGCGATACCGCAAAGCGATATTTGAAATTTCGTGCCTAGAATTTTATCGACTTGATATTTCATCATATCCAAAAGCCAAGATGGCATTTGGGGTGTATGTTGGGTTTGTTTGAAAATATCTTGAATGGTTTGGAGATGTTGGTAAAACCAGCTCGTTTGAAAATCGAGTGCCTTTGTTTTGTTGATTTTGGGGGTTTTGCTGTGCTTTTTGCGTGTGGCATTGAGGCTGTGGATCTGGTATTTAAAGCTTGTTTTGATACATTGCTCTTCTTCATAGAGGATAATCCCTGCGGTTTTTAGCGTGGCTAGATATTCAAAAATCTCTTGAATCATCTTGAGATTATTTTTGCTTTCGATAACGTCAAGAACGGCTTTTTGAAGCGATTGGATAGCGTGATGATTCGGAGCGGTGTGCAATGTTTGCAATAATGCTTTAAATGCGGGCATATGGAAAAATATTTGTTTGTTTCTATTGTTGTATGCGAGCAAGATAGCAAAGATTTCTTCAATTTTTGCTTCAGGGTGAGTAAAATCTATCGGCAAAGGGTTTGATGGGGTATCAAGCGGGATATCTTGAGAATAAACCAATGAGAAAAAATATCCCGCAATGGTGTCTTTTGCAATCGTATCTTTTGTTGCCACATCATCCCTTTAAAGCACTTGATGTTTGGGGTAAAATCTATAGACCCCACTATGAAGCGGGTTTTGTCTCCAAAATTTCAATGGTGTTGATTATGTCATCTTGCTTGAGTGAGTCAAGCACCTTGAGGCTTTCTCTTTCATCAGGTTGGATTTGCCCAAACACCGTGTGTTCGCCATCTAAATGGGGCAAATCCACAAAACACAAGAAAAACTGACTCCCGCCGGTATTCCTGCCAGCGTGTGCCATAGAAAGCGAGCCTTTTTTGTGTCGGTTGGGATTGTCTGTGAGCTCGCATTTGATACGATAGCCCGGTCCTCCTGTGCCTGTCCCGTGTGGGCAACCACCTTGGGCGACAAAGCCTGCGATAACGCGGTGGAATGACAATCCATCATAAAATCCCTGTTTTGCCAATGTCGCAAAATTAGTTACGCTTTGGGGGGCGTCATTGGGAAATAATTTGATGAGCATATCGCCTTTGTTTGTCTTAATGAGGGCGTATTGGAGTTTTGAGAGTTCATCTTCGGATATATCATAAATTTTTAATTCTTCCATTGTCTGTTTTTTTCCTTGTATTTTTTTGATTTAACTCGTTTTTGATTTTACCGATTTTAATCTGTGAAAACAAGATAAATAAAATTTTAGATGAAAGATACAAAGTGCGTGAGAAACTATTTCCTTTTTTGGGTTGTATTGTTGTCTTGATTTTTGTCTCTTGTGCGGTTTTGGTCGCTTCTGAAGATGTGCTTGATGATGAGCCTAGCCCCGCAGAGTCCAATGTTGATTCAAAAATGGATTCTGCTTTGGGCTCTTCTTCGAGTTCTGCTTCGGGTTCTGCTTCGGGTTCAAAAAAGTTGTTTGCACCCAAACATTTTGATTGGATATATAGCACGGTTATTATTAAAGTATATTTTGATGATGGGAGTTTGCGGCAAGGTTTTGGCTTGCTTTTAAAAAACGGATTTTATCTGACATCTTCGGAATTGACCTATAATCGGGGCTTGTATCCCAAGCAGATTGTTGCCAAAATGCAAGATGATAGTGCGAAACCTCTGATTTGTGTCGCTAAGCTCCAGCTAAAAGCGATGGATAGCGACAAGGGCTTGGCATTGCTAAAAACTACTGCTTTTACGGATGATTATTGTAATACTAGAAGCGAAAGCTACTACCACAAAAGGATTTATGACAAATACGGCAAAAATATTTTTTCGACTACCCCGACAAAAAAGCTTATTTTGGGAGGTCTTTATTTCCCGATACTTGAGGATTTTGACACGCTTGGCGTGGGGCGAACGATCCCTATCAAGGAAGAAAGCTATTATGATAACTATTCAAAAAAAGAGATTTTTTATGGGTATTCTTTGCCGCTAGAAACTTATCAAAGATTTACTTTTGGCAAACCATATTTCAACAAAGATGGCGAATTTTTAGGCATTTTTAGCGTGGCTGCGCAGTCGTATCTGCCTGCTTTGGTAAAAAAAGAGATTGTCCAAGATTTTATATGTGAATTGAAAAAGAAAAATATTTTTATGCGAAATTCTCCACCTTGCGTGAGTGAGGGGACATAATGAAGCAGAGATTTATTCTCTGTGAAATGGTCTTACGATTCGCTTGCGAATCAATACCTTTAAAACTGGGTTGATATTCCTGCGATAGCAGGATATAACCCTGAACTTTAGGAATGAAGCAGAGATTTATTCTCTGTGAAATGGTCTTACGATTCGCTTGCGAATCGCATAAAAATCTCTAAATAGAAAAAAGCAAAGCGTTTTTATTGCCAATGGATTTCTATAAAAAATAGATTTTGTGATGGGGTTTTGCAAATGAAATTGATTATAGAGACACACTGATTCATATTCAATCATTCAGAAAAAATATGAAACTCAAAACAACATCCCTTATCAATCTAAAATTATTATTCAAGAATTACAAAGATGAAGCAGAGAGCAAGACAGATAATTAGAATTTCAGGGATTCTTGGATTGTAGCTAGCCTTTTTCTAAAAATCCCTTGAAAATCTCTATTAAAATGAATAGTTGTAGGCGAGATATAAATCAAATGGATTGCTGAATTTGTATTTGAGTGCGACTGGTCCGGTTGTCTCGAAATCTGCGTATTTGTAGAGTGGGATTGTAACCCCAAAATCAATGCGGTTGTGGTTTTTGATGGTTTTTGAAAACCCTGCGTTGATGATGGCACCATTTTGTTTGACATTTGAGCCTTGAATATCTTTGAGATTATTAAGAGAACTAGATTGCACCCATTCATAGCCCCCACCAATGAATAATCCCCAAGAGTTTTCTTCCTTTGAGAAGTTTAATAAATAATCTATGTTGGCACCATATTTAAAGAGTGCAGAGTAGCCAAAAGTCCCATAAAGCCTCAAGCCATTGTAGGCATTAAAATACTGCTGGTAGCCAAGCCTTGCGCCATAAAGCATACCAAGATTGATACTAAATGCTTCAGCACTGCTAATATCTGTTTTAACAGATGCAGAGCCATAGGTTGTTGCAAACCCAACTTGTGCGCCTATAAACACCCCTGATTTTTCACTCACCTCAGAACTCTCCACCGCACCAGCCAATAAAGCCACACAGGCAAACCCTAGAAAAGCATTTTTGATTTTTTCCATCTTTGGCTCCTTATATTTAGTCATTGATTTTATTTTTTGTTTTCTCTAATCTTCTACTTAGTCCAAATAAAATTTTATTATAACATAATTTTTTAAAATGTGATATATAAATTAACTAAAATTACCAGAAACTAATATAAAAAATATACATTTTAATATTAATTTTAAGTATATATTAAGAATTAATGATGAAAATTGGAAAACATACACTTAAATCAGCTTAGGGCTGGTTTGTGTCAGGCTGGGAGCATTGCTGGGGCGAAGATATAAGGAAGACATAAGAATATGAAAACAAACAAAAAAGCGATAATTTTAGGGATTTTTGGAAGCGGGGTAATCTTTTCTAAAAATCCCTTGAAACCCTTAAAATGAATAACTATAGGCAAGATAAATATCAAAAGGATTATTTGTTGTTGATTTTGTAATTTTTCCAGCGGTTAGGTCTGTATCATTGAGTTTGAGATAATCATATAGCGGGACTTTTACACCAAACTCAAAGCGATTGTGGTTATTGATGATTTTTGAAAGCCCCGCATTGATAACCATACCATTTTGGATGACTTTTGCACCATCACCTTTTTTGAACTCCTTTAGTTTTTTGGACTGCACCCACTGATACCCCACACCCGCAAAGATTCCCCAAGCATTTTTACTATCTGAAAAATTCAGCATATAGTCGAGATTCACGCTGTATTTGAAAAAATCATCTTCTGAGGCAAAGTTTGTATAATCAAATGTCCCATAAAGCCTCAAACCATTGTAGGCATTAAAATACTGCTGGTAGCCAATCCTTGCACCATATTGCATATTGGTGACAAATTCTGCTTCACCTGTAAAATTAAAAGCACCTAAATTTGCAACTGATATGGAAGTATAGCCGATCGCAGCCCCAACTTGAGCGCCTATAAACACCCCTGATTTTTCACTCACCTCAGAGCCCTCCACCCCGCCAGCCAATAAAGCCACACAGACAAACCCTAGAAAAGATTTTTTGATTTTTTCCATCTTTGACTCCTTATATTTAGTCATTGATTTTATTTTTTGTTTTCTCTAATCTTCTACTTAGACCAAATAAAATTTTATTCTAACATAATTTTTTAAAATGTGATATATAAATTAACTAAAATTACCAGAAGTTAATATAAAAAATATATATTTTAGTATTAATTTTAAGTATATATTAAGAATTATGGTTATAGTATGCTTGTCAAAAAATGGCTAAAGAAATCAAATAGTTTAATATCATTTTTTAATTAAAGAAGCTAGATATGAAACCTATCCCATCGGTAAAATTGACAAGAAAAGCATTGAGGCGAGGCGATAAGCCCAAAAGTCTTGCAAGTCTGAATCTCAAATCTTGCACTGATTATCCCGGCATAACAAAGCTTACCAAAAGCTTCATTTCTCTTTCTTTGCTTTCGTTTTTATCCGTGGGGGTTGCGAGTGAAACGACAAATTCCCCTCTCCCCATCACCCCTGATAAGGCAAACCCAACCTTTGCCCCCGAGATTATCAAAGCCCATAACGATGTCCCGATTGTCAATATCACCACGCCCAATCCTGCAGGCATTTCTAATAATGCCTTTAGGGATTTTAATGTCAATCGCAACGGCTTGATTTTTAACAATATCAAAGATTCCCCGAGCAAAACCGAACTAGCTGGCTATATCAATGCCAATCCCAATCTGACAAATTCTTCGGTTGCCAAACTCATTCTCAATCAAATTACTTCTGAAAATCCCTCTACATTGCTAGGCTATATGGAAATAGCTGGCAACAAAGCCAATCTGATTATTGCCAATCCCAATGGCATTGATTGTGTTGGCTGTGGGTTTATCAATACGGCAAATGCGACAATGATTGCTGGGAAACTCTCCCAAGAGTTTAATGATAAGTTTTTGATGATGAAAAATATGCAAGAAGCGATGCAGTCTTTGAAATTTGCCATCAAAGATGGGAATATCACTATCGGCACATTCAATGGCAAAAATCTCCAAGCCCTCAATCTCATCTCTAGAACATTGCGTGTTAATGGCAAGATAGATGCTAGCAAAATCGCAATGATTTTAGGGCAAAACAACATCACTATCGATCCTAGTAATGCTTCTGTATTGCTCTTTCAGCCCGTTTCTTTGCCTGATGATTCCCAAGAAAAAAAGCCCGCTTTAGCTCTCGATGTGGCGTATATGGGCGGGGTATATGCAAATTCCATCTATCTAGTGGCTACAGATGCGGGTGTCGGGGTCAAAAATAGTGGCACAATGGCTACATTTCCCTCACGTGATGGACACGATGGGGGATTTGTGATCCATAGTAATGGCGATATTGAGATCACCAAACCCACCCCTCTAGCAACAGAGCAAGACCCTACGCAAAAAAGCATTGCAAATATTCCCTCAAATACACTCACTACTACAGGTGCGGATACCGCCCAACCCATCACCCTAAGTGCGACTACGCCCCTTATCTATGCAGGCACAGATCTGGCTATCACCGCTCCCAATGTTACAAATCATTCTATCATCTATGGAGAAAAAGATATCTCTATTGCCACCACAGGCGATATAAACAATATCGGGGAGATGGAGCTTGTCCCGAAAATGATTTCTCAAGAGAATTATCATCATAGGACCGATGGGAATAAAAAATATAGCGAATACAACTACACCACTACCATTACCCAAGATGAACTCAAAGCAGGGAGCTACCACCCGGCTATCATCTATGCGAAAAATTCACTCCATCTCAATGCGACACTTATCAATAATAAATCCTCTATTATCGCCACCCCAAAAGGCGATCTTCATACCCTCTCAAATCTCAATAATATCTCTCCCTTGCCTAAAAGGACAGAAGAGAGCGTAGGGACACGGATGGATTATGATAGATACGGAGGAAGTTGCGGATTGAAGTTTATTTTTGGAAAACAAGGATGGAATTGTCATAGTTCAACCACCTATCATTCCTATCACCCCGCTCCAAAAGTCTCTACCCTCACCATAGCAGATCTCCATATCCCCGAGATTCCTTTAGAAGCGATGATGGGCGCTTATACCCACACACTTATCGATGACTACAACACGGCTTCTCATCCTTATACTATTGATAGTGATCCAGATTACCAAACCCCTAGAGCTTTTTTACAAACCAAGAGCTTTCAATCCAGCGTAGCAAATTCGGCATTATTGAGTGCGATGATGGATAAGGCTGATACACAAAATCATCTCAATGCCATCCAAGCTGTTTCTTCCAAGCCATCTATTGGTATGGGTATCACCGCTCATAATGCTTATTTGCAAAATGTCCCTGCATTAAGCCAAGCAAGTGCTTTGTATAATACCTCTGCTATCCATACAGATTCTCTCTATCTTGCCACAGCCAATATCACCAACAAAAACGGCTTGATTGTTTCTGATAATGATATGGATATCCTTGCTGGTAGTTTTGTTTCTGATTCGGGTAGGCTCGAATCAGGGGGAAATATGGTAATTAATGCCAAAGATGTTTCCATCAAGACCGGCACAACAAATAATACTTTTTATTTTCAGCCAGCTATGTTTTCGTTTTTGCGACCCATATTTTCTACGAGTCAAACCTTTGATACTACTGCTACCCTCAAAGCCCATCATCTCCAGATTAATGCCACCGATACATTGTCGCTAGCGGGTGCAGATATTGAAGTTGCTAAGGATATGGATCTCAAAGCTAAAAATATCAAAATCACCACTGCCACTGCCAAAAAACACTACAGCGATCACGCCCTTACCCGCACAGATTCTACCCAACAGCGCTCATTGCTACACGCAGGGGGTAATATTAACTTAGAGGGGGGTGAAAATCTCGATTTTACTTCTATAAAAGCACGTGCAGATAATAAAATCGCATTTTATGCAAATAATGACCTCACACTTGATACAGCGACTAAAGACACTTATAATAAGCTTACCACTTATAGTTCTGATAACAAATTTTTTTCATCAACTACGACCACCACCACGACTGAAACTGCCACGAGTTCGCATTTGGCAAACAAACTCGAAGCTAAAGATATTTCCCTTGCTTCAGGGGGTAATACCACAGCTTATAATCTCTCTGCTGATTCGCAAGATTTCTCTATCAGCGCAAAAGGCAATGCCAAAATATCCAATCACGCCGATACAGCTTCTGAGACTATCCATCAAGAGATTAAGACTACAGGCTTATATATGGGTGCTAGCAATGGTAAAGTCTCTTTGAGTGTAGGCACAGATAACACCAAAAGTGATACCTATGCCAATCAAGCCACCCATCACAACCAAACTATCCAAGCTGATCATATCGCCATCGTTTCTAGCAATGCCGATATAGCGATCGAATCTTCCAATCTCAAGACTGGACCTAATGGCTCAATTGCTCTAAGTGGCAATGATGTATCTATCGCCTCGCTTGAAAATACTACATCCAAAACCAGCCATACCGAAACCAAATCAAACAGAATCGGCATTCAAATCGCTGTTCCTACAGACTTTTTTACTACCGATACTAAAACGTTATTAAAAACATCTCTAACTGATCTTGGAAAATCATTAGTCGATAAAGGCAAAAAATCTGACAAATATCGCGACATTTCAAATCTTGCCGATGGGTTTATCACGGGTAGGACTTTCCAAGATTTTGCTGATGATATGCAAGGGTCGCTAGAGAATCCTAGAATATCGCTAGGCATTACCCATACCACTACTACAAGCAACTCAAGCGAGAAAGCCAACTTTGCTTCTAGCTCAAATATTTCTGCAGGAGATTTGCAGATTGTCGCTAGAAACAATGCCAAAGTCATTGGCTCAAATATAACCGCTCAAAGTGCTTCTATAGAAGCCAAAAATCTTGATATCCTATCAGCGCAAAATATCTCTGATAAGACTTCTCATACCAATACTCAAGAAACATCTTTGACTTTTTCTGCTAAGCTAGATGGGGCAAAGACAGGCTTAAGTGGGGAGCTTGCCTACCAAAATACTGATAGTAATACCAAAACTCTATCAAACACCAATACAGCCAGCAATCTCAATATGGGTCTATTGCATATCAACACTGCTGAAAGCGTGAATATCACGGGTTCAAATCTCAATACAGATACTGCCACAATCCAAACAAAAAGCTTTAATATGCAAGCTTCTGAAGATAAAAGCTATGAACTTAAAAATTCCCAATCTTATGGGGGAAGTGTTGAAGTCGCTTATAATGGTGGGTTTGATGTCGGGGTGGGTCTAAATATTTCTGGAGGTTCTAATCAAAAAAATAAAACTACGCATAATAAAAGCACCTTGAATGCCAATCAACTCACCCTCATCGCCACAGAGGCGACAAATAACACCTCCAGTATCAATGTAAATGAACTTCATAGCCCAACAGAAATTAAACAAATCAAGCAAGAAGACACCAGCAAGGAGACCTCTTCTTCTTATGCTGCAAGCACATCGCTTAGAGTCGGAGCATCTGGGGTGAGTGGGAATATAGATTTCAGTATCCAGCCCCCTGATGCAGGAAAATATTCTTTGTCAATGGGGACATCTTCTAAGCCTTCCAAAGACTCCCAGAGTCCAAAAGTGGCAAAAAGTATTAACACAGAATATAAAGGAAAGTATTGGCAAGCTAGTAGCAATAATGTGATTGACACAATTAAAGGGGGAATTGATTTGGGTAAAAATATTAAAACTGAATACAGCTCCAATCATAGTCCCAAAGACAAGGCCAAAGCAATCACAAAAGATAGCCTAAATTATGCCAGTCAGGCTTATAAAAATTTTACCACCGATGAGACGAAAAATAAAGTTAATGACATTATTTTTGGGAATGACAAATCTAAAAAATAAATTTATTTCAAGATAAAAGGATAGACAATGAATACAAAAAAACTCTTGACTACTTTAGCAATCTTAGCAAGTCTTATATCTTCATCACAGGCGAGATTTTTTCTAGGTCTAGAGGGGGGTTATGTGTATAGCGGGGTTGATGAGAGTAGGGAAGATTCTAAAAGTTGTGTAGACTGGGTTTGCACCATTACTAAACCGGGCTACCATATCAAAAATGCCTATAGCAGTAATGGGTATTTAATCAATCTTAATCTCGGTAATGAATACCATTTTGATAATCAAAATAAGTTTGGTATCCGCTGGATTGGCTTGATTGGTTATGGTAATGCCAATATTGAGAATAAAAAAGGCACTCTAAACCTGAAAAATTACTCCGGCTATCTGGTTGATCTTGCTATTGGTGCGGATATTTTATTTGATATTCTTCGGTTTGATAAAAAGAATACATTCGGTTTCTTTGTTGGTGTAGAGGCAGATGTGAGGGTATTAAATTCAAAGAAAAATTATTTAAATAGTAACGGAAAATATTATTTTCCCGTATTTAATAGTTTTAGTTTGCGACTTGTCCCTAGATTTGGACTTTCATTATTTCTCAATGACCACTATCGCATAGAGCTTATCGGAAAAATACCTGCTTATTCTAAATGCGATGGTTCGGGTCAGTCTGAAGAAGAATATCGGATGACCACTTCCTATGACGCAATGCTTAGCTACAAATATATCTTTTAGGATAAGCAATGAAAATGACAAAAGTTATCAGTGCCTTAGTGATTTTGGCAACTTTTTCCTCTCTAGCTCAAGCGAGATTTTATCTTGGTGCGGAAGGGGGCTATACTTATAACACGGTCGATATAACAGATGATGATGGTGATATTATTAATGCCTATATAGGAAATGGATACTTAATTAATCTTGATCTAGGAAATGAATATCGTGAGGATAATGAAAGCGTGTTTGCTTCCCGCTGGATTGGTCAAATTGGCTATGGCGAAGGCAATCTGTTTGCTAAAAGTGACAGAAACACAAAATATTTCAGTCGCATACTAAATATCAGCATTGGTGGGGATTTATTTTTTAATGCATTACAATTTGGGAAAAAGAAGAATTTTGGCTTTTTTCTTGGTGTAGAGTTCGGAACTAGGATTCTTCTCTCAAATGCAACCTATATGTATCGGGGCAAGATGTCTTATGTGGGCGATTTGGGGCTTTTGTTTGGTCCTAGATTAGGGCTTTCATTGGCTCTTGGCAAGCATAATCGTATCGAGCTTATAGGAAAAATGATTTTAAAATATAGTGTAGATGATGTCATAAATGGCATTTTTGATAAGCTAAATGGCGAGAAAGCAAGTGATACTACTAACAAAACAAGAATGTTTGCAAAAGATTATGCAGATGATAGTAGAGAGAATAAAGCCAATCCTTCATTTGCTTTTGACGCAATGCTAAGCTATAAATATATCTTTTAGAGCCAAACAATGGATATCAGAAACTTTTAACGGGACTAAATAGCCCAAGAAGAGCAAGTAAAATGGCTGGCTATAAAGCAAACAAGAATAATTTTAGAAGCAGGCACGTTGGTAGGATTTCCTTGCTTGGGGCTATCTTTTTTGCTCTATATGGCTTAGGGGTCTTTTTGCAGGCAGACACCCTCAAAGAATCCAGCACTTCTGCTTGCTTTCCTATCGATAAAATCGAGCTTGTTTTTGTTAATGCCCCCGCTAAATCCCAAAAGAAATTTTCCTATGCAAAAGCGATTATCAAAGACTTTCAAGCCAAGCACTCTTGTCTAGGCTCAAAAGACATATTTGATTTGCTCCAAAAACTCCAATCCACCACCATCGCCAAGGGCTATTTAAGCACACGCATTGCCCTGGGGTCGCAATCGCTCTCTTCTGGCACGCTCCAAATCACCCTATCCGTGGGGACAATCAGCAAGATACTCTACAATGATGAGGCGCATATGTGGTCTTTTAAAAAGGATTTTTCCATCAAAGAGGGCGATATTTTAGACATCAGAAAAGTAGAGTTGGGGCTAAGAAATCTCAAAAATATCGAATCTATCGAGTCTAAAATCTATTTTGCCCCAGATGAGAAATTCCCCAATCAAAGCGTGGTGAGTATTGATACACATAAGCTGTCTTTGCCACTATTTTTAGGGGGTGGGGTAGATAATGGCGGGAGTATCGGGCAAAACCTCCAAGCTTTCCTTTATGGGAGCTACGAAAACCCGCTCCATCTCGCTGATAAGCTAAGCGTTTATGCTCTGGCTTCCTTGCCTTTGAGTGAGAAAAACCATAGCTATTATTTTTCTATGAGCTACTTAGTCCCTATTCGGCGCGTGCATTTGTCTATAGATGCCTCTTATTCGCATTCTGCCCAAGAAATCCCCTTTGTAAGTATCACCCCAGTATATCAGAGCAGAAATATTAATATAGATTTCAAGGCAAAAACCCTTATTTATGCCAATAGCAATAGCCAGCTTTCTGTGAATGTTGATGGGGGTGTGAGGCTCGCAAGTAGCTATCTGGATACTATCGCCCTTGATGTGCAAAGTCGTAACCTCGCAGATATAGCACTTAGTGTGGCTTATCAAAGAAAAATCGCTACTTTTGTGTTTGATATTTCTGTGGGGCTTTTGCAAGGGTTGCCGATCTTTGAAAATCAAGGCAAGCGATTGCAAGCCGAATACCTCTACAGCGTGCCAAACGTGAATATGTATCTGAACGCACCTTTTAGGCTATGGGGAACTACTCTAGCGTATATGAGCTCTATCCAGACCCAAATTTCAAGAGATAGGCTTTATGCAAGCCAAAAGCTAAGTATCGGGAGTCGCTACACTACAAGGGGGTTCAATCACTTTAGTATCAGCGGGCAGATGGGTGTTTTGTATAAAAATGATTTGATGGTTTATTTGCCTGATTTTTGGGGGATTGTGATAGTCCCTAGTGTGGGGATGGATTGGGGATTTGTGCGAGATTTGGGGAGTGGGGGCGATAAAAACGGAGGGATTTTGGGTGGCGGTGGGATAGGTTTGAGTGTTTTACATCGGTATTTTAATACCCAGATTGCCTTAAATACGCCACTTTATAACCCTTATAAAGCCCCTGCACAAAATCTCTTTTTTTCTATCGGGGGTAGGTGGTAGAATTTTCTCCAACTTTCTTCCCCTAAGCAAACCTTAAGCTATAAGTTTGTAGTATTTCACTCCCATTCAGGTGAGCCTCATAAAAACTCTCCAGTATTTTGGTGATTCCATATCTTTTACCTCTTTTTTGGATTTTGTGCCAATG
>NZ_MLAM01000010.1 GCF_002272825.1 Helicobacter sp. 11S02596-1 | reverse complement strand
CCCATACACCCCATAAGGTAGATATAACAAATACCCACGCGCATTATTCTATAAATTAATACAGAAAAATAAGCCAAACGATCGATATTTTAGGCTTTTAATGGGTGTTATTGATGATGGGTGTATGCTTGTATGCTTGGTTATAGGCTATGGTTAGGTTGTGTTGGTGGGTGGGTTTGTTTGAATGATTCGGGGCGATTTGTAATTTATGCGATAAACACTCTCCTGGACTTTGTTGGCAAGTTTATTGCAACTTGCCTGCTTCTGGGCTTGGGAAAAGGATTTGATGGATTTGTGCCAGGGTGAGTTCTTTGTTATAAAATTCCTTGAAATGCCTAAAAAGATCTTTGGAAATATCCCAAGTTACAAAAAGTTCTGGGTGATTGTGTTTGGCTAGCCATATCAAAAATACCGGAAATTCCGCAGAGGGGGCAAACCATCGATACGTTCCTAGAGGTATTTTATACACACGTTTGTTTTTGATAGCACGCAGATCTGCCCAAAGCTTGGAATTGAATAAATCCTCTGGCATTGCAGGGGTGAAATTCGTGATGTAGATGATATCAGGATCACGCCTATAGATTTCTTCTAGGCTCACTTTTTTGGGGGTTTTAAAGTCTGCAAACACATTTTCTGCCCCAGAATGCTCCAGCAAGTAATTTGCAAATAGCCCATTAGCAACGATTTCATTCTCGCTATATCGGTGTAAAATCATCGCTTTAGGTTTGTTTGCGATGTTTTTGAGTTGGTTTTGGAGTTGCTTTTCTATTTTTTCATTGGCGTTTATGAGTTTTTCAGCCAGAGCCTGCTTGCCTAAAACCTGTCCGAGGATTTCAAGCCAGTTTTTTAAGGTCAGCTTATAGTTATAATTCTGGATATTCACGCTTAGTGTGAGTGTGGGGATACCCAAACTATTGAGCGTAGAGCAGAGTTTTTTATTGGCTTGATGGCAGAGGGCAATATCAGGTTTGAAATTCAATATTTCTTCAATATTTTCGGTGTTGCCATCGTGGATATTGAGGATCTCTGGATAAAAATCGGCAAGCACGGAAGCTTTGATCGCTGTTTTGCTGGCCTTTGGGATTTGGACGAGCCTTGAACTGCTAGAATCCAAAAGCACAATAATCGATGGCAAGGGCCACATCCCCCCAACTACAGCGATTCTTTCAATCTTTTGGGGGATTTCGATGATATGATTTAGCGAGTCTTTGACACCCACAGCCCCACAAGAAAAAAACAACATCAAAGATAAAAAAATAAATTTTTTCATAAAACTCCTATTTTTTGGTTTATAAAATCCTCTCTATAGCTTGGCTTGCCTCCCAAACAACCCGTTTTTTTATATTTAATAGGCAATTGACCCAAGTATTTGGGTATGCGGATTCAAAGATTTTGGGAATTTTTTAGCGCAATATCTTCTTGCACCCATTCCATAAATTTATCAAAGAAAAATTCCGTTTTATCCATAAAGCCAAAGCCAAGATGAAAATCAGGATCCAAAGAAGTGATATAAAGATTGCCCTTAAAACTCACGCCGTCTTTATAAATAATGCTCTCATCAAGCTCATTGACTAGTATCTTTTCGCTCCCTTCTGGGGGATAAAACACGCCGTGGTAATGCCATTTGGCTTCATTAGGGGTGAGTTTTTCAAACAAAGGATGATTAGGGTTGCTAGCATACAAGGGGAGATCTGCCCCCGGGGTTACCCACCACCAAAAATTTGTTGGATACCCACGCCATCTCACGCCCTCAATGTAGATTTTTGGCATCTCGCCAAATGCTACGATATTCCCACCCCCATCAAGATAATCACGCAATTTTTGCTTGTTTGCAAGCAAAATATCCGCATTGCACCTTGAAGCAATTGTGAGATAATCAAAGCCCCTTAAATCCTGATGTTTCAAGTCAAGCACATAAATGCGCTCATCAAAAAAATTGGCATATTTGCCATTTTTATTGGTAAAAAATTTTTGATGAAAGCAACTTCCCCCCGTGATGATGGCATTTTTGAGTTTCATTTTTGCCCCTTGATTTCTTTTAAAATCCAGCCTAAGAGTGCCACACCCATTCTGCGTGCTGTGTTGGTATCAAATATCCCAAAGCCTAGCAAATCCGCCCCCGCCGTGCTTAAAATCACGCCCTTGGTCGTGAGGCGATCAATATAGGCAACACACCTCCCCTCGCTGTCTTCTAGGATAATCTGTGCGTGCTTTGGCGGATGGAAGTAGCCACGATTGAAAAATCCCTTTACCCCTCGCCTGTAGTTGAGATCATATTGGCTCACGCCTTGAAATATTGGGTGAGAAGAGATTTTGACTTCCCTGTCTTTGATGGGGATTTCACTGGGGATATAGAGATTATTTCCAGGCAACCAGGGCAGAAAATTTTGAGCAAAAGAAACGACAATTTTTCCATTTTCCAAAAAGTTTTCAATATAAGTGGCGTGTTTTGAAAGATAAATCTCATCAATGCTTGTGGGGATAATGATAGCTTCAAAGCTCTCCAGCCCGCTTGCTTTGCCCAAACCTCGCTCATAGATATTGAAATATGCCACACGATCGGCGTATAAAAAATGATGATAAACGCCATTTTCCTCATAGCCCTGCGAATCCAGATAGGCAATCGGGGGAATGTCTTTTTGCAATATATTAAACATATTTTTCTCTAAGTTGGATTTATTTTTGGGAGTATTTTATTGATTATATTATTAAAATAATATTAATTATCTTTTTAATTATCATTTAAGAAAATATATATTAAATTTCGCATTCAAAAAAAATTTAAATATCAAGGTTGCATAAATGAAGATTTTTTATTCTACCGCTTTTGTTTTTTCAGCGATGTTGGCACAAGAGGTGCTACCACAAGGAACTTCTGTTCCTGAAACGTATCAACTTCAAAAGATAGTTACGCAATCAAGTATGTCGGAACTACCCTTAGAAGAGCAGAGCAAGAGTATCAGCGTTATCCCTCAGGAAGAAATTTTGCAAAATGTCAGCACTGGGGGCATCCAGAGCCTTTTGGAGCAAACTCCTGGCGTGCTGTATTCTCGATCGGGCGGTATCAACGGGCAACTCAGCGTTCGTGGGATGAATTCCAATGACACCCGCTCGATTGTGTTGCTTGATGGGGTGCGGGTATCGGGGCGTAATACGCTAGAATTTAACACCTTTGATCCCAATTCACTTGAAAGTATCGAGGTGTTGCGGGGACCTGCTTCTTCGTTGTGGGGTTCAGATGCGATGAATGGGGTTATCAATCTTCGCACACGTCGCTTCAGAGGCGATATTCATCAAAGCTTTAGCCTAACACCCAAGATCCGTGCTGTGGATTTTGCCAGCGTGAATAAATACGTTGGCGGGCGTGCCGAACTCATCGGTGGCGGGAATGGTTGGGATATTCTTGTTGGCGGGAATATCAAGACAGCACAAGATTACACCACGCCCATTGGGGTGGCAAAAAATAGTGCGTTTGATGTCTATGGCGGGGATTTTAATATCGGCTACACCAATGCCCATTCTACGAGATTTTATACTCAAGGGCGTTATACCCACGTTGTCTCCAGGCGAGCTGGGGGGCTTGGGGCTGCTCCAGGCTATCCAGTCAAAATAACACGCGAAGACCCCATCGTGGAAAAATATCTGCGTGTGGGGATAGAGTCTTTTGAGCTGGGTTTTGCTGACAAGCTCGATGGTTATTTGTATGTGCGCAAATACGACACAGATATTTATAGCAACCCTGCTGGCACACTCCAACCTGTGATCAATAGCTATATCTTTGGCGGACGCCTCGCAGGGGATAAGCGAATAAAAGCCCATAGTTTGGTTTATGGTGTGGATTTTTATAGTAGCCTCAATCCGCAGGTTAAGGTTTATAAACCGCAAAAAGCCATCGCACAGAATGTGATAAAAACCCTCTATCGCCCTTCTGTTACAACAGATATGGGGCTTTTTATCAAAGATGATTGGAATGTTTTTGATCCGTGGGTGCTTTCTGCTTCGGTGCGTGGGGATTATGTGCTGACTTTGATTAAGAAACACCCGCATTTTTCCACAGAAACGCCAGAGGCCTCAAGATTGCTCGATGAAAATAGCGTGATCCATAATGGCGCACTCACGGGGGCATTGGGTTCGGTATTTTTCTTCAGTGAAAATTTCAGCAACGCTATTAATCTGAGCCACAACTTTAGAGTGCCATCTGCAGGTGCGAGGATGAATTCAAGTCCAGCAGGGGATTTGCGACTAGAAGTCATCCCTAATCCCACGCTAAAACCCGAATATTCTGATACCATTGAGGTGAGTTTTCGTGCGCATAATCCTAATCACTGGGTAAGTCTCACGGGTTTTTTCACCTATTATACCGATCTCATCACCACCAAAACCACCCAAGCAGGCGTGCATAATCAATATGTCAATATCGGAGAAGTGTATATAGCAGGTGCAGAGCTGGAGGGGCGGCATATGTTTTTAGACACATTGCATCTTGACTATGCTGCGACTTATACCTACGCCCAAGATGTAACAAACAAAAGACCCTATCGCTACATCGCCCCACTTTATGGGCGAGTGTCCTTGCAATATGATCTGAAGGGGTGGTTTTTTCGATTTGTAGAGCGGGCATATCTGGGGAAATTTAAAGCACGCATTGACCCCACACAAGAACGCCCCACGAAATCTTATGCGATGAGCGATGTTTATATTGGTTGGGATTTAGAAAGTCTTAGCAAAGATTTCAAACATATGCAGGTGGTGATGGGCGTAGAGAATGCTTTTGATGTGGTAGGTAGGAATCCTGCCACCGTGGAGGATCTCAAATACCCTAATGATTTGGTGAGTAATCCCCTTGTAGAGCCGGGCAGGAATTTTGTCCTCAAATATGCCTATCAATACTAGGGCTAGGCAATGAGAATCATTTTTTTGTGGTTTTTGTTGTGCGGGGTTTGTGTGTTTAGCTTGTGGGCGGGGAGATATGATTTGGGGGTGGGAGAGATTCTTCATATTTTGACCCAAAAGATATTTGGCGGGGCAAATGGTGCGATAAACAATGGTCTCAACGCACAAGTGATTTTAAATTTGCGCTTACCTCGTGTGGTGCTAGCGATATTTGTCGGTTGTGGCTTGGGGGTAGCGGGGGCTTGCTTTCAAGCGATTTTCAAAAATCCCTTGGCAACCCCTGATATTTTGGGTGTAACCAGCGGGGCAAGCTTTGGGGCGATTTTGGGCTTGATTTTTGGCTTTGGGGAGTTGGGTTTGGTTTTGATGGCATTGGTTTTTGGGCTTTGTGCATTAGCACTGACCCTTTCTATCGCTACCAAAGGAGGGGGCGTGGTGATGTTGGTGCTTGGAGGGATTATTGTCTCTGCTCTTTTTCAGAGCTTTTTATCCTTGATAAAATACATCGCCGATCCACAAGATGTCCTCCCTGCGATCACGTATTGGCTTTTAGGCTCATTGCAAGTGAATGGTTTTGATGGGATTTATCTGGGTATTGTTGGGATTTTGCTAGCGTGCTTGGTGATTTATCTTTTTAGATGGAAGCTCAATATCTTAGCGCTCGATGATGATGAGGCAAGGAGTATGGGGATCTCTTTGACTTTTTATCGGGCGTTATTTATTGGGGCTTGTGCGTTGATTACGGCTTTGGTTGTGTCGATGTGTGGATTAGTAGGCTGGGTGGGCTTGCTTATCCCGCATATTGCACGATTGCTTTGTGGGGGGAATAATTTTAAAATCATCCCGCTTAGCCTCTTATTGGGGGCGATCTTTATGGTATTTGTTGATATGCTCTCCCGTAGCCTCTCCCCTGATGAGATCCCTATTTCTATCCTGTGTGCGTTACTTGGCGCACCATTTTTTATCTATGTGCTAAAAATCAACAAAGGGATGCGATTGTGAATCTTTTTAGCGTTTTGGATGGGAGTTTTTATCGGGGTGATAAAGCGATACTTAAGGGCATTTCAATGGAAATAATGCCGGGCGAGATACTTTGTGTGCTAGGTTGTAATGGGGTAGGGAAGACAACGTTTTTGAAATGTTGTATGGGGTTTTTGCAATGGAATAGGGGCGAAAGTAGGCTTTTAGGAGAGCGTGTGGCAAATAGCAGAGAGTTTTGGAAAAAAGTCTCGTATGTCCCGCAGGCTCGGAATGTCAATATGGGGCTTAGCGTGCTGGATATGGTTGTTCTTGGTCTCAACCCATTCCTTGCATTCCATCCCAAAAAAGAGCATTATCACGAGGCAATGGAGACACTTGAAAGGCTAGGCATTGCCAACCTAAGCAACCAGCATTGCTATCATCTTAGTGGTGGGGAAATGCAGATGGTGCTATTTGCCCGTGCTTTGATTTCTAAGCCTGTGTTACTTGTCCTTGATGAACCTGAATCCAATCTGGATATCAAAAATCAACACATTATTTTAGACCTGCTCGCTAGCCTTTCAAAACAAGGCGTAGGCGTGCTACTTAATACCCATTACCCCGCTCACGCCCATAAAATCTCTCATAAATGCCTTTTGTTTTATCGGGAGAATGATAGCCCAAAATATATCTATGGGAGAACGCAGGAGGTTTTGACAAAACGCCATTTAGGTAGGATTTTTGATGTGCCACATTATTTATTTAATGATATTTTTGCATTTTAAAAATATATTAAAAGATTTTTAAAATAATATATCATACAACTGGAGCGGTTTTTCAAGTCCGAAAATCTATTTTATTTATAAAATTATAAGTTTTTATACTGCTTATCTGTTACTTTTTTTAACATTGATTCGATACGTTTGGATTAAAAAAATATTTTTTTCATTTTATTTTAAAATTGAAGTATATTGAAAATATAGATTTCAATATGAAAGGATTACTATGTTTTCAAAAACACAAGATTTTGTTCAAAGCCGTCGTGATGTCCTCAAAACCTCTGCTGCGGCGGTATGGGGTTCGTTTGTTTTGGGTGGGTTGGCTATCAATCTGGACGCCAAAGAAAAGCCGATGATTCTGGCAAACCCTGCCAAAAAAAGCTCGCTTGTTTATCTTAATTCAAACGAAAATTCCTTAGGAATGTCGCCAAATGCCAAGCAGGCGGTTTTGGATAATCTGGATAATTCGTTCCGTTACCTCACGTATGCTCCCGATTCTGCACGCACCAAGCTAGCTGAAATGATTGGGAAGAAGTTGGGATTTAAGTTGGAAAATGTCCTTTTAGGTAACGGCTCTTCGCAAGTGATTCAAGCAGCCATTTATGCCTTTATCAATCAAGCAAAACTCAACAAAAAGCCCATCCAGCTTATCGTTGGCGATCCGACATTTGAATATGCCGAATTTTTTGCCCAGCCTACCAAAATCAAGATCGTAAAAGTCCCGCTGGATAAAAAAATGGATTTGGATATTTTGAGTATGCAAAAGCACGCCCAGAATTTTAAAGGCATTTCCATTGTCTATATCTGCAATCCCAACAACCCCACTGGCACGACTGCAAATGCCCAAAATATCGATAAATGGGTGAAAAAAGCCAAGAGCAACCAGACGCTTTTTATCTTTGATGAAGCCTATGGCGAATACGCTACCAATTTCAAAAGCGCCCTAGAATACGTCCAAGCAGGGCATAAAAATATCCTTGTAAGCAAGACATTTTCAAAAATCTATGCCTTAGCGGGCTTGCGCGTGGGCTATGGTATCGCTGATGGCGAGATGATAAAGCTTATCGGCGGTTATTTTGAGGGTAATAAGGTCATCACGGGCTTTATGGAATGGGATAATATGAACTATTTAGGCACGTATGCGGCATTAGCGTCATTGGCGGATAAGGATTTTGAGGCAAAAAGCCTAGAAGCTAACAAAAAATCCAAAGAAATGCTGACCCAAACGCTCGATGATCTCAAAATCACCTATCTCCCCACGCAGGCGAATTTTTTGTTTTACAAAGTCAAAGGCGATTTAAGCACGTATCAAAAACGGATGAAAGAAGCGGGCGTGGTTGTCGGGCGGGCATTCCCACCACTTTTGGAATGGAATCGTGTGAGTATGGGCGTCCCTGAAGAAATGCAAGTTTTTGTTAGCGCTCTGAAAGATTTTCGCACCAAAGGCTGGATATAAGTGAGCCTTGAGGGTTTTGTGCCAATAAAAATGGAACAAAAGCTTTGATTTGGGGGCAAACCCCTTAAAAAATCGTTACCAGATAAAATTTATTATTACCATTTCAATGGCGCGACCCCAGATCCGAATCTTTCTGATTACCCTCTAAAAGTTGCGTGAGTTCATCGCACGCAATGATTTTGCCATCTTCTAAGCTGAATTGGGCTAAGACCTTGAAAACTGAATGTGTGCCATCTTTTTTGCGGGCATTGACTAGATGGTTGGTAAAAACTATATTGCCCTCTGCGAGCAATGTGATAAATTTTATGGTAATGGTTTGAATGGTTTCTCTTTGCTTGTGCAAATGGGATTTGAAGTTTTCAAAATCGATTTGGATACCATTGACGCATTGTGTGTAGTTTTTGGAAAAATAATGTTCAATCGTGGTATTATCGATTTTCCCTTCTTCTAAAATCTTTTGGAAGCATTCTTGGACGATGGCTTTTGTTTGCATTATATTTTCCTTATTAGATTAATTTTTATGAATAAAATAGGATTATATACAAAAATTTAAATTATTAGGAAATTATTTTTTACTCAGGTTTTGGGGCTTAAAGGTAGGTTAAAAGTTTCCCTGTTTTGTTTTCCCTTGAGGGAGACAAGGGGCTAGCCGTCTGCTATGCCCTTACGGGCATAAACGTATCGCCGTGCGAGGCTAGTCAAGCCAAGCAGTTGGCTTTTTTAAAGGTTTGGGCGTATTGGTATGCTCTTTGCGAAGTCCGCAGGGTGGGTGGGTTTCTATATCCCATCGGGTGGGTGGGTCAGAAAACTCCCCCAAACCCTGACCCACCTCCTTAGTGGTCAAGATGATAGAGCGTAGATTGCTTTTTTGTTAGCAATTCTTGAACTACTAGCAAACCAAAGCCAGCTACGCTTTTTAATCCTGCATTGCATTGGGGGCGTGCAGTGGGTGGGGGAAGGTTTTAGGAAGGGGGCGGGCGACGCTTCGCAAGTAGAACCCGCCCCCTCCTAATAGACGAAAGCCTAAAAAAACATTATGCCTACCGATCCAGTTTTTAAAAACTGGATCTGAAGACCATTACAAGAGGCAAAGCCTATTTCCATTCCTAAAGGATAGGGTCATAACGGCGTGCGTTGCATTTCGTTATCAACCCAGTTTATATTGCATTATGCTACGTAATGTATTTTTTGACAAAAAACAGATTTGGCAATCGTGATGATTTGGGCATATCGGAGAAAATATAATGGAATTGCAGATTATAGAAATCTATTCAGACATCGGGGCTTCTAAAAGAGGGGCTGCCCAAGGCGTGGGCTTGCTCGATACGTTGTTAAAAAAATCCCATCAGCCCTTGATGGCAAATGCCCTCAAAATTTTCAATGACTTTGCAGATTTTGCTGGTGAAAGTGAAGCAGATTTTGAACCTTGCGAGCGAGCAAAAGCGATTGATTATGCGAAAAATATCGAAGCGATTTATGGGTTTTTCAAAGATAAATTAATCCCGGCGATGTCTTCTGTGATGGCAGAAAGGAAGCGACTTGTGATCTTAAGCGGGGATCATTCCAACGCCCTTGGTAGCCTGCAAGCTTGCAAAAAAGCCTACCCCAAAGAATCCATCGGGATTATCTGGGTGGATGCGCATTCTGATTTGCATACCCCTTATGATTCGCCTTCAGGAAATATCCACGGGATGCCCTTAGGCGGGGTGCTTGATGTGGTTACATCGGGGGAAAATACACTCACGCCCACACAAAAAAACCAATGGAAAAAATTATGCTCGCTAGCCCCGCAAGATAATCGCATTGCCCCTCAAAATCTCGTTTATGCTGGCGTGCGAAGTATGGAAAAGTCCGAAAGAGAGGTGATTAGAAAATTCCAGATCCCCCTTTATCGTGTTGCAGAGATCCGCAAAGATATTGCTGGTGTGGTAGATAAAATCGCTAGTTGCTTGCAGAATGTTGATCGCATTTATCTAAGCGTGGATGTTGATGTGCTTGATGGGAAGATTTT
Source organism: Helicobacter sp. 11S02596-1 (assembly GCF_002272825.1). Classification (GTDB taxonomy): domain Bacteria; phylum Campylobacterota; class Campylobacteria; order Campylobacterales; family Helicobacteraceae; genus Helicobacter_J. The sequence goes on along the minus strand of NZ_MLAM01000010.1, from coordinate 62,287 downwards.
TACCTCTACAGGGGTGAGGGAAAATAACGGGCTTTATCCCGTTGAGCTTGATAGGTTTATCGGGCTTTTGATTGAGCGATTCGCCCAAAAGCTGATTGCGATTGAATTTACCGAGTTTAATCCTGCTTTAAAAGATTCTCATTCCCAAGACAATGAAGTGCTTACCCAGATTGTTTCGAGCGCCATCACAAAACTAGAGCTACAGCGGTGAAATCGTTTGAAAAACACCCCTTTGCACCTGTTTTTGATAAAAATTCTGAAATTTTGATTTTGGGTTCATTTCCCTCAAAGACTTCAAGACAAAATTTTTATTACCATCACCCACAAAATCGATTTTGGAAAATTTTGAGCCGATTATTTGGCGAACCTTTTTTGGCAGACATCCCTGCGAGGCGTGATTTTTTGCTCGCCCATCATATTGCGTTGTGGGATGTGATTGCAAGTTGTGAGATTGAGGGTTCAAGTGATGGGAGCATTCAAAATGCCCTGCCGAATGATTTGGGCTTGATCCTTGAAAATTCTTGTGTCAAAAAGATTTTTGCCAATGGCAAGAAAGCTGGCGAACTCTATCAAAGGCATTGTTATCCCAAGCTTGGGCGTGATATTGTCGTGCTTCCCTCAAGTAGCCCTGCAAATGCACGGTGTAGCCTAGAAGCATTACTTGAGGCGTGGCGAGTGATTTGTTTGTGAGCGTTAGGCTGGTTTTCTTAGTTTTTTAAGCATTTATTATTTTGATTTATTATTTTTCTTTAAAACCACCTTAAAAATAGGAGCAATTTATGAAATACAAAATTTTGATCAGTGCGGTTTTGGCTACAGCATTGAGTTTGAATGCCTTTAGCATTGCTGATATGCCAAGTGTCGCTAAGCGTGTGGGTCCAGATATTTCTTCTAATGCGGTTTATTCTTACAACGCTTCGGTCAAAGACGCCACGCAGGCAGTTGTGAATATTTCAACGCAAAAAAAGATCAGGAATCAGATCACAAATAATCCGATGTTTAATGACCCATTTTTCCAGCAATTTTTTGGCGATTTGTATAATCAAATCCCCAAAGACAGGGTGGAGCGAGCGCTTGGGAGCGGGGTGATTATCTCACCTGATGGCTACATCGTAACCAATAATCACGTCATTGATGGGGCAGATAAAATCACCGTTACCCTGCCTGGAAGCACGCAAGAATATTCTGCGACCCTTGTTGGGGCAGATCCCGATGGGGATTTGGCAGTCATCCGTATCAACAAACAGGGCTTGCCATTTATCAAGTTTTCCAACAGCTCGGATTTGTTAGTCGGCGATGTGGTATTTGCGATAGGCAATCCCTTTGGTGTCGGTGAGACCGTAACGCAGGGCATTGTCTCAGCGCTCAACAAAAATGGGATGGGTATTAATAATTATGAAAATTTTATCCAAACTGATGCTTCTATCAATCCGGGAAATTCTGGTGGTGCGCTCATCGATAGCCGTGGGGCGCTCGTGGGTATCAATACCGCTATCATCTCAAGAACAGGCGGGAATCACGGCATTGGCTTTGCGATCCCTTCAAATATGGTAAAAAGTGTCGTAACCCAGTTGGTGAAAAATGGCAAGATTGAACGAGGATTTTTGGGCGTGGGTATTCAAGATGTCAGCAATGATTTGCGGGGGACTTATGCTGGCAAACAAGGTGCGGTGGTTATCAGCCTTGAAAAAGATTCGCCCGCTAAGAAAGCCGGCTTGATGGTGTGGGATCTTATTACCGAGGTTGATGGCAAAAAGATCAATGACGCTGCGGAACTCAAAAATATCATTGGTTCGCTCCATCCCAATCAAAAAATCACGCTCAAATACATCAGGGATAAAAAAGAGCATACTGCTACGATCACCCTAGCAGAGAGAAAAAATAACAGCAAGAATGAAGTAAGTGTCCCCAAAGACAATATGCAAGGACAGCTCAGTGGGCTAAAAGTCGAGACCCTCACCCCGCAAATCCGACAAAAATACAAAATCCCCAATGACATTAACGGGGTGATAGTAAGCTCTGTGGCTGAAAATTCTGCTGCTGAAGATGCTGGCTTTATGCAAGGGGATATTATTTCTCAAATCGAAGATATTACTATCAAATCAACAGCAGATTTTACCAATGCCTTGAATAAATACAAAGGCAAGACAAAAAGGATTTTGGTTTATGGTAGCAATGGGATCAAAACCATCGTAACAAAATAAAATTTTATTATGGCGGACGCGGTTTGCCAAAAAGACAAATTGCGTAAAACATAATGAAAACCTTAGAAAACAGGTTGATATTCCTGCGTTAGCAGGATATAACCCTATCCTTAAAGATAACTGCTTATCTTTTTTGGTTCTGCGTGGCGATTGCGATATGCGACAAAAGGAGCATAGCAATACGCCCAAACCTTAATTCACTGCCCGCAGTGATCTTCAGGTTTGGGTGAAGCCCAAACCAACACCTTTAAAATTTATTTCGAACGCACAAGCCTAAGGCTTGGGTGTGAGATGGTTACTTTAGGAATGGAAAGAGGCTTTGCCTCTTGGAATGGTCTTCAGGTTTAATTTTTCAGAGAAAAAATTAAACCGAGTAACTATAATGAAAACCTTAGAAACTTATTTCCAACACACAAGCAAAGCTTGGGTGTGAAATGCTTACTTTAGGAGCGAAGCGAGGCTTTGCCTTGCGTAGCGGTCTTCAGGTTTGTTGCCAAACAAACCGAGTAGTTATAATATAAGATGACTGAGTTTTTGAAAACTTTCCAAAATATCAAATACTTTTTTACTTTTTAGGATTTCTTTTGCTTGCCAATACCCATCAGATATCGAATCTGCTAAGCCATAGAGATAGAGTCCAGCGCCCGTGTTAAGGCATACCAAGTCGCTTTTTACCGATGGGATATTGTTGAAAATCTCAAGCGTGATTTCTTTGTTTGTGAAGCTATCCCCGCCTACTAACATCGAATGCCTCGCATAATCAAGCCCGACTTCAATGGGCGTAAAATCATAACTGCTGATATTGCCATCTTTGAGTTCGGTGATTTTGGTCGGTGCGCAGAGTGAAATTTCATCATATTCATCAAATCCACTCACCACCAAAGCCCGCTTGATACCTAATATATTAAGGGCTTCTGCCATTTTTTCGGTGTAGTTTTTGTTAAAAACGCCGATGAATTGGTGCGTAACTGCAGCGGGATTTGCTAAAGGACCGATGAGATTGAATGCGGTCTTAAATCCCAGAGACTTCCTCGCCGCACTTGCAAAACGCAGGGCTGAATGGAATTTGAGCGCATATAAAAAGGTAATGCCTAACTCATTGTAGCAGTGGATACACGTCGATACGCTCATATCGACATTGATCCCCAATCTAGCGAGCAAATCTGCTGAACCTGATTTGCTTGTGATCGCGCCATTGCCGTGTTTGATGACTTTCACGCCTGCTGTGGCGAGCAATAGCGAAGCGGTGGTGGAGACATTGAATGTTTTGTTTGGACTCCCACCAGTCCCGACAATATCCATACGCTTTTCGCCGTTTATAGGCAATGGAAAAGAGACCGCTTTTTTTTTCAACACACTAGCAAATCCGGCAAGCTCTTCAGCATTCACGCCTTTGATTTCCATCGATGTGAATAACGAGCCAATTTGCGCATCGCTCATATTGCCCTCCGTGAGCTCGTCCATAATATCATAGGCTTCTTGAAATTCCAGATTGCAGAGGGCGAGGGTTTTTTTGAGATAGGTTTTGATAGGGACGCTTTCTCGGCGATAATGCAAAAAATTTAATAGCATTTTTTCGCCCTCTTGCGTGCCGATAGATTCGGGGTGAAACTGCAATCCTACAAGCTGGTAGTGCTTGTGTTCGACTGCCATCACCTCCCCATCGGGGGCAAATGCGCTGATGGTGAAAAAATCGGGGATGTCTTCTTCTTTGCCAGCGAGTGAATGGTAGCGCACAACCGGCGTGTCAAGGGAGATATTTCTAAAAACCCCTTGGGCATTGTGTTTGAGGGGTTGTATTTTTCCTTGAACGATGTGTTTGGCATTCACAATAGGCACGCCAAATGCCGCAAGTATGGCTTGATGTCCAAGACAAATGCCAAGTATGGGATAAATCCCTTTGAGTTCTTGGATGATTTGGATAGAAATCCCGGCTTCTTTGGGAGTTTTGGGACCTGGACCGATGATGATATATTGCGGGTTGATGGCTTTGATTTCTTCAATAGTGATCATATCGCTTCTAGCGACCTTGACGGGGTGATTGAATGTTGAGAAAACCTGATAAAGATTGTAGGTAAAAGAATCATAATTATCGATAAGTAAAATCATTATCTTACCTTTAGGGAGTTTTGCGGAGAATTTTCGCTGTTTTCTTGTGTGATGGCTTCGATGAGGGCAAGCATTTTGTTTTTGGTTTCGATATATTCGCTTTCTGGATTAGAATCATAGACAATACCCGCCCCCGCTTGGAGATAATAAATCCCATCTTGATAGACTGCTGTGCGGATGATGATGGCACTATCAAGATCGCCATTCCTATCAAAATACCCGATAAGCCCGGAGTAAATCCCACGTTTGTGGGGTTCGAGGGCATTGATGGTTTTGATCGCTTGGATTTTGGGTGCGCCACTGATCGTTCCAGCAGGAAATGTCGCATAAATGGCGTCTTTGGATGTATATCGTTGGGTATCTAGCTTGCCGGTAACTTCAGAAACGATGTGCATTACTTTGGAATATTTTTCAATCGATTTAAATTCGCTAACCCTCACGCTACCAGCAACAGCAACCTTGCCGATGTCATTTCTGCCAAGATCGACTAACATCAAATGTTCGGCATTTTCTTTTTCATCATTTAAAAGCTCTTTTTCATTATGCAGATCTTTTGCGGGTGTTTCACCTCTAGGGCGTGTGCCAGCGATGGGGCGAAGCGTGAGGGTGGCATTTTGAGACTTAATCATCACTTCAGGAGAAGCCCCCAAAATCTTGAAATCACAAAAATCAAAATAAAACATATAGGGGCTGGGGTTTTTGTGCCGTAAATTCCGATACGCCTGCAAGGGGGGAAGATCGGTTTTGATTTGCATACTTTGCGAGGGGACGCACTGGAGCAAATTGCCCGCATAAATCTCATCTTGCACGCACTTAATAGCGTGGATATAATCGTCTTGCTTGTCTTTGGAGATGATTTGGGTGGGAGTGGTTTTTTGTGATGGGGGGATGGGCTTGATAGTGGGTTTGATATGGAGTAGTTTTTCTTCAATCGCTTTGATATTGGCTTCCAAAGGGGTGTCTTGGTTTTCTTTGGCATACCCAACACTCACGATATACGCCTCATCATAAAGATGGTCAAAAATGAGAAAATCCCGCCCGAAAATAAACGCACAATCGTAAGTATTGATGATTTTGGGTTTGTCAAATACGATGTTTTCTATTTCTTCAAAAAATTCATAACCCAAATACCCCATCCCGCCTAAGGGAAGCGGGATATGCTCGAGTTCTTGGGGTTTTTGCGGGGAAAGATCCCTAAAAAACTCCAGCCAGTCTAGGAATTTTTTGCTACTATCTTTTGTGCTGAGATCGAGTGTGAAATTCTCTGCTAAGAGGGTGTATTTCCCAAGATTTTTGACAACCAAAAATGCGCAGGAGAGCATCATTAAGGAATATCTTTCCTTTCCTGTTTCTTGATAGGCTGATTCCAAAAGCACCCTCGCAGCGGTGTTTTCAAGCACCATCAACGGCGTGAGATTGTCAGACATTATTTTTTTGAATGCAATTTTGGCAGGCATTGAGGCACTAAAGTCAAACATAAAATCTCCGAAAAATCATTTTTTTGTTCCTGGATTATACATTAAATATGCTACTTATGGAAACTTTGCAAGATTCTAGAATTATAATAGTTGCATATGCAACTATTTAGATTTTTGTGTTATACTTCACACTTAAGTTGTAAGATTTTGCGTTATATTTTTAGATACAAGCTAGAAGATTAGGAGAGTAAATGAGAGTTTCAGGTTTGCTTATATTGGCTTTTTTGCCTCTGTGGAGCTTGTTTGCAAACGATTTGGATGTTAAAAATAAACAACAATCAATGGATCTAAGCATTCAAAGCGATGGCAATCCAAGCATATCTTCAGAGATGGAAAAATTTAGAAAAAATGTTGGCAACGCCATCGGGCTTATCGAGCTTTTGAAAGGGGCGGATTCAAACTATTCGCTCCAATCAAAAGCCTTGAGTATGCAACAAGCAAAAAAGAACCATACGATTGCAAAAGCAACGTTTTTGCCTCGATTTGATCTAGATTATACCTTTCAAAACAACAACAGAGATACCGAGACATATAAAAATTACAATACCCAAGTTGCAAATGCGAAATTTAATCTGGATGTCTTCAATGGTTTTAACACCATCAACACCATTAGAGAAAAATCCGCTACTTACCGCTCGAGTGTCGCGGATATGGAATACACAAGACAAAATATTTATCTTCAGGTAATCCAGCAGTATTATCAGTATTTTGATAATGTTTCCCAGCTTGTTTCATTACAGCGAAAACTCGATCAGATTAATTCAGACATCCAACGGGTTTCAAAACTTTATGACCAAGGTCTTACCACGATTGATGATCTGGAATCTCTCAAGGCGCAAGGCTCTTTGAGCGAGTATCAAATCGCTGATATTAAGCTTTCTATCGAGCAAAACAAATTGATGCTTGAATACCTCACCAATAAAAATTTTGATGCCCTCAAGCGGATTGAAATCAGCAATCCTATTTATGAGATCAAAGAGCGCCAGGACCTCATTTCTCTAAAAGAGCAAATCCGCGCTCAAATATATCAAAACAAGCAGTTAAATTATTATCCCTCTGTTGCGATATTTGATACGTGGACTTACAATATTCAAAAACCAGCTTATGCTTATGGAGGGTTTGGACAGCTTTATCCTACCGAGCAAAACACAGTCGGCGTTACCGTAACACTGAAAGTATTTGATGATATTGGCTTGACTTTGCAAAAGCAATACCTCAAGCTTGGTCAGTTGGCGAATGAAAAAAATCTGCTTTATAAGGAATTGGAGCAAAAAAAAGACGAAAAGCTTTATCGCAAATCTCTCGAAATAGCAAAAGCCAAAATCGCATCTTCTGAGGCAAGCTTGAAATCAGCCAATATTTCTTATCAAAATATCAAGAAAAAATATGACGCCCAATTGATAAATTTTACGGATTATTTGCAGGCTTTAAGCACCAAGTTTGACGCAGAAGCTACCTACAATCAGAGTTTGAATAACTACGAGTTACAAAAAGCCAATTATATATTTTATAGCGGGCAGAAATTACAGGACTACATAAAATAAGGAGAATAGACGGATGAAGATGAAATTTTTACTAGCAACACTTTTGAGCGCATCTTTGTTGTGGGGCGAGGATGTTTATGCGATTTTTAATGTCGAGGCAGTGCAGGATTCGAATTTGACCTTGGATTCTTCTGGTATCGTATCAGAAATGCTTGTTGATGTTGATAGTGTCGTAAAAAAGGGAGATAAGCTTTTGTCTTTATCCAACAAGGACAAAAAGGCACAAGCCGATTCGATTTATCAACAATATGTTTTTGCCAAAAAACAATACGAAAGATACAGCAAAACCGGTGGGGCGATCGACAAAAATACATTGGATAAGTATTTTTCAGATTACAAAAAGCTTGAAGCAGATTATAATTATTATGTTTCTTTGCTCGATAAAAGTATCTTAAAAGCGCCTTTTGATGGGGTGATTGCCAGCAAAAACATCAACCTTGGCGATGGGGTAATGGCAAATAGCACGACGCTTTTTAGGTTGGTGAGCCACCAGAAAAAAATCGTCTTAGAATTTGACTCCAAATATATCGATAAGGTAAAAGTTGGCGATGAATATGTTTATGCTATCGATGGGAGCGGGGAACAAAAAGTCGTTAAAATCACTAAAATTTATCCCACCGTTGATGATACGACAAGAAAAGTGAGTGCCGAAGCGATTGCTGCAGATGATATGGTGCCGGGCATTTTTGGCGATGGCTATATAAGGACTAAATAATGTATAAGTTTGCGATAACACGCCCCATCACGACATTGATGTTTGGTTTGGCTATCATCTTTTTTGGTGTGATGGGTCTCAAAAAAATCCCTACAGCCCTTTTCCCTGATATTGACTTCCCTATCATTATGGTCAGCACGAGCTATCCGGGGGCGAGTGCGGATGTCATCGAAAGCAAGGTAACTGATAAGATCGAAGAAGCCGTGATGGGGATTGATGGGATCAAGAAAGTTACCTCAAATAGTGCGAGAAACATCAGCTTGGTTATCATCGAATTCCAGCTTGAAAAGCCCATTGATGAGGCGATGAATGATGTCATCAATAAAGTATCTTCGGTCAAATTTGATGACCCTAATATCAACCAGCCTTCAATGGATAAATTTGATACGAATGGGCAAGCGATTATTTCGTTGTTTTTGAGTAGCGATACCGTCCCTATCCCGCAATTGATGCGCCACTCCGAAAATATTGTCAAGCCAATGCTCCAAAAGATTTATGGGGTTGGGGGTGTGCAACTCAATGGTTATCGTGAAAGACAAATCAGGATTTATGCCGATCCGACATTGATGAATAAATATGGGATCACCTATACTGATCTTTGGAATACGCTTGGGACGGAAAATCTCGAAGTTGATGGCGGGAGAATCGTCAATAACACCAAGGATTTTTCAATCCTTACCGATGCTAATAGCTACAAAATCTCTGAGGTTGCCAATATTCGGGTCGCTGATAATGTCAAACTCAGTGATATTGCTGTGATTGAAGATGGGATTCAAGAAGACACGACCTATGCGGCTTTTGGCGATAAGCCCGGCGTTATTTTTGAGGTGCAAAAAATCTCTGGGGCCAACGAAGTTGAGATTGCTGATGGGGTTTATGCCACGCTTCCAGATATTAAGGCGGTGAGTCCGGGCTATGAGGTGAAGACATTTTTGGATACGACAGAATATATCCGCTCCTCGATCAAGGATATTGAATTTGACTTGATGCTTGGGGGTATTTTGGCAGTTTCTGTTGTGTTTTTGTTCTTGAGAAATGTTACGATCACGCTCGTTTCTGCTATCAGTATCCCGGTATCGGTGATGGGGACATTTGCGCTCGTGCAGATGATGGGATTTTCTCTCAATATGCTCACAATGGTTGCGCTCACGCTTTCGATTGGGATTATCATTGATGATGCGATTGTTGTCATCGAAAATATCCACAAAAAGCTTGAAGCCGGTATGAGCAAGCGTGAGGCGGCTTATGAGGGGGTCAGGGAGATTGGATTTGCTATCATTGCGATTTCTGCGATGTTGCTTTCTGTCTTTATCCCCGTGGGGAATATGACAGGGATTGTCGGTAGGTTTTTTCAAAGCTTTGGGATCACCGTGGCGTTAGCGATTATCATCTCTTATGTTGTGGTTATCACGATTATCCCGATGGTGAGTTCGTTGATTGTCAGCCCCAAACAATCGAAATTCTATCACTGGAGCGAGCCATTTTTCAAAGGGATGGAAAGCACCTATGTAAAGATTTTGAAATTTGTTTTGAATAACAAAATCATCATCAGCGTTTTGGTGCTTGCGATTTTTATTGGTTCTTTGGTTGTAGCGGGTAGATTGGGTTCGGATTTTATGCTCAAAGAGGACAGGGGGCAGTTTTATGTATGGATTCAGACAAAGCCCGGTATTAGTATTTATGATATGCAAAGAAGAACGATCGATTTTCAAAAAGAAATACAAAAGCGTCCTGATGTTGATTTTACGACCATACAGGTGGGCTATGGCAAGATCCAAAGTGTATTCAAATCTAAAATCTATGTAAAACTCAAGCCCTTAAAAGAAAGAAAAAAAGGTCAATTTGAGATTATGAATGAGGTTAGAAAGACCCTCAATGCGATGCCTGAAGCCAAGATTATGACTTCGATTATCCCCTCAGAAGTGCCTTTGATTGGCGGGGGAGACAATTCGCCATTCCAAGCTTATATCTATGCGCCCTCACAAGCGTTGGTAGATGAGAGTGTCAGCAAACTCCGCCATCTTTTGCTTGAAAGCCCCGAGCTTAAAGGGAAGTTCCAAAACTACCATACCAGCACTTCAGATATGCAACCCCAATACCAGCTCACGGTTTTAAGGCAAAATGCCAACAAATATGGTATCACCGCTCAAGCGATTGGGCAGGTCGTCAATGCTGCGTTTTCAGGGGAAAATCAAGCGGCGTATTTCAAAGAAAATGGAAAAGAATATTACATCACGATTCGCGTCCCTGATAATAAAAGGGTCTCGGTAGAGGATATCAAGCGCCTCCAGATCAAAAATAAAGATGGTAAATTGATGTTTTTAGATGGTTTGGTTGAGATCAAAGAAAGTATCACGCCATCAAATATCACCCGATATGATAGACAACGCAGTGTTACCGTCTATGGCGAAACTACAAAGGAATCTGGTCTGTCTTTGGGGGATTTGCTAGAAATTGTTAAAAGTCGTTCGTCTGAATGGCTCGCTCCGGGTGCAAGCATTGCATTTGGGGGTGATGCAGACAACCTCGCAGAAACAGGGCAGGCTTTTGTTGTAGCTGTAGCAACGGCTTTTATACTGATTTATTTGATACTTGCTGCGCTGTATGAATCCCTCTTAGAGCCTTTGATCATTATGATTACAATGCCACTAAGTTTTTCAGGGGCGTTTTTTGCCCTTGGCATTGTGGGCCAGCCTTTGAGTATGTTTTCGATGATGGGGTTGATACTCCTCATCGGGATGGTGGGCAAGAATGCGACCTTGCTCATTGATATTGCCAATGACAAACGCAAAGAGGGGCATAATATCTATGATGCGATTATTTTGGCAGGGGAATCGAGGTTGCGCCCTATCTTGATGACGACGATTGCGATGGTCTTTGGGATGCTCCCGCTTGCTATCGCCACTGGAGATGGTTCGGCTATGAAATCCCCCATCGGGATTGCGATGAGCGGGGGCTTATTGGTATCAATGTTTTTGAGCTTGCTTATCGTCCCTGTTTTTTATCGTTTGCTTGCCCCGATTGATGATTACATCAAAAAACTTTACAAACCCAAAGAGGGTGATAAATTCTGATGTAATTATTTTTTACTCGGTTTGCCTTTTTGGCAAACCTGAAGACCGGTTCTTATTTCTACTCGGTTTGTTTGGAAACAAACCTGAAGACCATTCCGCAGAGTGAAACTCTGCTCCATTCCTAAAGGATTTTGACCCACCCACCCGAGTTATATCCTGCTATCGCAGAAATACCAACTTGGGGTGGGCAGAGTTTCTAAGGTTTCCATTCGCAAACTGAACTTTGAAACCACTCCGCAGACTAAAACCCTGCTCCATTCCTAAAGTTATTCTATCCGTCCGAGTTATTCCCAGCCAACACAACTCATTCAGTCTATTTTATAACATTTTTATTATTGCCTTGTTTTGCGTGGAGGGCATTTTAAACAAGATGGGATATAATGCTTAAAACTATCTTGTTATATGGAAAAAAAATGAGGATTATCGTCTTTTTATCTTTGGTATTGTTGGGCTTAAATGCTACAGAACCCAATAAAAGTCAAATATTTATCGGCGGGGCTTTGGGGATGGCTGATATTTCCAAGATGATTGATGGGCAAAAAGATACACCCAACTCTTACAAGGCTTTTGTTTGGGGAGCTAGGGGCGGTTATCAATTCAGCTTTCTTAATGGATACCTAGCCATCAGGACGTATTTGGATTATCTGATGGCTATCAAACCACTAGCGCTTGATACGATCACATCTTCGGTATTGAGCTTGAATCTCGATTTGTTGGCAGATTTTTTACATATTGGCGAAAATGCTTTTGGGGTTTATGGCGGGGTTGGTTTTGGGTATTTCCAACACGCCAATGTTATCAAGGTTACCCCTGAAGACAAAGCGCTTGTGTATGGATATACCGGTGTTTTGAATTTTGGACTGGGGGCAAGCATTCAGAGCAATCATCGCGTTGAGCTTGGGATAAAAATACCTTTTAGCAGGGTCAAATCCATCGCTAATCCTGCGGTTTCTTATGAAAATATTTATGCGAGCGCTTCATATTCTTATTTATTTTGATCCACAATACACATCGCAATACGTTTGACTTCGCCTGCATAGAGGATATCCTCACCTTGGAAGCTTAGGCTAAGCCTTTCTTGACTCGGTGGGATGAGGGTGGCTGTTTGGGGAATGCCATAATACTTATTTGCCACGGCAAAAACAGCCGCCATCCCTGTCCCGCACGCAAGTGTGATATCTTCGACACCCCTTTCATACGTGCTGAGGTAAATCGTGCCATCTTGGCTATCTTTTTGGATAAATGCCATATTAACATTGGCATTATATTGCTTGCGAAGCTCTGAAAGAACGGGCGTTTTGGCGTGAGGGAGCTGGGATTTTTCTGCTACAAAATGCACCAAATGGGGCACACCCGTATCGATATGATACCAATCCCCGCAAAATCCGCTACCATCGAGCTGAAATTTTTCTAATTGTTTATAAGCACCCAGATTGCTTGTAACGATATTATTTTGCACACTCACTTCAATCACGCCTGCTTGGGTCAAAAAGCAATGATGGCTAGGGGCCAAACCCTCTGTGTAGGCATAGTGTGCCACGCATCTGCTGGCATTCCCGCACATTTTTGCCTCACTGCCATCGGCATTGTAAAATTCCCATTCATAGGCATAGCTTGGGTGGGGTAAAACCACGACAAGCCCATCTGCCCCGATACCATTGTGGCGATCACAAAGCGTTTTTGCCAAAACCGATCGGTTATGATGGCGATCATCTTTGGTGGCTTGCGTGATCAAAAAATCATTACCACTCCCAGAATATTTGTGCAAGATTAGTTTTTTATCCATATTTTTATCCATATTTTTATTTTTTGCGTGCGAATGCTGTGATTTTATCAAAATTGTTCTATTTATTTAAACTCGGTTTGCTTAGAAACAAACCTGAAGACCACTTCGGGCAGTGAAACTGCTTTTGTCGTATGCTATGCTCCTATTGGAGCATAAACGCATCGCCGTGCGGAGCTACCAAAGACAAGCAGTTGTCTTTGGCTTAACGCTCCTCCTGTTCCTAAAGAATAGGGTTATATCTTGCTAACGCAGGAATATCAACCCAGTTTCTAAGGTATTTAAATCTTATCCACCAATAAACCAAAGCCAACTACGCACTTTCACCCTATCTGCCAAGGGGGCGTGTCGGGGGGTAGGGGTTTAAGGGGTCTAGGGGGGCGGACTTCGCAATTTAAGCCCCCCTGACCCCTTTCTAGCTAGTATAAGAAACAATCACTAGCGATAAAAATATGGAAAAGAAAACATTATGTTTTATGCGATTCAGTTTAAAAACTGAATCTGAAGACCGCTTCAACAGGCAAAGTTTCCAAGGTTTTCTGTTATAATCGTTGGCAAAATAATTTACAAAGTTTTCTCAATGCGCCCAATTTATTTTTTTTGGATTGTTTTTGCTGTCGGTCTTTATTGGATGGGGTATTTGTATCAAGATTTTTTGATGAATCTCTTGATAGCTGGGCTTTTGTGCGTGGCGACATTTTGGCTCAAGAATTTTTTTGATCATTATAGTCGTTTCAATCTTTTAAACTCGTTTTTGTGCGTGGCGATTTTGCTGGCTTTTTTGATCGTGCCTCTGTATTTTGTGGGGCATAAAAGCCTAAAATTCATCCTTAGCTTGGATATGGATACATTGAGTGAATTTATCGAACGCACAAAAGAGATGATTGGAGTGGCATTAGCAGATTTCCCGACATTGGGCGCAAATGTCAATCAAATGCTTTCAAATATCTCGGCACAATCAATGATGGGCTATGCTATCAAATTCAGTAGCACGATTACCAAATTCAGCCTAAATTTCGTGATGGATGCGGGATTTATCTTGGTTTTTTTGTTTTTCTTTTTTTATTATGGGCGTCGGATTTATGATTATATGCTGGGCTTACTCCCCTTTGAGGTCGCTCAGACCAGAAGTATTTTTGGCGAAATCAATGGCGTTTTGCGTGTGGTATTTTTGACCTCAGTTATCAATGTCGTTTTGCAGGGGTTTGCATTTGGCATTGCTGTGATTTGGTTTGGCTATGACGGGTTTTTATTGGGTGTTCTTTATGGTTTGGCTTCGCTGATACCCATCGTTGGCGGGGCTTTGATATGGGTCCCGATCGCAGGCTATGAGGCTTATAGTAGCCATTTTGCCGTAGCGATTTTTATCGCCATTTACTCGTTGGTATTTATTGGTTTTGTCATTGACAATCTCATCAAACCGGTTTTGATTGCCCTTATCAAGCAAAAGATTTTAAAAACACCGCTTCAAATCAATGAAATTTTGATTTTTTTCTCGATTTTAGCAGGGCTTTCGACATTTGGCTTTTGGGGGATTGTTGTCGGTCCGACCATCACAGCGTTTTTTATCGCATTGCTTCGGCTTTATCAGAATCATTTTTCTTGCACGCAAGAGAAATAAAATCTAATCTAATGGAGAATAACAATGGAAAAATCAGTTCGTATTGATACCAAACTCATTCACGGCGGGATTGATGGGGATAGCCACACCGGTGCGGTGAATGTGCCGATTTATCAGACTTCTACATATAAACAAATCGAGCTAGGCAAGCACAAAGGGTATGAATACTCAAGAACCAAAAATCCCACAAGGGATGCACTAGAAGCACTGATAGCCGAGCTAGAAAGTGCGCGGTTTGGCTTTGCATTTGCCTCAGGGATGGCAGCTATTGATGCGGTGTTGCGACTTTTCAAAACAGGCGATAAATTGCTGATTTCAAGCAATGTGTATGGGGGGACATTTCGGATTTTAGACAAGGTATTTTCTCAATCAGGGATTTCCTATGAGATTGCCCCGACCCAAGATATAAAAGCCTTTGAAAAATCCCTCCAGCAGGGGGTCAAAGCGATTTTGATAGAAAGTCCGGCAAATCCACTGATGGGTGTGAGCGACATCGCCAAAATCGCTCAAATCGCAAAAAAGCACGGGGTTTTGAGTATCGTAGATAATACCTTTATGACCCCTTATTTGCAACGCCCCATCAAGCTTGGTGTTGATATTGTCCTCCATAGTGGGACAAAATATCTAGGCGGGCATAGCGATCTTATCGCTGGGCTTGTTGTTACCGATAATGAGGGATTAGCCGAAAGAATTGGCTTCTTGCAGAATGCTACCGGCGGGATTTTATCGCCTTTTGAAAGCTTTTTGTTGATACGGGGTATCAAGACACTTGGGGTGAGAATGCAAAGACATTGCGAAAATGCGTTGTTTATCGCCGAGCATTTGAGCCACACGGAGGGGGTATCAGAGGTGTTTTATCCCGGATTACCTCAAGATAAAGGCTACCAGACCCATAGGCTTCAAGCTTCTGGTGGTGGGGGAATGATAAGCTTTGTTTTAAAAGCAGGGTATGATTATCGGAAGTTTTTTGCTTCTGTCGAGCTTATTGCCCTTGCGGAGAGCTTGGGCGGGGTGGAATCCCTGCTTTGCCATCCTGCTTCGATGACACACGCTTCTATCCCGGCTCAAATCCGCCAAAATATGGGTATCAGCGATGGTTTGATACGCCTTTCTGTGGGCATTGAAGACAAAAACGATATCTTAGCGGATTTGCAAAATGCTATTTGCTCTAGCCGTGAGGCTTAGCGATGGGCTATTGCAACAACATCGACGAACTCATCGGCAACACCCCTCTCCTCAAGCTCAATCGCTTGGATATCCCAAATAATAACCGCATTTTTGCCAAGCTCGAGTTTCGCAATCCTGCCGGTGGTGTGAAAGATAGGGTTGCAAAATTTATGATCGAAATGGCTGAAAAAAGAGGCAAACTCAAGCCCGGAAGCACCATCATCGAAGCCACAGCGGGAAATACGGGGCTTGGCATTGCCTTGAGTGCGAAAAGCAAGGGCTATGATGTGGTGATGGTGGTCCCAGAGAAATTTTCGATAGAAAAACAAACATTGATGAAAGCTTTGGGAGCAAAAGTCATCAATACGCCTAAAGATGAGGGGATAGAGGGCGCAAACAAAAAAGTTGCTACCTTGCTTGAAATCATCCCTGATTCGATTTGTTTGTCGCAGTTTGACAATCCAGACAATCCAAAATCCCACTATGAAAGCACCGCCAGAGAAATCGATGAGGCGCTTGATGGGAATATTGATTATTTTGTATGCGGGGCAGGCAGTGGGGGGACATTTAGTGGCGTGATGGCGTATTTTAGAGAAAAAATCCCCGCTGCTAAGGGCGTGCTGTGTGATCCTATGGGATCTATCATCGGCGGGGGCGAGGCTGGGAGCTATGACATTGAGGGCATTGGGAATCATTTTGTTCCTAAGATTATGCGACTAGATTTCATCGATGAGGTCATCAAAGTCAAGAATGAAAATGCTTATGAGGGGATGCGTATTTTGTGTCGGCGTGAGGGTGTGTTGGCAGGGGTTTCTTCGGGGGCAAGTCTTTGGGCTTGTCTGGAATTGGCAAAAAAGATTGGCAATGCCAATATTGTTACGATATTTCCCGATGGGCTAGAAAAATACCTTAGCAAGGATATTGTAGATTTTGACTAACGCAAGGTAGGAGCAAACTAGAAAAATCCACAATCAAATAGCTTGGGGATTTTAAACTCCAGAGATCCCCCCCCCTCAAGGGATAATCTCTGGGATAACATACGCAATCAATGTCGTGATGATACCAATAGCGATGACAAATAAAATCGAATATTTCAATGTAAATCGAAAGAGTTCGCTTTCTCTACCCACAAGCCCCACAGCTGCGCAAGCTACGGCGATACTTTGCGGGCTAATCATCTTGCCTACGACCCCACCTACGGAATTGGCAGCCAAAAACAAGACTTCAGGGATACCCAGCTGTCTGGCTGTGAGTTGTTGCAAAGAGCCAAAAAGTAGATTAGAACTCGTATCGCTTCCGGTCAAAAATACCCCAATCCAGCCAATGATGGGCGAAAAGAATGTGAAAGCGTGCCCTGTGCTTGCCAATGCCAAAGCGAGCGTGGCTGAAATCCCGCTGTAGTTGGAGATATAAGCAAATGCTAGGACAAGTCCAATCGTGAGGATGGGGAATTTCATCTCGCTTAGTGTTTCTGCAAAAACCCCGAGTGCATCTTTTGTGCGGACACGCAAGATAAAGATACTCAAAATCGCTGCTGCGAGGATGGAAGTCCCTGTTGCCCCAATCAATGGCAATGAAAATACGATTTTATCGCTAAGGGGTTTTCCCTCTATGGCGATGGGGGCTGTTTTGATGATTTTTTCGCTGATGGTGCTAAATTCAAACTGAAAGGTTGTGAATGCTAGCGCCCCGCCGGGTTTGAATAAATCCTTGAACCACGGCTGTGTCCAAATCACGATCGTAGCAATCAATATCACAAAAGGCGCCCACGCGACTAGCACCTTGCAAATATGGTGCTTGGTATGTTCGTTGTATGCAGGACTTTCATCGGTGCGAAAGATCCGTTTGGGTTGCCAGAATTTCAAGAATATCGTCGTTGCGACAATAGAAACGATCGCTGAAATAATATCAGGGAGTTCTGGTCCTAAGTGGTTGGAGCTATAAAATTGCACGATCGCAAAGGAGAGTGCAGCAACCAAAACCACAGGGAACGTTTCTTTGACTCCTCGCCAGCCATCCATCAAAAATACGATGAAAAATGGCACAAAAAGTGTCAATGGGGGCAACATCCTCCCTGTCATCGCTGAAATATCAAGGGCAGGGACATTGACTACCCCTGCCATCGCAATGATAGGAATCCCCACCGCACCAAATGCCACAGGAGCAGTATTGGCAATCATACAAAGCCCTGCGGCGTATAAAGGGCGCAAGCCTAGCCCCACAAGTATGGCTGCAGTGATCGCTACAGGCCCTCCAAATCCGATAGCTCCCTCCAAAAATGCCCCAAAACAAAAGCCAATGAGGATAACAAGGATACGATGATCGGGGGTGATGGAGAGAATGCTTTCTCTCAAAATATCAAAATACCCCGATTTGACAGAAAGCTTATAGAGAAAAATCGCTGCTACGATGATCCAAGCGATGGGCCATAAGCCATACAAAAACCCATAAGCAAATGCTGAAGCGACCATATTGGCTGGCATTCCATAAACAAAAATAGAGATGATAGCCGATAAAATCACGGTGAGCAAGCCTGCCATATAGCCTTTGAGCTTGAAAATAACCAATGCTGCAAAAAACAACAATATCGGCAAGAAAGCCACAAACGCACTCAACCAAATATTATCTAAGGGATTATAAACCTGATGGTATTCCATTTTTTCTCCTTGGGTTTTGTAATTTTTGAATTTATAAAGGATTTAGTATAACCAAAAGATTGCATTGCCCTTGATTTTTGGAACTAATAAAAATTATCTCTTTCAAAAATTGTGTAGTTATGTATCAAAAATACCCCCGAAAATCCCTATGATAAAGGTTTGATTTTTATTTTTTTATGGGTTTTTAGGGTATATTGATGCGTATTGATTTACAAGGAGATAATGATGAAGGTTTATTTTTATGCAACCTGTCTGGGCGGTATTGCCTATAGCGACACCTGCGTGAATGCCATCAAACTTTTGCAAAAAGAGGGGATTGAGGTGATTTTCAAAAAAAATCAAACCTGCTGTGGTCAGCCCAGTTATAATTCTGGCTACTATGAGGAGAGCAGAAAAATCGCACGCCACAATATGGGTTTGTTTGAAGAAGATTATCCCATCATCGTGCCGAGTGGTTCGTGTGCGGGGATGATGCAACACGATTATTTGGAGTTATTTGAGGGCAAGCCAGAATATGAGCGGGTTTATGATTTTTGTTCGCGCGTTTTTGAGCTCAGCGAGTTTTTAGACAAGCGATTGGGCGTGCGGTATGAAGATTGTGGCGCACCTACCAAGATCACGTGGCATTCAAATTGCCACGCATTGCGGGTGGCAAAAACGATTCAATCTTCCAAAGCATTGCTAAAAAGCCTCAAAAATGTCGAACTCATCGAGCTAGAAAGAGAGGAAGAGTGTTGCGGTTTTGGCGGGACATTTAGTATCAAAGAGCCTGAGATTTCCAAGGCGATGGTAAGCGATAAGATCCAAGACATCGCATCGAAAAATGTCGCTTATTTGGTTTCAGGCGATGCGGGCTGTTTGCTCAATATCAGCGGCGCGATGGAAAAAATAGGGGCGAATGTAATGCCTATCCATCTGTATGATTTTATCGCCCAGCGCATAGGCATTGCTTCGATGAGTAATTCTGGCGGGCTAGGAAATACCAAATTTGAAAAACAACCCCAAAATGGAGATTTGCAATGAGTGAAAATTTATTATTTCATTCTGCCAAAGAATATGAAGACACCATCAGTGCAAAACTCAATGATACGCAGTTGAGAAAAAATCTCCAATCGGTAATGAAAACCCTCAAAACCAATCGAAAAAACCTGATTACCAGTCGTTACACCGATTGGGAGGGATTGCGCGAACTTGGCAAGGAGGTCAAAGCAAAAGCGCTTTCTAATCTCGATGTGCTTTTGGATCGATTTGAAAGCAATGCTATCAAAAACGGCTTCAAGGTCCATTGGGCAAATGATGCAAAAGAAGCCAATGAGATCATCTATAATCTTGCCAGAGAAAAACACGTTTCTACAATCCTTAAAGGCAAGTCGATGGCGAGTGAAGAAATCCATCTGAATGCCACCCTCAAAGAAAAAGGTATTTTGGCTACAGAAACCGATCTTGGGGAGTTGATTATCCAGTTGATTGATGAACCCCCTGTGCATATTGTCGCCCCTGCGATTCACAAAAACCGCTACCAAATCGGGCAGATTTTCAAAGACAAGCTCAATGCCCCGCTTGAAAGTGAGCCAGAAAAGCTCAATGCCATCGCAAGGAAGCATTTGCGAAAAGAATTTGAAGACTTTAAAATGGGTCTTTCGGGTGTGAATTTTGCCATTGCTAATGAGGGGGCGATTTGGCTTGTCGAAAATGAAGGCAACGGGAGGATGAGCACCACAGCTTGCGATATTCACGTAGCGATTTGTGGGATAGAAAAAATCGTTGAAAGCTTTGAAGATGCTTGTATTTTGGATACGTTGTTGGTCCCAAGTGCGGTGGGTGCGCCTATTACTTGCTATAACAATATCATCACAGGTCCCCGAAAAGATGGCGATGGGAAAGATGGCGATTTAGATGGCCCCAAAGAGGTTCATATCGTAATGCTTGATAATAATCGCTCTAAGATTCTCTCAGATTCACATTATTATCGCTCGCTAAGCTGTATCCGTTGCGGGACTTGCCTCAATCACTGCCCGGTGTATGATAAGATCGGTGGGCACGCTTATTTATCGACTTATCCCGGACCGATTGGGGAGGTGATTTCCCCGCAACTTTTTGGGCTGGATAATTGCGGCTATATGGTAAATCTTTGCTCTCTTTGTGGGAGGTGTTCAGAGGTTTGCCCGGTCAAAATCCCGCTAGCTGATCTTATCAGGGATCTTCGGAGTGAAAAGGCACTCGAGGGTAGAGGGAATGTAGGCAGTCTGTCAAAAACACATCCCAACAAGGTCGAAAAATTCGCTATGGGCGTATTTGCATCGTTGGCAACTAGCGGGGTAAAATGGCGAATATTGCTAGGTTTGATAAGTATTTTTTCTCCGCTAGCTAAAAAGATTTCCCCGATACTTCCGGGCTTGAAGTCTTGGATTTCTTGTCGGGAATTCCCCCATATCAACGCTTCTTTGCACGCCAAAGTCAAAAATATCCAAGGGGTGATTTATGAGTAAGACACAAATCTTAAATCGAGTCCAAACCGCTCTTGCTAAAAACCATATTGCCAAAACGGAAGTGCATTTTAAGGATATTTTGAAATCTGAAAATCCCGATTTACTCGAGGAATACAAGCATTTTCAAAAATCCAATCGGGCAAATGTGATAGAATCCTCGCCCCAAAATCTTAGTGCGGATGTTTTGAGGGCTTTGAATGATTTGGGTGCTAAAAAGGTCTTGCATACGCTGGATTTGCCTTTTGATGTTGCTAGCCTTGCGGGTGATTTTGAAAAAATCGCCTATGATAAATGCGTTGAAGATATGCGCGCCGAGCTTTTTGATATGGATACCTCTATTATCAAGGGGGTTTGTGGCGTGGCAAATCTAGGTATTATTGGCGTGGTTTCTTCGCCTTTGAGTCCGAGACTAGCGTCTTTGATTACGCTTAATTGTGTTATTTTGCTCGATAAAACCCAGATAGTCAAAGATCTTTATGCGGGCATTGAGGCTTTGAAAAAAGAAAGCAAGGATGGCGTATTGCCGACAAATCTGCTTTTTATCGCTGGTCCCTCAAGGACGGCTGATATTGAATTACAAACGGTGTTTGGGGTGCACGGACCTCAAAATGTAGTGATTATTTTGTATTAAAGGAGTTTGAGATGGCATTAGTTGTAGGTGATGTTGCGCCTGATTTTAGACTAAAAAATCAAGATGAGACTGAAATTGGCCTAAAAGATTTGATGGCAAAAAAGATTGTGCTGTATTTTTATCCTAAGGATAATACGCCGGGTTGCTCAATTGAAGCAGTTGATTTTACAGAAATGCTCGATGATTTTGCTCAAAAAGGCGCGATTGTCGTGGGTATTAGCCCGGATACGCCCAAGAGCCATAAAAAATTTATTCAAGATAAAGCGCTCAAGATTATTTTGCTTTGCGATCCTGACAAAAGCGTTGCAAGTGCTTACGGGGCTTATGGCAAAAAGATGATGTATGGCAGAGAGGTATTTGGTATTATCCGATCGACATTCGTGATTGGCACAGATGGGCGTATAGAGAAAGTTTTTTATAATGTCAAAGCCAAAGGACACGCCAAAGCGGTCTTGGAAAGCCTGTGATGGTTAGCATTATCCTTACTCGGTTTGGATTTTAAAATCCAAACCTGAAGACCATTCCAGCAGGCAAAGCCTCGCTTCGTTCCTAAAGAATAGGGTTATAACGGCACTTCGTTTTGTTATCAACTTGGGGTGGGTGGGTAGAGTTTCTAAGGTTTAAAAGTTTAAAATATAAACAAAGATAAAAACAAGGAAACCAATGCACCCGTTTTTAAAAAAGCTGTTAGATGGCGAAAATGTGGAATGGAAGCCGCTGGGGGAAATTGGCGAAATTATTCGCGGCAATGGATTGCAAAAAAAGGATTTTACAGAAACGGGATTTCCTGCAATTCATTATGGGCAAATATATACTTTTTACGGATTATCAACCGAGACAACCAAATCTTTTGTTTCAGAAGAATCAGCCCAAAAATTAAGGAAAGTAAATTACGGTGATGTGGTTATTACCAATACCAGCGAAAACCTTAAAGACGTTGGCAAAGCACTTGTTTATTTAGGTGAAAAGCAAGCTGTTACTGGCGGACACGCTTCAATATTTAAACCAAGTTCTGAAATTATTGGCAAATATTTTGCTTATTACACGCAAACCGCAAATTTTTTTGATGAAAAAAGAAAATATGCAAAAGGTACAAAAGTAATTGATATTTCTGCCAGCGATCTTGCAAAAATAATCATCCCCATCCCTGCGCCGAATAATCCAGAGAAATCTTTAGCGATTCAAAATGAAATTGTCGGGATATTAGATAGGTTTAGTGCGCTAACAGCCGAACTTACCGCTAAGCTAGGCGAAGAGCTGATTTTGCGCAAGAAGCAATATCAATACTACCGCGATAAACTGTTAGACTTTAAAAACGCCGCCGATTTTCCTTTTTTGCAAAAACTGCTTAATGGCGCAAAGGTGGAATATAAACCGCTGGGGGAAATAGCGATCCTGAAGCGCGGGAAAGTTATTTCAAAAGTTTATTTAGAAGATAACAAAGGCGAATATCCCGTTTATAGCTCACAAACCTCTAACGATGGCATTATTGGGAAAATAGGAACTTTTGATTTTGATGGAGAGTTTATAACTTGGACAACAGATGGAGCAAATGCAGGCACTGTATTTTATCGAAACGGAAAATTTTCAATAACCAATGTTTGTGGCTTGATAGAAATTAAAAAGCAAATAAATCTTACGCATAAATTTTTATTTTATTGGCTATCCATTAAAGCAAAAAGCCACGTATATGCAGGAATGGGAAACCCTAAATTAATGAGTAATCAAATGAAAGAAATTCCAATCCCCATTCCCCCAATTGAAACCCAAAACCAAATCGTCGACATACTAGATAAATTCGACGCATTAACTAATTCCCTAACCGAAGGCTTGCCGAAAGAAATAGAGCTAAGAAAAAAGCAATACGCCTATTACCGGGATTTGTTGCTAAATTTTCCAAAGGAGGAATCGAGTGGAAAATAATGATTCTTTTCCATAGCTGTGCGACTAGTTATTTTTTCTTATATTAGCTAGAAAGGGGTCAGGGGGGCTTAAATTGCGAAGTCCGCCCCCCTAGACCCCTTTAAAACCCCTACCCCCTGACACGCCCCCAATGCAACACAGGATTAAATGGCGTAGATAGCTTGGTTTGAAAGTGGTTTAAAATTGAAAACCTTAGAAAACGGGTTGATGACCAGCGGTAGCTGGGAATAACCCCATACTTTAGGAGCGAAGCAAGATTTTACATCTTGCGTAGTGGTCTTCAGGTTTGACTTGTCAAACCGAGTAAAACATAGATGTAGCGGTCTTCAGATTCGCTAAGCGAATCGAGTAAGCAAAATGAAAACCAATTTACTCGATATTATTAAGATCCCACATTGGCATCATTATCCCTAGCGAAAACCACAGCACAAGGCTACCTACGAGTAATGTCAAGATGGGTTCTACCCATTGGCTAAAGCGATTGAGGGCTTCAGAATAAAGCGTTTGATAATATTGGGAACACATCTGTAGCGTGGTATCGAGATTCCCGCTTTTTTCACCGGCTAAAATCAAGCCGTTTGTCATCGGGTCAAACAGCGTGACTTCACCCAACGCATAGCTGAGATTTTGCCCTTTTTGGATGTTGGTGATGATTTGAGAAAAACTGCTTTTGAGATGGAGGTTGTTGATGGAAGCGTGAGCATTTTTCAAAGACGCACCAAAATCCATCCCTGTTTTAACGCATAGATAAAACGAAAATAAACAGCGTGTGAGATCACGATAGCGGAGTATTTTTCCGATGAATGGGATATCTAAAATGTGGCGATGTAGCCACTCTTTTAGTGGCGGTGATTTTGTGATTGATTTTTTGGCTACCACCGCTCCAAGCCCTGCTATCACAAGTATCACCAGCCCCCATTTTTGCAATAAATCCCCTGTAAAAATCAGCGCTTGGGTGCTAAAAGGAAGCTCAAGGTTAAATTCTTCAAATAAAGCGATAAATTCGGGGATAATGAGTGCATTGAGTATCCCAAAGGCAACAAAAACGCTCAAAATCACGATAAACGGATAAAACATTTTTTTCTTAAATCCTGCGATGTCTTGCTGGTCTTGTTCGAGTTCGTGGGCTAAGGCACGGAATGTTTCCGGCAGGTTGCCCGTATTTTGCCCCACTTCGATGATATTTGCGTGCATTTCGCCGATGAAGTTGGCGTGCTTTTTGAATGCTTGGCTCAAAGAAATCCCGGAATGCAGGCTTTGGAGTATGTCTTGATACATCGCTTGGATTTTGGGGTGCTTTTGCCCAGCGATACAATAGTTGAGAATCTCATCAATCGGCAAGGAGGCTTCGAGCATTAAAGCGATTTGTTTGAAACTATTGATGAGTTCTTTTTGGTGCGAGGGCAATAAAAAAGCACGAAGCGATAAAAGGGCAGGAAATAACAAAAACCCTGAAAGGGCATTTTGGGATATTGGCGTGATTTGCGTGGGAGCGATACCTGCTTCATAGGCTTTTATTTTGGCTTCTTCTTGGGAAGCAGCGTGGCATATGATTATGATGGTGCGTGCGTTTTTGATACCTTGAATACGGAATTTCATTGGTTATTCTTTGATACTGCGGTAAATTTCTTCATACGTTGTGATCCCCTCACGTGCTTTTCTTATCCCATCATCAAAGAGTGTTTGAAAGCCTTTTTCCTTTAATATTTCTTTGAGTTTTGATGTGGGGGTTTTGCCGATGAGGGGTTTGATAGTATCAGTGATTTCTAAAACCTCAAAAATCGCCTCCCTGCCATCAAAGCCCTGCATATGGCATTTTTGGCAACCCACTGGGGTGAATGCGTTTTGTTCTTGGGCGATTTTTTCTGTTTGCGAGATTGCTTTGGGTTTTTTGCAATGCGGGCAGAGCTTGCGGACCAAGCGTTGGGAGATGATGGTATGGAGGCTAGAATTAAGCAAATAAGGTGCGATTCCCATATCCAAAAGCCGATCGATGGTGCTAGCGGTGTCGTTTGTGTGGATAGTCGAGAGGACGAGATGACCAGTTAACGAGCTTTGGATAGCTAGCTGGAGGGTTTCTTGGTCGCGGATTTCTCCGACCATAATAATATCGGGGTCTTGGCGCAAGATCGCCCGCAAGGCTTCTGGGAAGCCAAATCCATAATCAGGATTGATCTGGACTTGCGTGGCGAGATCGATTTGGTATTCGATAGGGTCTTCGATGGTGATGAGCTTTTTTTCAGAAGATTTTAGCGTTTCAAGCAAGGCATAAAGCGTGGTGCTTTTGCCACTCCCTGTGGGTCCGGTGATGAGGATAATGCCGTGCGGGGAATGGATACTTTTTTGAATCAATGCGTGATGGTCGGTGCTGAGGTTGAGAAAATCCAAATCAATCTGGCGGGTTTGTTTGTAAAGCAGGCGCATTACGATGGATTCGCCGTGCTGGGTAGGCACGCACGAGATTCTAAAATCATAATCCTTGCCCTCAATATTGAGGCTGTATCGCCCATCTTGAGGCAGGCGTTTTTCGCTGATATCAAGCCGTGATTGGAGTTTGATTTTGTTACAAAGGAGTTCAAAGATTTCGCAGCTTAGCTTGGCGATTTCTTTGATTTTGCCATCTTTGCGAATCTTAAAACTTGCGTGCGTGTGTTTGGATTCTAGGTGCAAATCGCTCGCATTTTGCAAAATAGCAGTTTCTAAAATAAAATGATAGAAGCTTTCGATACTGCTTTGGGCGCTTTTTTGCTGGTTGATTTGGGTGCTGAAGCGATAGATTTGTTCTTGGATTTTGATATGTTCTAAGGCGATATAAAAGCTTTTGGGGTGGATGGGGCAATGCTGCACGGCAAATGTTGGGTATTTTTGTTTGATGATTTCTTGGAGTAAGCTTTGGTTATGGGTGTTTTGTTTGTGAGTGTTTTCTTTGTCTTCACATACGGCTAAAATGATATTTTGTTTTGCAAAATCAATCAAAAATACGAATGTTTTTAGCTTGCACGCTAGCTGATAGGGCAAAAGGGTGCAGGATTTTTCATCAATAGCCCAATCTTGAAAATCCAGCGTTTCTATCTCGCTCATTGCATTCATCAGCGATTCCTAAAAAATGCTTCGACTTCTCGCTTTAATGTTTGGGCTTGTTTTGTTTCGCCGATTTTTTCGAGGCTTTCGATAGTGATTTTGTAGCTTTGGATGCCGTTTGGATCGATTTGATTAGCGCGGTAAGCCCAAATCATAGCATTTTCATACGCCCCATTTGCGTAGTAATCTTGTGCGATTTTAATAGCGTGGGCATAGGTGAGATTGCCTTGAATTTCGCCCATATAAAATGGTGGTTTTTCCAGCACAGGTTTTTGGGGGGTTTGAATGCGTGGCGATGGCAGTGCGGGCGACGTCATAGGTGCGGGCTGTGTTTGCGGTTTTGAAAGGCTCAAAGATTTTTGAGAATCCTCGATGGCTTTAGCATAGCCGTTTTGGTAGGAATTGATATTGGTCGCAATGATACCAAGCAAAAATGAAGCCCCTATAATCAAAGTGCTTGGTTGCAACAAAAAGGACCAATCTATTTTTATATTTATTTTCATTATAGGTTTCCCTCGGGGATATTGTATCCCAAATCACTCGGAAAGCTCGTGGGGGTAATGATTTTTGGCGTGATGACGATGATGATTTCTTGGGTTTGTTTGAGATCTTTTTTGTAGGAAAAAAAGTATTTGAGTAGGGGAATATAGCCTAGAATGGGGAGCTTTTTTTCTACGATGGATTGGGTTTTGTGGATGAGCCCGCCTAAGATGACTTTTTGATTGTCTTGGAGTTTGACAATAGAGGAGAGTTGGTTGGTCGATAGATTGGGTGGGGATTTGAGTGCATTGGGCTGGTTTTCTATAGCGGCGTCTTTGGCTTTGGTGATGGAAGGATTGATTTTCAAGATGACATAGCCCTTGCTGATTGAAGGCGTTACATCTAAAAGCACGCCTGAAAAAACCGTGGGGAATTGTTCGCCAGTGTTTTGGATCACAGCGGTATTCGTGCTGTTTTGATAAACGAGATTTTGTGTATAGCGCAATACATTGCCCACAGAGATGATGGCAGGCTGGTTGTTTAGCGTGAGGACTTTGGGGTTAGAAACCGAGCTGACTTTGCCATAGTGATGGAGAAACTCCAAAATCTTCCCTAAGGTGAGGTCTTGAGAAAAGATATTAATGCCATAGTTTGCGCCTGAATTTTGGAATGTAACCAGATTGTTCCCATCCCCACTGCCCTTGATACCTAGATTGTAGATTTCTCCCCAATTTACCCCAGCCGTATCGATGTTATTGTGAGAAATCGTGAGGATATTCACATCGATGAGGACTTGGGCTTGCATTTTTTCCTTGAGGATATCGATGTAGTCTTGCACCCTCTGGATTTGTGAGGGTGAGGCGGTGATGGTAACAAGTCCAGCCCCTTTGTTGATGACGATGGTGCTTTTTGTACCAGATTTTGGCGGCTGGTTGCTATCTCCGGGGCGATAGGTGATCGCTACGAGTTCGTTTTCTAGCTCACCCCAAAAATTAAGCTCATCAATGGAGTAGATTTTTGTCCCGCTACGCCCGACATTGAGTTTGGTTTGCTCGCTACCGATTGCCATCGCCCTTTGGTGGGCGTCGGTTTGGTTTTGTAGGGACATTAAAGATGGGGTTTGATAGAGATTATTTTGGGTGTCTTGGGAGAAGATGACATCGGTGTTGCTTGAACCCACACGTGCCGTGGCGACATAATCGATATTGAACGTTTTGGTGATGAGGCGTTTGATTTTGATATGGCGTTTTTTGATTTCATAACTCAGATCTGCCCCATCGGTAATGATTTGCAAGATGGATTCGAGTTTGTGGGCTTTGAGGTTTAAGACGGGTTTTTGATCATCAAGGATTTCTTTGGTCTTGCTATCGGCATAAATCAGGCTGAAATAGCACTCATTAGCGATTTCTTCGATGACTTCACGGATAGATGAATCTTCTGCTGTGGCGATGTCAAATGTTTTGTCGTTGCATAAATCGTTGGCTTGGGCGCATAAACACAGGCAAAAAATTGCAAGGCATCGTTTGATATTGCCTCTGATTTTGCCCATCATTTTGTCTTTTTGTGGTGAGCTCGGGTGGTGAGCTTGAGAGTTTGTTGGGCATTTTTCAAAATCACAGCATTTTGCTCGATGGCGATGATATGGTATTTTGAGACTTTTTGTCCGTGTTGATACCACTTGCCATTGATCTTGGCTTTTTGGTTGATGATGATTTCAAGCTTGGGGGTTTGGAGAATGCTAGAATCAAACATATTAAAAATTTTTTGTTTAGCGATATGGATAGGGGTGTTCAAAAAGGTCTCGGGGATCTTGTTAGAAATATCACTAGAAAGCTCGCTGGAAAATAGGCTCGCCCAAAAAAGTGGAGCTAAAAACAAAGCTTTCATAACGAGTTTCCTAGATTTTTGATATGGATTTGATAAGCGAGGGTGTTTTCTTTGAAAAATAGGTGGAAATCTTCGATAAAAACAAAATAATTTTGCTCCAAATAGCGTAGCCATTCTGTAAAATCTTGGAATCTACCCTCAAGGCAAAAGAGCAAATCATCGCCTGTGTTGGTAATATCTGAGGTGATTTGTAATTGCAATTTGGTAGCGAGATTTTCAATCATTTTAAGCAGGGCGTAATTATTTATCGCAGCGTGCCTGAATGCTTGTTGCCAATGCACTTCTTGGGCTTGCTTGTTTATCTCAATGTTTTTCTCTTGGGGGTTTTGAGAAATTTTTTGTAGATGGGAGAGATTTTTGGCATAAGCTAAGCTTAAAATCGCATAAGCTTCTTTTTGTTGGGTGAGATTATCAGAGATAGGGGGCAAAAGCAAAAAATAAATCAGGGCAAATATCAAGCCCCATAATACCCCCAAAAGGATATAAAGCTCTTTTTTATTTTTGTTTTGGATATAGCTTTCAAGGCTTTTAAAAATACTAGAAAACATTGCGAACCCAGATGATTTCAGCTGAGGATTTTTCTTGATTTTTACTGATGGCTTCAAAGAAGATTTGTTGTTTTGCATTTGTCCAATGCGGGCTATTTTGTAGTGCGTTGATGGCATTGATGATATTTTTTTGCGATAGGCTAGAGAGGACAAAACTCATCGCAGCAACATCTTGAAAAATATCACTAGTCAAACGAATATCTTCGACTACAATATCCTTGAACGCAAGCATTTTGGAGAGGTCAGCAAGGAGATTATAGCGAGGCAAGTAGGCAATTTGGGCTTGATATAGGGCGTATAGATGGTCTTGTAGTGCCGTATCTTGGGCTTTATTTTTCTCTGGGGCGGTGCTTTGAGAATACGTGGCGATGGTTTGGAGGGTTGCAAGATTTTCTTTGGTGAGTGCTTCAAATCGGTGTTTAAGATAAATAGAATACAGAAATTCAGAAGTTGGGTAAAGGAGCATCAACAGCGTAGCGCAGAGGGTTTTGACCAGCAGATCGAATGTCTTGCTTTGATAAAATGAAATCGGCGTGCTGGGGAAAAGCAGGGGCAAGGCGTTGTTTTGGGATTTGGAAAAATACAAGAATGCCAGCGTGGCGATGGGGTTTTCACTCTCCCCTGTGAGTGCGCTTAGTGGCAAGATGGGCAAGGATACATCAGATGAGATTAGCTCAAGGGTCTCGCTATCTTGGGCATAAATCACGCTGGGTGCGATCGAATAGATAGCGTGGATATAATCAAGGGCTTTATTAATCTCTTGGGGATTTTGACAAAACGAGTGATAAACAAGCTCGTTTTGATGATAAAACACAAGATTTTTATCAAACAAAAATACACTCTGCGTGTGTTTGGTCAAATCCAATCCCATCGGTAAAAAAATATCGGGGATGAGGATTTGATGGGCTGGGAAATACGCTAAGTCCAACGCATAGATTTGAAAGACTTTTTCTGAAGCGAAGTCTTGGCACAGATACACAAAACAATAGGAAATATTGGGCTCAAAAATCCCTTCGGCAACACATTTGGCATAAAGCCAATCTGAAAGTGCGGTGTTTGATAATGGCAAGGAAGCATTTTCGATTCGGACTTGGGCTTTGATGAGAGATGTGCTTTTGATACAAGCGATGATGGTATCTGTTTTGGAGGGTTTTGTAGCACGCAAATGGGTATCTACAAAGCCATCTGGAGTGGAAAAAACAACTTTTGTTTTTTTGCCCATCAAGATCACCCATTACTCCTGCAGTAAATTTGAAATTATAAAATTATTACACATATAAAGTTAGATATGATTTAAAATCATATAAATAATTTCAGTTCTTCAGTGATTTTCGCCATTTTATCATTAGCATCCTCTAAATTTTTTCTTGTTTCTTCAAGCACTTCTTTGGGGGCATTTTGAAGAAATTTTTGATTCTGTAGCATTGAGGTGAGCTTATGGATTTCTTTTTCTAGCTTTTGTTTTTGCGATTCGAGGCGTTTTTTGATAGGTTCTAAATCAATGCCCTCCAAACTTAGGTGCGTTTGGCAATACAAACTCACATCAGAAACGCAATGGCTAGGTTTGGAATCTGTGATGGCTACTTCTTGGACTTTGGCAAGCTTAGCAAGGAAGCTTTGCAGGAGTTTTTCATCTTTGATTGGTCTATTCGGCTCGATGAAAGCTTTTGAAATCTCCTTATTCCCGATGTCTAAAATCATCTTTGAGCGCCTAATAGAGACAATAGCGTCTTTGATGATGTCAAACTCACTTTCTAGCTCCCTATCTTGCGTGGTTTCTTCTGGATAGGGCTGGATCATTATGGATGGGGAGTTTTCTAGGCTCGAGGCATTGAGCTTGCCCCAGAGGTATTCACTCAAAAATGGCATATAGGGGTGCAGGAGTTTGAGCGCGTCTTTTAGCACGCTACCAAGCTCATAAATCGCACCCTTATCGGCTTTGGCAAATTCAATAAACCAGTCGCAAAATTCCCCCCACAAAAATCGATACAAGATATTTGCCCCATCATTGAAGCGGTAGGCTTCTAGGGCGTTTCTGACTTCTTTTGTGGCAAGATTTAGTCGTGATTTGGCGTATTTGCCTAGCGGGGTTGTGAAATCGTGTATGCTATGTTTGTCTTCAAAGCCCTCTTGCAATGCCTTTTGCCCGCCTAATTGCTCCAAATACATCATCAAGAAATTCGTAGCATTAAAGAGTTTGTTGGCGAAATTTTTTGAGATTTCAATCGCCCCAGAAGATAGCCGAATATCCCGCCCCTGCGCACAAAGCGTCGCTAGGGTAAAGCGCAGGGCATCCGCGCCGTATTTTTCTATCATTTCCAAAGGGTCAATGACATTGCCTTTGGATTTGCTCATTTTTGCCCCATTTTCATCTCGGACCAAGGCGTGCAAATAGATGTCTTTAAAGGGCAATTCCCCAAGCAAGGATTCCCCGCTCAAAAGCATCCGCGCGACCCAAAAAAACAAAATATCAAATCCGGTGATAAGCGTGGTATTCGGATAGAATTTTTTCAAATCATCGCTTTGCCAGATTTTATCCTTGCCAAAATCGCCATTACCCCATCCGAGCGTGCTGAAAGCCCACAGCCCGGAGCTAAACCAGGTATCAAGGACATCGGGGTCTTGAATGAGATTTTTGCTCCCACATTTGGGGCATTGTGATGGGTGATCTTCTTGGCTGGCAAATGTATGGGAACATTCGCAAGTCCAAACAGGGATCTGGTGTCCCCACCACAGCTGGCGACTGATACACCAATCTTTGAGTTCGCGCATCCACGCATTGTAGTTGTTTTTCCACTGGGGAGGATAAAAGGAGGCAAGACCTTGATTGACTTTTTCGATCGCCCCGTTTGCCACGCTGGCTTTGACAAACCATTGTTTTGAGATATAGGGTTCGATGATATTGCCACAGCGGTAGCATTTGCCGACTTGATTGGTATAATCTTCGATTTTTTCGATAAAGCCCTCATCTTGGAGTTTTTTGACAATTTTTTCTCGCGCTTCTAGGCGTTCTAGTCCTTGAAATTCTTGGGCATTTTCATTGAGAATACCCATTTTATCAAACACGACAATCGTGTCTAATTGGTGTCTTTTGCCGACTTCATAGTCATTAACATCGTGAGCGGGGGTGACTTTGACACAGCCGGTCCCAAATGAGGGATCGACATAGGTATCAGCGATGATGGGTATTTCTTTGCCTACAAGCGGGAGCAAGACGCTTTTGCCGATAGTTTTTTGGTAGCGTTCATCATCAGGATGGACCATCACGGCTGTATCTCCAAAATAGGTTTCTGGGCGTGTGGTAGCCACGATGAGGCAGTCGTGCGTGCCTTTGATGGGGTATTTGAGGTAATAGAGTTTGCCAAGATTTTCTTCGTATTCTACTTCAATATCTGAGAGTGCGCCATCGTGGGTGCACCAATTTACCATATAGTTGTCTTGAACGATAAGCCCGTGTTCATACCAGCTCACAAAGGCTTTTCTCACGGCATTTTTAAGCCCCTCATCCATTGTAAATCTCGCCCGAGACCACGCAGGTGAGATCCCAAGACGTTCCATTTGTGAGAAAATCACCCCGCCACTTTTTTCTTTCCATTCCCATACTTTTTGGATAAAAGCTTCCCTGCCAATAGTTTCTTTTTTGATTCCTTGTGCGAGGAGTTGTTTTTCGACGATATTTTGCGTGGCGATCCCGGCGTGATCAAGTCCGGGCTGATAGAGGGTGATGTAGCCATCCATTCGCTTGAAACGGGTGAGGATGTCTTGGAGGGTGAGCGTGAGGGCGTGTCCGATGTGGAGGACGCCGGTAACATTGGGCGGGGGCATCATCATTGAGAATGTTTTGTTTTCTTTTTGGATATTTTGGTTGCCGCTGATTTCAAAATAACCACGTTCTTTGCAGATTTGATAAATAGTTTCTTCAATTTCTGTGGGGTTGTAGGATTTCATTGTGGCATCTAAGCCCATCGGGTGTCCTTAAAAGATTGGTATAAGTTTTGCTTTTTGAATTATACAAAAAAGCCAATAATTACAGGAGAAAATATGTTATATGATTTGAAAGCGCCTATTTTAGGGTTTGAAAACATCACACAGGTTAGATTTGAAAAGATTGACACGCTTTTTAGCAAGATAAGTAGCCCTGATGGGGGCTTTGTGATGACATTGGTAAATCCCTATGCTTTGCGGGAATATTCTTTTAGTGTGCCAAAATATGTCGAGTTGCTTTTAGAGCTTGATAAGGATTCTAATGTTGAGGTTTATTGTGTGGTGGTGCTACAAAAGAATCTGGAAGATTCGATGGTGAATTTTTTGGCCCCATTGATTTTTAACCCGCAAAATCACACCGCAGCCCAGATCGCCCTTTCGATGATGGATTATCCTGATTTTGGTGTCAAAGAAACACTCAAATCTTTTGTCAAGCAAGAAGTGGGGGCGTGATTTTTAGGACAGGTTTTTCAAGGGCGATGTTATTTATAAGACAAACGCTATTTTAAGGAGTGGCACGGATGAATATTCTAATCACAGGCGGGGGAACGGGCGGGCATTTAGCGATCGCCCAAGCGATGGGTATAGCACTCAAAAACAAGGGTCATCAGGTTTTTTATATCGGTTCGGTCAGTGGGCAGGATAGGGATTGGTTTGAAAATTGTAATTTGTTTGAGAAATGCTATTTTTTGAATACAAAAGGCGTGGTGAATCAAAAAGGTTTGGGTATTTTGCACTCGATTTTTTTGCAATGGACTGCTTGGCGGGAGGCTAGGAAGATTCTTAGAACCCATCAAATCCAACGGGTGCTTAGCGTGGGGGGATTTTCTGCGGGGCCAGCGAGCTTTGGGGCGATTTCTTTGGGCGTGAGCTTTTTTATCCACGAACAAAATGCCATCAAAGGCACGCTTAATAAGCTTTTGAGCCCTTTTGCTAAAAAAGTTTTTGGGAGTTTTTCGCATTCGGGGAAAAATTATATCCGGACTTCTTATCCTATCCGAAATGATTTTTTTCTCCATTCACGCATTAGGCAAAAGGTAGAATATGTGATTTTTTTGGGGGGTTCGCAAGGGGCAAAAGCGATCAATGATTTTGCCCTTTTGTGTGCGAAAGGGCTTTTGGAAAAAGGGATAAAAATCATCCATCAATGTGGCAAAAATGATTTTGAGCGGGTCAAAAATGCTTATGAAGCCCTTGGGCTAAAAGACTCTATGGAGCAAAGTTCTATCGAGCTTTTTGATTTTAGATCGGATTTGATTAATTTGGTCTCAAAAGCTGATGTTTGTGTCGGTAGGGCGGGCGCTAGCACAGCTTGGGAGCTGTGTGCGAATGGTCTTGTGGCACTTTTTGTGCCTTACCCCTATGCTGCTAGTGATCACCAATATTATAATGCGTTGGAGTTCCAAAATGCCGGACTTGGGGCTATCGTGCGTCAAAATGAGCTGGAGGTAAAGCATTTGTTTGATTTTATCGATAAACTCGAGCAAGTCGGTGAAGATGGCGTGAAAAATATCACCCAAATGAGTTTGGGCTTGCGAGAAAAAATCCACCCCGATGGGGCAGATGAGATCGCTAAGCAGATTTTGGGGTAAAACCCCCCTTATTTTGCTTTTGGGTATGGCAGAATCTAGCCATTCTAAAAAAGGTTTTATATGATAAAAATTTTGGGAATAGATATTGGTATCACTTCTATTGGCTGGGCTTTGGTCGAGGCGGATAGGGATTTAAGAGAAAATAACAAGATTATTGATTGCGGGGTGAGATTATTTACCCAAGCAGAAAACCCCAAAAATGGAGAATCTCTTGCGCTCCCTAGAAGAGAAGCGAGGAGTATGCGAAGGATCATCAAAAGAAGAAAAGCAAGGATGTCCCAGATCAAAAAACTTTTATGCAAGCATTTTGGTTTTGCATTTGAAGTATTTGTATCTGATATACCATCCCTGCCAAAGCTTTTTGCAACCCATAAAGCGTTTCTTTCTCCTTGGGAGCTTAGAGCCTTAGGGCTTGAAAGGAAGCTTAGTGATACGGAATTTGCACGGGTTCTTTTGCATATTGCCAAAAGAAGGGGTTATAATGATTTAAGCACCATCGTTGATGACAATCACGCCAGCGACAAGGCAAAAAAAGAAAAAGTAATTTTAAATTCTATCAAAGAAAATAAAAAGCAAATGGAAACCAAAGGGTATAAAACCATTGGCGAGATGATGTTTAAAGAATATTATGGCAAAGAGATTTCACAGGGTTGTTATGAAAATGTGCGCAACAAAGGCAAGCAAGAAGAATCGCATCAACAGGGGGCAAAAGAAAATTATAAACGCTCTATCGGCAGGAGAGAGCTTCAAAACGAGATAGAAGAAATTTTTAAATCACAACGGGAATTTGGCAATCAAAAAGCACACAAGGGATTTGAAGATGATTTTAAAAAGATCGCTTTTTCTCAAAGAGAATTGAAAAGTTTTGAAAGCAAGGTGGGGAATTGTGAGTTTTTTCCTGAGGAAAAGCGCGCTTCTAAATGTTGTTATAGTGCTGAAGAATTTATCAATCTCACCAAAATTATCAACACCCTAAAAAATATTGAGCATATTAGTGGAGAAATCTATCCAAAAGAGATTATTAAAGAGATTTTAGATAGATCCAAAAGGCTTAAAGGTGGTCTGAGTTATCAAAAACTCCGAGAAATCCTCAAACTTGATGAAAAAATAGAATTTAAAGATGTAAAACTTGATTATATTAACGATAAAAAGCCTGAAGATAAGATTTTTATTAAATTCCAAAAATATCACGAACTCAAAGACTATCTACGTGATTTTGAAGCGGAATTTACCTCTTGGGGTGCAGATATTTTGGATAATATCGCTCAAATCATTACTTTTAACAAATCATCAAAAATTCTTTCTGAGAAAATCTCCAAACTCCCTATTTCAAAACCACTGCAAGAAAAACTCATCAATAATTCTCTTGGATTTAGCACGACCATTCGTTTAAGCCTCAAGGCACTTGATAGGATATTGCCTTATATGAGAGAGGGGAAGCGGTATGATGAAGCGATATTGCTCGCAGGGCTTAAAAAAGATAGCCCAACAAATAATAAATGCAGTCTTCTCCCACCGCTAAGTGAGACGGGATTTGCAGACACGCTCAATCCGGTTGTCAATCGTGCTATGGCTCAATATCGCAAGGTTATCAATGCAATCATAAAAAAATACGGCAAGGTGCATAAAATCCATCTTGAATTCACACGTGATATTGGCAGGAATTTCAAAGAAAGGAGCAGGATTTTTAAAGAACAGCAAGAAAATTATCGGCGCAATCAAGACGCTTTAGAGATTTGCAAAACATATGGCTTGGATGAAACTCAAAAAAATATCCTCAAGGTTAAATTATGGATTTGTCAAGATGAATTTTGTGTCTATAGTGGCAAGAAAATCACTAAAGAATGCCTTAGAGACGCCAATATGCTTGAAATCGATCATATCTACCCGCTTTCTAGGAGCTTAGATGATTCACAAGGCAATAAGGTATTAGTCTTTGCTACCCAAAATCAAGCCAAAGGCGATAGAACCCCCTATGAGTGGCTAGGCAACGATACAGAAAAATGGGATGAATTTGAAAAAAGAATCCGAACGATGAAAAAACTCCCTAGAAATGTGAAGAAAAAACTTTTCAATAAAAATTTTGCTGGCAAGCATATTGGTGATCGGGCAAGTTTTTTGGCTAGAAATCTCAATGATACCGGCTATATCAATCGCCTCATCAGCCAATACACAGCTTCTTATTTGGAATTTTTGCCTTTGAGTGATATTGAGGATATGAGCAAAAAAGCTGGGGCAAAGGGCTCGAAAAAACATATTTTGACATTGAATGGGGGTTTGACAAGTTTATTGCGACATTATTGGGGTTTGGAAGCCAAAAATAGAGACACCCATCTCCATCACGCACAAGATGCTATCATCATCGCATTTGCAACCGATGGGAATATCCAGGCTTTTAGCACATATCTACAAACAAGAGAGCAGGCATATCTTGAGATGTCAAAAAAAGCAAAAAATATCCAAGAGCGTGGTGATAATAAAACCAAAAAATCATTGCAAAAGCCTTTGGAAAACTTCGCTACACAAGTGGGCGAAAAAATCAATAATATTTTTGTTTCCAAAGCGCCTAGGAGGAACGTTACTGGGGCATTGCACGAACAGACTATTTATCCTAAAGAGAAGTATCTTGATGTCTATGGGGGTGCAGAAGGGGTTGAAAAAGCCCTCAAGCTTGGGAAAATACGCCAGATCCATCAAGGCATTGTCGCAAATGGGGAAATGGTGCGTGCCGATATTTTTAAATCCAAAGATAAAGGAAAATTTTATGTTGTGCCAATTTATACCTATGATGTTGCCATCGGCAGGCTACCCAACAAAGCAATCGTGCAAGGCAAGGACAAAAAAACGGGTGTGATTAAGGATTGGATCGAAATGGATACAAATTATACATTTTGTTTTAGTTTGTTTAAGGATGATTTGGTGCAAATCCAAACAAATAAAATGTCCAAAAGTCTTTATGCTTATTATGCGGCGACAAATGCATCGACGTCTGGGATGACCTTTCGGCATCATAGCAATAAGATTTTAGAAGAAAATGAAAAAGAATTTTTCAAAGAAAAACCAAATTCAGGGTTTTTGGCAGATGGTTGTGGCATTCAAAATTTCAAAATCTTTAAAAAATGTATTATATCCCCGCTAGGAGAGATTTGTGAGGCAAGATGGGAGCCTAGAAAAGATGTGAGATTGAAAACCACCAAAAAGAAGCCCTAAATGGCAGGGTTTGATGAGGCGTATCGGTGTATTTTTATTGGCAATCCTGCTAAATTGAGTTTAAAAAATAATCTTTTTTGTATCACGCAAGAAAATAAAGATATTACTTTTCCTCTGAGGGATATTCTCCTTGTCATCTCTGAAAGTAAGCACGTTAGTATCACCACAAGCTTGCTCAGCAAGCTCGCCGATAATAAAATTGCTTTTTTTACTTGCGATGATTCCCATACCCCTAATGGTATTTTTACTCCTTATTTGGGGTATTACAAGACATCAGAAATGCTTCAAAACCAAATCGCATTCTCCAAACAAAATAAAGCGATTTTATGGCAACAAATCATTAAACAAAAGCTTTATAATCAGGCAATGTTGGCTACAGCGTTTTGCCCGAAGCGTGGGCAAAAAATTTTAGAATTATCCAAAGCTGTGGTGCTAAATGATGCTAAAAATTTTGAATCTCAAGGGGCGATTCTTTATTTTCAAGCCCTTTTTGGCAATAAATTTAGTAGAAAGGATTGCAACCCTATCAATGCAGCACTCAATTATGCTTATGCTATTATCCGGGGTTGTGTAGCTAGAAGTCTGGTGAGTAGTGGCTTGTTGCCTGCATTTGGTATTTTCCATAAAAACCAATTCAATGCTTTTAACTTGGCTGATGATATGCTAGAGCCTTATCGGGTATTTGCTGATTCTTTGGTGTGTTTGATGGTTGAAAAACAAGAGCTTATAGAGGGGTTTCAAAGGAAACACCGGCAGAATTTAGTCGGTGTTTTGAACGCTAAGATTGCTTGTAAGGATAGGCATTATCCTATGTATCGTGCGATTACACGCAGTGTGCAATCTTTGGCGAATGTGCTTAGGGGATTTGAGAACCAGTTGGTATTGCCGGTATTTATAAAGGAAAATTCTGATGGAAGAGAAGTTTATGAGAATTTTAGTGATGTTTGATATGCCTACCCGAACCAAAGAGGATAGGAAATATGCTGCAAAATTTAGGAAAGAACTCATTAAAGATGGGTTTTTGATGTTGCAATTTTCAGTTTATATGCGTCTATGCAAAGGGGTAGCAAGTGCGCATTCGCATTTGGATAGATTGGATTTGATATTGCCTCCAAAAGGGCATATCAGGGGGTTAGTATTGACAGAAAAACAATTTGATCAGATGAGATTGTTATTGGGGCAAAAAAGTGAATTAGAAGTGATGAATCAACCAAGACAGCTTGTATTGTTTTAGGGTTTTTAGGGGATTGTAACCCCGCACGGAACCCTATAACCGTTTATTTTAGGCAGTTGCTAAATTCTTCTGGTGTATTGTAGCATATTCTTTATGGTTTTAACCCATATTATTCCCCATATTTGGGGATTTTATCGGGGTGTATTTTACCATAGAAGAATTTAGCAACCGCCTAAAACTTATATCACCCATACAAAAAGGGAGTTTGTATTTTACCATAGAAGAATTTAGCAACCGCCTAAAACTCTGCTGGATAATTTGGTCGCTGGGTATCTATTTTACCATAGAAGAATTTAGCAACCGCCTAAAACTTAATTCAAGAATCTTGCTATTAGCGTTTGATTTTACCATAGAAGAATTTAGCAACCGCCTAAAACTCATAAGATTAGGATTGTTTGTTTTGACATATTTTACCATAGAAGAATTTAGCAACCGCCTAAAACTTGGGGTATTTGCTAATTTTACTAAAATCAATTTTACCATAGAAGAATTTAGCAACCGCCTAAAACATCTTGAGGCTCAAAGCCCCACGGAATTGAATTTTACCATAGAAGAATTTAGCAACCGCCTAAAACTTATTATCGATTGCCATTGTTTTGTTCTCCATTTTACCATAGAAGAATTTAGCAACCGCCTAAAACTAATCGTTTTTTTATCGCCATAGCGGAGTGATTTTACCATAGAAGAATTTAGCAACCGCCTAAAACTCGAACTCTTTAGATTGGATAACAAGATTTATTTTACCATAGAAGAATTTAGCAACTGCCTAAAACATGATTTGTATCTCAAACTAAATGAGGAAAATTTTACCATAGAAGAATTTAGCAACCGCCTAAAACCACCATTGCATCAAAGGTCTGGCTTGTTCGATTTTACCATAGAAGAATCTATTTGCTACAAAATGAGTTTTAGCAAAACACACATAAAGGTGATATACTCAAAGTATTTTGAAAAATGATTTTAAAGGAGCTTCAATGCAAGCAATTGATTGGGTCGGTATTGTTTTATTTGCTGGGGTGATGGTGTTTTTGGTGTATAGACTTTTGGGTATGAAGAAAGATTCAAAAGGCTGTGGCTGTGGGGGTGGTGGGAAATGCTCCAAACCCAAGGTTTATCACACAGAAGATAAAAAGTCTTGAGGGGCTGCTAGATTGGTAAGCCCAAATATTAAAATGGCTTTGAAATAATGCCAACTTGGCGACGCAAGCCTTGAGGGCAAATACAGATTCCACGCTTATGGAGTTTTTACGAGATGTTATCAGGCATTTTTATCTAGGTAGCCCCATCGCGAGGGTTTGAGCGTTCATCAGGCATTCTGTGGGTGTTTATTGGGTTTTATCCCCGTATCCCTGTGAGATATCTATCCAAAAAAAATCTCAAGCGGGTAATTTTTGTCTAATTTTTTGAGATCAAGATAGGCATTGACGATTAAAAACTCGTTTTTTGAATGCCTGCTTAAGCGCTCATTGACCAAATCAATCATTTCAAGATCCAAAAGCACATAAAGATAGCTTTTTTCGGCATTTTCGTTTTTGTCTGCGAGGTATTCAAAGAGCTTGAGCCAGACATCTGGAGAAAGAAACGGCTTGGATTCTCTAGCGAGCTTGAGGTAGTCATTTTGACAATAGCCTGCCTTTGTGCAAGCTTGGGCGATACTCTCACGATCAAGCGTGGTGCGGTTTTGTGAGTAGGCGATAAAAAGCTCTTTTGACATTTCTTTATCCAAAAATGCTTGGGATAATTCTAAAGCTTTTTGGATCTCCTTATCGCTACCTTTTTGCATCACGTGGATGAAAGCATATTTTTTTAGATCGATACCCAAGTCGCTAGCTAGGACTTCAAGGGCAAATTTGAGATCTTTTTGGATCTTGTTGCACGTGTTTTTGATAAAAAACGCATTGTCACAGCTTGGGTCGTATTTTTTGAGGTCTTGGGTATTGCCCAGATCGATTTGTTCGTAGATGTCAAAAAGCTTGTCTATCTTGAGATAGGAGCTTTTAGGCGTGTTGCAGTCGGGTTTGAAATCAAATCGTGCGAGTATCTTTGAAAGCAGGTTAAAATGTTGGTTTTTATAGATTTGTTTTGTGAAAGTTTTTTTGTTGGTCTGCTCAATGATTTGATGGGTGATTTTTTCAAAATCCTTGTTGTCATTATATTTGACTAAAAGCCCGCGTATCCATTCGCCCAGAAAAAACACCAATGACAAAATGAAAAAAACCAATATCACCATCGCAATCCAAATGGCAACCGGGAGGTTGAAAGACTGGGTTTGATGGGGGGTGGAGAGGGTGTAGGTGCTCGAATCTAGCGTATAGACATAGATACCCACTGCCACGATAAACAAAATGGCAAAGATAATATAATATTTGAATTTCATTTTCGATTCCTATTTTTGGATTTTTCGTGCAACTCTCTGCATTTGATACAATATTTGGCGTGGGGTTTGATTTTGAGCCTCTGGATGTCGATTTCATCATCGCACATTTCACAAATCCCATATGTTTTGTTTTTGATTTTTTGTAATGAATGAATAATATCTTTTAATTCTAACCCGTGTTTCTGTGCCATCAAAGATTCAAGCTCGCCTTGAAGGTTTGCTGAAACAATATCGCTTTGATCTTTGAGATTAGTAGCAGTAAGCTCCATCAGATTGGTATTGGTGAGATGGATGTTGGAAGTGATTTCTTCAAGCCGCTTTTGGAGCATATTTTCAAAAAATTTAATGTTTTTATTATCCAACGCATTCTCCTTATTTGTGGTATGGGTGGTGGTTTATGATGCTAAAAGCGCGATAAATCTGTTCGCACAAAATGAGTTTGACAATTTTGTGGCTGAAAGTCAGGGGACTGAGGCTTATAGGGAGGCATTTTTTCAGAAATATTTCTTCAAACCCATACGCCCCGCCGATGAAAAAATTGATTTTATTTTCTTTGGCAAAAAGCTTGCTGAATGCGAGGCTATCAAGTAGCTTGCCTGTTGGGTGCAAGGCGATGTTTTTTCCATCAGATAAAAATGGCTCTAACGCTTTGGAATAGGCTTGTTGGGCGGTTTTTTGTGAGACTTTTTGGGCATTATTGATTTGGGTATTCATCACATCATAGATTTGGAGGGTGAGCCCAAATTGCTTGCATTGCTTTTGGTAATGCTTCACAAAAACATCAGAATCAAGACTGGGTTTAGTGATGGAATATAGGTTGCATTTCATAGTTAGGATTCAGCATATGTATCAAATCGCCCAACGTTTTTTTGAGTTCTTTACGATGGATGACCATATCAATGAGCCCGTGTTCGAGCAGAAATTCAGCGGTTTGGAAGCCATCAGGCAAGTCTGCCCCGATGGTTTGCTTGATGACCCTAGCCCCTGCAAAGCCAATCATCGCCCCGGGTTCTGCGATGATAAGATCCCCTAGAAATGCAAACGAGGCACTCACGCCACCAAAAGTGGGATCTGTAAGCAAAGAAATAAAGGGCAGTTTGGCTTCAGAGAGCTTGCCGAGGGCAGCACTAGTTTTTGCCATCTGCATCAAAGAATACGTGGATTCTTGCATTCTCGCTCCCCCGCTTGTGGAGACGATAAGCAGGGCTTGTCTTTTTGCAATGGCGCGATTGATGGAGCGGACGATTTTCTCACCCTCGACAGATCCGAGACTGCCCCCCATAAAGGCAAAGTCAAAAACAGCAATCTGCAAGGGGATATGGTTGATACTCGCTTCACCGCAGATTACCGAGCTAGGACGCCCTGTTTTGGCTTCGTATTTTTTGATTCTTTGTTTGTAGCTTTCTTTATCTACGAAATTCAAAGGATCGATGGGGCGTAATTCTTTATCGTATTCGATGAAGCTGTCTGTATCGCACAAAAGCGCGATCCGAT
Source organism: Helicobacter sp. 11S02596-1 (assembly GCF_002272825.1). Classification (GTDB taxonomy): domain Bacteria; phylum Campylobacterota; class Campylobacteria; order Campylobacterales; family Helicobacteraceae; genus Helicobacter_J. Next base: position 19,005 of record NZ_MLAM01000010.1, on the reverse strand, counting down.
CATTAGCTGAGATTCTGAAATGGTAATGGCATTTTGGGCAGACATTTGATTGGGAAAAAACTTCTTTATAATACATCAGAGCCGAGCATTTAGGGCATTTTATCCAATGGCTAGAAGTATCTTTTTGCGCCGATTTGCTTTCATCTCTCTTGAGATTCTTCAAAAAATCCGCAAAACCCATTTTCTAGTCCTTTTTGATAATTTTTGAAATCATATCAAAGATTTGCTTATTTCTACTTACGAGCAAAAAGTCTTCGCAATGATTTATCCATAGATGGCGAGACAAAAATAATCCCGCTTGCGCGTCGTATTTTCTAATCTTGCCACCAAAAAGCATAAAATTGCTTTCTTGAGCATAGGCAAGCGAGAGCGCACTCGCCCCAAGGGAGCGAAATTTTATGCTGTGTTCAAAAAGTTTTTTGGCAATATCGGGGTTAGAATAGGCTTTTTCAAAGATACCGCATTTTGAAAGGCTCTGTTTTGGGGTGATGGGCGCAGTAGTCCTTGCGGGGATTTTTGTGAAAAACACGCCATCGCCGGTGTCAAAATAAGCGCTTTGGGAGCAGAAATTTATAATAATGGCTTCTTTTGTCTCTCCAGAGCTAGCACACAAAGCCACTGAAGCACCATAATAAGGGATATTTGAAATGTAATTATCGCTCCCATCTAATGGGTCTAAGATAATAACATCATCTCCCTTGCCTACGAGATAGCCTGATTCTTCAGAATCAATATTGGCGATAGGGAGGAGATATTTGGCAAAGATTTCTTCACTAAGCAAGTCTGCTCCAAGGCTAATATCCCCGCCCGCACCGATTTGATGGGCTTGCATATGTTCGGGTTTGCGTTGTGATAAAATTTCGATGATATGTTGGCTTGCCTCAATGACTGCCTTGATAAAATCACTCAAAAAATATCCTTGGAGATGGCGTTTCTTTTGCAATGAGGTTGGCATTATAGTGATTTTATTTTAAGCAATTCTTTAATTTAGGAAAACACGTGCAGGGCTATATTTTGAATACCATTCCGGTAAAAAATGAGGATTTGATCGCCCAAATCCTTACGCCTTTTGCTATCAAGAGGCTTTATCGATTTTATGGGGCGAGGCATAGTATCGTGCATTTGGGCAAAAAGATTGATTTTGAAGAAGAGGGCAATGGATTGTTTTTACCCAAACTTAGGAATGTAATACATCTAGGGTTTGCGTGGGAAAATAATCTCGATCGCTCGTATGTTTGGCAACGATTTATTAGGCTTTTGAGTAAGCATTTATTTGATATTTATGAGCTTGATAGCTTTTATTTTGATATGCTTGAAGATGGTGCAAAAAAAATGTTTAAGCAAAATCCCTTGCGTGTTGTCCTTGAGATGTATGCGGGGTTGCTCGATTTTGAGGGCAGGGGCGATAGGGGGCAAAAATGCTTTGTTTGTGGGGAAAAAATCAGCGAGGAGATTAGCCTGGCTCGGGCATTTTTGTTCGCTCACCCAAGTTGCATTGGTGGGGCGAGATTCCCCCAAGATCAGATCGTGGAATTTTTGGCTTCCAAAAGCACCTTGCACCTAGATGATGAGGTGGTAGAGAGGCTGTGGGAAATCCTTATGAAGGGATTGTGATATCTGTGTAAGGATTTTGCGAATAGGGATGGACGATTTTAGGGTCTGCGAGCAAGCAAACATTTCGGGGTTCTTTGTCTTCATAATCGATTTTACTGAGCAAATCCCTAGCGATATTAAGCCTAGCGGCTTTTTTGTCATTGGAATCAACGATAATCCAGGGGGCATAGGGCGTGTGCGTTCTTGAAAACATTTTTTCAAACGCTTCGGTGTATTCTTCCCATAAACTCAAGGATTTTGAATCAATGGGGCTTAGTTTCCACATCTTGAGCGGATCGGTTTTACGGCTTTTGATACGGCGTTTTTGTTCGGCTTGATTGACATTGAGAAAATACTTGAAAACCATTGTGCCACTAGAAATAAGCATTTGTTCGAGGTTGGAGACTTGGTAGATAAATTGTTTGTATTCTTCTTGCGTGCAAAATCCCATTACTTTTTCGACACCGGCGCGGTTATACCAGCTCCTGTCAAAAAATACAATTTCCCCACCAGATGGGAGCGTGCTGATATAGCGGGTAAAATACCATTGCGATTTTTCGATTTCTGTGGGTTTTTGAAGAGCTACGATACGGCATCCTCTGGGATTGAGATGTTCGCTCAAGGCTTTGATCGTCCCGCCTTTGCCCGCACCATCTCTGCCCTCCATAATGATGACAATTTTTTGGTTATTTTTTTTGACCCAATTTTGCAGTTTGACAAGTTCGATTTGGAGTTTGATGATTTCTTGGTTGTAAAACCATTCTTTGAGTTTTCCGTTTTTTCTGTAGATGGGTTTTTCGCTGGGTGCAGACTCGGGGCGGGTTGTGATTACTGGTCCTTGCTTTGACATTTTTTCTCCTTTTTATCACCTTGTTAATGGTATATAATTGATTATATCAAAAAGAGGGCGTGTTATGAAAAAGTTTTTGACTTTCTTAGGGATTGATAATGAGGCCAGTCTGGTGTTGTGTCAGAATTATGTTGCGCCATTTGATGCGAAAATGCGGATTGAAAATCAGAGGATTTTGCTTGAGGGAAAGGATGCGCAAAAGGTTTTTGAGGTTATCCAATCTATTTTTGGCGATAGGGTCATTGAAAGCGAGGATTTAGCAACGACTATCGTAGAGATTTTGAAAAAAAACCATCAAAAAATCACCACAGCTGAAAGTTGCACCGGCGGGCTTTTGGCGTATCAATTCACTTCTGTGGCGAGGGCTTCGGCTGTCTATGATGGCGGGATTGTGAGCTATAGCAATGAGATAAAACACAAATGTTTGGGGGTCAAAACCGATTGGCTTGAAACCTATGGGGCAGTCAGTGAGCCTGTGGTGCGTGATATGCTAAGGGGGGCATTGCAGATGTTTGGGGCAGATTTTGCCCTGGCAACTAGTGGCGTGGCAGGTCCTAGTGGGGGGAGTGTGGAAAAACCTGTGGGGACGATTTATATTGGGGTGCAAAAAGCAGGGAATCTCGCTGTAGTTGAGCGGTATTTGTTCCAAGGGGAGCGCCAAGAAATTCAAAAACAAAGTTGCGAATGTGCTTTGGAAATGTTGCTGAAAAATCTCTAAAGTTTCTCTGAAAATTTTGGGCGTTTCTTTCAAAACGCTTGACAAACCCATATAAAAAACATATAATTTCGCTCTTTTTGTTTCTCAAACGAAAATAAGACAAGCAACTAAGCCAGATTTGATTTTAAATTTAATGCTTTTATGACCCGTTAGCTCAGTTGGTAGAGCAATTCCCTTTTAAGGAATGGGCCGTTGGTTCGAATCCAACACGGGTCACCATAGGTTTAAAATATAGAAGTGGCCCCTTCATCTAGCGGTTAGGATACCACCCTTTCACGGTGGCTACAGGGGTTCGAGTCCCCTAGGGGTCACCACTTCTTATCCTTGATTTCCCCGACATTGTTACTTTAGAATGTCCGAATTGGTCGCTTAGCTCAGTTGGTAGAGCGCTACCCTTACAAGGTAGATGTCACAAGTTCGAGCCTTGTAGCGACCACCATTAGGATTTGGAGCGGTAGTTCAGCTGGTTAGAATACCTGCCTGTCACGCAGGGGGTCGCGGGTTCGAGCCCCGTCCGCTCCGCCACTTCATTATCTTTTATTAGGCAACATCTTACGTTTTTTAATTTTCTTTTTATGGTTTTGACCCCTTCATCTAGTGGCCAAGGATACCACCCTTTCTAGGTGGGAACGGGAGTTCAAATCTTCCAGGGGTCGCCACATTATTTTGGGCATTCCAAAAACAAATCAAAATGGCTCTCATTCCGCAATTCCCTTTTGGTATCGAGATCAATGATAACTTCTCGCTTTTGATAGAGTGTGCCTGAAAGCTGTTTTTTGATAGCGATCTTACAACCCTTGATGTCAAATACCTGCGGGAGTTCATCAATAAGAATCTGGTATTTTGTCGGTGAGATCTTTTTGAGCGGGTATTTTTGATAGGGGGCGATGGCAGAATACCGATCGATGGATTTTTGGGCGTATTTGTATTCATAAATCTTGCCATCAACGTTCGTAATCTGGGTAAAAGAGTCCTTGAGCGCGAATGTTTGCACCTGCTGTTTGGTCTCATACACCGCCCCTGCCATAAATTGTTCCAATGCTTTTGAATGGATATTTAAGAAAAGCTTTTCTTCTTCTCTTTCTAATGCCATCTCATCTTTTTTGGGTTCATAAAATTCTTCTTGCGTGAATGTCATATTTTTTGGTTTGGTTTTTTCTTTGAGGAAAGTTTGTGATTCTTTAGGGTCTGATAATGCCCTATTTGGGTTGTGTGGTTTTTTGGATTCTGTCAATAGAGAGGATGGGGCTTCACTAGATGGGGTTATTTCCACAGGGGCGTCTTTGATAGGAAAATCAATCGTTTCATTTTGGATGGCAGGTTGCGAGGTCGGGAGGTTTGGGAATTGGCTGGCTGGATTTGGCGTGTTTTGAACTTCTTCTCCATATATAAGGTTTGTAAGGATAGGAATGAAAATAAATACCAATAAAACCTTTTTCATTAAAAAACTCCTCTAATTTTCAAAGTTTTGGTTATGATTGCATTACTCAATCATCTTAGAACAAATCCTAAAGATTATAAGAAAAATATCATTAAAGAGAAGCAAATTGATGAAAAAAATTGCGATTTTGGGCAAACCCAACGTTGGAAAAAGTTCTTTATTTAATCGCTTAGCTAAAGAGCGGATTGCCATCACATCTGAAATCTCTGGAACAACACGAGATGTGAATCAAAAAGCCATCTTTTTGGAGGGCAACGAGGTCCAAATCTGTGATACCGGTGGGCTTGATAGTAGCACGGCGTTGTTTGGCAAGGTCAGAGAATTGAGCTTAAAAACAGCAAAAGAAGCGGATTTGGTGCTTTATATTGTCGATGGCAAGCTTATCCCCCAAGATGATGATAAAAAGCTTTTTAGAGAAATTAGCAAAATCAACCCAAACTGCCTGCTGGTAGTCAATAAAATCGATAATGACAAAGAAAAACAATTTGCTTATGAATTTGCCTCCTTTGGGACAAAAGAGATTTATTTTATCTCTGTGAGCCACAATCGGGGTGTCATCGCCCTCATCAATGGCGTTTTGTTCGCACTGGGGCTTGATGGCAACACCCCATCTCAAGCCAGTCTTGATGATGAAGATATTCTTGATTTTATTGAGAGCCAAGAAAAGCTAGAGGCTTCCGATGGAGAGCAACCCGCCGAAGAGAGCATTCACGTAGGTATCATCGGCAGGGTCAATGTCGGGAAAAGCTCACTACTTAATGCGTTGGTTGGCAAGGAAAGGAGCGTGGTATCTGATGTCGCAGGGACAACGATTGACCCGGTGGATGAGAGGATTTGGGTTGGGGATAAAAGCATTTGTTTTGTTGATACCGCTGGGATTCGCCGACGTGGTAAGATTGAGGGTATCGAGAGATACGCCCTTGATAGGACAACAAAGGTTTTGCAAAAATGCCAGATTGCCCTCTTGGTCTTAGACGCTAGCACGCCTTTTGTCGAGCTTGATGAAAAAATCAGCTCATTAGTCGATAAGCACGCTTTGGGCGTGATACTCGTGCTAAATAAATGGGATATACGATGTGAGGCATACGATTCTATCATCGCTGAACTCAAAAGAAAATTTAGATTTTTAGAATACGCTCCTGTGCTCACGGTGAGTGCGCTGGGTCGGCGGCATATCAAGGAACTCAAACAAAAAATACTTGAAGTTTATGAATGTTTTTCCTGCCGAATCCCGACTAGCAAGCTCAATGACACCATAGCAGAGGCAACCAAACGCCACCCGCTCCCAAGCGATCACGGCAAGATTGTCAAGATTTATTATGCGACCCAATACGATACTCACCCGCCCAAAATCGCCTTGGTGATGAATCGCCCCAAATCGTTGCATTTTAGCTACAGGCGGTATTTAGTTAATTTTATGAGGGAAAAATTTAATTTCATCGGCACGCCGATAATTTTTAGCCCCAGAGGGAAAAATTCAATGCAAGAAGCGAGCAATCAGGATGGCTAAAAAACGTTTATTTTGCTTTGTGGTGTGAGGTGAGGTCAAAGGCAATGCAACTTTTTACGCCCACGAAAGCGACAATGATCGCCACGCTCACAGCGACATTTTTAGCCATTATAAAGTTTGGTGTTGGCATTTCTAGTGGCTCGATCGTGGTTTTGGCAAGTGCCATAGATTCTTTGCTTGATATTTGCATATCCGCGTTTAATTATTTTGCACTCAAAGAAGCCAAAAAGCCAGCTAATAAACATTTTAACTATGGGTTTATCAAGATCCCCTATATCGCTACGATGCTTGAGGGGATGTTTATATTAGCTTCTGCGGGTTATATTTTTTATGAGTCCATCAGGCGATTGGATGCTAAAATCCCTTTAAATGAAACGGGATCTGCGATTGGGGTGATGGTCTTTAGCACCATCGTGGTGGGAATTTTGGTGCTTTTTTTGAAAAAAGTCGCCAAGATGAGCGGGAATGAGGTCATCCAAGCCGATATTTTGCATTACCAAAGCGATCTGTTTAGCAATGGGGCGATTTTGATTTCGTTGGTGGTGATACAAACGAGTGGTTTTTATCTCATCGATCCTATTTTGGGAATGTTGATTGCCATTTATATCGCTTATGGGGCTTTTAAGATTATCAAATCAGGTATTTTTATGCTACTCGATCGGGCATTAGATGAAAAAACCCAGCAGGCTATTGAGGCTATTTTTGACACCAGTGCGATTTTGGGCTATGATAATCTCAAAACCCGCATTGTCGGTGATAGGGTATTCCTCGTTGTTTATGTCGTGTTTGAAGAGGGTATCACGCTTTTGTCTGCCCATAGCATTTCTGATGAGATAGAAAAGCGAATCGAAGCGATAGACCCTAGCAAACAATGGGAGATAATCATCCATTTAGAGCCAGCAGAGTATTTTGAAAATAGTCATTTGGATTTTACAAAAAGGAAAAGTTCTTGAAGCATTATATTGATTTTATCCATTCTAAAAATCTCACACAAGCTACGATTTATCCCTATCTCAAATGCGATGTTGCGGAAGCGCAGGTTTTGCGGCATATGGCAGAAGCTTTGATGAGCGGGACTGATGAGTGCAATGTGTTGGGCTTGCTTGAAAATGTTTTTGATAAAAAAGAAATCGCCATTTTAGAATATCTCCCAAAAATCAAAAATCTTTTGGAGCTTGGCTGGGTTGTTCAAAGTGGATTTGGGACGGCTAGAACGAATGAAATGGCGATTTTGGAGCTTTTGAATGCCAACATATCATTGAGCCTTAGTTTTTTAAAACTCCTAGAAGATGGTTCGCTTAATCTTGAATTACCAGAGATCAGCCCTTATGAGGACCATTTGGAGTATCTCAAGGATCAGTTTTTGCGGATTGATTTGCTCCAAAAACTTAGCTCGAGTTTTCAAAAAGTCCCCTCTATCTCGCTTTCTCGGACAAGCCATCGCCTCAAATTGCTTGAAGAAAGGATTTTGTCTCGTTTGGAGATTACCAAAACGCCAATGCAAGTCCAAACCCTCATCAAAGAAAATGCCCTCAATCCCAAAGAAGAAATCATCTTTTTTGCTCTACTCAAAGAAGAATATTCGGGGAGTGATGAAAATTTGCGTGATATGAATAGCTTGATTGATCTGGTTAGTCAAGATGAATACGAACGTATCAAAAATCGTTCGTTGCTCGATGAAAAAAGCACATTGGTTGAAAAAAATCTTGTCGATTATGATGAGATGTTGAGTCCTTTTGGAGGGATCAGTCGGACATTTTTTATCCCAGAAGATATTTTGGAAGTCATCATTCATCCCAATCGGAAGAAAAAAACCACCAAAATCACCTTGCAATCTTTGGTAAAAGAACAAGAAATCTTTGAAATCCTTGAGCCAAAAATCGGGCTTGATGAGGTGATTTTGTTTCCCAAGACCAAAGAAACGCTTGATTCGCTTCTCAAACAAGTCGATGGGAAGGTCATCGCACGGCTAAAAAAATGGGGCATAAAAGAAAAAGGCAAGGGCATTGACGCACGGATTATTTTTTATGGACCGGCAGGCACGGGCAAAACGCTCACGGCACTCGGTATTGCAAAAAGCCTCAAAAAGCCTGTGATTAGCTTTGATTGTTCAAAAATCCTCTCGATGTATGTCGGCGAATCAGAAAAAAATGTCCGCAAGATTTTTGATGGCTATTGCGAAATCGCCCAAAAACTCAAGAATAATCCGATTTTGCTCCTCGATGAAGCCGATCAATTCCTCAGCACACGGGTGAGTAGCGGGAGCGGGGTGGAAAAAATGCACAATCAAATGCAAAATATTTTCTTAGAGCAGATTGAAAAATTTGAAGGCATTTTGATCGCAACGACAAATCTTTTGGAAACCATTGATTCGGCATTTTCACGGCGGTTTAATTATAAAATCGAATTTAAAAAACCCTCGCTGGAACAAAGGGTTTTATTGTGGGAAAAATATTTGCCTAAAAATGCCGTATATGCCAAGCCACACACCCCGATTTCTTTGGCGGGTGAATTGGCAGCATTTCCTTTGAGTGGGGGGCAGATTTCTTTGGTCATCAAAAACACCGCTTACAAGGTCGCAGCCCGCGATAATGCGGTGTTTGATAAAGAGGATTTTGTCGAAGAAATCAGGCGTGAGCAAAGCGGGAATTTCGATGGCGAAAAAAATATGGGTTTTCAATCATAGCTATCAAGATTTATCGACACTCTGATTAAAATTTTAATTCTTGTTTAATTATTTAATGGTAATATATAACCACACACACGTATTACTAAGGAGACTGATAATGAAACAAGCTGGACTAAAAATTTTAATGCTTTTGCCCTTACTAGGAGCGGTAGGATTTGGATTTGACAAGGAGATAGCCAAACAAAAAGAAGCCACAGGTATTGATCTGCCCGTGCAAGAATGGAAATTACCTGCGGCAATGCAAGAAGATGGTTATGTTGATGAAAGCAAGATGCCAAAGGGTTCTCGATATACTGAAATGGTTATTTTAGGAAATAAAATCTTGAATGAAACCACAAAATATATCGGGCCACAAGCCAAAGATCCCAAAAAAAGATTTGCAGGCAATAATATGTCTTGTTCAAGTTGCCACGCATATGGTGGGACAAGGCAATTTCAATCTGCTTTTGTAGGTATTTGGGGGCGATTCCCAGAGTATCGCTCAAGAAATGACTCTATTAATACATTGGAAGATAGGGTGAATGGCTGTATGCAACGAAGCCTCAATGGCAAGCCGTTGCCAGTGAATTCCAAAGAAATGAAAGCGATAATGACTTATATGCAATGGCTTTCTCAAGGCGTGCCTGTGGGAGCAAAAATCAAAGGTCAGGGCTTAGTCAAGATGGCTTTGATGGATCGTGCTGCAGACCCCAAAAAAGGTGAAATTGTATTCAAAGAAAAATGTGTCGCTTGCCACCAAGAAGATGGTCACGGACTCAAAAATACGGAGGCTACCGGGCCTTATTATGTATTCCCACCACTTTGGGGCAAAGACAGCTACAATACCGGTGCGGGTATGCATAGAGAGCTAAAAGCAGCAGCGTATATCAAAGCCAATATGCCTCAAGGCAACCCTGATTTGACCGATGAGGAAGCCTATGATGTCGCTGCATATATCAATTCCCAGCCTCGACCTGTCAAAAAAGGCGGAGAGAAAGATTTCCCAGACAAACGAGTGAAACCTGTGGATGCGGTTGTTGGACCTTATCCTGACAATTTCCCTCAAAAACAACATCTCTTTGGTCCTTATAAAGAGATGATGAAATAATCACAAAATGTTGGTGGGGTCCCTGTCGATTTCAAACCCCATCTTTTCGCTATAGGGGCTAAGCGTGTGTAAAATCTTCATCATCGCAGTATGCGACGTGGAGCGAAGAAATATCTGATAGCGATATTTTGAAGCGATTTTTTCGATACCACACTTTCCCGCCCCAATAATAATAATTTCTTTGTCTTTTTTAGCTTCTAAAATCTTCAAAATAGTTTCCATATTATCTTTGGCTTTTTTGTCATCTTTGTTCGCAAATTGCAATGTAGCAAGCTTGGAAAATGGCGGGTAGGAATGCGACCTATGTGCAAGCTCAAAATGCAAAAAATCCTCATAATCATCGATAAAATTTTTGAGAAATTCGCTATTTAGGCTTTGGATAATCACCTTGCCATTTTCTTTTCTCCCGCTTCTCCCAGCGATCTGATAGATGAGTGCGACAGATTTTTCAAAGCTTCTATAATCGGGGCTTTTTAGCAAATAATCCATCCCTAAGATGATCGCAAGATTGACATTATGATAATCGTGTCCTTTGCTAATCATCTGTGTGCCGATGAGAATATCAATCTGGTTGCGGTTGAAATCATTAAGGATTTTTTTGAGTTTGTTTTGCGTGCTGGTGTGGTCTTTGTCAAAAATCCCAATGCGCCCTTGGGGCAATAATGTTTGGAGTTCGATCGCAAGCTGGGCAGTCCCAAGACGTTGGGCTGAAAGCTCAGGACTACCACAATTTGGGCAAGCAGATGGGATGGGAAGCGTGTAATTACAATAATGGCAAGAAAGGATTTTTTTGTCCAAATGCAAACTCATATCAATGCTACAAAAGGGGCATTGCACGCTTTGACCGCAGGCTTGACAAATCAATGTTTTGAAATGCGCCCTTGTGGGCAAAAAAATAATGGCTTGTTGGTTTTGTGCGAGGGTATTTTGGAGATGGGTGAGCAAAAAAGGCGTGATATTTGTAGGGGATTCTTCAAACAAAATATCTTTTTTTGAGTCAAAATGCCTGCCTTTGAGGCGGATGAGTGTGCCTGCTTTTTTGGCATTGTGATAGCTTGTGATGCTTGGGGTTGCTGAGCCTAGAATGATTTTTATTTTGGCTTTATTGGCGAGATAGAGGCTGATGTCTCTGGCGTTGTAGCGGGGTTTGGTTTGGGATTTGTAGGCATCATCGTGTTCTTCATCGATGATGAGTAGCCCTAGATTGGGCAATGGCAAAAAAAGCGCACTCCTTGCCCCGGCGATGATTTTTATCTTGCCTGATTGGATTTTTTGGAGAATTTCTTGTTTTTTTTTGTTGGATATTTTGCTATGCCATATCGCTACCACATCGCCAAAGACTTCTTCTAGGCGGGTTTGCATCTGGGGGGTGAGCGAAATTTCTGGCATCAAAAAAATCGCATTTTTGTTTTGTGTGAGGCTTTCTTTTAAGAGGTGCATATAGATTTCTGTCTTCCCGCTCCCAGTATCTCCAAAAAGCAAGCTAGCATTTTGCGACTTTGCGATACGCAGGGCTTTTGCTTGGTTTTCATTGAGGGCTTTTGTTTGATAAATGTTTGGGGAGGGGATATTGGCAAGTCCCTCTTTTTCTTCTTGTTGGGCTTTTTCAAATGGTGTAAATAACCCATACGCCAGCCCGCAAGAACAGCAATAATACGGCGCGATAAATTCTGCCAAAAGGATTTGATGGGGGTTGAAAAATTGCTGGGTAGCTAACGCTTCTTTGCAGGCAAAATCAGGCTTTTCGCACGTGCCAAGAACAACGCCTTGAACGATTTTGTTTTTGATGGGGATATTGGTAACATCGCCTTTTTGAAAGATCTCTTGGGATTGGTAGGTCAAAATCGGCGAATTGGTTTTGAGCGGGGCGATGTGGTAATAGTGCATTGGAGAATCACGATGTGATTTTGTGGAGCAGACTCTCTAGTTTTTGATTGAGGAGGGAATATTCTTGGATTTTATTTAAATGCGTTTTGAGGAGTTCGGTGAGTTCCAAATCCTTATCACCAAAGGTTGTGATAACTTCATTTTTTGCTTCTTGCGTGAAGCCTTCTAGCGTTATTTGAAATCGCCTACCAGAGATTTTGATTTCAATTTGATCGATTGCTCCACTAGGGCTATTTTTTTGAATATCCTCAGTTTCTTGGAATTGCGGGATTTGTTCTTGTGTCATTTTTCTAGCACTTCAGCGATCTTGTCATAGAGTGTTTGCACGCTTTTGTCTTTTTGGGCGATTTCTTCATAAAGGGTAGAGATTTGGCGGTCTTTTTCTTCACTTTGAGCCATCAATGTGCTGATTTTGAGGCGTAATTCTTCAGCTTGACTTTCTTGGAGTCTTATTTTTTCTAGCAAGAGGTCGATTTTCTCGCTTAATTTATCAATCAATGGCATTTTGTCTCCTAAATGGGTAGCCGCCACAATAATATGCAACGAATTAAGTATAATTGTAACAAATATTTTATTGTTTTTAGGGATTGTGATGGCAAATTTTATACTCAATGCTGCGTATTCACCCGCAGGCGATCAGCCCGAGGCGATCAAAAAGATTTCTCAAAGTATCCAAGCGGGCAACAAATACCAAACGCTCATCGGTGTTACCGGCAGTGGGAAGACCTACACGATGGCAAATATCATCGCCACGCTCAATATCCCCACACTCATTATGAGCCACAACAAAACCCTCTGCGCCCAGCTTTACAGCGAATTTAAGGGATTTTTCCCCAAAAATCACGTCGAGTATTTCATCTCGCATTTTGATTATTACCAGCCTGAAGCCTATATCCCTAGGCGTGATCTTTTTATCGAAAAAGACAGCGCAATCAATGATGATTTGGAGCGTTTGCGGCTTTCGGCTACGACATCGTTGCTCGGTTATGATGATGTGATTGTAGTAGCAAGTGTTTCAGCAAATTATGGCTTGGGAAATCCTAGCGAATACCTCACGATGATAGAAAAAATCGCTGTAGGAGAAAAACGCAATTATAAAGAATTTCTTCTCAAGCTCGTGGATATGGGCTATAGCAGGAATGACAATTATTTTGATCGGGGGAATTTCAAGGTAATGGGCGAAAGTGTGGATATTTTCCCCGCTTATAATGAAGTCGAATTTATCCGTATCGAATTTTTTGGCGATGAGATCGAGCGTATCGGCGTGTTTGATAGTATCGAGCGCACCGAGGTGAAACGGCTGGATTCTTATATCCTCTATGCTGCCAATCCCTTTATCGTCGGGCAAAATCGCCTCACCAGTGCTATCAAAAGTATCGAAGATGAGCTTGCTGGAAGGTTGGCATTTTTTCAAAAAGAAAACAGAATGATCGAGCATAGTCGCCTCAAAGGTCGGACAGAGTTTGATTTGGAAATGATCCAAGCTAGCGGGATTTGCAAAGGTATCGAAAACTATTCCCGTCACCTCACAGGCAAAGCCCCCGGAGAGACGCCTTATAGCCTCCTAGATTATTTTGAACAAAAAGGCAAGCCTTATTTGGTGATTGTCGATGAATCCCACGTGAGTTTGCCCCAATTTGGCGGGATGTATGCCGGCGATATGAGCCGTAAAAGCGTGCTTGTCGAATACGGCTTTCGCTTGCCCTCCGCACTAGATAATCGCCCCTTGAAATTTGATGAATTTATCCACAAAGCCCCGCATTTTCTCTTTGTCTCTGCCACGCCTGCCCAGCTTGAGCTTGAGCTTTCTGGAAAAAATATCGCTGAGCAAATCATCCGCCCCACTGGACTGCTCGACCCTGTCTATGAGGTGCGTGATAGCGACACACAGGTGCAAAATCTCTATGATGAGATAAAAAAAGTCGTTGCAAAAAATGAGCGGGTATTGGTAACCACACTCACCAAAAAGATGTCTGAAGAGCTGTGTAAATACTATACTGAACTAGGGCTCAAAGTCCAGTATATGCATAGTGAAATCGATGCGATCGAGCGCAATCATATCATTCGGGGGTTGCGAATGGGGGAATTTGATGTGCTTATTGGTATCAATCTCTTGCGTGAGGGGCTTGACCTCCCCGAAGTCTCGCTTGTAGCGATTATGGATGCGGATAAGGAGGGCTTTTTGCGTAGTGAAACCAGCCTCATCCAGACGATGGGTAGGGCAGCAAGGAATATCAATGGCAAGGTGCTTTTATACGCCAAAAAAATCACCGCAAGTATGAAAAAAGCGATGGAAATCACCGACTATCGCCGAGAAAAACAGCAAGCATTCAATATCGCCCATCACATCACGCCCAAATCCGTAGCGAGAAATCTCGAGGAAGAATTACGCTTAGAAAGTAGTGCGAATGCCAAGCTTTATGAAAAAGCCCTCAAAAAGTCCAAGATTCCGAAGGCAGAGCGTGATAGTATCATCAAAGAATTAAACAAAAAAATGCACGAAGCTGCCAAGCGACTTGATTTTGAAGAGGCCGCTAGACTGCGCGATGAGATCGCTAAGATACGGAGTTTGTAGGGAGAAATATTATCCTTGCTTCACCCACCCACTCGATTATTTTTGCATATTTTTTAGAATTTTTTTCAAATCCATTCAGGTTTTTGCCCCCAAATCCAAAAAATTTAACACATTTTTTATATTAAATTTATTCAAAAATAAATTGTTTTAGTAAATCATTTGATTTGAAATATCTCAAAAATAGCTATAAAATTGTCAATTTGATTGCATTTTCTTCAGATTTAAAAAAAATTTAAGTATATATTCAAGAAATTTTATACTAGAATAATGCTTTTTAAATTCAAAAATCTCAAAGATTGACAAAAGGAATACGTAATGAATACCCAAAATCATCACCCAGAAATACTGCGGGGGGGGGGGGCAAGATCTCCTAAATAGCTTCCCAAAATCTTCTCAATCCTCTCAAAAATCCTTTATCCAAGCACACACGAGCAAAAACGCAAGATATTTTGAAAAATCCCAAACATTCCAGGATTCAAAGAAAATACAAATTTCTAAAGAATCCCAACAATCTTTTGATTCTAACAATCTAGGAAAATCCCAATCTTCCCAGATTTCAAAACAATCGCAAAATCTACAAAAATCATTCAAACCGCTTTTTTCCATCATCTTGGCTTCAGTGATGGGGAGTGCTTTGGTGTATGGGGCGGATTGCACGCTAGGAGACCCTACGGCTTGTTTCACTCCAGGTAGTGGCGCTAATATCAGTGTCACAAAACAATCATCAGATGATTATTATAAATTTAACGATATGACTATTACCAATAATCAAGATATCACAGGACTTAAAGCCAACAATACCATACTTCAAGGGAATCTCACGGTTACTCAAGGTGGAAAAATTACAAGTGCGAATTTTCAAAACTCCGTATTTGTAGGGAATTTGAAACACCAAGGGGGTGGTGCGGGGATTGGGAAAGAAGCAAACTTTACTTTCAATGGAAGCTATGGAGGTTCTACACAGGTAAATAGTCAATCTGTTGCTGGTTATGCCTTTGTAGGGAATATCTATAATGGTCAAATTTACCAACTTAATCCCGCTGGCATACCTGGTGGTGTAGGCACTACCAATATTACATTCCAAAATGGTGCGAATATGAAAGGCAATATCATTGGTGGTCGTGGGAATCAAGGCTATCCCAATAGTAGCAATATGAAGGTCACATTTGAGGATTCTAAGCTAGAGGGAAATATAAACGCTGATGGACAAACCAATACGATTCAGTTTATATCAACGGGCAAACCTAATACACAAGGTGCTTATATGAAAGGGAATGTTACTGGCTCCATAGCTTCTTCGGGTGGTATTAATTTGAATGTTTCCACACAAAATGCCAGCATTGATGGAAACATTAATATATCAGCATATCCAAACGCTCTTGCAACTCCACCTACTGGTTCTAATAATATTACCCTCAGCTTTGATGGCAATGGCAAAGGGGCAAATGGAGATGAGCAATATGCCGTCAATGGCAATATTAGTTTGATAGGAAGCACATATAATCCGAAAGGCAGTTTTACTCTTGAACTCAAAAATGGGGCTAAAGTTGCCACTAATAAAGACACTGGGATTATCGTTGGTGTTGATAAAATAGGTGATTATGGAAAATCTATCGAAACTTTCAACCTCAATCTTACCAATGAAGCGTTTGATGCCAACCAAATCAAATTCATCAATGCTGAAAATACTATTATTAATCTTGATGGGGCGACACTCCAAAATGCTCAAAGGCTTGTTAGTAGCGTAAAAGGAACACTTGGTGGCTATTGGGCTGATAAGGGGATGATAAAACCCATCACATTCAATATACAAAATAGCTCTGAAAATACAAATAATGGGATTTCATCTGGTGATCTCATCAATCCTGGCACGAAAATGAATGTCAATATTAAAGAAAATGCTACTTTAAAAGGCAATATTACCAATAATGCGGGTCTAAACATAGCTTATGGTGTAACAAATAAGAAGCAAAACCAGTATCTTGTAAATATGCTACAAACAACAATCGCCAATACATATCAAACATCCCATCCTGATTGGTATCAGGCCCTCAAAAGTGCTAGCAATCTCGCCTTTATTGGGACACTTGAACTCAAGCTTGAGAAAGGTTCTCTCCAAGAGGGCACTATCACAAACACAGGGGGATTGATGGATATTACTATAGCAGGAGGCACCCATAAGGGCGAGATTATCAATCAGTCATTCAAAAAGAACAATGATTCAAATATGTATAATTCAATCTCGGGTCCAATCACATTTAATGCCATTTCTTCCCTCACCCTCAATTCTGGCGCTCTGCAAGATGGCAATGTTACTAACCAAGTCGGTAAGATGACTATCAATCTCAATGGAGGGATACTCAATGGCAGTGTTACGAGTAGTTCTACTAGTGGTGTGGGTATTGGTAGCACGACTATCACAGCTACTAAGGATTCTACTATTATGGGCAATCTCAATGCGGGAGCAAGCAATACACAGACCTTCACTGGAACATCTGACCTAAACACATTATTAAATAACACCTCTCTCCCCCACTTCACTATCAATCTCACCCAATCGACATTACTAGGGAATATCAATACGATAGCTGCTGGGGCGATTACCGATGCGACTATCAAAGCAGGAGCAATGATGGGGGCAATCAATACACAAGATAATGCAAATGGCTTGCGTGTGAGTAATGTAACATTTAGTTCCTATGATGTTCCTCCTGCCTCTTCTGAATCAAAAGATTCAAAAGCCTCCACGATTGATTTCTCCAAAGCCACGCTTGCTTCTAACACCCCCCAAGCTATCCAAGACTATCTGCGCCAAGCTGGTATTGGTTCATTTGTGGGGGATATCAATAATGAATCTCACACATCTTTTACCAACATCGATTTCAAAGACGCCCTCTATCTCGGTGGCAATATCAATACCCAAGATGGCACGACCAATGTAACGTTAAATCTTAGTGATGGATTCTCTAACGCCTTAGTAGGTAATGAAACAACAAAGAATCTCTTGCAAAATACCCCCCCAGTCTTTAATGTCAATACCACAGGCGGGACAGCCAATATTGCCATTGGAGGGAATATCAAAGGGGGTGCGAATTTTAATTATTCTGGTGGGCACACCAATGTGATCTTTGCCGATAAGGTAACCCCACCAGCAGATGATTCAGATACATACCACCATATGGGTGATTCTACCAACTTTAATCCTGCCCCTGATTCTAAAGAAGCCAACGCTTATGACCCTACCAGCTCTGATACCAATAAAAACACTGCCAAAGTCAATGGCTACACCTATAACAATGGGATCATTATCCGTTTAGATGCCGATAAAGCTACAAGTATTTTAAAGAAATACCGCGATGACTTTGATTCGCTACCTCTAGCTTACCAAACCTTATTTGGCAGTCCCACTGCCACAGGGGCTGCCGTAAGTATCAATGTGGATAAAACAGCAAGCGATGGCATTTATACGGCTAATATTTCAGGAATCCTCGTGGGCGATGTCCATAGCTTACCCAAAGCAACAGAAGAATCTAAGGGTGCTGTCTCCAACTACCAAGCCATCTTTAATCAAAATGCTGTCTTTATTGGGGATTTAAATATTACCGATGCCAATGTCGCTATCAAACTCAATCAAGGCGCCAAACTCATCTTGAGTAATGGCTCTTATATCCGGACCTTAGAGGGCAATAACAATAGCATTGATAAAAATAATCTCAAAGGCGATACGTTATTTCAAACCAATACGATTATTGATCTCGCAAGCCTCTCCAGTGATGGCAATACCCTCAATAATCTCAATACCCCCAAAGAAAACTATGCTACCTTGAGTATTGGTAATGTAAAAGACCTCAATGATGTCGTCTTCCGTGTAGCTTATAATCCCTTAGCGAGTAATGCTGATAAACCCAATGCCGATCGGGTGATTATCTTAGGCGCAGATACCACCCCACAAAAAGATTACCTCCAAGTATTTCAAACCACAACTGCTGGGAGTGAGGGTGGCAATGATTCCAAGCTTGGGGATCTCTCTGATAAAAACATCTTAGTAGCTTCTGTCAAAAATGATGCGAGTTCGCATTTTGCTTTTTATGATAAATCCATTGTTACCCAAGGCTTTGATGATGTGATTACCACATTTAGAACACAAACACAGGAAATGGTAGAAGAAAAGAATGCTGCGGGTGTTGTTACCAATGTCAAACCCAAAGAAGATGGTGATAAGGATAATATAGCCTCTTTCACCAACTACTACATCAACTCCGTTTCTGCTACTATCAATGCTGCCCAAGCAGCTAGTGCTACCGCAGTAATTGCGAATAACTATTCGATATTCTTAGCTAATATCAATGATCTCAATAAACGCTTAGGCGAACTCCGAGATAACCCTGCTACTCAAGGGGTATGGGCAAGAATCTTTAATGGTAAAAGTAGTTCAAATCGTGGGGCAGGGCTACATACCTATTCTACCAATATCCAAGGGGGTTATGATTATGCCTTTAGCCATAATGATGCCCGCTCGATTGTAGGACTTGCGCTTAGCTATGGCTATAATAGTATTAAATCCTCTTCTACCTCTTTCAATAACACTATTACAGGTAAAGCCAATCTCTTTGAAGTAGGGGCTTACTATTCATTTATCCAAGAAAATGCCCAAG